>NZ_JAVDSZ010000013.1:0-173751 GCF_031455575.1 Xanthomonas sp. 1678 | reverse complement strand
ACGCTGGCCGCGAGCCTCTTGTGGGAGCGACTTCAGTCGCGACGAGCGAAGTTCGGAACTGCCACGGCGTCGGCCACTGCCCTGACTTGAGCCCCTCCTACAGTGCACCCAGCACGCTGGCCGCGAGCCCCTCTTATGGGAGCGACTTCAGTCGCGACGAGCGAAGTTCGGAACTGCCACGGCATCGGCCACTGCCCTGACTGGAGCCTGCAACGTACCAGCAGCCAGCAGAAGCGGTTCCGGGCGGTCTCGCACCATCGCCCGGGGCGAAACAGCGGCGGAATGGTGCGCTTCGCCAACCATCGGAACGATCCCAAGGGTCCAACATCCCTCCTGCAGCAATCGGATTCTCTGCGCAAAGATGCTCAGCGCCCAGGCGACAAACTCCGCAAGCGCTGTGCGAATGCCGCCAGCTCCGGCGTACCCGGATCGATCGCGCGCGCGCGGCGCAGCGCCTCGCGCGCGAACTCGGCGTCGCCAGCGCTCAAACGTTCGTCGCCGACCGCGAGCCAGCGCTGCGCCAGCCGTCGACGTGCCGCGGCCACGCCGTTGCCGCCCGGCGCCAGCGCCCGCCACGCGTCGTAGCACGCGCTCGCCGCCAGCACCCGGTTGCCGCGCAGTTCGTCGTCGAAGCATTGCCGCAGCGCCGCCAGCACGCGCTGCTCGGCGCTGCGCACGCGCGCATCGCGCGGCGCCAGCACCTGCGCCGCCAGCAGCGTGTCGTAGGCGCTGGCGCCGGGCGGGGTCAGCCAGTCGCCGCGCGCTTCGGCCGCCTGCAACGCCGCCAGCAAGACCTGCAGGCGGCGTGCGCGCTCGGCCGGCGAGAGCCGCGACTGCAGCGTGGCCTGGCTCTGCCGTGCGCGCGCCGACGCCTGCCGCGCATCGGCGAGCGCGCGGCTGTCGGGCGCCAACGCCTGTCCCTTCTGCAAGGCGCGCTCGGCCTCGGCAAAACGGAAATCGGCGGCGGCACGCATGGCCTGCGCCGCGTATGCGGCGGCCACGCGTTCCTCGCCGTCGCCCACGCCGGCAGCGTCCGGCGCGGCGGCGCGCAGCTTGGCGAAGGCGCGCGCCGCCGCGTCCAGGCGCTGCCGGCGCAAGGCCAGTTCGGCCTCGCGCTGCAGCGCTTCCAGTGCCCGGTTCAGCGCCGCCTGCGCCGCCGGCAGGTCGACATGCCCGGGGTCGTAGTCGCGCGCGCTGGCGACCAGCGTCGCGGCCGCCGGCACGTCACCACGCGCCAGCGCCGCCTGCGCCCGTTGCAGCAGCTCCGACAACGCATCCTCGCGACCTTCCAGCGCTTCGGTGCGTTCCGGCGCGAACTCCAGCACCTGCCGGTACAGCGGCAGCGCCGCATCGGGCGCGCCGTCCAGGCGACCCTCGCCGCGCGCCTGCGCCGCGCGTTGCAGCAGTTGGTCGAGTCCGGCATGCGCGGCCTCGCGCTGGCGCAGCGCGGCCTCGATGCGGTCGGCCTCGGCGCGCGGCACCTGCAACGCGCGCGCCAGCGCCAGCGCCGAACGCACCTGCGCATAGCGTCCCGCCGCCAGTGCCGCACGCGCCTGGCCGAGCGCGGCGCGGCCGGTCGCGGCCAGCCCCGCACGCGCCTGCAGGCGGTCGCCATCCAGCGCCAGCGCGGCCTCGAACCGCTCGCGCGCGCCGCTGCCGTCGGCCGCGCTGAGGCGGCCGGCACGCAACGCGGCATGGCCCTGGTCGAGCAGCTGCTGGATGCGTGTCTCCGGCCACAGCAGATCGGCCAGCGGGCGGCGGAACACCACCAGGGTCATCGCCACCAGCAGCAACGCCGCCAGCGCCCAACGCCAGACACGGCGATCGCGCCACAGCGGCACCCGTCGCTGCGTGCGCCGGCGTTCGTCCTTGATCTGATCTGGCGGCTTGCTCACCGCGCAAGCTTAACGCGCGCGCATGACGAAGGCCTGTTGCGGCGAGTCCTCCGCACCAACACGGCATCGCGGATCCTGCGCCAGGCAGTCGCCCTGCTCGCTGCCGCCGCCCCGCCCTCAGCCCAGGCGCCGTGCCTCGTCCACGCCGGGCAGCGCGTCGAGCTTGCCGAGCAGGGTCGACAACTGGCCGTAGTCGCCCACCTTCAGCCGCAGGCGCAGCTGCGCGCGGCCGCTGTCGCGCACGTTGTCGCTGTTGATCTCCAGCACGTGGGCGTCCTCCTGCGCGATCAGGTTGGTGATGTCCTTAAGCAGCCAGCGTCGGTCCATCGCCCGCACCAGCACGTCGACCTCGTAGCCGCCGCCGGCCTGGCCCCACTCCACCGGCAGCACCCGCTGCGGGCTGCCGGCGGCGAGCCGGGCGAAGGCGGCGCAATCGACACGATGGACGGTGACGCCACGGGTGCGGGTCAGGTAGCCGGCGATCGGTTCGCCGGCCACCGGCTGGCAGCAGCGCGCCAACTGCACCAGCAGGTTGCCCACGCCCTGCACGGTGAACTTGGACTTGGCCAGCCCGCTGCGGCGTGCGGTCGGTCGCGGCAGCGCCGGCGCGGCCGGCTGCGCCGCGGCGCGCTCGGCCTCGTGCAGGGCGCGGCCGACCTGGCTGGGGCCGACGTCGCCCAGCGCGACCTGGATGTACAGCTCTTCGATGCCGTCGGCATGGAATTTCTTCGCCGCCGGCAGCAGGTCGGCGTGCTGCAGGCCCAGGCGCTTGAGTTCGCGCTCGAGCAGGTCCTTGCCGGCCTGCACGTTGCGCGCGCGGTCGAGCTTGTGGAACCAGGCGCGCACCTTGTCGCGCGAGCGGCCGCTGGCCAGGTAGCCGTTGGCCGGCAGCAGCCAGTCGCGGCGCGGCTCGGCCTCCTTGCCGGTGAGGATCTCCACGCGATCGCCGCTGCGCAGCTTGTGGGTCAGCGGCACGATGCGGTTGTTGACCTTGGCGCCGCGGCAGCGATGCCCGACCATGGTGTGCACGTGGTAGGCGAAATCCAGCGGCGTGGCGCCCTGCGGCAGGTCGATCACCTCGCCCATCGGGGTCAGCGCATAGACCCGGTCCTCGACCAGCTCGGCATCCAGCGCACCGGCCAGCCCGCCCTGCTCGCTGTCCTGCGACTGCTCCAGCAGCTGCCGCATCCAGGTGATCTTGCGGTCGAAGGCCTTCTCCGCGCCCTTGCCGCCTTCCTTGTACTTCCAGTGCGCAGCCACGCCCAGCTCGGCCTGCGCATGCATGTCGTGGGTGCGGATCTGCACCTCGATCGTGCGCCCTTCCGGGCCGACCACGGCGGTGTGCAGCGAGCGGTAGTCGTTGGCCTTGGGCCGGGCGATGTAGTCGTCGAACTCGCTGGGCACCGGCGCCCACAACGCGTGCACCACGCCCAGCGCGGCGTAGCAGGCGGCGACGTCGTCGACCATCACCCGCACCGCGCGCAGGTCGTACAGCTGGTCGAAGGCCAGCCGCTTCTTCTGCATCTTCCGCCAGATGCTGTAGATGTGCTTGGGCCGGCCGCTGATCTCCGCGCGCAGGCCCTGCTCGCCCAGCGCCTTGGACAGGAGCTTCTTGACCGCCTCGATGTAGCGCTCGCGCGCCACCCGGCTTTCGTCCACCTCGCGCGCGATGCGCCGGTAGGTGTCCGGCTCCAGGTGGCGGAACGCCAGGTCTTCCAGTTCCCATTTCAGCTGCCAGATGCCCAGCCGGTTGGCCAACGGCGCGTGGATGTCGCGGGTCAGCTGCGCCAGCGCGCGGCGCTGCGCCTCGGGCAGCTTGTCGGCCTCGCGCATCTTCGCCAGCTGCCGCGCCAGCAGGATCGGCACCACGCGCAGGTCCTGCACGATCGACAGCAGCAGCCGGCGCAGGCCCTCGCTGTTGCGCCCGGCCTCGCGCCCGGCATGCAGCGCCCACACCTGGTCGGCCGCATCCTGCCCGTCGAGCAGGCCGGCCACCGCCTGCGCCCGCGCCGGCGGCGCCACCGGCAACTGCGCCAGGTGCGCACGCAACCCGGGCAGATCGAACAACAACGCGGCCAGCAGCGCCGCCTCGTCGGCGGACAGCAGCGCCAGCGCGTCCAGGGTGTCGGCCAGCACCGGCCACGGCGCGCGTGCGGCCTGCTCCGGCTGCGCGTGCCAGGCCTGCAGCAGCGCCTCGCGCAGCGCGGGCGCCAGGACAGCCGCCGCCGGACGCTGCAGCAGCGCCTCCAGGCCGGGATGGGAAGAGTGGTTCAAGGACGGGCATTCGCGGCGAAACAGTGCCGCCTACACTAGCGCGCTTGCGCGCTTTCCCACAATTGCGCGCGGCGCTGCCGGCCGCCGTGGCGTCCGTTGCGCATACGCACCGCAAGCTCAGTGTGATGCGCTTGCGACTTGGCCTGCCTTACCGGAATTTTCACATCCATGGCGAGGGGCAGGCCTATTCTCGAAGTCGACGCCGTCGCCCCGCCGCAGGCGGATGCCGCCGTCGTCGCCCTGTCGTCCCACTCTGAAGAGGAATGCCCATGAAGCAGTGGAACAAGCCAGTGATCCGCGAGATCTGCGTCGGCGCGGAGATCAACTGCTACGCCTCCGGCGAGCTTTGATCGCGCGTTAGCTCCTTTCCCGAGACGATGTGACCGGCCAGGCGCCGTAGACGGAGACCGGATGCACCTCATCGTATTGGGATCGGCGGCCGGCGGAGGGCACCCGCAATGGAACTGCCATACGCCCGCGAGCCTGCGGGCATGGCAACAGCTTGCGGGTGCCCAACGTCGCACCCAGGCCAGCATCGCGGTCAGCGCCGACAACCAGCGCTGGCTGTTGATCAACGCCTCCCCCGATTTCCGCCAGCAGCTGCTGGCCACCCCCGCGCTCTGGCCGCAACGCGACCTGCGCCATTCCCCGATCGAGGCCGTGCTGCTGACCAGCGGCGAGATCGACCATATCGCCGGCCTGCTGTCGATGCGCGAGAGCCAGCGCTTCGACCTGCATGCCAGCGGCCGCGTGCTCGACCTGCTGGCGCAGAATCCGATCTTCGACGCGCTGCATCCGGCCTACGTGCAACGCCATGCCTTCGCCCTGGACACGCCGCTGTCGCTGCTCGGCCTGCAGGTGACCCCGTTTGCGGTGCCCGGCAAGGTGCCGTTGTTCATGGAGAGCCGCCACAGCGGCGACCTGGCCGGCTCCGACGAGGAAACCCTGGGCCTGACCATCGACGACGGCCGCCATCGCCTGCACTACATCCCCGGCTGCGCGGCGATGACCGACGCGTTGCGCGCGCGCCTGCGCGGCGCCGAACTGGTGTTCTTCGACGGCACCCTGTGGCGCGACGACGAACTGGTGCAGCTCGGGGTCAGCGCCAAGACCGGCCAGCGCATGGGCCATCTCAGCATCGACGGCGAGGCCGGCACCCTGCGCGCGTTCGCCGACCTGGACGTAGCGCGCAAGGTCTTCATCCACATCAACACCACCAACCCGATCCTCGACGCCGGCTCGGCCGAACGCGCAGCGGTGGCCGCGCACGGCTGGGACGTCGCCCACGACGGCATGGATATCGCGCTGTGAGCCATCCACCTGTGAGCATCCGCCCGTGAGCGCTTTGCTCAGCCCCGACCAGCTGGAAGCGGAACTGCGCGCGATCGGCGCGCGCCTGTACCACGATCAGCACCCGTTCCACGCGCTGCTGCACAGCGGCCGACTCGACCGCGGCCAGGTCCAGGCCTGGGCGCTGAACCGCTACGAATACCAGCGCTGCATCCCGCTGAAGGACGCGGCGATCCTGGCGCGGATGGACGATCCGGCGCTGCGCCGGATCTGGCGCCAGCGCATCGTCGACCACGACGGCAGCGCCGACGGCGAAGGCGGCATCGCGCGCTGGCTGCACCTGACCGACGCGCTGGGCCTGGACCGCGAACTGGTGCAGTCCGGCCGCGCCCTGCTGCCCGGCACCCGCTTCGCGGTGCAGGCCTACCTGCACTTCGTGCGCGAGAAGAGCCTGCTGGAGGCGATCGCCTCGTCGCTGACCGAACTGTTCGCGCCGGGCATCATCGGCCGCCGCGTCGCCGGCATGCTGCAGCACTACGATTTCGTCTCGCGCGAGGCGCTGGCGTATTTCGAGCACCGCCTGCACGAGGCGCCGCGCGACTCGGACTTCGCCCTGGACTACGTCAAGCGCCACGCCGACACGATCGAGAAGCAGCAACTGGTGCAGGACGCGCTGCGCTTCAAGTGCGGCGTGCTGTGGTCGCAGCTGGACGCGCTGCATTTCGCCTACGTGCAACCCGCCGTGGCCTGGCCGGAGGCGTTCGCCGCCGCGCCGGCGCAGGCGGTGGCATGAGCACGCTGGCGCCGGCCAGCTGCCCGCGGCTGCCGCCGGGCGTGCGCCTGCAGCACGACCGCGCCCGCGCGCAGTGGGTGCTGCTGGCGCCGGAACGGGTGATCGAACTGGACGAGATCGCGCATGCGATCGTGTCGCGCTGCGATGGCGTACGCAGCCTCGCGACGATCGCGGCCGAACTGGCCGCGGAATTCGACGCCGACCCGGCCGAGGTCGAACGCGACGTGCTCGAGCTGGCCGCGCAGCTGCACGACAAACGCCTGCTGCGCGCATGAACGCGACCGTGCCGCCGCCGCTGTCGCTGCTGCTGGAGCTGACCCACCGCTGCCCGCTGGCCTGCCCGTACTGCTCCAACCCGATCGCGCTGGCCGCGCTGCGCGAGGAGATGGACACCGCCGGCTGGCGTTCGGCGCTGGACCAGGCCGCGGCGATGGGCGTGCTGCAGGCCCATTTCTCCGGCGGCGAGCCGATGCTGCGTAAGGACCTGCCCGACCTGGTCGCGCATGCGCGCGCGCTGGGCCTGTACAGCAACCTGATCACCTCCGGCGTGGCCGGCGGCGCGCCGATGCTGGCGCAACTGGCCGACGCCGGGCTGGAGCACGTGCAATTGAGCGTGCAGGACGCCGATGCCGCCGGCGCCGACTTCATCGCCGGTTACCGCGACAGTCTGGCCAAGAAACGCGCGTTCGCCGCCGCGGTCACCGCGCTCGGCCTGCCGCTGACGATCAACGCGGTGATCCACCGCCACAACGCCGAACGGGTGCCGGCGATGATCGACCTGGCGCTGGAACTGGGCGCCGAGCGCCTGGAAGTGGCGCACACCCAGTACTACGGCTGGGGCCTGCGCAACCGCGCCGCGCTGATGCCCAGCCGCGCGCAGATCGACGCCACCGTGGTCGCGGTGACCGCCGCGCGCGAGCGCCTGCGCGACCGCCTGACGATCGATTTCGTCACCCCCGACTACTACGCGCACCGGCCCAAGGCGTGCATGGGCGGCTGGGGCCAGCGCTTCGTCAACATCTCCCCGCGCGGCGACGTGCTGCCCTGCCACGCCGCCGAGACCCTGCCGGACATGGTGTTCGAGAACCTGCGCGAACGGCCGCTGGCGGCGATCTGGCAGGACGGCGAGGCGTTCGCGCGCTTCCGCGGCACGGCGTGGATGCCGGAAGTCTGCCAGGGCTGTCCGAAACGCGAGATCGACTGGGGCGGCTGCCGTTGCCAGGCGCTGGCGCTGAGCGGCGACGCGGCGACGCTGGACCCGGTCTGCGAGCGCGCGCCGGAGCATGCCGACCTGCAGGCGCTGGCCCAGCGCGAGGCGGCCGGCGCGGCGCCGGAATTCGTGTACCGGCGCCCAGCGCGGCCGCACGCCACCGAGCCAAGCACCGGCTGAGCGTCGGATCACCCTGTCCGCCGCCTGCGCCAACGGTGATCGGCGGCGGCGTGGATGGCGCACAAGCCGGCATGACGGCGCGCGCCACCCACCCGGCACCGGCGGCGCGGCTTGCGACTACACTAGCCCGCATCCCACTGCCCGGATCCCGCCATGCTGCTTGCGCGCCTCACTCCCCTGGTCCTGTGCGCGGCGCTCGCCGTGTCCGCCGCTCCCGCCGCCGCCCAACGCACCGTCGCCGGCGACCTGCAGACGCAGATGTCGACGCAGGAGTTCAAGGCCGCCGGCCTGGACAAACTGTCGCCACAGGAACTGGCCGCGCTGAACGATTGGCTGCAGGGCAAGGTCGCCAAGGAAACCGCGGTGGCGCTGGAGAAGGCCAAGGAAGAAGGCCGCCAGGAAGTGATCGTGAAGAACCGCGGCTTCTTCGACTTCGGCAGCCAGGAACCGATCGTCAGCACCCTGGTGGGCGACTTCACCGGCTTCTCCAAGGGCCGCCGCTACGTGCTGGCCAACGGCCAGGAATGGGAGCAGACCGAATCGGCCAGCCTGAGCAGCGTGCACCGCAGCGCGCCCAAGGTGCGGATCAAGCCCGGCATCGCCGGCGTGTGGTACATGCAGGTCGACACCTACAACACCCAGGCCAAGGTCCGGCGGGTCAAGTAAGGCGCGTGCCGTGAACGCGCGCCAGCACCCGCGGCTGGGCCTGGCCGACGCCTCGCACAGCCTGGCCGACGCGCTGCGCCGGCGCTTCCGCGCCAGCGACGTCTGGTTCATCGCGCTGGCGCTGCTGGTGGGCCTGGTCGCCGGCCTGCTGACCCTGTTGCAGAGCGGCCTGGCGCACCATGCGCAGGCCTGGCTGTACGGCCTGGACGCCGACGCCCGGCTCAGCGCGCTGCCCGAACTGAGCCTTGGCCAGTTGCTGGTGTTGCCGCTGGGCGGGCTGCTGGTCGGCCTGCTCGGCATGGCCGCACGCGCGCGCAAGCGCCAGCTGATCGATGCGGTGGAGGCCAACGCGCTGTACGGCGGGCGCATGTCGATGCGCGACAACCTGATCGTGTCCGCGCAGACCCTGCTGTCCAACGGCTGCGGCGCCTCGGTCGGGCTGGAAGCGGCGTACACGCAGATGGGCGCGGGCAGCGGCTCGCACCTGGGGCGGATCCTGCGCCTGCGCCGCGCCGACATCCGCACCCTGGTCGGCGCCGGCGCCGGCGCGGCCATCGCCGCCGCGTTCGGCGCGCCGCTGGCCGGCGCGTTCTACGCGTTCGAAATCGTGATCGGCGCGTACTCGCCGTCGGCGCTGGCGCCGGTCGCGGTGGCGTCGCTGGGCGCGGTGTTCGTGGCCCAGGCCGCCGGCGTGCAGCCGTACCTGCTGCCGGCCTCGGCGGCGTCCGCGCTGGAAGCGCGCGACTACGCGCTGTACGCATTGCTGGGCGTGATCTGCGCGCTGCTGGCGGTGGCGGTGATGCGCCTGGTCGCGGCGATCGAGCAGGCGGTCAACCGCAGCCCGCTGCCGCGCTGGGCGCGGCCGGTGGCCGGCGGCCTGATGCTGATCCCGCTGGCGCTGATCACCCCGCAGGTACTCTCCTCCGGGCACGGCGCGCTGCACCTGGACCTGACCAGCCCGACCTCGCTGCAATGGCTGGGCATGCTGTTGCTGCTCAAGTGCCTGGCCTCGGGCATTTCGCTCGGCTTCGGTTTCCGCGGCGGCCTGTTCTTCGCCTCGCTGTTCATGGGCTCGCTGGTCGGCGGCCTGTTCGCCGGCCTGTTGAACCTGGGCAGCGGCATGGCCCTGGTCGACGGCACCGCCGCCTCGCTGGCCGGCATGGCCGCGCTGGCCGCGGCGGTGGTCGGCGCGCCGATGACGATGGCGATGCTGGTGCTCGAAGGCACCCACGATTTCGTGCTGGCCAGTGCGGTGATGGTGGCGGTGCTGGTGGCCAACACCATCGTGCGCCAGGTGTTCGGCTATTCGTTCTCGACCTGGCGCCTGCACCTGCGCGGCGAGACCATCAAGAGCGCGCGCGACGTGGGCTGGGTCAAGCACCTGAGCGCCGGGCGGATGATGCGCAAGGACGTGCACCCGCTCGCCGCCGCCACCTCGGTGGCCGAGTTCCGCCGCCGCTTCCCGCTCGGCTCGGGCACGCGCGTGGTACTGGAGGACGAACACGGCCACTACGCCGGCCTGGTGACGCTGGCCGCGGCCTACGCCGACGGCGTCGACGCCGACGCGGCGATCGCCGACTATGCCGGCAACCGCGACGTGGCCCTGCGCGCCGACACCGACGTGGTCACCGCGATGCGCCAGTTCGACCTGACCCAGAGCGACGAACTGGCGGTGGTCGACGAACAGGGCAAGGTGCTCGGCGTACTGACCGAAGGCTTCGTGCGCAAGCGCTACGCCGAGGAGCTGGACAAGCGCCAGCGCGAGCTGATGGGCGAGCGGGTGGATGATTGAGTGAGAGGCCGGGATTGGGGATTGGGGATTCGTAAAAGCGATTACGGATGTCTGATCGCGCGCTTTGCGCTTTTACGAATCCCCAATCCCGAATCCCGAATCACCGCAACTGAGCCACCCGCTGCGCCAGTTTCTTCGCCGAGATCCCGGCCTTGGCGCCCAGCTCCTGCGCGAACAACGACACGCGCAATTCCTCCAGGTCCCAGCGCAGCGCCTGCCATTGCGGATCGCCGCTGCGCCCGGCCGCGGCGGCGGCAGCCAGCGCGTCGACGAAGGGCTTGAGCTCCAGCATCCGCGCCTGATCGCGCGCCGGGTCGCGCTTGGCGCGTTCGGCGCGCAGGATCATCGCGCGCAGGTAGCGCGGGAACTGCGCCAGCGCCGTCGCCGGCGTCTCGCGCAGGAAGCCCGGATGCACCAGCGCCGCCAGCTGCGCGCGCAGGTCGTCGAGGTTGCCGCTGGCCCAGCCCATCAGCGGCGATTCCAGTTGCGGCTTCAGTTCCGCCGCCGCGCCCATGATCGCCTCGGCCAGTTTCAGCCGCTCCATCGCCTCGCCGAACAGCTGCTTGCCGGCGGCATCGCGGCGCTGGGCGAAGCTGCCGGGGTCGCGGATCGCGTCCAGGCCATCTTCGAGCAATGCATTCAACGCCGCATCGACCAGGTCGCCGCGCAGCCGCTCCTGCGACTCGATCGCCGCATACAGCAGCCCGGTCTTGGGCGACACCGGCAGTTGCTTGCGTGCCTGCTTGACCTTGTCGGCCAGCGCGATCTCCAGCAACCGGCGCACGCCACGCGGATGTTCGGCCTCGGCCTGCGCACGGTCGGCGAAGATGCGCAGCGCCGCGGCCTCGCCTTCGTCGATCAGCGCCGGATACGCCGGCACGCCGGCTTCGCCCGGCACCTGCAGCGGGATCGGCGCGGACGGGAATTCGCGCAGCCCGTCGGCTGCCATTTCGCGTCCGGCGCGGGCCGCGAACGCCTGCCCGGCGCGGTCGCCGAAGCGCGCGCGCAGCGCCTCCAGGTCGCGCGCTTCGGCCAGCACTTTGCCGACGTCGTCGCGCAGCCGCAGGTTCATGCGCAGGTGCGGTTCCAGCGTGGTCTCGTCGAAGTCCAGCGCACTCAGCGCCGCGCCGGTGGCGCGCTGCAGGAAGCGCGCCAGTTCGCCGCGGATATCATCGGCGCTGGGCTGCGGGAACGCCTCGTAGAAGGCGCGGGCGAAATCCGGAGCGGGCACGTAGTTGCGCCGCAGCGCCTTGGGCAGGCTGCGGATCAGCGCCGCGGCCTTGTCGGCGACGAAACCCGGCGCCAGCCACGACAGCCGCGCCGGATCCAGCGCGTTGAGCAGGTGCAGCGGCACCTCCAGGGTCACGCCGTCGTCGGCCGCGCCGGGCTCGAATTTATAGTGCAGCGCCAGCCGCGCGTCGCCCAGGGCGAAGTACTTCGGATAGCGATCGGCCTCGCTGCCCTCGCCCGGCAGCAGGTCGGTCAGCGACCAGTGCAGCGCGCGCCGCTGCTCCGGCGGCAGCGCCTTCCACCACGCGTCCAGGCCGGCGGCCGAGTGGATCTCGCCCGGAATCCGGTCCAGGTACCAGCGCGCCTGCCAGTCCTCGTCGGCGACGATGCCGGCGCGGCGCAGCTTGGCTTCTTCCTCGTGCGCCTGCGCCAGCACCTTCTGGTTGTCGGCGACGAAACTGGCGCGGGTGTTGACCTCGCCCGGCACCAGGCCCTGGCGCACGAACAGCTCGTGCGCGCCGGGCGGATCGATACGGCCGTAGTGCACCGGCTTCTTCGGCGCCAGCACCAGCCCGAACAGGCTGATCTGCTCGGAGGCCAGCACCTGGCCCTGCGCGCGCGACCAGTGCGGGTCGAAGTGCTTGCGCGCCAGCAGGTGCGGCAGCTCGGCGATGACCCAGTCCGGCTCGATCGCGGCATTGGTCAGGCCCCACACCTTCTGCGTGTCCAGCAGCGTGGCCGGCAGCACCCACGGCGGCGGCTTGCGGGCAAGCGTGGAGCCGGGGAACAGCAGGAAACGGCGCTGCCGCGGCGCCAGGAAATCGCCCTTCTCGGTGCGATGGCCGACCTGCGTCGGCAGGCCGGCGAGCAGCGCGCGATGCAGCGCCTGGTAGGCGGCGGCGCGTTCGCGCTCGCTCGCACGTGGCGCGTCGTCGGCCGCATTGGCCGGCGGCGCGGGCCTGGTCTCGACCGGCGCAGCCGTCGGCTCGCTGCGCCCTTCGCGCGCCAGCCGCGCGGCACGGTGCAGCTGCCCGCGCGTGGCCCGCGCATTGGTCTCGGCATCGCGCGCCGGCGGCAGCGACGCGGCGCCGGCCAGCAGCGGCAGCAGCGAGGCCGCCGCCGGCTCCTCGCTCCAGCCCAGTTCCTCGCACAGCAGGTGCAGCTGGCGATGCAGTTCGCGCCACTCGCGCATGCGCAGGAAACCGAGGAAGTTGCGCCCGCACCAGTCGCGCAGCTTGGACTGGGTCAGCTCCTCGTGCGCCTGCCGGTAGCCGTCCCACAGGCGCAGGATGCCGACGAATTCCGAGCGCGCATCGGCGAACTTGGCGTGCGCGTTGTCGGCCGCCTCGCGCGCTTCCGGCGGGCGCTCGCGCGGGTCCTGGATGCCCAGGAACGCGGCGATCACCAGCATCGGCCGCAGGCAGCCATGCTGCTGCGCGGCCACCAGCATCCGCGCCAGCTTC
The DNA here is from genome assembly GCF_031455575.1 of Xanthomonas sp. 1678. NCBI lineage: Bacteria > Pseudomonadati > Pseudomonadota > Gammaproteobacteria > Lysobacterales > Lysobacteraceae > Xanthomonas > Xanthomonas sp. 1678. Next base: position 160,958 of record NZ_JAVDSZ010000013.1, on the reverse strand, counting down.
ACGTCCACCGGCAGCCGCGCCATCTTGCGGCCGATCTCGGTGAGCTTGCGCAGGCCATGGCGGTCGGCCTCGCCGACCGCGCCCAGCTCCACCAGCTGCTGCCAGCCATCGGCGACCGCGCGTTCGTCCGGCGGCTCCAGGAACGGGAAATCCTCGATCCGCCCCAGGCCCAGCTGCAGCATGCGCAGGATCACCCCGGCCAGGCTGGAGCGGCGGATCTCCGGATCGGTGAACTCCGGCCGCGCCTGGAAATCGGCCTCGGCGTACAGCCGGTAGCAGATACCTTCGGCCACGCGCCCGCAGCGGCCCTTGCGCTGGTTGGCGCTGGCCTGCGAGATCGGCTCGATGTGCAGCCGGTCCAGCTTCTGCCGCGGGCTGTAGCGCTTGACCCGCGCATAGCCCGGATCGACCACGTAGCGGATCCGCGGCACCGTCAGCGAGGTCTCGGCGACGTTGGTGGCCAGCACCAGGCGCCGCCGCGGGCCCGGATTGAACACCCGGTCCTGGTCGCTGTTGGACAGCCGCGCGTACAGCGGCAGCACCTCGGTCTCGCGGTACTTGCGCCGCTCCAGCGCCTGGTGCGCATCGCGGATCTCGCGCTCGCCGGGCAGGAACAGCAGCACGTCGCCGCGCGGATCGAGCCGGGTGATCTCGTCCACCGCGGCCACGATCGCATCGTTGACTGTGAGGCCGGGATTGGGGAGTCGGGAGTCGGGAGTCGCAACCGCAACGGCCGTTCGCGGCGAACGTTGGCCTTCTCGCGCTTCTGCCAATCCCGAATCCCCACTCTCCAATCCCGGCTCTTCCAGCGGCCGGTAGCGCACCTCCACCGGGAAGGTGCGGCCCTCGACGCTGATCACCGGCGCGCCGTCGAAATGTTCGGCGAAGCGCGCGGTGTCGATCGTCGCCGAGGTCACGATCACCTTCAGCTCCGGGCGCTTGCGCAGCAGCTGCTTGAGGTAGCCGAGCAGGAAGTCGATGTTGAGGCTGCGTTCGTGCGCCTCGTCGACGATGATCGTGTCGTAGCTGGACAGCCAGCGGTCGCTGGCGATCTCGGCCAGCAGGATGCCGTCGGTCATGAACTTGATCCGGGTCTCCTCGCCGACCCGGTCGTTGAAGCGCACCTGGAAGCCGACCGCCCCGCCCACCGGCGTGCGCAGTTCCTCGGCCACGCGCGCGGCCACCGCGCGCGCGGCGATGCGCCGCGGCTGGGTGCAGCCGATCATGCCGGCGGCGCCGCGGCCGGCGGCCAGGCACAGCTTCGGCAGCTGGGTGGTCTTGCCCGAGCCGGTCTCGCCGGCGATGACCACCACCTGGTGCGCGCGGATCAGCGCCACGATGCGCTCGGCCTCGCGCGCGATCGGCAGTTGCTCGTCTAGGGTGATCGCCGGCTGCGCCGCCGCGCGCGCCTCGCAGCGCGCCCGCGACTGGCCCAGCGCCTGCTCGAACGCGGCCTCCGCTGCGGGATTGCCGGGCGCGGCCTGCCAGCGCGACCATAGGCCGAACAGGCGGCCGCGGTCGCGGGTCAGCGCCCCGTCGATCGCGTCGCGGCGCTCGCGCAGGCGGGTGGCCAGGTGTTTTTCGATAGTGCTCATCAATCGGGTGCCGTTGAACTTTGAATAACAGCGCATGCTTTAGTCTGTCTATTGTGACGCCATATCGTTCCCAACCCCTCAAGAGGATCCCCTGATGGCCAAGAGCAAGACCCCCGGCAAGACCAAGAGCCCCGCCAAGCAGGCCGCGTCCACCACGCCGCTGGCGGCGCTGGCGCCGTCCGCGCCCAACATCGATATCGGGATCAGTGGCGGCGACCGCAAGAAGATCGCCGACGGCCTGTCGCAGTTCATGGCCGACGCGTTCACCCTGTACCTGAAGACCCACAACTTCCACTGGAACGTGACCGGGTCGATGTTCAACTCGCTGCACCTGATGTTCGAGACCCAGTACACCGAGCAGTGGGCGGCGCTGGACGACGTCGCCGAGCGCATCCGCGCGCTGGGCTTCAACGCGCCCGGCTCGTACAAGGAATTCGCCGCGCTGACCTCGATCCCGGAAGAGCCGGGCCTGAGCGACAGCGCCGACTGGCGCGAGATGGTGCGCCAGCTGGTGGTCGGCAACGAGGCGCTGTGCCGCACCGCGCGCAAGGCGCTCAAGACCGCCGACGATGCCGGCGACGACCCGTCGGTGGACATGCTGACCCAGCGCCTGCAGACCCACGAGAAGTACGCGTGGATGCTGCGGTCGCTGCTGCAGTAAGGGTACGGCCACGCCTGCGCAGCAGGCATGGCCTCCCAGAGTTTGCGCTGCAAACTCTGGCCCCCCAGCATCGTGGCTCCCGATCCCCGCGCCTTCGGCGCGCCCCCTTACCAAGGGGGCTTGCACGCCGGGGTTTCAACGCAAGCGCCCGGGTCGCAAGCGTCGTGCATACTGGCGGGCGGAGCAGCCGCTCCGCCCACATGTGACGTTCGATGATCGCCCCGTCTCCGTATCCCTCGCTGCGTCGCCCACTGCTGGCCATCGTGCTGGGCTGCGCCGTTGGCATCGCGGCTGGTTTGGCCGCGGGTTTTCATGCGTGGTGGCAGCTCGGCGACTCCGGCGTGCCCACCAATAGTGGACATGGGCTGGTCGCGTTGCTGCTCGCGGTGCTGACCGTGATCGGCTACAGCGTCAGTTTCCTCATGCCCGCGCTGAACTGGTTCGCCGGGGTGTGGGCCGCCTGCGTCGCGCTGGCCCTGGCGGTGGACAGCTACCAGCCGCAGCAGCGCAGCGTGCCGAAGATGACCGCGCTGGCCTTGCTGCTGCTGGCGAGCGGCCTGGGCGTGCTGGCGGTGACGTGGTGGGCGCGCGGATACGACCCCGACCATCCGGCGCAGCTGGTGGCGCTGATCGCGCCGGCGCTGGCGTGTTCGTCAGGGCTGCTGGTCGCGCTGCCGGTGCTGGTGATCGGCCACTTTGTCGGCAGGCGCCGCGCGCGTCGGGCAATGCCGACGCATGCGGCATCGCTTGCCTGACACTGCGCAGCACGGCGGCGCCGCTCGGGCGCACTTGACCTACGCGGTATCCTAGGCGCATGCAATCTTCCGCTCATTCCGTGCTCAGCCGCGTGTTCGGCTACGACCAGTTCCGCGGCCCGCAGCAGGACATCGTCGAACATGTCGCCGCCGGCCAGGACGCGCTGGTGCTGATGCCCACCGGCGGCGGCAAGTCGCTGTGCTACCAGATTCCTTCGTTGCTGCGCGACGGCACCGGCATCGTCATCTCGCCGCTGATCGCGCTGATGCAGGACCAGGTCGAGGCGTTGCGCCAGCTCGGCGTGCGCGCCGAATACCTCAATTCCACGCTGGACGGCGAGACCGCGCAGCGGGTCGAGCGCGAACTGCTGGCCGGCGAGCTGGACCTGCTGTACGTCGCCCCCGAACGCCTGCTGACCCCGCGCTTCCTGTCGCTGATCGAGCGCAGCCGCATCGCCCTGTTCGCGATCGACGAGGCGCACTGCGTGTCGCAATGGGGCCACGATTTCCGCCCCGAGTACCGCCAGCTCACGGTGCTGCACGAGCGCTGGCCGCAGACCCCGCGCATCGCCCTGACCGCCACCGCCGATCCGCCGACCCAGCGCGAGATCGCCGAGCGCCTGGACCTGACCCAGGCCCGCCACTTCGTCAGCTCCTTCGACCGCCCCAACATCCGCTACACCGTGGTGCAGAAGGACAACAGCAAGCGCCAGCTGCTGGATTTCCTGCGCGCGCACCGCGGCAGCGCCGGCATCGTGTATTGCCTGTCGCGGCGCAAGGTCGAGGAAACCGCCGAGTTCCTGGCCAAGGAAGGGCTCAACGCCCTGCCCTACCACGCCGGCCTGCCGGCCGAGGTGCGCGCCGGCAACCAGCGCCGCTTCCTGCGCGAGGACGGCATCGTGATGTGCGCCACCATCGCCTTCGGCATGGGCATCGACAAGCCGGACGTGCGTTTCGTCGCGCATACCGACCTGCCCAAGTCGCTGGAAGGCTACTACCAGGAAACCGGCCGCGCCGGCCGCGACGGCGAAGCCGCCGAGGCCTGGCTGTGCTACGGCCTGGGCGACGTGGTGCTGCTCAAGCAGATGATCGAGAAGGGCGAGGCCGGCGAAGACCGCAAGCGGGTGGAACGGCGCAAGCTCGACCAGCTGCTCGGCTACTGCGAATCGATGCAATGCCGGCGCCAGGTGCTGCTGGCCAGCTTCGGCGAAACCTATCCGCAGCCCTGCGGCAACTGCGACAACTGCCTGACCCCGGCCGCCGCCTGGGACGCCACCGTGGCCGTACAGAAGGCGCTGAGCTGCGTCTACCGCAGCGGCCAGCGCTTCGGCGTCGGCCACCTGATCGACATCCTGCGCGGCAGCGACGGCGAGAAGATCAAGCAGTTCGGCCACGACCAGCTCAGCACCTACGGCATCGGCAAGGACCTGGACGCGCGCGCCTGGCGCGGCGTGTTCCGCCAGCTGGTCGCTACCGGGCTGCTGGAGGTGGACAGCGACGCCTACGGCGGGCTGCGCCTGACCGACGCCAGCCGCCAGGTGCTCAAGGGCGAGCGCCAGATCATGATGCGCCGCGAGGCGCCGACCCGCGGCCGCGAACGCGGCGACCGCAGCGGCAGCCCGCGCACAGGCGTGCCGGTGCAGCCGCAGGACCTGAGCCTGTTCAACGCCCTGCGCGACCTGCGCGCCGCCCTGGCCAAGGAGCAGAACGTGCCGGCGTTCGTGATCTTCCACGACAGCACCCTGCGCAACATCGCCGAGCAGCGCCCGACCAGCCTGGACGAACTGGCCCACGTCGGCGGCATCGGCGGCACCAAGCTGGCCCGCTACGGCCAGCAATTGGTCGACATCGTGCAGCAGCAGGGCTAGCTGGGCTGGCCTGGCGGCGGCCGTTTGCCGCCGCATCGCGCCCTGGGGCCGGCACCGGCAAGAAAATCCCCGGCCGCCGACAGGCCGGGTTCAACGTGGTATTGATAGCGTCGCGTTGTGGCGGCGCGCAGCTGCGGCTGCAGCCACCGAGCCCTTCTTTCCTTGGCGTACGTCCGATGAAGCGATCCCTCCTGCTTGCCTGCGCCCTGCTCGCCGGCCCGGCGATGGCGCAAACCTCCGCCGACAGCGGCAACAGCGACAGCGAAGCGGCCAAGCGCGCGCTGGACCTGAGCGTGCCGCAGCAGCCGATCACCTACGGCACCGACCCGGTGTACAAGGCCGACCCGCCGGGCGCCTATTACGGCGACACCAGCGGCACCTCGGCCTCGGCGCAGAAGGCCGCGGCCACCCAGGCCCTGGCCGAGGCGCAACAGGCGCGCGTCGACCGCTGCAAGGGCGACGTGCACGGCAGTGTCGCCACCGGCTTCGGCTATTCCTCGCGCGGCGGCAACAGCAACTACCAGGCCGCCAACCTCAACCTGTGCAAGACCTACTACAACGACGACGGCAAGCCGCGCGAAGTCGGCATCAGCATCAGCGTCGGCCAGAGCGAAGGCCATGGCGGCTATTACGGCCACGGCGGCTACGGCTATCCCTACGGCGGCTGGTAGGTAGCCGCCAGGCGGCAAGCGCAGCGGCGACCTGCCCGCGCCGGCATCGGGCAGGCGAACGTCACGCATGATTCCGGCGCGAGCGACCTGAAAGCGCGATCGGACACCTAGCGCGATCGGACACCTGTTGCAGGCGCTGCTCGACAACGCCGCCGATGCCGGCGAACGCACCGACCGGGCAAATGGCCCTAGTCAGCCAGCCACGAATGGCTGCACGGCCCGCCGCCATCCGCCGCGTCCGTCGTCCGACCTAGAACCATGCGGATGCCGCGCCACAACGCCGCGCCTGCGGACGCGCTCAAGCGCGCGCCACGCAGCGGCCCTCGCTCAGAAATCCAGGCTGTAGCCCACCGTCAGCGTGCGCCCGCGCCCGGCAAAATAGCGATCCGGTTCGACCAGCGCGCTCTGCGAGTAATAGGTGATGTACTGGCGATCGAGCAGGTTGGCCACGGCCAGGCGCAGTTCGCCCTGACGCAGCCTGTAGTTCAGCGCGGCATCGACCAGCGCGTAACCGCTGAACCGTTTTTGCGGATCGTCGAAGCTGCGGCTGAACGCGTATTGCGCCTGCACGAAGCTGGACAGCCGCGGCGTCCATTGCGACGACCAACTGCCGATAACGCGGTTCGGCGCGATGTTCAGCCCGTCCAGATGCGCGTCCAGGCTGCCGTTGCCGTCGCTGTCGTAGCGTCCGCGCGTATACGCATAGGCCAGGCCGAGACGCTGCCGGTCGTTGAGCCGGTACTTGGCGCTGGCGTCCACGCCCTCGATGCGGGTCTTCTCCCGCGCCATCTGGAACGCGCCGTCCACCGCGATCACGCGGGTGCCGTAATCCGAGCGCGACTGGAACACGCCGACATCGACATCCCACGCATCGCCGCGCAGGCGCGTGCCCAGTTCGACGTTGCGGGTCAGCACCGGCTGCAGCGCGCTCAGGCTGGCGACGCTGGTGCCGGGCGTATTGATCGAGCGCAGCACGCGGCCCACGTCGGGCATGCCGAAGCCTTCGGAATAGCTGGCGAAGACATTGAAACGCTCGCTCGGCGCCAACACCGCGCCGGCGTTGTACAGCGTCTCGGCGAAGGACAGGCGGCCACCCTGCACCTGCACGCGGTTGTAGCGCGCCAGGGTCTGGTAGCTGTCGATGGTCAGCTTCGCGTCTTCGTGGCGCACGCCGCCATGCACGGTCAGCTGCGGCAGCAGCCGGTATTCGCCCTGCACGAATGCGGCCAGGTCGCGGAACTCCGACTCGGGCACATAGGTGCGGCCGGTGCCGTACAGATCCTGCTTGCCGCTGTCCCACAGGGTATCGACGCCGCCGGTGAGCTTGAGCCGGCCATCGAGCAGGTCGTCCTTGCCGAGGCTGGTCTTGGAACCCCACTTGGACGCGACCGAGCGCGACTGGTCGTACAGCGTGCCGTTGGGCGCGATGCGCGGGTCCTGGAAGGTGGCCGAGTTGTCGGCGCCGAACAGGCCCTCGAACTCCTGGTTGAACACCATCGCCTTCAGTTCCATGCCCGCCAGATCGTGATGGGCATAGGACAGGCCGGTGGTCCACACGTCGTTCCAGGGCGGCGTGCCCTGCGGCCGACCGCGCACCGAGGTGGTGGGGATGCCGAGATCGCGATCGCCGGCCACGCCGAGGTACTCGGCCTTGGACTTGATCCGGTAGCGGTTGGAACTGAACTGCAGCTCCTGCCGGTCGTCGATCCAGTAGCCCAGCTTGGCGTGCACGTCGTAAGCGCGCGTGGCCATCAGATCGCCTTGGGTCACGTCGGTGCCGATCGCGCGTCCGTCGCCGTCCAGGTACAGGCCCTGGTCCTCGTAGCCGACGGCGAGCAGGTAGTCGAGCTTGTCGCGGCGCCCGTCGATGCGGTAGCTGGTCCTGTAGCTCGCGGTCTCGGCATCGACGTCGGTGGTCGGCACGCTGGCCTGCACCTCGACGTGCTGGTTGAGCGCGCCCGGCTGCGGGCGGCGCGTGACCAGGTTGATGGTGCCGCCGGTGGCGCCCAGGCCGTTCATCGCATTGGCGCCCTGGATCACCTCGATGCGCTCGACCATCGCATAGTCGATCGTGTGTGCTTCGCGCCCGGTCGGACGCAGCGGATTGGACTGCGGAATGCCGTCGACCAGGATCAGCGGCGTGCGTCCGCGCAAGGTTTCGCCGCTGCCGTTCATCTTGCCGCGGCTCGGCGTATACGACGGCAGCAGGCTGGACAGCAGGTCCGACGAATTGCTGCTGATGGTGAGCTGCTGGGCGATCTCCTGCTGGTCGATCACCACCACGGTCTGCGGCGCCGTGTCCGCGGGTTGGTCGGTCCGCGATGCGCTGACGACCACGGCGTCCAGCGTTTGCGTGGAGGGCGACTGCGCCCGGGCATCGGGAATGGCGGCCGTCGCCGGCAACATCGCGGCGAACAGGGAAAGCGGCAAACGCATCAATGGGTCCTTGGGACGAGACGGCGCCACCCAGGCGCCGTCGACTAACGAGAATGATTATTATACGCACACGTGCGATTCGACCGCCGCGTCCCGCACCCGCGACTCCGCATTCGCGCTGGTCCGGCATGGCGCCAGCGGCACAACCGCGTCACCATGTTTTTCCGCCCAGGATCGATCTCCATGTCCAACCTTATTGATCTGCGCAGCGCCAGGGAACGCGAGCAACGCCTCTACGACGCCGCGCTGGACGCGGCCGAACAGTGCATCGCCGACAAGGGTGTCGGCGCGACCACCTTCGAACTGATCGCCCAGACCAGCGACGTCTCCTGCAGCACATTGCGCCGGCGCTTCGGCGACAGGCGCGGATTGGTGCGGGCGTTGATGGAACGCAGCTACGAGAGGTCGCTGCGCGCGATGTGGACGACCGAACGGCCGCCGCACCTGGACGCGACCGACTTCATCGCCGGCGCGTTGGAGGAATGGCTGCTATCCGAGGTCGACGAGCGCCGGCTGAGGTTCAACCTGGAAATGGACCTGGCCGCCGCGCGCGACCCCGAGCTGACCGCGTATGCGCGGCGCCTGGCCGTCTCCCTGATCGAACACCTCGGCGACATGCTCAAGCGCCTGTTGCGCGGACACGGCAGCTGGAACGGCAGCGACCAGGAATTCCAGGCGCGGGTCTACGCAGTCGCGGCGATGTGCGCCGGCCTGCAACTGATGATGATGGGCGTGGAACTCAAGCGCATGCACCTGCAATTGATCCTCAGCGAAAGCCTAGCCGGGATGCTCAGCAGCGCGCCCGCCTCCGCGTAGCGGCCAAGCGGGCCGACGCTTCGCTTGCCGCTAGCGTAACCGCGACCGGCAGCGTGCCGCTGCAGTACCTCGCATTGCCGCCAAGCGCGTCAGCCGAGCGGCCGCAACAGCAGCAACAGGCACAGCGCCAGCATGAACACCGCGATGCATGCATCCAGCACCCGCCATGCGTTGGGCTTGCGGAACACCGGCTGCAGCAATCGCGCGCCATAGCCCAGGCTGCAGAACCAGGCCACGCTCGCCAGGCAGGCGCCGAACGCGAACGCCCAGCGCAGCGCTCCCGGATAGCGGGTGGACAGGCTGCCGAGCAGCACCATCGTGTCGAGATACACGTGCGGGTTGAGAAAGGTAAAAGCCAGGCAGGTCAGCAGGATGCGGCGCCAACTCGCCGGCTCCTCGCCCTGCGCCTTCAATGCGCCGGCACCACGCCATGCGCGCTGCGCCGCCATCAGGCCATAGACGCCAAGGAAGGCCGCGCCTGCGTAGCGCAGCACCTGCAGCAGTGCCGGCCATTGCTGCACCAGCGCGCCGATGCCGGCGACCCCGAGCACGATCAGCGCGATATCCCCGAAGGCGCAGACCGCCACCACCACGCCCACATGCTGCCGCTGCAGACCCTGGCGCAGGACGAAGGCGTTCTGCGCGCCGATCGCGATGATCAAGCCGGCGCTGGCGATGAAACCGGCAAGCGATGCTTCGAGCAACATGCGGATGTCCAGGACTGCGGAAGGCGCATGCTGGCCCTGGCGGCGTCATTAGCCAAGCTAAATATTCTGTAGGCTGTGAAGAAATTCTAATTGGCCGGACGCATGGACCTGCTGCATCCACAACTGTCGGCCTTCGCCGCCGTGCTCGACGAGGGCAGCTTCGAGGCGGCCGCACGCCGGCTTTCGCTGACCCCCTCGGCGATCTCGCAACGGATCAAGGCGCTCGAGGACCGCCTGGGGCAGGTGCTGGTGGTGCGCCAGGCGCCGTGCCGGCCGACGCCTGCAGGAGAAGCGCTGCTGCGCCGGGTGCGACCGATGCAGGCGCTGGAGGCCGAGGCGCTGGCCGACTTCGTGCCGGGCGCGGCCGCCGCCGGACCCGCGCGCAGCATCGCGATTGCGGTGAACGACGACTCGCTGCAGACCTGGTTCCTCGCCGCGCTGTCGGCCCTGCACGATGCGCACGGTTTCCTGTTCGACGTGCACGTGGACGACCAGGACCACACCCTGGAACTGCTGCGCAACGGCACCGTGCTCGGCGCGGTCACCTCCGCGAGCAAGCCGCTGCAGGGTTGCAACGTCCATCCCCTGGGCGCCATGCGCTACTACGCGATCGCCTCGCCGGCCTTCGTCGCCCGCCACTTCGCCGCCGGATTCGGCGCCGCGGCGCTGGCGCAGGCGCCGATGATGGTGTTCAACCGCAAGGACGATCTGCAGGCGCGCTTCGTGCGGCGCATCACCCGCACCCGCCTCGCCCCTCCCATCCATTACCTGCCGACCTCCACCGGCTTCGTCGAAGCCGCCGCACGCGGTCTCGGATGGTGCCTCGCCCCCGAGCAGATGCTCGCGTCCGGATTGCGCGAGAAGCAGATCGTGATCATCGATCCGCAGCGCTGGCTCGACGTCCCGCTCTACTGGCAGCACGCGGCGGTGCGCTCGAGCGCCTTGCAGCACATCGGCCAGGCACTGCGCACGGCGGCATCGAGCATGCAGGGCGGCCGGCAACGCGCTTGAGCGCGGCGTGCTTACCTGCTGCCTTGCCGCGACCGAAGCCGTTCCTATGACTTGCGATCAGGTGCACGACGGAGAAGCTCGGCCCGACAGCCGCCTGCAGGTTCGTTCGACGCGTAGTCAGCGATGCATTTTTCGCGGTAACCACAACGCGGCCTGCCCGCCCGCACTACCAGAGTTTTTCAGGCGCAATTTCAGGAGACTTCGCAGCTAGTATTTAAAGCAAACCCGAATCGGGCTACAGCCAGTGGAAGCCCTTAGCCATGAGGGCAGCCAAGCCGAGGGCCACGGTGATGATGGCGCCGAACAACAGCCGAAAATCCGTCTTGGCATCGCGGCGGAGTTCACGGATATCCGCTTTCATCTCGACCAACTCCCGGAGGATGTGGTCTGCGGTGCTTTCGAGCTTAGCGACACGGGCTTCCATGCCGTCATCATGGGGAGGGTCGCCGCCGCCTGCAATAGGCGGGGAAGGCGCATCTTGGCGGCCCCCTACCTTAGCGAACTGCTCAAACTTCGGGTGCATCTTCCAATCCCTGCCTTGAGAATCCGGTCATGTTCTCGACACTCTTTATGATCGCTTCCGCGTTTCCGGAGACGTCGGACGATGACAAATATTCGAACAAGGTGCCTACCTGACCCTTAAGGGCATCACGATCTGGGTGTGAATGGCATACGCAGATCATGACGTATTCAAGGGCCGCGATCTTGTCGATGATTGAAAAAACTGGTTTTCCTAGTCCATCTTCAGACATTAATCTGCCCATCCTTCAATCCAGTGGACGCCGCCGATCATCTGGGTCGGCGGCCGTTGAACTTGCACGTTCACTCCTAGCTTCAGCCTCAATCGGCGTCGCAAGCATAGCAACGACCTAGACGCGGCGCGCAAACGGATGCAGCGTGCAGTGCAGCTGTTGAGGTGGCGCAACCTTATGGGCACCAAACGGGCACCGACAGGATCGACAGGGCGACGCCAAAGGCGCGAAATGACTTTAAGTCATTGAATTGATTGGTGGGCCGTGATGGATTCGAACCATCGACCAAAAGATTAAAAGTCTTCTGCTCTACCGACTGAGCTAACGGCCCAAAACAATGCCCCGGCGTTGCGCCGGGGTGCGTATTCTACCCCAGCCCCGGGTCAACGCGAAATCAGGCGTAGCGGGTCGGATCGGCCACGCCGGCGTCGGCGAAGCCGGCGGCGCGCAGGCGACAGGCGTCACAGTGGCCGCAGGCGCGGCCGGCGGCATCGGCGCGGTAGCAGGACACGGTCAGGCCGAAGTCCACGCCCAGGCGCACGCCTTCGCGCACGATGTCGGCCTTGCTCATGCGCTGCAGCGGCGCGTGCACGCGCAGGCCGGCGCCTTCCACGCCGGCCTTGGTCGCCAGGTTGGCCAGGGTCTGGAAGGCGTCGATGAATTCGGGGCGACAGTCCGGATAGCCGGAATAGTCCACGGCGTTGACGCCGCAGAAGATGTCCGCCGCGCCCAGCACCTCGGCCCAGCCCAGCGCCACCGACAGCATGATGGTGTTGCGCGCCGGCACGTAGGTGACCGGGATGCCCTCGCCGCCCGCCTCCGGCACCTCGATGTCGTCGGTCAGCGCGGAGCCGCCGATGCTGCGCAGGTCGACGTTGACGGTCTTGTGCGCCGCCGCGCCGAGCGCGTCGGCCACGCGCGTGGCCGCGTCCAGTTCGGACGTATGCCGCTGCCCATAGCTCACGCTCAGCGCATGCACGGCATAGCCCTGCTCGCGGGCCATGGCGACGACGACGGCGGAATCCATGCCACCGGAGAGTAGGACGACGGCGTTTTTCATTGTGGGGCCGGGATTTGGGAGTGGAGATTGGGGATTCGCAAAAGCTACAGCACGCGATCGGACATCGGAGGGGAGCTTCTACGAATCCCCAATCCCGAATGCCCAATTCCGGCTTCTCACCGGCCTGGCTCGTCGTTCCACAGCAGCTTGTGCAGCTGCATCTGGAAGCGGACCGGCAGGCGGTCGGCGACGATCCAGTCGGCCAGGTCGCGCGGGGCCAGTTCGCTCTTGCTCGGCGAGAACCACACGGTGCAGCGCTCGTGCAGGCGGTGTTCGGCGACGATCGCGCGCGCCCAGTCGTAATCGGCGCGGCCGCACAGCACGAACTTGATCTGGTCGCGCGCGGTCAGCAGCGGCAGGTTGTCCCAGCGGTTGCGATGCGCCTCCTGCGAGGCCGGGGTCTTGATGTCGAGCACCCGCGACACGCGCGGATCCACTTCGGCGATGTCGAGCGCGCCCGAGGTTTCCAGCGACACGTCGTAACCGGCGTCGCACAGTTGCTCGAGCAGGCGCAGGCAGCGCTTCTGCGCCAGCGGCTCGCCGCCGGTCACGCAGACATGGCGCACGCCGTGCCGCGCCACTTCGGCCAGGATCGCGTCGATGTCCCACCATTGCCCGCCGTGGAAGGCGTAGGCGGTGTCGCAGTAGCTGCAGCGCAGCGGGCAACCGGTCAGGCGCACGAACACCGTCGGCCAGCCGGCGCTGTCGGCCTCGCCCTGCAGCGACAGGAAGATCTCCGTCAGCTTCAGGCGCGGCAGCGGGCTTTGTACGATATCGCTGGGAACGGCGGCCATGGCGGGAGAAGTATGCCCCCGCGACGATGGCGGCAGCGTTCGGGGCTCAGCGCAGCTGCTGGCCGATGCGGATCGACTGCAGGCGGTCCTGCGCGGTGCGCGCGGCATCCGATCCCGGATACTGGCTGATCACCTGCTGCAGGGTCTGCTCGGCTTCCTGCGCATGGCCTTCGCCATACTGCGACAGGCCCAGCTTGAGCAGGGCGCCGGACGCCTTGTCGTGGGTCGGATAGCGGCCGATCAAGTCGCGGAACTGCGCCTCGGCCAGCGGGAAATTCTTGGTGGCGTAATAGCTCTCGCCCAGCCAGTACAAGGCATTGGGGGCGTAGACGCCGTTCGGGTACAGCTCGAGAAAGCTCTGGAACAGATTGGCCGAGTCGGCGTACTTGCCGGCCTTCAGCGCGTCGAACGCGACGTTGTAACTGGTGCGCTCGTCGCCGGTGGCGCTCAGCGTGCCGGCATCGCCATGCACCGACGGCGGCCGTTCGGAAACGGCGGCAGCCGGCCTGGCAGGCGGTGCGGAAGCGGCCGGTGCGGCACCGCCAGCCGGCGGCAACGGCGGCATGGCGCCACCCTCGAGCCGGTTCAGGCGGCCGTCCAGGTCCAGGTACTGGTCCTTGGCGCGCTGCTTGAGTTGTTCGTTGTCGTGCTGCAATTGCTCGATCGTGGCTTGCAGCGACTGCATCTGCGTCCGCAGCTGGTTGAGCTGGTTCAGCATGTCGGTGTTGGCCTGGGTGTTCATCGCCTGCTGCTCGAGCACGGTCACCCGGTCGGCCAAGCTGGCGCGTTGCGCATGAGCCGGCGCGGCGGCCACCAGGGCCGCCGCGACGATCATCGATGTAAGGACACCGATACGCATCTATTACTGAGCCGTGTAGACGATCTCGACGCGGCGGTTCTGCGACCAGCAGGACTCGCCCGACTCGGTGCAGACCGGACGCTCTTCGCCGTAGCTGACCACGGTCAGCTGCGCAGCCGAACCGCCGGCAGCCTGCAGCGCCGAAGACACGGCGTTGCCACGACGCTCGCCCAGGCCCATGTTGTACTCGCGCGAACCGCGCTCGTCGGCATTGCCCTGCAGGGTGATGCGCGAGGACGGACGGTCACGCAGGTACTTGGCGTGGCAGGCCATGATCGCCTGGAACTCCGGCTTCAGCGAGTCCTGGTCCAGATCGAAGTAGACCACGCGCTGGCGCAGGCAGGCGTCGGTGTCCAGGTCGCCCGGGCCGTACAGGCCGGAGGTCGACGGACCGGTCGGGGTGGTGGAACCGGTGGTGCCGGTGGTGTCGGTCGGGGGAACTTCCTTGACCTTCTTGGTGCAGCCGGCCAGAGCTGCGACGGACAAAAGCGAAACAAGCAGAACGCGGGTGGTCTTGTTCATGGGGATACCTATATGGCTCCTGAGCCGAAAGGGGGTTCAACGCAGCGAAATATTAACATCAAACTTACGTTGTCAACGCGCCGTCCGATACGGAGACCACGACGGCTCGCGCACGTCGCCATCGGCCAGGACCAGGCGCTGGCGCACGCGGGCATCGGCCGAGACCGCGTAAAGGACCCCTCGCCCGCCTTCGCGGGCGGCGTACAGGACCATGCTGGCGTTGGGCGCGAAGCTCGGCGACTCGTCCAGCGAACCCGTAGACAATGTGTTCCAGCGCGGCGAACCCAGGCTGCGGTCCATCATCGCGATCTTGTAGGTGTTGCCGCTGCCCTGGGCGACGGCGATCTTGTTGCCGTCGAAGGACACGCTGGCGGTGGCGTTGTAGTTGCCCTGGAAGGTCACCCGGCTGGCGCTGCCGCCGGTTGCGGCCACCTGGTAGATCTGCGGGCGGCCGCCGCGATCGGAGGTGAAGTAGATGGTGCTGCCGTCCGGTGCCCAGGTCGGCTCGGTGTCGATGCCGAAGTGGTTGGTCAGCTGGGTCAGCTGCTTGCTGCCCAGGTCCATCACGTAGATCTCCGGATTGCCGCTGCGCGACAGCGCCAGCGCCAGCTTACGGCCGTCCGGCGAGAACGCGGGCGCGCCGTTGATGCCACGGAAGCTGGACACCAGCTGGCGGGCGCCGGTGGCGATGTCCTGGATGTAGATCGAGGAGTTGCCGCGCTCGAAGCTCACGTAGGCCAGCTTCTTGCCGTCCGGGCTCCAGTTCGGCGAAAGCAGCGGTTCGGCCGAGCGCACGATGGTCTGCGGGTTGTAGCCGTCCGAATCGGCGACCATCAACGCATAGCGCATCGCGCCGCCCTTGCCGCTGGCGGTGACGTAGGCGATGCGGGTCCAGAACGCGCCGCGCACGCCGGTGATCTTCTCGTAGATCGCATCGGCCATCTGGTGCGCCACGTCGCGCATCGCGCTGGAACGCGCGGTCATCGCCAGGCCGAGCATGCGCTCGCCCTTGGCCACGTCGAACAGTTCGTACTCGACCCGGTAGGTGCCCTCGCCGGCGTCCATCACCCGGCCGGCGACCAGGTAGTCCTGCTTCAGCGCGCGCCAGGTGGCGTACTGGACTTCGCTGCCGCGGGTCGGGCGCTCGACGATCTGCGCCTCGGGCAGGTTGCGGAACTGGCCGGACCGGTCCAGGTCGGCACGGACCACCGCGGACACGTCGGTGGACGGCGCGGCCGCCGATCCCTGGTAGGGCATCGGCACGACGGTGATCGGGGTCGCCGACGCGTTGCCGCCGACGATGTCGATTTCCAGGCCCTTGTCCTGCGCGGACGCGGCCAAGGGGAGCAACAGGGCAGTCAGGACGGCAAGCCAGCGCGGCAGTTTCTTCATGGGTCGCTCAGCAGTACTCGGGAAGGCGCAAGAGATAGCAATGCGCGGGTGAACGTATTCGCAATCATGAACCATCGGCATGTGAAGCCGATGGCAGGAGCCACCGATTATCGCCTATCGCACCGCCGCCCGGGCGTTCCGGACCTCGCCAAGCCCGGAAGCGGGGGTTTTGGCCCGTCGGGACAGGCAACAACGAAACTTCGCATCCCCAATCCCGAATCCCCAATCCCGGCGTCTCAGCGATCCTGCGCGGTGAAGTTGAAGGTCAGCTCGCGCGCGAACACCGATTCGAAGCCGCGATACGGCAACGGCTGCGCGCGCAGCACCGCCGCCTCGATCGAGCGGCGCCCGGCCTCGTCGTACGGGCAGTCGGGACTGACCCGGGCCTCCATCACCGTGCCGCCGGGGATCTGCTTGATCGAGATCTTGCACTTCTGCCCCAGCGGCACCGAATCCGGGCGCACCCACTGGCTCAGCACCGCCTGCTGGATCGCCGCGGCGTACTTGGCCGACAGGTCGGTGTTGGTGCCGTTCTGGCCGGGTGCGGCCTGCGGCGTGGACGCGGCGGTGGCCGAGGCCTGCTTGGCGCGCACGTCGGCCAGCTGGCGCAGCTTCTGCTCGGCCAGCTTGGCCTCGCGCTCGGCCTGCTCGCGCTGCTTGCGGATGTCGGCGATCTTCTTCTGCCGCTCCTCTTCCTGCTGCGCGGCCAGGCGCTGCTTCTGCTCGGCCTCCTGCTGGCGCTTCTGCTCGGTCAGGTCGACCTGTTCCTGGCGGCGCTTGGCTTCCTGCTCCTGCTTTTCCTTTTCCTGCGAGATCGCGGTGCGGCTGGCGCGGTCCTGGTCGACCTTGTCCGGCACCGGGATGAAGTCCTGCGCCTTCTGCTGCTGCTCGGTCGGCGCCTGCTGCGGCTTGGGCACGGGGATCGGCTGCGGCGGCGGCACGGTGTCGTCCTCGGCGACGTCCTTGACCGGTTCGGGCAGCGGCTCGGGCAGCGGCTTGGGCGCGTCCTGCACCGCCTTCTGCGCCGAACGCACGTCGGCGGCGGACACCACCAGCGAGGCCTCGACCATCGGCGACCCGGCCGCCGGCTCCACCTCGCGCAGCGGCGACCACCACCAGGCGAGGAAGAACAGCAGCGCCAGCAGCACGTGCACGCCCACCGCCAGGGCGATGCCGTACATCAGGCCATCGTTGTCGCCCTGGGCCAGATGCGGTCGGGTATCGGCTTCAGCGTGCATTGGTACCGGGCTGGCTCATCAGGCCCACCTTGGGAACGCCGGCCTGCTGCAGCATGACCATGGTGTCCATGACCAGCTGGTAGTTGGAATTGCCGGGCGCGGCGACGAACACCGGCACGTCCTTGTTCTGGCCAACGAAGGCCTGGATCTTGGCCTTCAGTTCCGGCGCGCCGATCTTCTCCGGCTTGCCGTCCTGCAGGGTCAGCGTATAGCGGCCCTCGGCGTCGACGGTGACGATGACCGGGTCCTTCTTGCTCTCCACCGAACGCGCGGTGGAATCGGGCAGGTCCACGTCCACGCTCAGGCTGAGCAGCGGCGCGGTGACCATGAAGATGATCAGCAGCACCAGCATCACGTCGATGTACGGCACGACGTTGATCTCGGACTTGAGCTTGCGGCGCTTGCGGCGGGAAATGGCGGCAGTCATGCGGGAATCCTGGGATCTGGGGCGGAGCGCGCGGGCGCGCTCAGTCGCCGCTGGCCTGGCGCTGCAGGATGGAGCTGAACTCTTCGGAGAAGGTCTCGAAGCGGACGGCCATGCGCTCGACCCGGGTGGTGAAGCGGTTGTACGCCCACACCGCCGGGATCGCCACGAACAGGCCGATGGCGGTCGCGAACAGCGCCTCGGAAATGCCCGGCGCGACCGCGGCGATGCCCGCCTGCTGGCCGCTGTTGATCATGTCGTGCATGGTCACCATGATGCCGAACACGGTGCCGACCAGGCCCACGTAGGGCGCGGTGGAGCCGATGTTGGCGAGCAGTTCCAGGTTGCGCTCCAGGCGATCCACCTCGCGCGCATAGGTCGCCCGCATCGCGCGCTGCGCGCCTTCCAGCTGGATGCGCGCGTCGAGCTTGCGCTTGTCGCGCAGGCGGGTGAACTCGCGGAAGCCGGCCTCGAAGATCGCCTCCAGCCCGCCGACCACGCGGTTGCGGTCGGCCGCGCCGGCGTAGAGCTTGGTCAGGTCGGTGCCGGACCAGAAGCGGTTCTCGAAGTCGTCGGCCTCGCGGTTGGCCTGCTTGAACACGCGCGCCTTGCGGAAAATGATCACCCAGCTGATCAGCGAGCCGAGCAGCAGCAGCAGCACGATCACTTTGACCGGCAGGCTGGCCTTGAGCAGCAGGTCCAGGTAGTTGATGCCGCCGTGGGCAGCCGTGTTGGCGACGGCCTGCGCGGCGGTCTGGGTCACGTCCTGCGGCAGCGCCTCCACCACCGTGTCCTGCAGGGCCAGGAGCAATGCGATCATCCGTCGTTCCTCAGTAATTCTGTTTCAGTGATTTCGAGAACTTTCAATGCGTCGTACAGCGCGTCGTCCATGCCGCGCGGGCGGAAGCTGCCGGCGCCCAGCACCGCCACCTTCACCTGCGCGCGCAACAGCAACTCGCCGTCGCGGTGGATCGACTGCGCGAACAGCAGGCTGGCGCGCTTGCACTGCGACAGCGCGGCGCCGACCTGCAGCGTATCGTCGAGGCGGGCCGGGCGCAGGAAGTCGAGCTGCATCGCGCGTACCGCGAACACCAGATCGTGCTGCAGGCGCAAGCGCTCCTGTCCGTAGCCCAGCGCGCGCAACCATTCCGTGCGCGCCCGCTCCAGAAAGGCGACATAGCGCGCATGGTAGACCACCCCACCGGCATCGGTATCTTCCCAGTAGATGCGTGTCGGCCAACTGAATAGCTGCCGGGATTGGGGATTGGAGATTGGGGATTCGCCGAGCAAAGGCGCGTCCTGGCGGCTAGCAGTCAAAACAGCCCTCCCGAATCCCCAATCCCCAATCCCGAATCCCGCTTGGGCGGCAAGCCCAAGTGCAGATACGCCTTGTTGGTCGCCATGCGCCCGCGGGCGCTGCGGATCAGGTAGCCCTGCTGGATCAGGTAGGGCTCGATCACGTCTTCCAGGGTGCCGCGCTCTTCGGACAGCGAGGCGGCCAGCGACTCGACCCCGACCGGGCCGCCGTCGAAGTAGTCGATGATGGTGCGCAGCAGGCGCCGGTCGAGCTCGTCGAAGCCCTCCGGGTCGACCTTGAGCATCTGCATCGCCGCCTGCGCCACGGCCAGGTCGATGTGCCCGTCGGCGCGCACCTGGGCGAAGTCGCGGACCCGGCGCAGCAGCCGGTTGGCGATGCGCGGAGTGCCGCGCGCGCGCCGCGCGATCTCCGCGCAGCCGTCGGCGTCGCAGGCGATGCCGAGGATGCTGGAGGAACGACGCACGATCTTGCCCAGCTCTTCCGGGGTATAGAACTCCAGCCGCTGCACGATGCCGAAGCGGTCGCGCAGCGGCGCGGTCAGCAGGCCGGCGCGGGTGGTGGCGCCGATCAGGGTGAACGGCGGCAGGTCGATCTTGATCGAACGCGCGGCCGGGCCCTCGCCGATCATGATGTCGATCTGGAAGTCTTCCATCGCCGGATACAGCACTTCCTCGACCACCGGCGACAGGCGGTGGATCTCGTCCACGAACAGCACGTCGTGCGGCTGCAGGTTGGTCAGCAGCGCCGCCAGGTCGCCGGCCTTCTCGATCACCGGGCCGGAGGTCACCCGCAGGTTGACCCCCAGTTCGTTGGCGATGACGTGGCTGAGCGTGGTCTTGCCCAGCCCCGGCGGGCCGAAGATCAGCACATGGTCCATCGCCTCGCCGCGCGCCTTGGCCGCTTCGATATAGATCGACAGCTGTTCGCGCACCGGCTGCTGGCCGAGGTAATCGGCCAGGCGCTTGGGACGGATGCTGGCCTCGACCGCATCGTCTTCGCGGGTGGCGCTGCTGGCGATGATGCGGTCCATCAGCGGGACTCGGGACTCGGGACCCGGGACCCGGCAAGCGTTCCCGCCATCGGACGGATCATCGGCAAACGGACAGTGGCGCGGGCGCAGGTCGGCATCCGGCTATTGTAGGCAACTGGCAGGCGGACTGCCGCTTTTCCGGATCCCGAGTCCCGCAACCCGAGTCCCGGCCCCACTCAGATCTCCACCTGCGCCCCCAGCTCCACCAGCCGGTTGCCCGGGATGCGGAAGAAGCCGGTGGCCGGGGCGGCGTTGCGGTGCATGACCGCGAACAGCTTGTCGCGCCAGATCGGCATGCCGCGGTTGGCGCTGGCGACGATGGTCTCGCGGCTGGCGAAATAGGTGGTGTCCATCGGGTCGAAGTAGATGCCGCCCTGGTCGCAGGAGCGCATCAGCGCCAGCGGCACGTCGGGGGTCTCCATGAAGCCGAAGCGCACGATCACCCGGTAGAACTCGTCGCCGATGGCATCCATCTTCAGCCGCTGCCGCGCCGAGGCGTACGGCACCGGCAGGGTCTCCACGGTCAGGAACACGTTGCGCTCGTGCAGCACCTTGTTGTGCTTGAGGTTGTGCATCAGCGCATGCGGCACCACGGTCGCGTCGGCGGTCAGGAACACCGCGGTGCCCGGCACCCGCACCGGCGGCGCCAGCATCAGCCCGGGCAGGAAGCTGTCGATCTGGATGCCGTCCTTGCGGATCTCCTCGCGCAGCAGTTCGCGGCCGCGGCGCCAGGTGCGCATCATGGTGAACATCACGATGCCCAGCGCCACCGGGAACCAGGCGCCCTGCAGCAGCTTGGCGCCGTTGGCGATCAGGAACGCGGCGTCGATGACGAAGAACACCACGCACAGCGGCAGCACCCAGTTGCGCCAGCGCGGCCACAGCGCGCGCGCCACCAGCGCCAGCAGCAGGGTGTCGATCAGCATCGTCGCCGACACCGAGATGCCGTAGGCCACCGCCAGGTTGGTGGAGCTGCGGAAGATCAGCACCAGCGCGATCACCATCACCATCAGCAGCCAGTTGATGCCGGGGATGTAGATCTGGCCGATGGTGTCGTGCGAGGTGTGCTTGATCAGCATGCGCGGGATGTAGCCCAGCTGCATCGCCTGGCGCGCGATCGAGAACGCGCCGGTGATCACCGCCTGCGAGGCGATCACCGCCGCCAGCGTGGCCAGCACGATCATCGGGTACAGCGCCCAGCCGGGCACCGCCTCGAAGAACGGGTTCTTCAGCGCCGCCGGATGCTTGAGCACCAGCGCGCCCTGCCCCAGGTAGTTCAGCACCAGGCACGGCAGCACGAAGAAGTACCAGGCGTGGCGGATCGGACGCGCGCCGAAGTGGCCCATGTCCGCGTACAGCGCTTCGCCGCCGGTCACCGCCAGCACCACCGCGCCGAGGATCCACACCCCGTGCCAGCCGTGCTCGAGGAAGAAGCGGATCGCCCACCACGGGTTGAACGCCTTCAGCACTTCCGGCGCGTCGACGATGTTCCAGATGCCGATCGCCGCCAGCGACAGGAACCACAGGCAGGTGATCGGGCCGAACACCTTGCCGACCTTCTCGGTGCCGAAGCGCTGGCCCAGGAACAGGATCACCAGCACCACCACGGTGATCGGAACGATGAAGGCGTGCAGGCCCGGCGCGGCGACCTCCAGGCCCTCGACCGCGCCCAGCACCGAGATCGCCGGGGTGATCACGCCGTCGCCGAAGAACAGCGAGGCGCCGAAGATGCCGAGGATGCCGACCACGTAGGCCGAGCGCGAGCCCTTGCGCATGGTGCGCTGGGTCAGCGCCATCAGCGCCATGATGCCGCCCTCGCCCTCGTTGTCGGCGCGCATGATGATGGTGACGTACTTCAGCGTCACCACGATCATCAGCGACCAGAACGCCAGCGACAGCACCCCGAGCACGGTGTCGTGGTCGCTGCTCAGGCCGTAGTGCGGCGAGAACGCTTCCTTGAGCGTGTACAGCGGGCTGGTGCCGATGTCGCCGAACACCACGCCGATGGCGCCGATGACCAGCGCGAAGCCGGCCTTGCCATGCGCATCGGCCGAATGGCCTGAGCCGGGGGATGGAACGGGAGTGGAGGACATGAGGAGATCAGGTTAGCGCCGCAAGGCGTGAAGAAGAGGGGTACGGCGCCGGCTCAGCGCAACGCGGCCTGCAGGGCCTTGCGGATCACGGTGGCGACCTCGTCGCCGTCGGCGGCGGCATCGCGCGCCATCTTCGCCGCCTCGGCCGGCTTGTAGCCGAGCTGCTGCAGCGCCACGGTGGCCTCGGACACCGCGTCGGTGCCCAGCTGGCCGGTGATCGGCGCGCCGCCGCTGAAGTCCGCGGCGCGGTCGCGCAGTTCCACCACCATGCGCTCGGCGGTCTTCTTGCCGATGCCGGGGATGCGGGTCAGCGCGGTGACGTCGGCGGCGGTGACCATCCGCGCGAACTCGTCCACGCTGACCCCCGACAGCACCGCCAGCGCGATCTTGGCGCCGATGCCGGTGACCCGCTGCACGTCGCGGAACAGGCGCCGCTCGCCCTCGCGCAGGAAGCCGTACAGCGACACGCTGTCCTCCTTCTGCGCATAGTGGGTGAACAAAATCACGTCGCGGCCGACGTCGGGCAGGTCGTAGAAGGTGCTCATCGGCGCCTCCAGCTCGTAGCCGACCCCGCCCACGTCGATCACCAGCCACGGCGGCTGCTTGTAGGCGAGGATCCCGCGCAGACGGCCGATCATTGGGCGCCTCGTGCGAGGCGCCGGGATTGGGGATTCGGGATTGGGGATTCATAAAAGCGCGGCGTCCGCGCTTGCGCGCGGCCGTTTCCAATCCCCAATCCCCAATCCCGAATCCCGGCTCCACTCATTTCCTGCTCCAAGCCTGTTGCGTACTGATGCCCAGGCGCTGCGCGGTCGCGCGCACGTGGGCGTGGGTGATGGCCACCGCCAGCGCGTCGGCGGCGTCGGCCTGCAGCTTGCCGGTCAGGCTCAGCATCAGGCCGACCATATGTTGCACCTGCTGCTTCTCGGCCCCGCCCTTGCCGACGATGGCCAGCTTGATCTCCTTGGCCGCGTATTCGTGCACCGGCAGATCGCGCAGCACCACCGCGCAGATCGCCGCGCCGCGCGCGTGGCCGAGCTTGAGCGCCGCATCGGCGCTCTTGCCCATGAACACCCGCTCGATCGCCACTTCCTGCGGCTGGTATTCCTCCATCAGCGCGCCCAGCCCGTGCAGCAGGCGCTTGAGCCGCTGCGAGAAGTCGCCCTCGCCGAGCAGTAGCAACGGCGCGTGGTGCACATGGGTGGTGCGGCCGGCGGCGTCGACGTCGATGATGCCCACGCCGGTGCGCTGCGAGCCGGGATCGATGCCGAGGATGCGGACGGCGCCGGGACCGGGGACCGGGGACCGGGGACCGGAAGCGCTCACCGGGGCGCGCATTGGAACACCTCGACGCGCCGGGCAGTGACGTACCTGTGCCTTGCGCCGTTACGGGTCCCCGGTCCCCGGTCCCCGGTCCCGCGCCTCAGTTCACGCATAACCGCCCAGATCGGCGTTGGAATAGACCGCCTGCACATCGTCCAGGTCTTCCAGCATGTCCAGCAGCTTGCGCACCTGCAGCGCGGTGTCGCCTTCCACGGCGATGTCGTTGTCGGCGCGGAAGCTGATCTCGGCATGGTCGGCGGCCAGGCCGGCCGCCTGCATCGCGTCCTTGACCGCGTGGAACGCATCCGGCGAGGTCAGCACGTCGATCGCGCCGTCCTCCGGATAGACCACGATGTCGTCGGCGCCGGCCTCGATCGCCGCTTCGGTGATCTTCTCCTCGTCGGCGCCGGCGGCAAAGCTGAGCACGCCCAGGCGCTTGAACATGAAGGCCACCGAGCCCTCGGTGCCCATGTTGCCGCCGCACTTGCTGAAGGCATGGCGCACGTCGGCCACGGTGCGCACGCGGTTGTCGGTCAGGCAGTCGACGATCACCGCCACGCCGCCCGGTGCATAGCCCTCGTAGCGGATTTCCTCGTATTCGACCCCTTCCAGCTCGCCGGTGGCCTTCTTGATCGCGCGCTCGATCACGTCCTTGGACATGTTCGAGGCCAGGCCCTTGTCCATCGCCACGCGCAGGCGCGGGTTGTTGGACGGGTCGCCGCCGCCGGCGCGCGCGGCGACGCCGATCTCGCGGATGATCTTGGTGAAAATCTTGCCGCGCTTCGCATCGGATGCGTTCTTGCGGGCTTCGATCGAGGGGCCTCTACCCATGGGGCGTTCCGGACATCAGAAGGACAAGCGGCGGATTTTACTCGATTGCGCCGCCGCGCCCCATCCGCGGTGCCCGCGCTCAGGCGGCGAAGCGGCCATGGCGCAGGAAGGCCGCGGCCTGACGCGCGGCCGCCGGTGAGAACAAAAGGCCGCTGTGGCTGGCGCGGACCAGGCAATGGTCGTGCAGGCCGGGCAGACGGGTCTCGGCCAGGGCCACGGTGCCGTCCGATTCCGGCCCCAGCGCGGCGAAGCGGTGACCGAGCCCGAGCGCGACGCTGCCGGCGACCATGCCGACCGCGGCGCGACCGTCCCAGTGTCCGAGACCCTGCTGCAGCAAGGCCGCGCTGCGGCCCAGGGCTGCGCCGAGGCCGCGTCGCAGCAGCTCCTGCGCCACCGCGCTGCCCGCCAACGGGGCGCCCAGGCACACCACCCGGGTCACCGGCAGCTGCGGCGCCTGGCGCAGGGCGTGCAGCGCGATCAGCCCGCCCAGGCTGTGCCCGACCAGCGCCACCGGCCCGTGCGCGGCCAGCCGCTCGATCCGCTGCTGCAACCGCGGCACCGCCGCCTCGGCGCCGCCGAACGCGGTGGAGTAGCCGAAACTGGCGACGCGAAAACCGGCGCGACGCAGCCGCCAGGCCAGCGGCCCGAGCCAGGCGCGGCCGTTCCAGATGCCGTGCAGCAGCAGCACCTGCGGCGGCGCGGCGGCACCGGCGGCACCGGTGTCCGGCTCCGGCCGCGCTGCGCACGCGCCGGCCGGCTCAGCCACAACCGAGCTTGGTGATGACATTGTCGGCGCCGACGAAGACGTTGAGCCGGTCCGGGCGCAGGTCGCGCGTGGTCGGCTGGCCGGGCGCGATCGGCCGCAGCAGGCCGGCGCCGCTGTCCTTGCGCAGCCTGGCCATGGTCGCCTCGGTCGCGGCCTGGCCGACCGCCCAGGCCACCGGCTCGGCCTGGCAGCGGCCATCGCCCTGCCCGGCCGGGCCGCCACTGGCCGGCTGCAGCGAGGCCGATGGCGCGCACGCGGCCAGCAGCGGCAGCACGGCGGCGGCGTATTTCAGTGATCGCGGCATGGCACTCTCCTGTCGGGTCGGGAGGAGTGGCCAGTCTACTGCGCCATGGCGCCGGCCCTGCCGATCGGCTGGCCGCTCCGGCATGGCGGCCATGCGTGCCGCGCGAGGCTATGCCGAGCGCGGCAGGCGCCGCAGGATGAATTCCAGGTCGCGGGTCTGCCCGACCGGGAACTCGTACGTGCCGACCTTCTCGAAGCCGTAGCGCGCATAGAAGCGCTGCGCGCCGAAGTTCTCCGACCACACCCCGATCCACAGCGTGCGCGGGCCGGCGTGTTCCAGCCAGGCCAACGCGGTCTCGAACAGGCGGCTGCCCCAGCCGCTGTTCTGGTGCGAACGCAGCAGGTACAGCCGCTTCAGTTCGCCGTCGCCGGGCTGCACCTCGGCATGCGGCAGGCCGCACGGGCCGGCCGCGGCGTGGCCAACCGCCACGCCGTCGTCCTCCAGCAGCCAGATCGCGTAGTCCGGGTGCTGCAGGATCGTGCGTTGCCGCTGCGCGGTGTAGTGCTCGTCGAGGAAGCCATGCAGGTCTTCCGGCGAATACAGGTGGCCGAAGGTCTCGGTGAAGGTGGCCGCGGCCAGCGCCGCCAGCGTGGCGGCGTCGTCCGGCGTGGCCTGGCGGATCGCCAATGCCATCGCTCAGCCCTGCACCGGCTTGGCGCGCACCTGCACGTGCACTTCGGCCAGCTGCTCTTCGCTGATCGGCGACGGCGAGCCGGTCATCAGGTCCTGCGCGCCGGTGGTCTTGGGGAACGGGATGACGTCGCGGATCGAGTCGGTGCCGGCCATCAGCGCGGCGATGCGGTCGATGCCGAAGGCGATGCCGCCGTGCGGCGGCGCGCCGTACTTCAACGCGTCGAGCAGGAAGCCGAACTTGATCCGCGCTTCTTCGGCGCCGATGCCGAGCAGTTCGAACACCGCCGCCTGCATGTCGGTACGGTGGATACGGATCGAGCCGCCGCCGATCTCGTTGCCGTTGAGCACCATGTCGTAGCCGCGCGACACCGCGGTCCTGGCGTTGGCGCGCAGGTCGTCGATGTCCTCCACCGCCGGCGCGGTGAAGGGATGATGCAGGGCGACGTAGCGCTGCGCTTCCTCGTCGTACTCGAACATCGGGAAATCGGTGACCCACAGCGGCCGCCAGCCGTCGGCGATTAGGCCGAAGTCCTTGCCGGCCTTCAGCCGCAGCGCGCCCATGAAATCGGAGACCTTGCCGTAGGCGCCGGCGCCGAAGAACACGATGTCGCCGTTGCCGGCGCCGACGTGCGCGACCAGCGCGGCGAAGGCCGCTTCGCCGAAGAACTTGGCGATCGGCGAGCTGATCTCGCCGTTGTCGCCGATCTTGATGTAGGCCAGGCCCTTGGCGCCGTACTTGGCGGCGTGCGCGGCGTACTCGTCGATCTGCTTGCGCGACAGGCTGGCGCCGCCGGGGATGCGCAGCGCGGCGACGCGGCCATCGGCGTCGTTGGCGGCGGCGCTGAACACCGCGAATTCGCTGTCCTTGACCAGTTCGGCCACGTCGACCAGCTCCAGCGCGATGCGCAGGTCCGGCTTGTCCGAGCCGTAGCGGCGCATCGCCTCGGCCCAGGTCATGCGCGGGAAGCTGGCGTCCAGTTCGACCTCGGCCACTTCCTTGAAGATGGCGCGGATCATCTCTTCGACGAAGTCCTGCACGTCGCGCTCGCGCACGAAGGCGAACTCCATGTCGAGCTGGGTGAACTCGAGCTGGCGGTCGGCGCGCAGCGCTTCGTCGCGGAAGCAGCGCGCGATCTGGTAGTAGCGGTCGAAGCCGGCCACCATCAGGATCTGCTTGAACAGCTGCGGCGACTGCGGCAGCGCGTAGAACTCGCCCGCGTGCATGCGCGCCGGCACCAGGAAGTCGCGCGCGCCTTCCGGGGTGACGTTGGCCAGGATCGGCGTCTCGATGTCCTGGAAGCCCTTGCTGTCCAGGTGCCGGCGCAGCGCCTGCACCAGCTTGATGCGGGTGCGCTGCATGCGCTGCATCTCCGGGCGGCGCAGGTCCAGGTAGCGGTACTTCAGGCGGGTTTCCTCGCCGGGGTTCTCGTGCGCATGGAACGGCAGCGGCGCGGCCTTGTTGAGCACGCTGATGCGGGTGGCGATGACCTCGACCTTGCCGCTGCGCAGCTTGTCGTTGACCGCATGCCGCGCGCGCACCACGCCTTCGACCTGCAGCACGTCCTCGTAGCCCAGCGAGGCGGCGACCGCGAACACGTCCGCGCTCTCCGGCTCCACCGTCACCTGCACGATGCCTTCGTGGTCGCGCAGGTCGATGAAGCAGACGCCGCCGAGATTGCGGGCGACATCGGTCCAGCCGGCCAGGGTGACGGTTTGGCCGATCAGGGTCTCGTCGACCAGGCCGCAGAAGTGGGTACGCATCGCAAACTCCAAGGAGGGACCGCCGCCGCAGAAGGCGCCGGCAAGCCGGATATTCTGCGGCGCGGCGCCGGCCCGGGCAAATCGCGCCGCAACTCACCTGGCCTTAAGTTTCCGTGAGGCTATAGTCCGCCCACATCCACGGGCATCGGAGGGGACCCATGTTGAAGCAGCTGAGCGGTTGGCTATTGGTGGCCGGATTGGCCTTGGCCAGCGCGCCGGTGGCCGCGCAGAGCGCGCGCGCCTATGCGCCGGAGGACCTGCGGCAGCTGTCGGTGCCGAGCCGGGTGCGGGCGATCGAGCGCGAGTACGCCGACCAGTCGCGCGGCCGGCAGATCCCCGACGACCAGTTGGAGTTCTACCTGGACCAGATCGACCGCGGCTGGGGCTTCGGTCGCATCCAGCAGGACATCGCCACCTCGCTGCGCGGCAGCAACGGCCAATGGCGGCCGCAGCCCGGGTCCACCGCGCAGACCATCGCCTGCTCCAGCAGCGACCGCAAGCGCCGCCAGTGCGCGACCCCGTTCCGCGGCCGCGCGCGGCTGGTCGGCACGCTGTCGGACTCGCCATGCATCGAGGGCCAGACCTGGGGCGCCGGTCCCGGCGTGGTGTGGGTGGACCGCGGCTGCCGCGGCCGCTTCGCCGAGGGCCGGGGCGGCTGGGGCGACGGCGGCGGTGGCGGCAACTGGGGCGGCGGCGGCAACGGCGGCGGCGCCGGTCCCGGCGGCACCATCCGCTGCGAGAGCCAGGACCAGCGGCAACGGGTGTGCAACACCGGCTGGCGCAACGCGGTGCTGGTGCGGCAGCTGTCCGACACCCGCTGCATCGAGGGCCGCAGCTGGGGCCAGCGCGACGGCACGGTGTGGGTCGACGATGGCTGCCGCGGCGAGTTCGCCGAAGGCCGGGGCGGCGGTGGCGGTGGCGGTTGGGGCCCGGGCCGTCCGCCGTCCGGCGGCGGCGACTACTCGGTGACCTGCAGCAGCGACGACAAGCGCCTGCGCAGCTGCGCCTGGGATCGCCGCCAGGGCCGCCCGGCGGTGATCCAGCAGCTGTCCGGCACCACCTGCGTGGAAGGCCGCAACTGGGGCTACGAGGGCAATGCGGTGTGGGTCAAGGAAGGCTGCCGGGCGCGCTTCGGCGCCCGCTGATCTTCCCAGATGGAAACACGAACGGCCCGGAGGCGACTCCGGGCCGTTCGCGTTTTCGGGCGTTGGCTGCTGCTGCGGTCTCGGGCCGCCGGTGGCAAAGGTGCCTGGCCGGGTGAGCCGCGCGACGCCGCCTACAGGCGCGCCCTCAGGTCGCGGCGGGCTTGGCCGCTGGCGCGGGCGCCGGCGTGCTGGCCGCGGCAGCGGCGGGCTTGGCGTCGGAGGCCGCGGGCGCCGCGGCGGGTTTGGCCTCGCCGGTGCCGCCGGTTGCGCTGCCGGACTCGGCCAGGTTGCGCTTCTTGTCGCCGTCCTTCTTGAAATCGGTCTCGTACCAGCCGCTGCCGGACAGCCGGAACGACGGCGCGGTCAGCTGCCGCTTGATCGCGGGCGCACCGCACGACGGGCAGGCGTCCGGATCGGGATCGGAGAGTTTCTGCAGGCGGTCGAAGCTGTGACCGCACTCGGCACATTGGAAAGCATAGATCGGCATGGCGGCAAAAACGCGAGAGGAACAGAGGCCGCCAGTATGGGGCCCGGGCGCAGGCTTTCAAGCGATGCCGTCGGCGCGGCCGCCAAGGCGGTGCCTGCCGAGGCCATAGCGCCGCCAGCCGCCGAGCCCTTAGCCCCTCTCCCAAGGGAGAGGGGTTGGGGTGAGGGTACGGCGCGAAGCGACTCGCGGGGTTTGGGTGCACGAGGCTGCGCCCGTACCCTCATCCGCCCCTGCGGGGCACCTTCTCCCGAGGGGAGAAGGAAAAGCCGCGACCTGCCTTAAGCCCCTCTCCCGTCGGGAGAGGGGTTGGGGTGAGGGTCCGGCGCGAAGCGACCCGCTGGGCGCACGAGGCTGCGTCCGTACCCTCATCCGCCCTTCGGGCACCTTCCACCAAAGGGGCCGTAGCCCCGAGCAGCCGAGCGCGCCGCCACCGCAGAGGCATGCGCACAAGGCCGCAAACCGACAGTCACATCCACGCAACCATGCGCCGACACCATCGCGGTCCCCCACATGCAAGCGTTCACCCTTGATGAATTTTCCGAAAAGTTTCCGTGTCCCGCGGCGGACCACACTGGCCATGTTGCTGTCAGCCATGGTCGCCCACGCCCAGGCCGCCAGCGACGCCGGTGCTCCCGCGGCCCCCGCCGATGCCGGCGAGCAGGTCTCCACCCTGGAGCAGGTCCAGGTCGTCGGCCAGGCCACCACCTACGCCAAGACCAGCGTCAGCAAGGAAATGCTCGACCGCCAGTTCGCCATGGGCAGCGTCAACGACGTGCTCAACGAACTGCCAGGCGTGATCGTGACCGAGGCCGACGCGTTCGGCTCCTCCGACTGGGGCACGCAGATCAGCATGCGCGGCTTCGTCAGCAACCGCGACACCCAGCAGATCGGCACCACCATCGACGGCCTGCCCAATGGCGGCTCGGCCTACGGCGGCGGCGCCAAGGCCAACCGCTTCATCGATCCGCTGGACCTGGAGACGGTGGAAGTCAGCCAAGGCACCGCTGACATCGCCTCGCGCTCCAACGAGGCGCTGGGCGGTACGCTCAACTACCTGACCGGCGAGCCGCTCGACGCGCAGCGCGTGCGCGTAGCGGTGGGCATCGGCGACAACGATGCGCGCAAGTACTACGCCCGCTACGACACCGGCCTGATCGGCAGCACCAAGGCCTGGCTCAGCGCCTCGCACAGCAGCAACGACGACTGGATCGACGGCAGCGGCCACACCACCCGCGACCACCTGGCCGGCAAGTTCGACAGCGAGCTGGGCGCATGGAAACTGAGCGGCTACCTGTCCTACGATGACGCCGACGAGTCGGAATACACCAGCGTCACCCCTGAGCAGTTCGCGCGCGATCCCGAGCACGACCTGCTGACCGGCACGCTGACCGGCATTCCCTATCTGGACCAGAACTACCGTTCCGGCTCGCGCGCACTCCGAAAGAACACCTTCGGCTACCTGCGCGGCGCGTTCGACGGCGGCAACGGCTTCAAGGCCACGCTGGCCGGCTACGCGCACCGCCTGGAAGGCCGCGGCGACTGGATCCCACCGTACCTGGTGGACGTGAGCGACGACGGCAGCGGCAATCCGGAATCGGAATACCGGGGCGGGCGCACCGTGTACGGCGGCAGCGACCTGGGCAAGATCTACTTCGTCACCCCCAGCGGCGCGGCGGCGACCATGCGCGCCGGCTGCAGCGGCAGCGCGACGCTGCCGGCCGAGTCCGACCCGGCCTGCTACCCGGCCGGTTCGCAAGCGGTGCAGTCCTACCGCCATAGCCACTACGACAACGAGCGCGCCGGGTTCACCGCCGATGCCGAATTGCGCACCGCGCTGGGCGCGATCGACAACACCGTGCGCGCCGGCGTGTGGCTGGAGAAGTACCAGCGCAGCGTCACCCGCGACTGGCACCGGCTGCTCAACGTCGGCACCAACATCGCCTTCGACCACAGCCCGTACTGGGTGCAGTTCAAGGACCGCTACGACACCGACGAGCGCATGTACTACGTCGAAGACCTGATGCGCTACGGCGATTTCGCCTGGCGCGTGGGCGTCAAGCAGTTCTTCGTCGACCAGACCCGCGACCGCCGCATCGGCGACAGCCAGCACGCCGCATCGGACGCGCATTCCGATCCGCTGTTCTCCGCCGGCCTGACCTGGACCACGCCGGTCAAGGGCCTGGAAGCCTTCGCCGGCTACTCGCAGAACTTCGCCGCGATCCCCTCCGGCGTGCTCGGCGAGACCGACCCGGTGGCGCTGAGCCGGGTCAAGCCGGAAACCGCCGACAACGTCGAATTGGGCCTGCGCATCAGCCGCTGGCCGCTGACCGGCAGCGTCACCGTGTACGACATCCGTTTCGACAACCGCATCGTCTACGTGCCGGCCAACTTCGTCGACGGCATCGACTATCTGGGCGAGACCGACGGCGTCTACGAGAACTTCGGCGGCGTGCACGCGCGCGGCGTGGAAGCGGCGTTGGGCTACGGCTGGGACAACGGCTGGCGGATCAACGGCGCCTACACCTTCAACAAGGCGACCTACCTGGGCAGCGGCGACGCGGCGCGCGACACGGCGCTGGAGATCACCCCCGGCTCGCAGGTGATCGGCCAGCCGCGCAATACCCTGGTCGCCTCGGCCGACTGGCAGGGCCAGGCCTGGGCGTTCGGCATCTCCGGGCGCTACCTGGGCAAGCGTTACCTGGATGCGTCCAACAGCGCCAGCCTGGACGGCGTCACCACCTTCGACGCGCACCTGGGCCTGAGCCTGTCGCAGCTGTCGGCGCAGTTGCAGGGGGTGAAGCTGGACCTCAACGTCAGCAACCTCACCGACAAGCGCTACCTGGAAGGCGTGGATGGCAGCGACAGCGCCTTCATCGCCGCACCGCGCACGGTCGGCCTGACCCTGACGCTGGATCTGTAATCGCGCAGCCCGCATGCTGCGCCCTCGCCGGCGGCGCGATGCCGTCGGCGAGCCCTCTTCGTTCCGTCCTGCCGGTGCCCGTGCCATGACCGATCTTCCCCGCCGCCGCCTGCTGCAGGCCGGCGTCGCCGGTGCCGCCGCAGCGCTGCTGCCGCCCAGCATCGCCCGCGCCGCGGCGATCGCGCCGGACGTACGCAGCGGCACCCTGCAGGACCTGCAGCACGTGGTGATCCTGATGCAGGAGAACCGCGCCTTCGACCACTACTTCGGCAGCTTTCCCGGCGCGCGCGGCTTCGGCGACCGCTTCCCGATCCCGGCGCCGCCGCTGCCCGAGGCGGCACGGCGCAGCGTCTGGCTGCAGCCCAGCGCGGACGGCAGCCGGCTGCTGGCGCCGTTCCCGCTGCACACCGCGCGCGACTTCGCCACCATGCGCGTGCAAGGCACGCCGCACACCTGGCCCAACGCGCAGCAGGCCTGGGACCACGGCCGCATGGGCCACTGGACCGCGGCCAAGCGCGACCATGCGCTGGCCCACTACGAACGCGACGACCTGCCGTTCCAGTTCGCGCTGGCCGAGGCCTTCACCCTGTGCGACGCCTACCACTGCGCGATCCAGGCCGGCACCAATCCCAACCGGGTGTTCCTGTGGACCGGCCACAACGATGCGCATGCGCGCGCCGGCGGGCCGGTGATCGCCAACTCGCACGACAACTTCCCCGAACTGGGCGGACATGCGCAGGACTACCGCTGGCCCAGCTACGTCGAAGCGCTGCAGCAGGCCGGCGTGTCCTGGCAGATCTACCAGGACATGGCCGACAACTTCACCGACAACCCGCTGGCCGGCTTCGCGCCGTTCCGCGCAGCCTGGCGCGGCGCGCCCGGCCACGATCCGCAGCTGCGCGAACGCGGGGTCGGCACGCGCACGCTGGCGCAGTTGCGCGAGGACGTGCTCGCCGCGCGGCTGCCGGCGGTGAGTTTCATCATCGCCGACGCCGCCGGCAGCGAGCATCCCGATCCGTCCAGTCCCGCACAAGGCGCGGCCTACACCGCGCGCGTGCTCGACGCGCTGACCGCCGATCCGCAGGTCTGGTCGCGCACCGCGCTGCTGCTGATGTTCGACGAGAACGACGGGTTCTTCGACCACGTGCCGCCGCCGGCGCCACCCTCGCCCGATCCGGCCGCGGCCGGCGGCTGGGCCGGCGCCTCGACGGTCAGCACCGACGGCGAATACCACCTGCATCCGGCGCCGGGCGACGAGAAGGCCGACCTGCCGGAATTGCGCGGCCGGCCCTATGGCCTGGGCCCGCGGGTGCCGTTGTACGTGATCTCGCCGTGGAGCCGCGGCGGCTGGATCGACTCGCAGGTCTACGACCACACCTCGGTGCTGCGCCTGCTGGAACGCCGCTTCGGCGTCGCCGCGAGCGGACTGACGCCATGGCGCCGCGCGGTCTGCGGCGACCTGCTCGACGCCTTCGATTTCCGCCAGGCCGATACGCGCCCGTTCGTCGCCGCGCTGCCCGACGTGAGCGCCGCCGCGGCGCGCGCGGCCGCCCTGCGCGAGCATGCGCTGCCGCCGCTGCCGGCCACCGTGCAGGCCCCGCAACAGCCGTTCGGCGTGCGCCGCTCGCGCGCATTGCCGTATCGCCCGACGGTGCAGTTCGAACACGTGGACGCGCGCGGCGAAGTGCGGCTGCGGATGGCCAATGCCGGCGCGGCCGCGGTGCTGCACGTCTACGACCGCTACGACCTGGCGGCGATTCCGCGGCGCTACACGGTCGGCGGCGGCGCGACGCTGGACGCGACCTGGACCACCTACGACGGCCGCTACGACCTGTGGCTGCTCGGCCCCAACGGCTTCCACCGCCACTACCGCGGCGACCTCGACGCACCGCTGCTGCAGGCCGAGATCGCGCAGGACGCGGACGATCCGCAGGCGCTGTGCCTGCTGCTGCGCAATCCCGGCGACAGCGCCCTGCACGTGCAACTGCAGCCGGGCGCCTACGCGCAGGCGCAACCGCACGACCGCCTGAGCGTGGCCCCGGGCGCGCAGCGGCGGCTCGCCTGGAAAGCGGCGCCGACCGGCGGCTGGTACGACCTGTGGCTGGTGCAGGACCGCGCGCGCCAGCGCCTGGCCGGGCGCGTGGAAACCGGCAAGGCCAGCGTCAGCGATCCGGCCATGGGCGGGCCGGCGCAGATGCACCAGAGCGAGGTGGCCGAGCTCGCCGCGCCCGGTTGAGCGCCCCGCCTTCGCTCGGAGAGGCCGCGATGGCGAAGTCCGGACGGCCACCGCTTGTCGCCGAAGCCCATCGCCGACTACATGCATTGCGCGGACCGGACACGCCAGGCGTTCAATCCGCGAGCGTTTCCCGTACCGCGACCGCCACCGCCTTCAGCGCCGCGTCGCGTGCGGCGTCGTCGACCTTGGCGCCATTGAGATAGGCGGTCAGCAGCAACGGCGTGCGCCGGCCCGGCGGCCACACGATGGCGATGTCGTTGCGGGTGTCGACGCCGTTGCTGCCGGTCTTGTCGCCGATCTTCCAGGCAGGCGTCAGCCCGGCGCGCAGGCAGGCGTCGCCGGTGCGGTTGTCGATCATCCAATCGGTCAGCCGCTTGCGCGAGGCCGGCTGCAGCGCATCGCCGAGCAGCAGCGCGCGCAGGGTCGCGGCCATCGCCGCCGGGGTGGTGGTATCGCGCGGGTCGCCGGCGGCGTACCGGTTCATCTCCGGCTCGTGGCGGTCGGAGCGGGTCTGCGTATCGCCGAGCCCGCGCAGGAAGCGGGTCAGCCCCGGCGGGTCGCCGACCAGCGGGAACAGCAGGTTGGCCGCCGGGTTGTCGCTGAAGATCATCGTCGCCTGGCACAGCTCGGCCACGCTGAGCGCGCCGCCGACATGGCGCTCGGTGACCGGCGCGTGCGACAGCATGTCCGCCGCGCGGATCTGCACGCGCTGCTGCAGCGTCAGTTCGCCGCGATCCACCCGCTGCAGCACCGCCGCCGCCAATAGAAATTTGAAGGTGCTGCACATCGGGAAACGCTCGTCCTGGCGCTGCCCGCCGAGCGTCGCGCCGTTGCCGTCGAGCAGCGTCACCCCGAGCCGGCCGCCGCTGCCGCGCTCGATCACGGCCAGCCGCTGCGCCAGGTCCGGCGCCTTGCTCTGCGGCGCTTTCGCGTCCGCCACCGCGACCGCCAGGGCTGCCGCCGCCAACCCCATCCCCTGCAAAAATTGTCGTCTCGCCAGCATCGTCCACCTCCGTCGGAAGCGACGATGATGCGCAGCTTGACCGCCGCCCACCAGCGAGGTTATTCAATCGCAGCCATGAGCAGAACTAATTCCTGACGATGATCCGCCCGCAGCTGCCATTGAATGCCCTGCGCGCCTTCGAGGCAGCCGCGCGCCACCAGAACCTGACCCGCGCCGCCGCCGAGTTGTGCGTGACCCAGGCCGCGCTGAGCCACCAGATCAAACGGCTGGAGGAGCGGCTGGGCGTGGTCCTGTTCCAGCGCCTGCCGCGCGGCGTGGCCCTGACCGACGAGGGCCAGCGCCTGCACCCGGTGCTGACCGAGACGTTCGACCGCATCGCCGCCACCCTGCAGCGCTTCGCCGGCGGCCGCTACCGCGAGACGCTGAGCCTCGGCGTGGTCGGCACGTTCGCGGTCGGCTGGTTACTGCCGCGGCTGGACGCCTTCCACGCCGCGCATGCGGACATCGAACTGCGCGTGCACACCCACAACAACCGCGTCGACCTGGCCGGCGAAGGCCTGGACCTGGCGATCCGCTTCGGCGACGGCGACTGGCAAGGCCAGTGCGCCACGCCGATCCTCGATGCGCCGTTCGCCCCGGTGTGCGCGCCGGCACTGGCGCGCGCGCTGCGCGCACCGGCCGACCTGGGCGGCGTGCCGTTGCTGCGCTCCTACCGGCTGGACGAATGGCCGCGCTGGCTGCAGGCGGCCGGCGCGCCCGAACTGGTCGCCGGCGGGCCGATCTGCGACTCGTCGCTGACCCTGGCCAGCGCCGCGGCGGCGGGTGCCGGCGTGGCCTTGCTGCCGCTGCGCCTGTTCGCGCAGGACCTGGATGCCGGGCGCCTGGTCGCGCCGTTCCCGACCCGCCTGGACGCCGGACGCTACTGGCTCACCCGCCTGCGCTCGCGCGCGGAAAGCGACGCCGGACGCCGCTTGCGCGAGTGGCTGCAGGAGCAGGGGCAGCAGGTGGCGCGCTGAGCGGTGTTTCGCCCCCGCGCTTCGGTCCGGCGCTACCGCCTTCGCCGCACGAAACCGCAGGTCCGCGAGCGCGCCGGAGCCGTGCAGACCCCCACACCAGACCGCGTGAAAAATTTGTGCACTGCCACTTGGCGGCCGGCCGAACGCCGAACTATGATCAGGGTCGCAGTTGCAATGTGCGCCAGGGGAAGGCGATCACGTTCCTGGGGGGAACACGCAATGAACCGTATCGTCATGGCCGCGCGTCCGGCCCTGGTCTCTCGCGACGTCGTCCTGGCCGCTGCGCTGGCCTGCCTGTGCCTGTTGCACCTGGCCTATTTCCTGCGCAGCGGCGCGAGCGAATGGCACTGGGCGCTCAGCGCGACCGGACTGGCGCTGATGGCGATCAAGGCCAGCCTGCGGCCGACGCCGACCGCGCGCCCGTCGCTGCGCAGCCTGCGCTCGCGCACGCCGCTGGACTGGGCCGCCATCGCCGGCGGCCTGCTGGTCGTGGCCAGCGCCGCCGCCTGAGCCACTCCCTAAACGCCGGCGCCTGATCGGGACGCGCGAGCTGGCAACGGTCTGGCGCGCCGCCCTGCACACGCCGCGGGCGCACGCTCCACTTCTGCCGCGACGCGTCACCCGTGTTCGCACACCCATCTGCGGCCGCAGCTACACAGCGCGTGCGGCAGAGGCCCCCACGCGCGACGCCAGGCGCCGAAACGCCTCGTGCTGGGCGGCATCGGCGAACCAGGAGGTGGGCACCAGCTCGAACAGCATGTCGTTGTGGTACAGCAGCAGTACCTGCGCGTTCTCGCGACAGCGGACGTAGTCGGCCCAGGGATGGCGCGCCTGCCCGCCCGACCACGACACCTCTATTTCGGCCTCGTTCCAGGCATAGGTGACGACGTGCCGCAGCGTGGCCTGTTGCGCGTGCAGGCGCCGCACCTTGCGCGGCAGTATCCACGCGCGCGTGACGCCCAGGCCGATCAGCCCGCCGCCGGCGGCGCCGATCAGCAAGGCACCGAACACCGTGGCCGCGGACGGCAGCGACAGCACCAGCACCAGCCCGACCAGCAATACGACCACCAGCACCGCCAAGGCGCGCCGCAGCTGATGCCGGGTATGCAGACGTTGCGCGCCAAGATAGTCGTCCACGCTGATGATGCCGCTGATCATGGTTGGCTCCCTGCTTGCTGGCGTGGCGCCACAGCTTAGCGAACCGGCGCGCACGTGCGGCGCCAGGCAGCGCGCCGCAGGCAAGCGCCGCCGCTCACGCGCCCTCGATCAGTTCCATCCACGCCTGCTCGGCCTGCGCCAGCTGCTGCGCGGTGGCTTCGCGGTCGCGGCCCAGCACCGCCATCTTTTCGGCATCGGCGTAGTGCTTGGGATCGGCCAGCTGGCGATCGAGCTCGGCCAGCGCCGCCTCAAGCTCGCCGACGCGCTTCTCGGCGGCGGCGAGCTTGTGCGGGTTCGGCGGCTTCTTCGCCGGCAGCGGCTTGACCGGCGGCGGCGGGGTCGGCGCGACCTCGGCCATCTTCTGCTTGGTGCCCTGCGCGGCCGGGCGGCTGCGCAGCCACGCGGCGTACTCGTCCAGGTCGCCGGCGAACGGCTCGACCACGCCGTCGGCCACGCGCCAGAAGGTGTCGCAGACCAGGCCGATCAGGTGGCGGTCGTGCGAGACCATCACGATCGCGCCCTCGAAGTCGCTCAGCGCCTCGGCCAGCGCCTCGCGCATCTCCAGGTCCAGATGGTTGGTCGGCTCGTCGAGCAGCAGCACGTTGGGCTGCTGCCAGGCGATCAGCGCCAGCGCCAGGCGCGCGCGCTCGCCGCCGGAGAAACCGTCCACCACTTCGAAGGCGCGGTCGCCGGGGAAATTCCACTTGCCGAGGAAGTCGCGGAACGCCTGGATCGACGCGTCCGGCGAGATGTCGCGGAAATGGTCGATCGGCGACTGCCCTTCGTGCAGCGATTCCACCGTGTGCTGGGCGAAGTAGCCGATGCGCAGGTCCGGGTGCGCGCTGCGCTCGCCGCTCAGCAGCGGGATCTCGCCGACCAGGCTCTTGACCAGGGTCGACTTGCCGGCGCCGTTGGGGCCGAGCAGGCCGATGCGGTCGCCCGCTTCCAGGCCGAAGCCGGCCTGGCGCAGGATCACCTCGCTGCCGTAGCCGCAGTCGGCATGGTTGAGTCGGATCAGCGAATGCGGCAGGCGATTGGGCTGGGCGAACTCGATGCGGAACTCGCGCTCGGCGCGCACCGCCTCGGTGCCGGCCATCTTCGCCAGCCGCTTCATCCGGCTCTGCGCCTGGCTGGCCTTGCTGGCCTGCGCCTTGAAGCGGTCGATAAAGCTCTGCAGGTGCGCGCGCTCGGCCTGTTCCTTGTCGTGCGCGATCTGCTGCTGGCGCAGCTGCTCGGTGCGCTGGCGCTCGAAATCGGTGTAGCCGCCCACGTACAGCTTGGCGCCGCCGCCATGCAGGTGCAGGGTGTGGGTGGCGACGTTGTCGAGGAACTCGCGGTCGTGGCTGATCAGCAGCAGCGTGCCGGGGTACTTCAGCAGCCACTGTTCCAGCCACAGCACCGCGTCCATGTCCAGGTGGTTGGTCGGCTCGTCGAGCAGCAGCAGGTCCGAGGGCATCATCAGCGCCCGCGCCAGGTTCAGCCGCACCCGCCAGCCGCCGGAGAAATCCTTGACCGGGCGCGAATGCGTCGCCGCGGGAAAGCCAAGGCCATGCAGCAGCTTGCCGGCGCGCGCGGTGCCGTCGTAGCCGCCGACCTCTTCCAGGCGCACGTGCGCGGCCGCGACCGCCTCCCAGTCCTCGGCGGCCAGCGCGTCGGCCTCGGCCTGCAGCGCCGCGGCCACCTCGGTGTCGCCGCCGAGCACGAAGTCCAGCGCCGGATCGGGCAGCGACGGGGTCTCCTGGGCGACGCTGGCGGTGCGCAGCTTGCCGGGCAGCTCCACGTCGCCCTTGTCGGCCTCCAGCTCGCCGCGGATCGCCGCGAACAGGCTGGACTTGCCGGTGCCGTTGCGCCCGACCACGCCGACGCGGTAGCCGGCATGCAGGGTCAGATCGACATTGGACAACAGCAGCCGCTCGCCGCGGCGCATGGCGAAATTACGTAACGAAATCATCGGGGGAGAGCGTCCAAAGAACGGTTGGGAATATGCAGATGAGCATGCTTCCTGGGACACGATTCTACCGTTAACGAATAATTGACGCTCAGGGACCCGCGCGCCACCCTGCCACCCCGCTTGTGGCACCCCGCGCCGCCCGCTCCCCCACTTATCCGGCCCTCGCGGCCCACCCGTTGTCTGGAGAATCCATGAAGTACCCTGTTTCCCGGCTCGCGACCGCCGTCGTCGCGGTCCTCGTCGGCGTCCCCGCCTTCGCCCAGAACGCCGACGGCAGCGCCACGCCGAGCACCCTGGACACCGTCATCGTCACCGGCACCCGGGTCAGCGACCGCACCGTGGCCGAATCGCAGTCGCCGATCGACATCATCACCCCCGAAGCGCTGCAGTCCACCGGCACCTCGGAACTGGCCACCGCGCTGTCGCGCGCCCTGCCCTCGCTGAACTTCCCGCGCCCGGCACTGACCGACGGCACCAGCGGCATCCGCCCCGCGCAGCTGCGCGGGCTGTCGCCGGACCAGGTGCTGGTGCTGGTCAACGGCAAGCGCCGCCACACCTCCGCACAGATCAACGTCAACGGCAGCATCGGCCGCGGCGCTTCGGCGGTGGACATCAACGCGATTCCGATCGCGGCGATCGAGCGCGTGGAAGTGCTGCGCGACGGTGCCTCGGCGCAGTACGGCTCCGACGCCATCGCCGGGGTCGTCAACATCGTGCTCAAGGGCGCCGGCCAGGGCGGCAGCTTGGCAGTCGACTATGGCCAGTACTCGGCCGGCGACGGCGAGAAGTACCAGCTCTCCGGCGACACCGGGGTCAGCTTCGGCGACGGCCGCGGCACGCTGCACGTGGCCGGCCAGATCAGCCAGCAGGACGAGACCAACCGCGCCGGCCCGTACCAGGGCGTCGCGCCGAATACCGGCAACTATCCCGGCATCGGCGAAACCACCTTCGTCTACGGCGATCCGCAGGTCGACGCCAGCGCGGTCTCGGCCAACGGCGAGTTCCGCTTCAGCGACAACGTCACCGGCTACGCCACCGCCATCGCCAGCAACCGCGACATCACCTCGTTCGCGTTCTACCGCTCGCGCAACCACAACGGGCAGAGCGCGCTGCTGGCGCAGACCTACCCCGACGGCTACGTGCCGGAAATCGACCAGTCCTCCAAGGACCGCTCGCTGGTCGCCGGGCTCAAGGGCAGCACCGCGGGCGGCTTCGGCTGGGACGTGAGCTACAACTACGGCTACAACAAGATCGGCTTCAACACCCGCAACAGCATCAACTACAGCCTGGGCACCGACAGCCCGAGCAGCTTCTACGACGGTGCGCTGGAGTACACCCAGAACATCCTCAACGCCGACTTCACCCAGCCGCTGGAATGGGGCCTGGCCTACCCGGTCACGCTGTCCTTCGGCGCCGAATACCGCCAGGAGAAGTGGAACCAGTCGCCGGGCGAAGCGGCGTCCTACACCGGCACCACCGGCGGCGCGCAGGGCTTCGCCGGCTTCTCCCCGGCCAACGCAGTGCATTCGGACCGCCACAACTACGCCGTCTACGCCGGCCTGGAAGCCGACTTCACCGACAAGTTCTCCGCCGGCCTCACCGGCCGCTACGAGGACTACTCGGACTTCGGCAGCAAGAGCTCGGGCAAGCTGTCGGCACGCTACGCCTTCACCGACAAGGTGGCGCTGCGCGGCACCGTGGCCAGCGGCTTCCGCGCCCCATCGCTGGCGCAGCAGCAGTACCAGGCGGTGACCAGCAACTACATCAACGGCAGCTTCTTCGAATCGGGCACCTTCCCGGTGGACAGCGCCGTGGCCCAGGCGCTGGGCGCTGCGCCGCTGAAGGCCGAGACCTCGCTGTCCTACAGCCTGGGCCTGGTGCTGCAACCGGTCGAGCGACTGTACGTGACCCTGGACGCGTACCAGATCAAGATCGACGACCGCATCCTGCTCTCCTCCAACCTCAACGATGCCGCCGTGCTCGCGCAGCTGCAGGGCCTGGGCTACGCCAACGTCACCAGCGTGCGCTACTTCGCCAACGCCGCCGACACCCGCACCCGCGGCGTCGACCTGGTCGGCACCTACACGATCCCGTTCGCGGCCAGTACCCTGGACCTCACCGCCAGCTACGGCTACAGCAAGACCGAGATCACCGATGCGGTCGAACAGCCGCAGGCGCTGGCGGCGATCGGCTCGACCCAGACCATCCTCGGCCGCGACGAGATCGGCCGCCTGGAGGACAGCTTCCCGAAGGACAAGCTCATCCTCAGCGGCACCTGGAAGCTGCAGCGCTGGGACTTCAACCTGGCCGCCACGCGCTACGGCGATTTCACCGTGCGCAACTCGGCCAGCGCCGCCCGCGACCAGACCTACGACGCGAGCTGGGTGGTGGACGCCTCGGCCAGCTTCAAGCCCAGCAGCAACTGGGCCCTGACCCTGGGCGCGGACAATCTGCTGGACCAGTATCCGGACAAGACCACCAACCTGGTCAACTCCACCTACGGCATGCTGCCGTACAGCAACTATTCGCCGTACGGCTTCAATGGCGCTTACGTATACGGGCGGATCAACTACCGCTGGTAGGCCCACGCGCCTAGCGCACCACGAGCACGCCCCGGCCGGTCCGGGGCGTGCTCGTTCTTGCGCTGCACGCCGGCGTCTCGCATCCACACGACCTGAACAAACCGGGGCGGGAACGGTGGTATCACACGCGCCACCTTCCTTCGGCGGAGCATGCATATGGAAACCGAGCGACTGTACCGCGGGCGCCTGATCGACCACCTGCACCTGGTGGTGCGCGACCTGCAGGCGAGCCAGGCCTTCTACACCGCCGTGCTCGGCGAACTGGGCATCCCGCTCGGTGGCCAGGGCGAGGGCTATTTCTGGGCCGACGAACTGTTCGTGTCCGACCGCAGCACGCTTGCGCAGGGCGAGCTGACCGGACGCCACCACCTCGCGTTCCAGGCACGCGATCGCGCGATGGTCGACGCCTTCCACCGTACCGCGCTCGCGCATGGCGGACGCGACAACGGCGCGTCGGGGCTGCGCCCGTATCACCCCGCCTACTACGCGGCGTTCGTGCTCGATCCCGACGGCAACAACATCGAAGCCGTCTTCCACGGGCCGGCACAACGCAGTGCCGACGCGGTGCAGATCAGCTTCTGAGCCGACTGCAGCTGCCGGGCTGCGATCCACGATCCAATTGAGGAAGCGCGCGCGCAAGGCCGCCATCGCGCTGCAAGGCACGCCGAACCTGCGCATGCGGGAGGCGCGGGGAAACACGTCGATGCGTGCGTCGACTTGCCATCCTCGGCAATGACGTTGAGCGACTGCGGCACATGCGGAGCGAACTGTTGAAAGCGACGCAGCGTCGGCCTGATCAAGTTTCCTCATCCCTCACGCGCGCGCTTGCGGCGCGTCGCTACGCACATCCTCCAGTGTGATCGCCCGCCGCCGTGCGAGTGGCGCCGGCCTTTGCCGGCACGCGGCGCGACGCGCGAAGCGCAACGCATTGCTACCGCCCCGCCGGACGACACCGCCCGGTTTTGTCTACAAGCGCGGCGAACGGCCGCATCGTCGCTGGCGCAAGTGTCGCGGCGGTCGTTGCACTTGCAACCACGCGACAAGGTTTAACGGAACATTGACACACCTGACATATCCCGGTAATCCACTGGACAGCCGCCACGTTCGCCATGCGCGCGACACCCGGGAGGGGGTGATGGCGAATCTGGCGGCGACCTCCCCCGTTCTGGAGCCGCCCACCGATGAACCGCACGTCCCATCCTCTCGCTATCGCCGTCGCCCTCGCCCTGACCACCTCCGCAGCGCCCGCCATCGCCCAGAGCACGTCCAGCAGCGCACAGACGCTGGATACCGTGATCGTCACCGGCACCCGCGTGGCCGACCGCACCGTCGCCGAGTCGGCCTCGCCGATCGACATCATCTCGCCGGAAATGCTGCAGTCCACCGGCACCACCGAACTGGCCACCGCACTGTCGCGCGCGGTGCCGTCGCTGAACTTCCCGCGCCCGGCGATCACCGACGGCTCCGACGCGGTGCGCCCGGCGCAGTTGCGCGGGCTTTCGCCCGACCAGGTACTGGTGCTGGTCAACGGCAAGCGCTACCACACCACCGCGCTGGTCAACCTCAACGGCGCGCAGGGCCGCGGCTCGTCGCCGGCCGACCTCAACACCATTCCGATCGCCGCGGTCGAGCGCATCGAGGTGCTGCGCGACGGCGCCTCGGC
Organism: Xanthomonas sp. 1678; assembly: GCF_031455575.1. NCBI lineage: Bacteria > Pseudomonadati > Pseudomonadota > Gammaproteobacteria > Lysobacterales > Lysobacteraceae > Xanthomonas > Xanthomonas sp. 1678. Next base: position 117,216 of record NZ_JAVDSZ010000013.1, on the reverse strand, counting down.
GCAGTACGGCTCCGACGCCATCGCCGGGGTCATCAACATCGTGCTCAAGGGCAGCGGCGATGGCGGCAGCATCGCCGCGCGCTACGGCAAGTACAGCGCCGGCGACGGCGAGCAGTACCAGTTGTCCGGCGATGCCGGGGTCAAGTTCGGCGAGAACGGTGCGGTGCATTTCGCCGCGCAGGCCGGCCATCAGGACCAGACCGACCGCGCCAAGCCGTACCTGGGCGAAGTGCAGCAGCGCTACGGCGATCCGGACATCGACCAGGGCGCGTTCTCCTACAACGGCCAGTACAGCCCGGCCGAGTACATCACGTTCTATTCCTACGGCATGCTCAGCCGCCGCGAGGTGCTGTCCAACGGCTACTTCCGCTGGTCCGGCGACAACCGCAACCGTCCGGAGATCTACCCCGGCGGCTTCCTGCCGCAGATCTACAACGTCAGCAAAGACGTCTCCTGGGTCGGCGGCTTCAAGGCCAGCACCGAGGGCGGGCTGGGCATCGACATCAGCTACAACTACGGCCGCAACGACCTGAGCTTCGAGGTCAAGAACAGCCTCAACAACAGCATGGGCCTGAGCAGCCCCACCGACTTCTACGCCGGTTCGCTGGAAGTCACCCAGAACCTGCTCAACGCCGACTTCAGCAAGTCGCTGGAGATCGGCCTGGCCTATCCGGTCACGCTGGCCTTCGGCGGCGAGTGGCGCGGCGAGAAGTTCAACGAATCGCCCGGCGACGTGGCCTCCTACCTCAATGGCGGGGTGCCCTCGGCCAACGGCACGCTGCTGCCGGGCGCGCAGGTGTACGCCGGCTTCAAGCCCAGCGATTCGGGCCACTACGACCGCAACAGCTATTCGGCCTACGTCGACCTGGAAGGCGACATCACCGACAAGTTCTCCGCCGGCCTGGCCGGGCGCTACGAGAACTACAGCGATTTCGGCGACACCAGCACCGGCAAGCTGTCGCTGCGCTACGCCTTCACCGACAAGATCGCGCTGCGCGCCACCGCCTCCACCGGTTTCCGCGCGCCGTCGTTGCAGCAGCAGTATTTCCAGTCCATCGCCACCAACTTCATCAACGTCACCCAGCCCGACGGCAGCATCACCGCCACGCCGTTCGAGATCGGCACCTTCCGCACCGACAATCCGGCCGCGGTCGCGCTCGGCGCCGAGCCGCTGAAGGCGGAGAAATCGAAGAACTACGGCTTGGGCCTGGTGCTGCAACCGGTCGACGCGCTGTACGTCACCGTCGACGCCTACCGCATCGACATCGACGACCGCATCGTGCTGTCGGAGAACCTGACCTCCACCGCAGTGCGCAACTACCTGCAGGCCAACGGCTACGCCGGCATCGGCGGCGGCCGCTACTTCACCAACGCCATCGACACCAAGACCCAGGGCGTGGACGCGGTCGGCACCTACAAGATCGCGCTGAGCAACAGCAACCTGGACCTGACCGCCGGCTACAACTACAACAAGACCGAGATCGAGAAGATCGCCGAGAACCCGGCGGTGCTGGAGGCGATCGACCCGACCGCGGTGCGCATCGGCCGCGCCGAGATCGGCCGCATCACCAAGGGCGCGCCACGCGACAAGTTCTTCCTCAGCAGCGTGTGGGCGCCGGGCAACTGGGCATTCACCGCCACCGCCACGCGCTGGGGCGAGTTCACCGACTTCGGCACCACGCCGGCGGCCGACCAGACCTATACGGCGAAGTGGACGCTGGACCTGGCCGCCAGCTACAAGCTGGGCAACTGGGACTTCACCATCGGCGGCGACAACGTGCTCGACGAATACCCCGACCAGTCGCGCGCCGGCGCGGGCACCCGCACCTACCTGCCGTACAGCACCTCCTCGCCGTTCGGCTTCAACGGTGCGTTCGCCTACGCCAACGTCAACTTCAAATGGTGAGCCGGGTCGGTACGGCCTAGCCGATGCGGCGCCGGCCGCTGAGCGGATAGAAAAGCCCCGGTTCGCCGGGGCTTTTTTGCCTGCCGCGCGCTGCGTAAGCGGCCATCGCGCATTAATGCCGGCTGCCGCCTGCCGATTAACTCGCCCGGCTAACACAGATTAAGAACGGGAGGAAGTTACTTCGGTAGACATCCTCACAATATGCGGGATATCAATGGCATAGGCTAAAACTCCGTTTATCTACCCGATATTTGTCAACAGCTGTCCGCCGCGACTCGCGTAAGGTGGAATCGCCTGAACGGCAGGCGATAAAAACCCTTAGCAGGGGAAGGACAAGCTATGGACTGGAATATCTCGAAAACCGCGGCGCTGGCCTCGGGAGTGTTGTTGTGCTCCGCATTCGCCACGGCCGCCCACGCGCAGACCTGCTGCCCCACCGGAGGCGGTAGCCACATCGCGACGCAAGGCCTGGGCGAAAGCATGCCGGCCGCAACCAATCTGTCGACCAACGCCACCGTGAGCATCTATCAATTCGAGCGCGGCGGGGTGACCTACCTGCAGATCAACGATGCCAACGGCCAGGTCCGCGGCGCCGTGGCGCGCATCGAAAACACGGCCTGGGTGACGCCGATGGGCCAGGACGTCGACCGGGTCAGCATCGTCGATACGCTGGACCAGAGCCGCGGCATGGTGCTCTACGATGCACGCTACTTCACCGTGCAGCGCTCCAGCACCGCCAGCGGCGACGCGTGGACCGTCACCATCAAGAAGTGAGGGGGCGCCGCTCCGAGGGTTCGGAGACGAGGAAGCTGATCTTCAGCTCATGGCGACGCCGACAGGTGCCGTCATGAGCTTTCAGCCGGCTCGCCAGTTCCCACTCGATCTCGTCCGTGCTCTTGCCTGCGCCGGTGTCGAGCAGCAGCGCCGGATCGGCGGCGATCGCCACCACCAGCCCGCGCCGGCCACGCCCATTCCAGACGCGCGCCGTGATCCGATGCCGGCCGCCGCGCGGCAGGATCTCCATCGCATTGAGCACGCAGCGGTACGCCGCCAGTTGCAGACCGATCGATAGCTGCCGCGATTCGCCGCGCAACCGCGTCTCCACCTCGGTATCGCAGGCATTGGCGAAGGCGACCGAGCTCAGTGCGCCGTAGAGCCCATGGGTCTCGATGTCCAGCGGATACAGCGCGGCGACGTAGTCGTCCAGCAGCTGCGCCTGGATCACCCCGGTGCGGTTCATTTCCATGGCCGCGGCGTAGTGCCCGCGCTCCTTCAGCGAGGAGGCGATGTCGCGGCGCAGCTTGTTGAGGTGGACATGGATATCGGTGTACTCGATCACCCGGTTGCGCAGCGTGCGTTCGGCGGACATGTAGCTGGCCTGCGCCACCTGCAGCGCCTGCTGCTCGGCATAGCCGAAATGCCGCGCCTGGCGGAAGGCGCTGGAAATCTTCGCGCCGAGCACGAACAGCAGGGTCGCGGCGACCGCGATCAGCATCTGCACGTCGAATCCCTGCTGGTCGTAGGCGCCCGAATAGTTCGAGCGCGGCAGCGACATGGCCACCGCCAGGTTGGCCAGCACCACGCCTACCGCCGAGCCGCGCCAACCGTGCGAAAGCGTCAGCCAGGCGCCGGGCACGAGCAGCATCAGCAAGATGACCTGATGCAACAGGCCCGGCGTCCTCATCGCCAGCACAAAGATCGCCGCCACCGCGAGCACCGCGATCGCGGAGTCGCGCAGCAGTTTGCTGGGCACGGCCTTGTCGGTCTTGCGATGCAGCCAGAGCAAGGCCGGCAGGAAGAACATCAGGATGCCCAGATAGCTACCGATCCAGTACCTGACGCTGTGCTCCAGGGTGATGAACGCGGCCGGCCCGTCCAACATCGCGTTGACCGACTTGTTGACCAGCAGGCCCCACAGCGCCAGGCTCACGGTGAGGAGCGGCAACCAGCGCTGTACGGCCGTGGCGGCGGGAAAGCGGCTGCGGAAGGCCCAGGGCAGCAACGCGAACAAGGGCGCGACCAGGAACGGGCTCAGGTACGCCCACACTTCGCTCACGCCGTCGTGGTTGGCCATCGGCACGCGCATCGCCAGCAACGCGGCGGCGTCGCCGAGCAGCACATACGGCCACAGCCGGTAGGGCAGGAACAGAAACGCCGCCGCGCGCACGCCCGCCGGCAGGAACCATTGGTCCACCGACCAGCGCCACACGGTCATGTAGAGCGCGCAATACAGCGCACTCAGAAGGATGCCGCCAGCGAATTTTTTCAGTGTTGCCATGCCACCTTGATCCTTGGCAGGACGCCCAATTGGCGCAAACATACAGCACGCCGCGAACCCGCACAGTAGACATTTTGCAGCGCGCGCGATCGCGGCAACCCCTTGCCTGGCGGGGGTTTGCAGCGATCGCGAGGAGCCCTGGGACAGGCTTCTCATTCGACGTCTTCCCGGCCCGGCGCAATTTTGACGGTTTCGCGTATCACGCTTGTGTGAGAGTGCCGCCGATATTGGCGCGGCGGCGTCCGAGATGCTGTGTAACCCGATATCCAGGCGGCGATGTCGGTGTTTTGTCGGAACGGAGCGGCTTTACTGCAATCGGGCGGAGCGGCCGACTGCGGGCGCAGAACGGGATAGCGCGGGAATGCGAACGCGACGCATGTTTGCCGAAGCGCCGATGTGCCCCGCCGCCGCCGCTGCAGCGTCGATCGGGAGCACATGCCGGGGCGCGGTCAGCGGCCGCCGGCAACGTCGCAGCGCTCGGAAAGCCAATGCTGTCGCAAGGTGTCGTGGCCACAAGCAGGCGGCGGCCGTGCGTCATGCGACGCGACGCGACGCGCGAGCAGGCGTTCTCCGTAACTCGGCCGATTGGCCGGAATTTGCCGACAAAAGCCGTATCGGCCACACTCCGGGCATCCCTGTTCTGCGAATCTGAATGCATCACGACACCAGCCTCATCGACATCATCGCGGTCGGGCTCGCCCTCGCCTTCGTCCTCGGCGCGCTCGCCCATCGCCTCAAGCTCTCACCGCTGGTCGGCTATCTGGTGGCCGGCATCTGCGTCGGCCCGTTCACTCCCGGCTTCGTCGCCGACCAGGCGCTGGCCAACCAGCTGTCGGAACTGGGGGTGATGCTGCTGATGTTCGGCGTGGGCCTGCACTTCTCGCTCGAAGACCTGATGGAAGTGAAGTGGATCGCGATCCCCGGCGCGCTGGCGCAGATCGCGGTCGCCACCCTGCTCGGCTGGGGCCTGGCCTGGAGCATGGGCTGGCCGACGCTGCACGGGCTGGTGTTCGGCCTGGCGCTGTCGGTGGCCAGCACCGTGGTGCTGTTGCGCGCGATGGAAGAGCGGCGCCTGCTGGAAACCCAGCGCGGGCGCATCGCGGTCGGCTGGCTGATCGTCGAGGACCTGGTGATGGTACTGGCGCTGGTGCTGCTGCCGGCGCTGGCCGACGCGCTCGGCGGCAAGGGCGCCGGCAGCGGCGCGATCCTCGGCGCGCTGGGCATCACCCTGCTGAAGATGGCCGCGTTCGTGGTGGTGATGCTGGTGGTCGGCCGCCGCGCGATCCCGTGGGTATTGGAGAAGGTCGCCGCGACCGGCTCGCGCGAGCTGTTCACGCTGTCGGTGCTGGCCATCGCGCTGGGCGTGGCGTTCGGCTCGGCCACCCTGTTCGGGGTGTCGTTCGCGCTGGGCGCGTTCTTCGCCGGCATGCTGCTCAAGGAGTCCGAACTCAGCCACAAGGCGGCGAGCGATTCGCTGCCGCTGCGCGATGCGTTCGCGGTGCTGTTCTTCGTCTCGGTCGGCATGCTGTTCGACCCGCACATCCTGCTCGAGCATCCGTGGCAGGTGCTGGCCACGTTCCTGACCATCACCGTGGGCAAGTCGCTGGCCGCGTTCGTGATCGTGCGCGCGTTCGGCCATCCCACCGGCATCGCCCTGACCATCTCCACCAGCCTGGCCCAGATCGGCGAGTTCTCCTTCATCCTGGCCGGGCTCGGGGTGAGCCTGGCGATCCTGCCCGAGACCGGCCGCGACCTGATCCTGGCCGGCGCGCTGCTGTCGATCATCGCCAACCCGCTGCTGTTCACCTGGCTGGACCGCTGGCAGGCCAGGCAGGCGGTGGACGCGCCGGTGACGGTGGAAGCGGAACTGCCGCCGGGGCCGTCGCTGGACCTGGTCGACCATGCCATCGTGATCGGCTATGGCCGGGTCGGCAGCACCCTGGCCGCGGTGCTGCGCGAGCGCGGCGTGCCGGTGCTGGTGATCGACGACAACCGCGAACACGTGGAACGCGCGCATGCCGACGGCATCCCCGGCATCCGCGGCAGCGCCGCCGCCGACCGGGTGCTGGCCGAGGCGCATCCGGAGAAGGCCAAGATCGCGATCCTGGCGATCCCGCAACCGCTGGAGGCCGGCGAGGCGCTGGCCAAGCTGCGCGCGCTGAATCCGGGACTGACCCTGCTGGCGCGCGCGCACAGCGATGCCGAGGTCAAGCACCTGCTCGACCACGGCGCCGACGGCACGGTGCTGGCCGAGCGCGAGCTGGCCTATTCGCTGGCCGAAATGGTGATGGCGACGCCGCCGTACCGCGCACTGCGCAAGCAGACCACGCCGGCCTAGGGTCGAACCGTTCCCGTTACGCGGCGGCTGTCGCGGGAGAGGCAGGGACCGGGATCCCGACGACGCCGCGCGGCGCCGCTGCGGTCATCCGGTGGCCTGCACCGGCACGCAGATGTCCGCGCGCAGGATGGACGCCGGCACTTCCTCCGGATCGTCCAGGTAATGGAAGTGCAGCGGCTGATCGCGCAGCAGATGGCCGCTGCCGGGCAGCCAGCCGGCGATCAACCGGTCCACCTCGGCGTCCAGCTCGTGGTAGGGGCCGACGTGGCGCAGCACCGCGTACAGGCCGCCGCCGAGCACACGCCGCTGCAGCGGCGGCGGCGGATCGACCGCAGCGGCGAATCCCATCGCGCAGTCGAATTCCAGTTCGCGCGGCGGCAGGTCGCGGTGGTCGCCCAGCGGAATGCCCACCAGCCGCTCCAGCCGCTCGGCGATGCCGGCGCGCATCGCCCAGGCGAACAGCCGGCCGAAGCCGCGGTCGAGATCGTCGAAGGCGCCACGCTTGCGCAGCACCACCAGCTCGAACGGCGCCAGGGTCAGCACGCTGACCTGCAGCGGTGCCGCGGCGTCGACCGCCACCACCGGCTGTGCCAGTTCGCGCTGCTTGGCCTGCAGCCGTTCCGGCGCGGCGCGCAGTTCGCTCGGGGTGGCGTCCAGCGCCTGCCGGAACGCGCGCGCCAGCGCCTGCGAGGTCTCGTAGCCCACCGCCAACGCCACCTCGCTGACCGGCCGCGCGGTGCCGCCCAACAGCTGCAGCGCGCACAGCAGGCGCAGCCGGGCGACGGTCCGGCCGACCGTCTCGCCGGTCAGCGCGCGGTAGATGCGATGGAAATGGAACGGCGACAGGTGCGCCACCGCCGCCAGCTCGGCCAGGTCCGGCAACGGTGCGTTGTCCTGTACCACCTGCTGCAGGTGCGCGATGACGCGCTCGATGGCGCGTGCGTAGGCGTGGCGTACGGCGATGTTCATGGCGGGCTCCGATGGACGAGGATCACAGCCTCCCATGGCGGCGGCCGCGTGGCGGTCCCGATCTTGCGCGATCGCGGTTACAACCTGTCCGGCGGCGGCACGCGCCGCGCCGGCAGCAGCGCCGCCACGATGCCCAGCAGCGGCAGATACGACATCGCCTGGTACACGAACACGATGCCCTCGCGGTCGGCGAGCAGGCCGAGCACCGCCGCGCCCAGCCCGCCCATGCCGAAGGCGAAGCCGAAGAACAGCCCGGAGATGGTGCCGATGCGGCCGGGCATCATTTCCTGCGCGTACACCAGGATCGCTGAGAACGCCGAGGACAGCACGAAGCCGATCAGCACGGTCAGCGCGGTCGCCGCATGCAGGCCGACGTACGGCAGCGCCAGCGCGAATGGCGCCACGCCCAGGATCGACACCCAGATCACAGGCTTGCGCCCGATCCGGTCGCCAACCGGACCGCCGATCAGCGTGCCCAGCGCCGAGGCCAGCAGGAACGCGAACAGGTGCAATTGCGCGCTCTGCACCGATACCCCGAAGCGCTGGATCAGATAGAACGTGTAGTAACTGCTCAGCCCGGCGATGTAGAAATACTTGGAGAAGATCAGCAGCAGCAGGATCGCCACGATCCGCACCACGGTCTTGCGCGGCAACGCGGGCGCCGCCACCGCCGGCCGCGGCGCGGCGCGCACCGCCTGCAGGTGCAGCGCGTACCAGCGGCCGACGTAGGACAGCAAGGCGATGCCGAGCAGCGCCGCGGCGCCGAACCAGGCGACGCTGTGGCGGCCGTTGGGCACGATCACCGCCGCGGCGATCAGCGGCCCCAGCGCGGTGCCGGTGTTGCCGCCGACCTGGAACACCGACTGCGCCAGCCCGTGGCGCCCGCCCGAGGCCAGCCGCGCGATGCGCGAGGATTCCGGATGGAAGATCGCCGAGCCGATCCCGACCAGCGCCGCGGCCAGCAGCACCATCGCAAAGCTCGGCGCATACGCCAGCAGCAACAGGCCGCACAGGGTGGAGGTCATGCCCAGCGGCAGCGAGTACGGCGCCGGGCGGCGGTCGGTACGCAGCCCGATCAGCGGCTGGAACAGCGAGGCGGTGAGCTGGTAGGTCAACGTGATCAGCCCGACCTGGGCGAAGCTGAGCTGGAACTGGCCCTTCAGCACCGGGTACAGCGCCAGGATCAGCGATTGCATCATGTCGTTGATCAGGTGCGAGGAGGTGATCGCGGCCAGCACGCCAGCCACGATCGGGCGGGGCGCGGCAGCGGGAACGGCGGCGGCGTCAGGACGCGGGCTCGACATGGCGGACCGGGCGATGAGGGGGACGGCGCGCATGGTAGGCTGTGCCGTCGCGACCTTCCTGCGCAACATGCCCATCACTCGTCGAGAAAAGGACAGCTTCAGCGCCGCAACGCCGCGGGCGTGGAGCGTGGACGACGCGCCGGCCGACGTGGTGTGCAAGGCCTCCGACTATCCCAGCGACACCGTCATCGCCCCGCACCGGCATGCGCGCCACCAATTGGTCTACGCGCTGTACGGGTTGATGGTGGTGCGCTCCGGCCAGGGCCACTGGGTGGTGCCGAGCACCCGCGCGCTGTGGATGCCGGCCGGCACCGTGCACAGCGTGCGCTGCGTCGGCACGCTGGGGATGCGCAGCCTGTACATCCGCCCGGGCGCGATCGCCGGCATGCCTGCGCAGCCCACGGTGATGGCGGTGGAGCCGCTGCTGGAAGCGCTGATCCGCAGCGCCGCCAGCGTGCCCTGGGACCACGCCGCCGAATCGCGCGACGGGCGCCTGATGCGGCTGATCCTGGACGAACTGCATGCCCTGCCCGCGCTGCCGCTGCACCTGCCGCAACCGCACGATGCGCGCCTGCTGCGTATCGGCGCCGCGCTCGATGCCGACCCGGCCGACGCCACCACCCTGCACGACTGGGCGGCACGGCTGGGCGTGGACGTCAAGACCATCCAGCGCCTGTGCCGGCGCGAGTTGCAGATGAGCTTCGGCCAATGGCGGCAGCAGCAGCGCCTGCTGCGCGGACTGGAACGGCTGGCCGCCGGCGACCGCGTCATCGACGTGGCGGTCGAACTCGGCTACGACAGCCCCAGCGCGTTCACCGCGATGTTCAAGCGCCAGTTCGGCCAGCCGCCGAGCCAGTTCTTCCGTTAGGCGTGTCCTTCAGCGCGGCAGGCTCGGATCCGGCGACGCGGGCATGCGGCGTACGCTGATGCGCTCGACCGTGCGCATGTGTTCGGTGCCCCATTCGCACAGCCCGCCCAGCGCGGTCGCCAGGGACTGCCCGAAAGGCGTCAGCGAATATTCGACCTTGGGCGGGATTTCCTGGAAGTCGATGCGCGCAACGATCTCGTCGCGCTCCAGCTCCTTGAGTTGCTGGATCAGCACCTTGTCGGTCACCCCGCCGATCGCACGCCGCAATTCGCCGTAGCGGTGGGCACGCTTGGCCAGATAGTAGAGAACCAGGGGTTTCCACTTGCCACCAACCACGGCCAGGGCCGCCGCGAGCCCGCAACTGAAGGTGCTGTTGTTCGCCATGGTATCGGTCGCTCCAAGGTACTTACCTAACGGTGCATACTATTCAAAATAATAGCCGAGATCTACAGTTGCGCCTCGACATTCTCGGAGTGCAGACATGAGCAGGCTCAACGGCAAGATTGCAGTGGTGACTGGCGGCAACAGCGGGATCGGCCTGGCAAGCGCCATCCGCTTTGCGGCCGAAGGCGCGCAGGTGGTGATCGTGGGGCGCCGGCAGGAAGAACTGGACAAGGCGCTGCGCCTGATCGGCCATGACGCCGTCGCGATCCAGGGCGACATTTCAAGGCTGGACGATCTGGACCGCGTCTTCGCTCAGGTCGAAGCCGCCAAGGGCCGGATCGACGTGCTGTTCGCCAATGCGGGGCTGGGAGAGTTCCAGCCGCTCGGAGCGATCACGGAAGAATCGTTCGACCGCACCTTCGGCATCAACGTCAAAGGCACGCTGTTCACCGTGCAAAAGGCGCTGCCGCTGATGCGCGCCGGCGGCTCGGTGATCCTGACCGGCTCGACGACCGGCACGATGGGCACCCCGGCCTTCAGCGTGTACAGCGCCACCAAGGCCGCGCTGCGCAATTTCGCCAGGAGCTGGGCGTTGGACCTGAAAGGCACCGGCATCCGCGTCAACGTCCTGTCGCCCGGGCCGATCGCGACACCGGGCCTGGATCTGGCGCTTTCCGGCACCGGCCAGCAAGAGGCGATCGTCGACGGCATGACGGCGCAGATCCCGCTGGAGCGCATCGGCCGCGCGGAAGAAGTGGCGGCGACGGCGCTGTTCCTGGCGTCGGACGAGAGCAGCTTCATGACCGGTAGCGAAGTGTTCGTGGACGGCGGGTTCGCCCAGGTCTGAGTCTGGCCTGCATTTGCGGGCGGCGGCGGCCATCGCGCGGGCAGCAACGGCTGGCCGCCGACGACTACGGCGTCGACGCATGGTCGAACCCGGCTGCGACGGCTTCAACATTCACCACGGTGTTCAAGCGCCAGCTCGGCCAGCGGCCGAGCTGGTTCTGTCGGTAGCGTTCCCGGCCTTTACCAGCGCCTGGCTCAGGCCTGCGCCAGCGCCTGCCGCAGGTCGGCGAGCAGGTCGTCGATGTGCTCGATGCCGACCGACAGCCGCACCGTGTCCTCGCTGACGCCGCTGCGCTCCAGTTCCTGCGGCGACAGCTGGCGGTGCGTGGTCGAGGCCGGATGGGTGGCGAGCGACTTCGCATCGCCGATGTTCACCAGACGGGTGAACAGCTGCAGCGCGTCGAGGAAGCGCGCACCGGCGGCGCGGCCGCCGCGCAGGCCGAAGGTGAGCACGCCCGAGCCATGTCCGCGCAGGTATTTCTGCGCCAGCGCATGCTCCGGATGGCCGGGCAAGCCGACGTAGTTCACCCACTCCACCTTGGCTTCGCTCTGCAGGTGCCTGGCCACCGCCAGCGTGTTCTGGTTGATCCGGTCCATCCGCAGCGGCAGCGTCTCGATGCCCTGCAGGATCTGGAACGCGTTGAACGGCGACAGCGCCGCGCCGGTGTTGCGCAACGGCACCACCCGCGCGCGGCCGATGTAGGCGGCCTCGCCCAGCGCCTCGGTATAGACCACACCGTGGTAGCTCACGTCCGGCTCGTTGAGGCGGCGGAAGCGCTGCGCATGCGCCGCCCACGGGAACTTGCCCGAGTCCACGATCGCCCCGCCCAGGCTGGTGCCGTGCCCGCCCAGGTACTTGGTCAGCGAGTGCACCACGATGTCGGCGCCGAACTCGATCGGCCGCAGCAGGTACGGCGTGGGCACCGTGTTGTCGACGATCAGCGGCACGCCGTGCGCATGCGCGACCTTGGCGACCGCTTCCAGGTCGGTGACGTTGCCGCGCGGATTGCCGATCGACTCGACGAAGATCGCCTTGGTGCGTTCGTCGATCAACCCGGCGAACGCGTCGGGCTCGCGGTAGTCGGCGAAGCGGGTGTGGATGCCCGACAGCGGCAGCGTGTGCGCGAACAGGTTGTAGGTGCCGCCGTACAGCGCGCTGGAGGAGACGATGTTGTCGCCGGCCTCGGCGATGGTCTGGATCGCATAGGTCACCGCCGCCTGCCCGGACGCCACCGCCAGCGCGCCGATGCCGCCTTCCAGCGCGGCGATGCGTTGCTCCAGCACGTCGGTGGTGGGATTCATGATGCGGCTGTAGATGTTGCCCTGCACCTTCAGGTCGAACAGGTCGGCGCCGTGCTGGGTATCGTCGAAGGCATAGGCCACGGTCTGGTAGATCGGCACCGCCACCGCGCGCGTGGTCGGATCGGGACGATAGCCGCCGTGCACGGCGATGGTTTCCAGCTTCCAGTTCGGGTCGGACATGGGAGGGTCTCGGCAAGAGGAGCCGAGACGATAGCGCCATGCGCGGCGGCGAATGCAAAGCTGCGGTTATGAGCTCATGCCGGCGCCGTGGCGGCGACGCTAGGCACAGCGCCGCCGCACGCCGACGGTGCCTCGGCCGTCGCCGAGCGCACCGTGGGCCAGGATCGGCAACGCGTCAGGCTTTCACGAACGCGAGGCGTCCACCCTCGGCATCGACCCGGATCGTGTCGCCGCTGAGGAACTGCCCGGACAGGATCTGCTGCGCCAGCGGGTTCTCCAGCTGCGACTGGATCGCGCGCTTCAGCGGCCGCGCGCCGTACACCGGATCGAAGCCGACGTTGCCGAGCAGTTCCAGCGCGCGGTCGCTGAGTTCGATCTTCAGCCCGCGCTCGGCCAGGCGCTTGTCCAGGCCGTGCAGCTGGATGCGCGCGATCGACTTGATCTGCGCCTTGTCCAGCGGATGGAACACCACGATGTCGTCCAGCCGGTTGACGAACTCCGGGCGGAAATGCGCCTGCACCACGCCCATCACCGCCGCCTTCATCTGCGTGTACGCCTCCGCGCTGCCGTCCCCGCTCAGTTCCTGGATCTGGTGCGAGCCCAGGTTGGAGGTCATCACGATGACGGTGTTGCGGAAGTCCACGGTGCGGCCCTGCCCATCGGTGAGGCGGCCGTCGTCGAGCACCTGCAGCAGGATGTTGAACACGTCGCTGTGCGCCTTCTCCACCTCGTCGAGCAGGATCAGCGAATACGGCCGGCGCCGCACCGCCTCGGTCAGATAGCCGCCCTCTTCGTAGCCGACGTAGCCCGGAGGCGCGCCGATCAGCCGCGCCACCGAATGCTTCTCCATGAACTCGCTCATGTCGATGCGGATCATCGCGTCGCTGCTGTCGAACAGGAACTCGGCCAGCGCCTTGCACAGTTCGGTCTTGCCGACGCCGGTCGGGCCCAGGAACAGGAACGAACCGCTGGGCCGGTTGGGATCGGACAGGCCGGCGCGCGAGCGCCGCACCGCGTCGGACACCACCTTGATCGCCTCTTCCTGGCCGACCACGCGCCGGTGCAGCTCGTCTTCCATGCGCAGCAGCTTGTCGCGCTCGCCCTCGAGCATCTTGCTGACCGGAATGCCGGTCCAGCGCGACACCACCTCGGCGATCTCCTCGGCGGTGACCCGGTCCTGCACCAGCGTGAAATCGTGATGCTCGGCATCGCCGGCCGCGGCCAGTTGCTTCTCCAGGTTCGGCAGCAGGCCGTACTGGATCTCGCTCATCTTGGCGTAGTCCTGGCGCCGATGCGCCGCTTCCAGTTCGACCCGTGCCTGCTCGATCTGCTCCTTGATCCTGGTCGCGCCCTGCAACGCGGCCTTCTCCGACTTCCACACCTCGTCGAGGTCGGAGAACTCGCGTTCGAGCTTGTCGATGTCGCTTTCCAGGTCGGCCAGGCGCTGCCGCGAGGCCTCGTCCTTTTCCTTCTTCAGCATTTCCCGCTGGATCTTCAGCTGGATCAGGCGCCGCTCCAGGCGGTCCAGTTCCTCCGGCTTGGAGTCGATCTCCATGCGGATGCGGCTGGCGGCCTCGTCCATCAGGTCGATGGCCTTGTCCGGCAGCTGGCGGTCGCTGATGTAGCGGTTGGACAGCGTGGCCGCGGCGACGATCGCCGGATCGGTGATCTCCACGCCGTGGTGCACCGCGTAGCGCTCCTTCAAGCCGCGCAGGATGGCGATGGTGTCCTCCACGGTCGGTTCGCCGACGAACACCTTCTGGAAGCGCCGCTCCAGCGCCGCGTCCTTCTCGATGTACTTGCGGTACTCGTCCAGCGTGGTGGCGCCGATGCAGTGCAGCTCGCCGCGCGCCAGCGCCGGCTTGAGCATGTTGCCCGCGTCCATCGCACCGTCGGCCTTGCCGGCGCCGACCATGGTGTGCAGTTCGTCGATGAACAGGATCACCTGGCCTTCGGTCTTGGACAGGTCGTTGAGCACGCCCTTGAGCCGCTCCTCGAACTCGCCGCGGAACTTGGCGCCGGCGATCAGCGCGCCCATGTCCAGCGACAGCACGCGGCGGCCGCGCAGGCCTTCGGGCACCTCGCCGTTGACGATGCGCTGGGCCAGGCCCTCGACGATGGCGGTCTTGCCGACGCCGGGTTCGCCGATCAGCACCGGGTTGTTCTTGGTGCGCCGCTGCAGGACCTGGATGGTGCGGCGGATTTCCTCGTCGCGGCCGATCACCGGATCCAGCTTGCCGCTCTCGGCGCGCGCGGTGAGGTCGATGGTGTATTTCTCCAGCGCCTGGCGCTGGTCCTCGGCGCTCTCCGACTGCACGGTCTCGCCGCCACGCAGCTTGTCGATGGCGGTTTCGAGCTTCTTCTTGTCGGCGCCGGCAGCGCGCAGCGCCAGGCCCAGCGCGCCGGCGTCGTCGGCCGCGGCCAGCACGAACCATTCGCTGGCGATGAACTGGTCGTTGTGCTGCTGCGCCAGCTTGTCGGTCTGGTTGAGCAACCGGCTCAGGTCGTTGCCGATCGACAGGTTGCCGGGCTGGCCGCTGACCTTGGGCAGCTTGTCCAGCGCCTCGCCCAGGCGCTCGCGCAGCACCGGCACGTTGACGCCGGCCTGCGCCAGCAGCGGCCGGGTGCTGCCGCCGGACTGGTCGAGCAGCGCGGTGAACACGTGCACCGGCTCGACGATGGTGTGGTCGCGGCCCACGGCCAGCGACTGGGCGTCGGCCAGCGCCTGCTGGAAACGCGAGGTGAGCTTGTCCATCCGCATCGGGAAGTTCCTCTGAATGAAGGGCCGGCCGTGCCGGCATGCTAGTCAGATGCGGTTGGCGCGGCATGTTTCAAGGCCGCCGGGACCGCCTGTATACACCCTCGCGACGCACGGGCCGCTCGCCGCAGGGATCGGCGGGAGTCGCGCCCGGCGCGCGCCACGGGCTGCAACGCGGGCCTGACCGCCCGCGCGATCGCCGCCGCAGCACGGCTCCCGCTACGGTACGCATCCGGCGATGCCCGCATGCGCCGGATGCTCCTGCGGGCGCAGTCCGTCGCACCGCGGTCACACGCCGCTACCGGTAGTGCCCCTACCCTGCGCATTCCGAACGATCCTGCACAGGAGCCGCAATGCACTACGAACTCTATTACTGGACCGGCATCCAGGGCCGCGGCGAGTTCGTGCGGCTGGCGCTGGAGGATGCCGGCGCGGCCTACCGCGACGTCGCCCGCGAAGAAGGCGACGCCGTGCTGCAGCCCTTTCTCGATGGCGAGCAGCCGGGCGCACGGCCGTTCGCGCCGCCGTTCCTGAAGGCCGGGCGGCAGGTGATCGCGCAGGTGGCCAACATCCTGCATTACCTGGGTCCGCCGCTGGGGCTGGTGCCGGACAGCGAGTCGCGGCGCCTGCAGGCGCTGCAACTGCAGCTGACCATCGCCGATCTGGTGACCGAGATCCACGACAGCCACCACCCCATCGCCAGCGCGCTGTACTACGAAGACCAGAAGCCCGAAGCGCGGCGTCGCGCCGAAGACCTGCGCACGCAGCGGCTGCCGAAGTTCCTGGGTTACTTCGAACAGGTGCTGGTCCAGGGCGGCGGGCGCCATGCGCTGCGCGAGCATTCCTACGTGGATCTGTCGCTGTTCCAGCTGATGAGCGGACTGGACTACGCGTTCCCCGGCGCGATGAAGAAACTCTCGCCGAAGCTGCCGCAACTGCGCGCCTTGCAGCAGCGCGTTTCCGAGCGCCCCGGCGTCGCCGCCTACCTGGCCTCGGCGCGGCGCCTGCCGTTCAACGACAACGGGATCTTCCGGCGTTATCCGGAGTTGGATGGGTGAGGTGTGACGGCGTGGCGGATCACGGAATCTGCATTTGGGCCGGGCTCAGCGCGATGCCTGTTGTGGGAGCGACTTCAGTCGCGACGGGCATTGCCGGTGAAGCCCGTCGCGACTGAAGTCGCTCCCACATGATTCTTGCAGCAATGCTAAGGCGTTCCACAACGACGGTACCGAAGCCGGCCTGGTCCTCAGGTCCGGATCAACGCCGCACGGATCGCCCGCAGTTGCTTGCGCACCGCCTCGGCCTGCGCTGGCCCCAGGCGCAGCAGCGCCTTCTGCCCGACCGACAGCGACTCCAGCGCAGGATCGGCGAAGCGGTACTTGCCGGTGCGCGCATCGGCCACCACCGCCGGCGCAGCGGGTACCGCCGGGGTCTGCAGCAGGTGGTCGATCACCTGCACCAGGCGGTCGTTGAAATAACCCTGCGGATAGCCCAGCTCCACGTACGCCTGCTGGAACAGGGGATAGAAGCGCCGGTACGCGGTCACCACGGCGCCAGCATCGGCGTGGGTGAAGGCCTGCACGTAGGGCGCGTAGCGCTGCGCATTGGCCTCCGCGATGGTACTGGCGCCGGCCGCATCGGTGTCGACCTGTAGCTGTCCAGGCACCGGCTTCATTGCCAGGGTGCGCGCGGCAACGCGGCGCTGCGGCAGGTTGTCGATCATGGTCACCGCGCGCTGGACCAGATGGTCGCGGATCAGCAGCGCCAGCGGTCCGTCGCTGCCGGCCAGCGTCACCAGCTCGGCCCACGCCGCCGCGTCGCTGTCGGCCAACGCCGGGATCGCCGCGTCGGCGGCAGCGGGGTCGTCAGGCGCGATGGGATGCTGGATCGGCGGCGGCGGAGCGGCCGGTGCAGGTGCAGCCGCTGGCGCGGTGCCCGCCGCGGGTGCCGCGGCAGGAGGCGGCGGCGCGGCGGGCGTGCCGAGACCGCCCAGGTTGTCGCGGAACAGCCAGGCGGCCGCCGCGAGCATGGCGAGCGCCACCACGGCCCAGGGCCAGCGCGCGTGTCGGGTCTGCATGGGATCGCACCTCTTGCGGAACACAGGGGTGTGACCCGGTGCGGCGGTCCTGGTTCCGCGGCGAGTGGGGCGGCGTTAAGCCACACCGCACGGCGTGCGGCCGGCGCGTGCCATGCCGCGCGCTACTGCTCCACCGTGTTTTCGTCGATGAAGTCCAGCCGCGACCCGACCCAGTCGGCGATGATCGCCGCGGCCACCGTGTCGGCCTGCGCGGCCGGCAACCGCTTGTGCTGCACCAGCCACGCCGCGGTCGCGATGCGCGCCGCCGGCACCGCCGCCAGCGCGGCCTTGCGCGCGGCCGCAGGCCACGGCGTCTCGCCACGGATGGCGCGGATCGCCGGCAGCGGATCGGGCGCCCGCGGCACCTTCGCCGCCTGCAGGAAATCCAGCGGCGACACGGTCGCGCGCAGTTCCTGCACGCGCCACCCGGCATAGCTGGCGAAGCGGATCGTGCCCGCGTCGCCCGAGACGGTGGCGATCGCCGGCTCGAACGCCGCCCGCAGTTCGGTCCAGGCCGGCAGATCGAACAGGCCGCCCTGCGGTGCGCACAGCGGCGCGCTGCCGTCGCGCGAGGAGCCGTACAGCGGACCCATCGCCGCATAGGCCAACTCGCCCTGCCGCGCGAACACGAAGCAGTGCACGTACGGACGCGTGCCATCGTCGTAGCCGCTGCGCTCGATCCAGTTGCGCAGCAGGGTCAATTCGACCTCGCCCGCCGGTGTCTTGGGATCCTTGCGCAGGTCGTCGAGCAGCGAGGCGGCGAACTCGTCCTGCGCGCGCAATGCCGTGGCGGCGCGGGCGAAACGCGTCTGCGCTTCCTTGGCGCCGACCCCGGCGCCGGGTTCGAAGCGCTGCAGGTACGCCAACCAGGCCGAGGCCAGTGCGCCGTCGTAGTCGCGCAGTTGCGCGGCGGCGGCGGCCGGCGCGCTCGGGATGCGGGCGACGATGCGGTCCAGGCGCGCCGCCTGCGCCGCGCTCTGCGTGTCGAACTCCCGCATCCGCGCCAGTTGGGCGCGCTGCACGCAGGCCACCGGCTGCGCCTGTTGCAGGCAAGCATTGCGTTGCGTGAGCCAGGCGCGCTGCGCGCTGCGCAACGCGGCGACCTGGGCACGCGGCGCGCTGTCCAGCAGGGCGGCGTACCCGTTGGCCAGTTGCTCGTCCTGATGGCTCAGATTCGCGTCGCCGCACAGCAGCCGCTCGATCGGGCTGGCGGCCTTGGCGCAATCGAAGGAGGCGGCCGACGCGGCCGGCGCCAGCAGCAGCGCCGCCAGGGCCAGGCCGGCCAGCGGAACGAAGCGTGGGGTCATGTGCGACATCCCTGTTGCGGTTGGGCGGCCGAGCATGCCGGCCGCGGAACGTTCAGTCCACCACCACCGCGCGCGGTTTCTGCAACGACAGCAGGCCGAGCAGCGCGGCCAGGGCGACGTAGCCACCGACGAATTGCCAGGCGATCAACTTGGGCAGGCCGCTCAGCGTCCACGGCAGGTAGATGCCGCCGCGCGGATCCACCGAATGGATCAAGCCGAACAGGGTCAACCCGGCCGCCACCAGCAGGAACACCGCGGCGCGGCGCAGGCGTCCGTCCACCATCGCCGCCACCGCCGCGGTCCACAGCATCGCGGTAATGATGAAGCCGTTGCCGAGGGTGAAGATCACCGCCAGCTCGGGCAACCCGTGGCCGTCCAGCGTGGTGGTCAGCGCGGCCAGCTTGTCCGCCGGGATCCAGCCCGGCGCCTTGATCGCCAGCAGGTAGGCCACCGACGGCAGGAAGCCCAGCACCATCGCCCCGGCATGGCGCTTGGGCGTGGCCTGGAACGCCTGGGTGGTGATGTCGATGGCCACGTACACGATGATCGGCGCCAGCACCGCCAGCGGCAGCCACTGCACCAGTCCGGCGACCAGGCCGAGCATGCCGCCCAGGCCGATGAACAACCCGGTCAGCAGCGTGTAGCCGCTGCGCGCGCCCATGTGCTTGTACGCCGGCTGGCCGATGTAGGGCGTGGTCTGGGCGACGCCGCCGCAGATGCCGGCGACCAGGGTCGAGCAGGCCTCGACCAGCAGGATGTCGCGGGTGCGGTAGTCGTCGCCGGCGGCGCGCGCGCTCTCGCTGACGTTGATGCCGCCGACCACCATCAGCAGGCCGAACGGCAGCAGCAGCGGCAGCAACGGCACGGTGTCGGGCAGGCCGGCGACGAAGCCCAGGCTCGGCCACGGCAGCACCAACTGCGGCGCCACCCACTGCGGCGCCTGGTAGCCGGGGATGCCGAAACCGGCCGCGTTCGACCAGTAGTACAGGCCGGTGCCCAGCACCAGTGCCAGCGGCACGCCGGGCACGCCGTACGGCAGCCGGCCCTTGGCGATCAGCACGTACAGCAGCAGGCCCAGCACGACCAGCCCGACCAGCGGCGCGCGCAGCGTCTCCAGCAGCGGCAGGAAGCCCATCAGCACCAGCGCGATGCCGGCGATCGAACCGAGCAGCGCCGCGCGCGGCAAGGCGCGGGTGACCGCGTCGCCGAAGAACGACAGCACCGTCTTCAGCACGCCCATCACCACCAGCGAGGCCATGCCCAGGTGCCAGGTGGCGATCGCCGCGGCCTGCGGATCCAGACCCTGCTGCTTGTAGTGCACGAACGCCGGGCCCAGCACCAGCAGCGCCATGCCGATGCTGGTCGGCGCATCCAGGCCCAGCGGCATCGCGGTGACGTCGCTGCGCCCGCTGCGCGCGGCCAGCCTGCGCGCCATCCACGTGTACAGCAGATTGCCGATCAGCACGCCGAAGGCGGTGCCGGGAATCATCCGCGTGTAGATCACCTCGGCCGGGAACTGGAAGATCCCGACCAGCGCCATGGTGATGAAGCCGAGGATCGACAGGTTGTCGACCACCAGCCCGAAGAAACCGTTGAGGTCGCCGGCAACGAACCAGCGCGGGCGCGACGTAGGAGGAGCGATGCTGGGCATGCGGGCGATGGCTAGGTGAGGGATCGATGGATGGTAATGGAAGCGGCGCTTGCCGATTGGCGCGCGAACAGGGATGCAGCATCCCGGCCTGCGCCCGTGCGCCGCGGCTACAGCGCCAGATGCAGGAACTGGTTGAACGCGCTCGGCACGTAATCGGCGAACGCCGGTCCATTGCGAAAGCCGCGGCGCCGGTACAGGCCCAGCGCCGCGTCGAAGGCCGCGCCGCTGCCGGTTTCCAGGCTCAGCCGGCGCAGGCCGGCGCCGCGCGCGGCGGCCACGATGTGCTCCAGCAGCGCCGCGGCCGCGCCCTGGCGCAGGAACTCCGGATGGGTGCGCATCGACTTCAGTTCGCCGCCGCCATCGTCCAGCACGCGCAACGCACCAACCGCGGCCAACGCATCGCCGCGCCAGACGCTCCACACAGTCACATCCGGACGCTGCAACCCGGAAAGGTCCAGCGCATAGACGCTGCCCGGCGGCGACTGCGCATGCATCTGCTGCAGGTGGTACTCCAGCAGCGCACGCACCGCGACACCGGACAGATCGTCCCGACGAATCGAGAACGTCATCGCCCCCGCTGTTCCGGGTCCCGAGTCCCCAGTCCCGAGTCCCGGCTTCAGAAAGACACCTCGACCGGCGACCGCGACCACAGCACCGACTGGTGCCCGGTCGCCTGCTTCCACGCCAGCCGGATCGCCTCGATGTCGGCGCGGCGTTGCGGCGTGTCCTCGTGCAGGATCACCAGCACCTTGGTGTTGAGCCGGTTCGGTTCCTTGGCGCCGCGGAACAGCCATTGCCCGTAGGCGTCGAACACGGTCAGGCCGTCGGGGAAGCGCGGCGTGACCTGCTTGTCCAGGAACGCGCGCCACTGCGCCTGGCTGATCGGCTCGGCCTGCGGGCGGTCGGCCGGGCCGCTCTCCTCGCCGACGCCGAAGTACAGCTCGCTGCGCACCCAGCCGCTGGCCTGCGCCGGCCGCGCGGCATCGCCCTGCATGGCGGCAGCGACCTTGGCCGGCGCGGTGGAAGCAGACGGCGCCACGCTGGCGCAGGCGGTCAGGGCCAGGAACACGGCAAGCAACGGGGCACGCAGCAGCATCGGCAGGTCTCGGAAGCGAACGGAAAGACGGGATGGTAGGCGACGGCGGCCGCGCGCACCCGATAACCGCCGGGCATCAGCTCATGCCAAACGCAGCGGATCGGGCGGCTCGCGGCCGCGTTAACGATAAGCTAATATATCGCTTCATCCGGATGGATGTAACCAAATTCGATCGTCCGCGGCGCATGGACCACCGCCGCGGCCGGTCTTCGCGCCACCGCAGGAGAGAGCCCCCATGTCGTACCCGTTCGCCCGGCCGCTGAGCCTGGCCATCGCCCTGGCCTTGTCGGCCCCCGCCCTGGCGCAGCAGGCCGAGCCCGCCGCCGCGACCAACCTGGACACGGTGATCGTCACCGGTACCCGCGCCAGCGGCCGCACCGTGCTCGAGTCCACCGCGCCGGTCGACGTGCTCAGCGCCGAGGACATCCGCAAGGCCGGCGTGGTCAACGGCGAGCTGGGCAGCGCGCTGCAGGCGCTGCTGCCGTCGTTCAACTTCCCGCGCCAGTCCAACTCCGGCGGTGCCGACCACATCCGCGCCGCGCAGCTGCGCGGGCTCTCGCCCGACCAGGTGCTAGTGCTGGTCAACGGCAAGCGCCGCCACACCTCGGCGCTGGTCAACACCGACAGCAAGATCGGCAAGGGCACCACCCCGGTCGACTTCAACGCGATCCCGGTCAGCGCGATCCAGCGCATCGAGGTGCTGCGCGACGGCGCCGGCGCGCAGTACGGCTCCGATGCGGTGGCCGGCGTGATCAACGTGATCCTCGACGACGACCCGGACAGCGGCGCACTGGAAGCCAGCTTCGGTGCCCACCACACCGACGTGCAGCCGATCGACCGCACCGTCACCGACGGCCAGACCAGCTACGCCAGCGCCAAGGTCGGCACCCGCCTGGGCGAGGACGGCGGCTTCTTCAAGGTCGGCCTGGAACTGAAGAACCGCGAAGGCACCAACCGCGCCGGCTACGACCAGATCCCGCCGTTCGAAGCGCAGACCCCGGCCAACCTGGCCCTGGCCGGCAAGCGCAACTACGTGCTCGGCGATGGCGCCAGCAAGGACCTCAACGCCTGGATCAACGGCAAGCTGCCGTTCGGCCAGAGCAGCGAGTTCTATTTCTTCGGCACCTACAACCAGCGCGACACGCAGGGCGCCAACTACTTCCGCTATCCCGACAGCGACGCCAACTGGACCGAGGTCTACCCGAACGGTTACCGCCCGGTGTCGCTGGGCGAGAACCGCGACCTGCAGGGCGTGGCCGGCGCGCGCGGGCAATGGGGCGAGTGGGCGTACGACGCCAGCCTCGACTACGGCCGCAACGACTTCACCTACCGGCTGAAGAACTCGCTCAACGCCTCGCTCGGCCCGGGCAGCACGACCCGCTTCAAGACCGGCGACTACGCCTTCGAGCAGAGCGTGGCCAACCTGGACCTGAGCCGCAGCTTCGACGCGGCCGGCGCCACCCACAGCTTCGGCAGCGGCGTGGAATTTCGCCGCGAGCACTACCGCACCCGTCCCGGCGACCCGGCCAGCTACGCCGCCGGCGCCTTCACCGACCGTCCCACCGGCGCCCAGGCCGGCGGCGGGCTGACCCCGCAGGACGCGGCCGACCTGTCGCGCAACGTCGCCAGCGCCTACGCCAGCCTGTCCAGCCAGTTCGGCGACAAGTTCTCCACCGACCTGGCCGCGCGCTACGAGCACTACCAGGATTTCGGCGGCGAACTGACCGGCAAGCTGGCCGCACGCTACGAGTTCGTGCCGGCGTTCGCGCTGCGCGGCGCGATCTCCAACAACTTCCATGCGCCGTCGCTGAGCCAGATCGGCTACGAAGCCACCTCCACCGGCTACGACGCCGCCGGCCAGCTGCAGCAGGGCCGGCTGCTGTCGGTCAACAACCCGATCGCGCAGGCGCTGGGCGCGAAAGAACTGAAGCCGGAGAAGTCGCTGAACTACAGCCTCGGCTTCACCAGCCGCATCGGTTCCCACTTCGACCTGTCGCTGGACCTGTTCCAGATCGACATCGACGACCGCATCGCGCTGTCCGAAGACATCAGCGGCGACGCGCTGACCGCGTTCGTGGCGCAGAACTTCGGCGTCAGCGGCCTGCAGAGCGCCAGCTTCTTCGTCAACGCCGCCGACACCCGCACCCGCGGCGCCGAGCTGGTCAGCAACTGGCGGCAGGCGCTGGGCAACGGCCAGCTGCAGCTGACCGGCACCTGGAGCTACGCCAAGACCGAGCTGAAGAACGTGGTCGCCACCCCGGCGCAGCTGCTGGCGCTGAATCCGGACTACGTGCTGTTCGGCGTGGAGGAGAGCAACACCCTGACCGACGCCGCCCCGCGCACCCGCGCGCAGTTCGCGGCGAACTGGAGCAACGACCGCTGGGCGCTGCAGACCCGCGTCAGCCGCTACGGCAGCGCGACACGCGTGTTCGACTTCGGTGGCGGCTTCGTGCCGCGGCAGACCTACGGCGCCGAGTGGCAGCTCGACGCCGAGGTCGAGTACCGCATCACCCCGCAGTGGAGCGTGGCCCTGGGCGGGCAGAACCTCACCGACAACTACTCCGACCGCTCCAACGAAGACATCCACTACTTCGGCAACCTGCCCTACGACGTGCTGTCGCCGATCGGCAGCAATGGCGCTTATTACTACGGGCGGGTGCGGTTTACCTTTTGACGCGGGACTCGGGACCCGGGACTCGGCAAAGCGATTCGGCGATATCGCGCGCGAATCGGCGGCATCTTCCAATGCAGGGGCGCGTGCGCCCCTGCATTGGTATCGGACGCGGATCCGCCCGATTTCTGCGTTAGCGGCCTGGGTCGTGCGCCGCTCCACCTGACGCTAACGCTGTCTCGTTCATGATGAATGGATGGCTGATGCGCTCCCCCTCCGACCGCCGCCGCCGCGCCTGGACGATGCCTGCGCATTGTTCCTGGACGTGGACGGCACCCTCATCGCGTTCGCCGACCGTCCCGACGGCGTGCACCTGCTGCCCGAGGTGCGCGAGGCGATCGGCCGCATCAGCGACCGCTTGCACGGCGCGCTGGCGCTGGTCAGCGGCAGGCCGCTGGCGCAGCTGGACGCATTGTTCGCGCCCTTGCGCTTGCCGGCGGCCGGCCTGCACGGCCACGAGTTGCGCAGCGACATCAACGCGCGCGCGGCGATGCCCGCCGACACCTCGCAGTGGCTGCATGGCTTGCATCAGCGCGCCGCGCACCTGCGCCAGGCGCACCCGGGCGTGCTGATCGAAGACAAGGGCGCCAGCCTGGCGCTGCACTGGCGCGCCGCGCCGGACGCCGGCGCGCAGGTGCTGGCCTTCGCCCAGGCGCAGATGGACGCATTGCCCGGTTACCGACTGCAACCCGGCGACCACGTGGTCGAGTTCGTGCCCGAGGGCAGCGACAAGGGCCAGGCGGTGACCACGCTGCTGCAGCATCCGCCGTTCCAGGGCCGGCGCCCGGTGTTCGTCGGCGACGACCTCACCGACGAATTCGGCTTCGACGCGGCCAACCGCGCCGGCGGCTGGAGCGTGCTGGTCGGCGCCCGCGAACACAGCGCGGCGACGTTCGCATTGCCCGATACACATGGCGTGCACGCATGGCTGCGCGACAACGCCGCATGAGCGCGGCGCGTACGACGGCGCGTGCAGGCCTGCCCGCGCGCGCCGCCCGACCCGCCCTCGCCTTCTCCCCGCCCCTGCACAAGGATCTGCCCGCTCCATGAGCTCCCCCAACCTCGACCTCGGCGTGATCGGCAACGGCAGTTTCGGCGCACTGGTCGACAAGCAGGCCCGCGTGGTGTGGAGTTGCCTGCCCGCCTTCGATGGCGATCCGGCGTTCTGCGCGCTGCTGTCCCCGCGCGACCACCCCGGCGGCGATTTCAGCATCGAACTGGAGGATTTCGTCGACAGCGAACAGCACTATCTGGCCAACACCGCGATCCTGCGCACCGTGCTGCGCGACGCGCACGGCGGCGCGGTGGAAGTGATCGACTTCGCGCCGCGCTGGCGCAACCACGGCCGCTTCTACCGTCCGGTCAGCATCATCCGCCAGGTGCGGCCGCTGTCCGGCAACCCGCGCATCCGCGTGCTGGCGCGGCCGCTGGCCGACTGGGGCGCGCGCCAGCCGGAAAGCACCTGGGGCAGCAACCACGTGCGCTGGCTGCTGCCGGACTTCACCCTGCGCCTGACCACCGACGTGCCGGTGCGCTTCATCCGCGACCAACTGCCGTTCGTGCTCAACCACCCGGTCAACCTGATGCTCGGCGTGGACGAATCGCTGACCCGCTCGCTGACCGGCTACATCCAGGAAGCGCAGGAACGCACCGAGGAATACTGGCGCGAATGGGTGCGCTACCTGTCGGTGCCGCTGGACTGGCAGGACGCGGTGATCCGCAGCGCGATCACCCTGAAGCTGTGCCAGTACGAAGACAGCGGCGCGATCATCGCGGCGATGACCACCTCCATCCCCGAAGCGCCGGACACTCCGCGCAACTGGGACTACCGCTATTGCTGGCTGCGCGACGCCGCCTTCGTGGTGCGCGCGCTGAACCGGCTCGGCGCCACCCGCACCATGGAACAGTTCCTCGGCTACATCTTCAACATCGCCACCACCGACGGCAGCCTGCAGCCGCTGTACGGCATCGGCTTCGAGGCGGCATTGGAGGAGCACGAGGTCGAATCGCTGGCCGGCTACCGCGGCATGGGCCCGGTGCGGCGCGGCAACCTGGCCTGGATCCAGAAGCAGCACGACGTGTACGGCAGCGTGGTGCTGGCCTCCACCCAGTTGTTCTTCGACCTGCGCCTGAAAGACCCTGGCGACGCCGACACCTTCCTGCGCCTGGAGCCGCTGGGCGAGCGCGCGTTCGCGCTGCACGACGTCCCCGACGCCGGCCTGTGGGAATTCCGCGGCCGCGCCGAGGTGCACACCTACACCAGCGCGATGTGCTGGGCCGCCTGCGACCGCCTGGCCAAGATCGCCGCGCGGCTGGGCATCGATGCGCGCGTGGCCTACTGGCGCGAGCGCGCCGACACCATCCACGCGCGGGTGCTGGCCGAGTCCTGGAGCGCCGAGCGCGGCCACTTCACCGATACCTTCAACGGCCATCGGCTGGACGCCTCGCTGCTGTTGCTGGCCGACATCGGCTTCATCGCCCCGGACGATGCGCGCTTCGTCGCCACGGTCGAGGCGATCGGCCGCGACCTCAAGCATGGCGATGCGCTGTACCGCTACGTGGCGCCGGACGATTTCGGCGAGCCGGAAACCAGCTTCACCATCTGCACGTTCTGGTACATCGACGCGCTCGCCGCGATCGGGCGCAAGGACGAGGCGCGCGAACTGTTCGAGCGCATCCTCGCGCGCCGCAATCACCTGGGCTTGCTGTCGGAGGATCTAGCCTTCGACAACGGCGAGGCCTGGGGCAATTTCCCGCAGACCTATTCGCATGTCGGGTTGATCATCGCCGCGATGCGGTTGTCGCGCAGCTGGCAGGAGGCATCATGAGCAGATTGGTGGTGGTATCCAACCGCGTGGCCTTGCCCGGCGAGAACCGCGCCGGCGGCCTGGCGGTAGGCTTGCTCGCCGCGTTGAAGGAACGCGGCGGAGTGTGGTTCGGCTGGAGCGGCAAAACCGTGCGCGGCGACAGCGGCGCGATGCACGAGCAGACCCAGGGCGACATCCGCTTCGTCACCATGGATCTCAACCGCGCCGACCTGGACGCCTACTACAACGGTTTCGCCAACCGCACGCTGTGGCCGCTGCTGCACTTCCGCCTGGACCTGGTCGACTACGACCGCGCCACCCGCGAGGGCTACCGCCGGGTCAACGCGATGTTCGCCGAGAAGCTGGCGCCGCTGCTGCGCGACGACGACACGGTGTGGATCCACGACTACCACCTGATCCCGCTGGCCTCGCTGCTGCGCGAGCGCGGCATCGGCTGCAAGATCGGTTTCTTCCTGCACGTGCCGTTCCCCTCGGCGGACCTGATCCAGGCCCTGCCCGACCATGCGCGGCTGTTCTCCGGCTTCTACGCCTACGATCTGGTCGGCTTCCAGACCCAGCGCGACGTGGACCGCTTCCAGGCCTACGTGCGCCTGTTCGGCGGCGGCAAGGTGATCAAGGACGGCGTGCTGGAAGCGCCCGGCGGGCGCCGCTTCCGCGCCGAGAAGTTCCCGATCGGCATCGACACCGAACTGATCGCGCAGCAGGCGCGCGCGGCGGTGGCCAAGCCGGCGGTGCGCGACCTGCGCAGCAGCCTGCGCGACCGCCAGCTGGCGATCGGCGTGGACCGGCTCGACTACTCCAAGGGCCTGCCCGAGCGCTTCCTCGGCTTCGAGCGCTACCTGGAACGGCATCCGGACCAGCGCGGCAGCCTCACCTACCTGCAGATCGCGCCGGTCTCGCGCGGCGACGTCGCCGAGTACAAGCAACTGCGCAACCAGCTCGAGCAGATCGCCGGGCACATCAACGGCGGCCACGCCGAACCGGACTGGACGCCGCTGCGCTACGTCAACCGCAACTTCACCCACGCCACCCTGACCGGCTTCTACCGCGCCGCCCAGGTCGGCCTGGTGACGCCGCTGCGCGACGGCATGAACCTGGTGGCCAAGGAATACGTGGCCGCGCAGGACCCGGAGAATCCCGGCGTGCTGGTGCTGTCGCTGCTGGCCGGCGCCGCCGACGAACTGAAGGAAGCGCTGCTGGTCAATCCGCACGACCTGGACGGCGTCGCCGACGCGATCGCCACCGCCGCTTCGCTGTCCAAGGCCAAGCGCATCGAACGCTGGCAGACCATGATGGAGCACCTGCGCAAGAACGACATCGGCGTCTGGCGGCAGCGCTACCTGCAGGCGCTGGAACGCTGAGGCCACGGAGCCGGCGCGACGTCGGTCCCGCCGAACGCGACAGCGTCGAAAGGCAGGAAACGGGCTCTCGCAATGGGCATAACCTGCCGCTGCCGTATCGCTTCCTCAACCATTCGTAGCAAGTGTCGCGATCCGGACCGGCTGGCGCGACTACTGCCCGCTGGCGTCCGGCATCAACACCACGAACGGCTCGCACGCCGCTTGCGAGCACCCCAGCATCCGCGCCTGGTCGCCGTTGCGCCAGGTACTGGTACCCGCGGCATTGATCTCGAACTCCCAGACGCGCCCCTGCGCCTGCACCCGCCCCTTGATCGAGCAGGGCAGCCAGTCGAAGTCGTGCAGTTCTCCCTCTCCCAGCTCCTTGCTCAGGCCGAAGAAGGATTCCGCCTGTTTCCTGTCGAGCGACCAGGCGCTGCACATCGCCTGCTCCCCGGCCAGCCTGGCAGCGCCGGGCGCCGGCTGGTAGACCGCTTTCGCGATCTCCAGGACGCTCACGTCCGCCGCGCCGCTATCGGGTCGGGCCTGAGGGTGACATCCCAGGAGCATCGGCAGCAGGAGCAGCAGGCGTGGCAGGCGTGGCAGGCGTATAGAGGCCTGCGCCTTCCCCAGGAGTCTTGCGAGAGATGACATCGTGCTGATACACGTCATGGTCGTTTAGCCCGAAGTTGTTCTGCAAGGTTCCCACCAGCCGTTGAATGGACGCCGTCTGCGCGGCTGTCGGTGCGTCCCATGTTTGCGTCGCCGCGTTGTATCGGCCGACGACCTCGATACCGACACTGTCGCCGTTGGTCGGATAGCGCTCGGGATATGGCCGCGTGGCTTCGATGCCGCTGACCGCCCGCACCGCCGTCCCCCGCCACTCCGGCGTCGCGCCCCTGGCGGCATCGAGTTCGCGTTGGTCGCCCGGCGTGGTCGTACCCTCCACTTCGCCGCGCGAGCGCACCGGGCCCACGTGCCAGGCCTGCCTGTCGACGCTGACGGTCTGGTGGATGGTGCCGTCGGTGTCGATCAGGAAGTGGGCACCGGTCGCGTCCGCGCGCGTCCGCCATGTATTCAGTGTGCCTGCCGCCGTACTCGATTCGGTCCGGTGCAACACGATGCCATTCACCTGCGGCATGGCCCCATGTTCGATTTTGGCGACCGGCGTGCGGGTGATGCCCGGATCGGTCAGGAAGCCGTCCTGACCGATCGTGGTTTGGCGTCCGAACGGCGCCAGCGATTGCTGCGCAGGCCGCGACGCGGCGTCCATCGGCGCGCCGAATCGCAATGCCGCAGGATCGGGATCGTGCGTGTGGTAACCCGCCCTCGGCAGGGCGAACACGGAAGGTGGTGACGCACCCGGATCGCCCGCCACGACCCGCTCGATATCGCGCGCTGCCATATGCGGTTGCCGCGTTCGGAGATCGGCGTACAAGGCAGCCGCCAGGTTGGCATTCTGCTCGGGCGTGCCGCGATGCAGGTCCTGTACGCCCGTCAACAGGCGCTGGTACATCTCGTGGTCGGGATGAAGCGGATCGCTGGGGAGTCGAACAGTCGGCGAATTGGCCATCGAAGATCCTTCTTGGGTCGGCGCAACGTGGCTGGAGCATAGGTCATGGGAGCAGCGACGATGTCAACAACTCGGTCGCCCGAACCTGCGGCCCCGCCACGGCGAGACGCCAATCCCAATCCCGCTGCTGCTCGGCATCGCGCACCGCGGGACGGAAGGTTTCCCCCTGCCGTCACGGTCCGATGACCTGCGGGCCTTAAAATTACGCCTACGCACCGCGCTTTTCTGCACCCTGGGAGGGGTAGCGCGATGTTGCCGTTGTGCGCAGGACCACCGCCGATGCGGCCATGCCCTCGCCTGCTCCCTCCACGACCCGCCTCCGCCGCACCGCGACGCCTCCGGGTCCCCGTCAGACGCTCCCCCATCCCCATGAACGATCACACCCCGAAACACGGACCCGGCCACTGGCTGTTCGCCGCCTATGCCGTGGTCATCGCCCTAGTGGGCATCGCGCTCGCCTTCATGGGCGGGCAACTGGTCGCCGTCGGCGGCTCCTGGTACTACCTGCTGGCCGGCCTGGCGCTGGCCGTGTCCGGCGTGCTGCTGGCGCTCGGCCGCCGCGCCGGGCTGTGGCTGTTCGGCGCGACGCTGGCGGCGACCATCGCCTGGGCGCTGGCCGAGGTCGGCCTGGACGGCTGGGCGCTGATCCCGCGCCTGGCGATGATCTCGGTACTCGGTCTGCTGCTGTTGCCGTTCTGGAAGGTGGCGCGCTGGCGCCTGGCGCCGCTGTCCGGCCCGGGCTACGTGCTGGTCGCCGGGGTGCTGCCGGTGCTGGGCGCGCTGCTGGTGTTCGTGCCGCTGTTCTTCCCGCGCACGGTGCAGCTGGCCGATCCGGCGCTGGCCGCGCAGCGCCCGCAGGCCGCGTTCAGCCGCGCCGCGGTGAACAGCCCCGACGGCAACGTCGCCGCCAACCACGATGCCGGCAACTGGACCGCCTATGCCGGTTCCAACCTGTCCAACCACTACAGCCCCGGCGCGCAGATCACCCCGGACAACGTCAAGGACCTGAAGATCGCCTGGGAATTCCATACCGGCGACCTCAAGCCGGAAGGCTCCAAGCTCGGCTATGCGTTCCAGAACACGCCGCTGAAGGTCGGCGATCTGGTCTACATCTGCACCCCCACGCAGAAGGTGATCGCGGTCGAGGCCACCACTGGCAAGGAGCGCTGGCGCTTCGATCCCAAGACCAATCCGAAGGCGATGGCAGGCGTCGCCGCCACCACCTGCCGCGGCGTGTCCTATTTCGAGGCCACCACGCCGGTCGCCGAATGCGCCAAGCGCATCTTCTGGCCGATGGTCGACGGCCGCCTGGGCGCGCTCGACGCCGCCACCGGCAAACTGTGCGAGAGCTTCGGCGACCACGGCTACGTCGATCTGAACAAGGACACCGGCAACACCAAGCCCGGCTTCGTCGGCCCGACCTCGCCGCCGGTGGTGATGCGCGGCGTGGTCATCCAGCCCACCGGCCAGGTCCGCGACGGCCAGGAACGCGATGCGCCGTCGGGCGTGGTACGCGCCTTCGACGCGGTCAGCGGCCAGCTGCGCTGGGCCTGGGACTTGGGCAACCCGGCGATCGACGCCGCGCCGCCGGCCGGCCAGACCTATACCCGCTCCACCCCCAACGTGTGGTCGCTGATGGCCGCCGACGACGAGCTCGGCCTGGTCTACCTGCCCACCGGCAACGCCGCCGGCGACTTCTTCGGCAAGGGCCGCACGCCGCAGGAGGAGGAATACACCGCCTCGCTGGTCGCGGTGGACGCGGCCACCGGCAAGGAACGCTGGCACTTCCGCACCGTCAACCACGACCTGTGGGATTACGACATCGGCCCGCAGCCGAACCTGGTCGATTTCCCGGTTCCCGGCGGCGGCACCCGCCCGGCGGTGATCCAGGCGACCAAGTCCGGCCAGGTGTTCGTGCTCGACCGCGAGACCGGCAAGCCGATCATGCCGGTGCAGCAGATCCCGGTGCCGCAGGGCACCGACCACGGCGACTGGACCGCCAAGACCCAGCCGGTGTCGCCGGGCATGCCCAACACGGTCGGCGCGCCGAGCAAGGACTACGAGACCATCGTCGAGTCCGATGCCTGGGGCATCACCCCGTTCGACCAGTTGGCCTGCCGCATCCAGTTCAAGCAATTGCGCTACGAAGGCATGTTCACCCCGCCCAGCCTGGGCGGCTCGCTGTCGTTCACCGGCAACCACGGCGGCATCAACTGGGGCGGCGTGTCGGTCGACCTGCAGCGCGGCATCATGGTGATGAACAGCAATCGCCTGCCGTACACCGAGAACGTGTACCCGCGGCAGGAGATGAACGAGCTTGGCGTGGTCTCGGTGTTCAACGGCAAGAGCAAGACGCCCGGCTACATGGCCCAGGAAGGCCTGGCCTACGGCGCACGCAAGGAGCCGTGGATGTCGCCGCTGAACACGCCGTGCATCGCGCCGCCGTGGGGCTACGTCTCCGGTGTGGACCTGCGCACCCAGCAGGTGATCTGGCGGCGGCCGCTGGGCACCGGCTACGACCAGGGACCGATGGGCATCCCGTCGAAGATGAAGTTCGAGCTGGGCACGCCCAACAACAGCGGCTCGCTGGCCACCGCCGGCGGCGTCACCTTCATCGGCGCGGCGCTGGACAACTTCCTGCGCGGCTACGACACCCAGACCGGCAAGCTGCTGTGGGAAGTGCGGGTGCCGGCCGGCCCGCAGGCCGCGCCGCTGAGCTACACGGTCGACGGCAAGCAGTACATCGTCGCCGCGATCGGCGGCCACGACCGCATGGAGACCAAGCCCGGCGACAGCGTGATCGCCTGGACCCTGCCCGACGCCGCCGCGACGAAGTAGACCGCGTCACCGCCCGATCGACCCGACCGGCCGTCGCAAGGCGGCCGGTTTCGTTTGGCGCGGGTGCGGCGCCCGCGGCGGCAGCGGTGGTGGGCGGCAACGGTGGCGCCACGGCAAGCGGCAGAGGCCACGATCTATCGCAGTGCAGCAAAAAATGCAGCGTATTCAGCGACCTATTTCGCGCATTCAGGCGCCATGTTTCCGACGAGCGGCGTCCGCTGCGGTCAAGTCGGCGGAGGTGCCGGCCGATACTGGAAGACATTCACCATGAACCGCTGACGCGAATGGACTGCGCCAGCGCTTCCCAGCCGGTAGACGCCATGACCTTGCCAGACGCCTCAGCCCTGCCGCCGACCGGCACCTCCCGCCTGCAGGCGCGTCCGCTCCTGCTCGCCCTGGCCTATGCGCTGGGGTTGCTGGCGATGGCGCTGTACGCGCTGCACGTCGGCCGCCAACTCGGACCGAACGGACCGGCGCTGGCGCGCCTGGCGCCGGCACTGGCGATCGGCGCGCTGCTGGCGGCGGCGCTGTACTGGGCCGGCCTGCGGCTCGCGGCGCCGTCGCTGCAGCGCGCGGTGCAGGCCGTGCAGGCGCTGGGCGAAGGCCGTTTCGAGCAGCGCCTGCCCCCCGCCGGCAACGGCGCGGACGCCGCGCTGCTGCGTGCGCTGCAGGCCGCGCAGGCGCGGCTGGCCGCGCGCCAGGCCGAGACCGAGGCCGAACTGGGCCGCGGCCGCTTCGTGATCCAGGCGCTGGACGACCTGGACACCATGGTCCGCATCGCCGACGACGACGGCCGCGTGCACTTCGCCAACCGCAAGCTGCTGCAGATGCTGCGCGCGATCGAGCCGGACGTGCAGAGCTTCCGCCCCGAGTTCCACGCTGAAGGGTTCGTCGGCGGCAGCATCGGCGACATCTATCCCGACAGCCAGGCCGCGATCGACCGCATGCGCGCGCTGACCGGCTCCAAGCGCGTGCGCGCGCCGTTCTTCGGCCGCCAGATCGACTTCGTCTACAGCCCGATCAGCGGCGCCGACGGCGTGCGCCTGGGCACCATCGCGCAGTGGGAGGAGGTGACCGCGCAGGTCGCTGCCGAGCAGGCGCTGACCACGGTGATCGAGGCCGCCGCGCACGGCGATTTCAGCCGCCGCATCGATACCGCGGCGATGGACGGCGTGCTCAAGGCGCTGGCCGAGGGCGTCAACCGCATCTCCGATTCGGTGGAGAACAATCTGGCCGCGCTGGCCGCCGCGCTGGCCGCACTGGCCGAAGGCGACCTCACCCATCGCGTCGACGGCGACGCGCAGGGCGTGTTCGCGCAACTGCGCGAAGACACCAACCGCACCGTGGCCAAGCTGACCGAGATCATCGTCGGCATCCAGGGCGCGGTCGAAGCGATCCGCCGCGCCTCGATGGAGATCGCCGCCGGCAACACCGACCTGTCCGACCGCACCGAGCAGCAGGCGGCGAGCCTGGAGGAAACCGCCAGTTCGATGGAAGAACTGACCTCGGCGGTGAAACAGAACGCCGACAACGCGCAGCAGGCCAACGGCCTGGTGCAGAGCACCGGCGAGATCGCCCAGTCCGGCGGCAAGGTGATGGACGAGGTGGTCGCCACGATGAGCGCGATCAGCACCTCGTCGCGGCGCATCGGCGAGATCATCAGCGTCATCGACGGCATCGCCTTCCAGACCAACATCCTGGCGCTGAACGCGGCGGTGGAAGCCGCGCGCGCCGGCGAGCAGGGCCGCGGCTTCGCCGTGGTCGCCTCGGAAGTGCGCTCGCTGGCGCAGCGCTCGGCGGATGCGGCCAAGGAGATCAAGGGCCTGATCGAGGACTCCACGCACAAGGTGACACTGGGCTCGGGGCTGGTGAACCGGGCCGGCGCGACCATGCACGAGATCGTCGGCTCGGTGCAGCGCGTGACCGGGCTCATCGGCGAGATCAGCGCCGCCAGCGTCGAACAGTCCAGCGGCATCGAGCAGGTCAACCGCACGGTGATGCAGCTGGACGAAGTGACCCAGCGCAACGCCGCGCTGGTCGAGGAAGCGACCGCCGCTGCCCGCAGCATGGAAGAACAGGCCGGCAGCCTGGCCACGGCGGTGGCGGTGTTCCGTATGGAACCCGACCGCGGCCACGCCGGCGGCAACGTCACTCCGCTGCTGCGTAGCGCCGGCTAGGCGACGCGCAGCCGACGCGCGGGCGCGCTGCGTGTCGCGCCGACCGCGGCAGCTGCGCGGCGGCTCAACCATTTGGTCGCTCGGTCGCTGCATCGCCGGCGAATTGTGCTTTTGCGGGAGCGACTCCCACAACGCAGGATTGACCGACCGGCGCCAGTCTGGCCCGTGTGCCATATCGGAGCGATGTGTGGGGAGCGGACTCGGTACCGAGAGCCATCGGTCGCGACGCGCCAAATAGTGGCAGCCTCGGCGGCGATCGTTCCGAACTCGGCTGCGGCACGACCGAGCCGGCGGCCAGCGCGTTGCCCCCAGTCGCATCCCCGCCTCACAGCGATTGCACGCGGCACCGCTGCAGGAATCGCATCGCCTGAATCCGAGCGCCCGCAGGCGACCGCACCGCCGGCCGCGTCACTCCAGGAAGCGCGAACGCTGCTCCGGGTCGGGCAGGAAGCACTGCGCAGTGGTGCCGAACCACCGATAGCGGTTGCGCGCGAGCAGCCGGTACGCCGCGTCGCGCCAGCGCCGCGGCACTACGCGCAGTGCCGCCACGATGCGCCATGGGCCGCCGAGGCCGGCGATCACGCCGATCGCCGCATCCGAGTCGGTCCAGGCGCGCTCCGGGGTCAGCAGCAGGAACGAGAGCGGATCGTCCGGATCCAGCCCGTTGTCGCGCAGCAGCGTGCGCCCGCTGGCCGATTGCAGCGCGGCGAAGCGATAGCGGCCGCGGCGATCGAAGCGCAGCAGGAAGCGTACCCAGCCGCTGCACAGCACGCACACGCCGTCGAACACGACGATCGCGCTGCCGGCGGCCGCGGCGGGCACTGCGCCGCGCGGGCGCTCAGGCCGGCGCAAGCCAGCCCTCGTAGCGGATGAACGGGCCGATCCACGGCAGCGCCACCTCGACCAGGAACGTATAGCGGCCGTCGCGCTCGCTTTCGCGGCAATGCACGCCGGCCAGCCAGCGCCGCGGCAGCGGCAGCACGCCGAACGCCCAGGCGCGCGCGGCGCGCCAGACGATGGCGGCGCCGTCCACGCGCAGCGCGAATTCGAATTCGACCGCGCCCAGGCGTTCGCGCAGCCGCCCGTCCTGCAGCCACAGCCGCGACGGCATCGCATGCGTGCCGAAACGGCGTTCCCAGCGCTCGCCCTGCGCATCGGCGCTGAACGTCACCGCGACCGGCACCGCGGCGCCGGCCGGCGGCAACCGCGCCAGCCACGCGCACAGCGGCAGCAGCGGATGCCGGCCGCGGCGCACCTCGGCATGACCGGCGTAGCGCTGCCGCTGCGGCACCGAGTGCAGCGCGCGCAGCGCCGGCGGCAACTGCGCGAAATCGTCGCCGAGCAGTTGCGCGAACAGCGGCGCGCTCAGTCCGCGATCCATGCCAGCGTGGCCATGCGCCCGCTGCGGCGGTCGCGGCGATAGGAATAGAAGCGTTGCGGCGCGGAGATCGTGCACAGCCCGCCGCCGTACACCTGCGCAGGATCCAGCCCGGCCGCGGCCAGGCGTTGCCGCGCCAGCGCATACAGATCCACGCGCCAATGGCCGGGGCGGGTCGCGACGAAGGCGCTGGCCGCGGCCGGATCGTGGCCCAGGAAGGCATCGCGCACGTTGGCGCCGATCTCGTACGCCTGCGGCCCCGCCGCCGGCCCCAGCCAGGCCTGCAGCTGCGCCGGCGGCGTGCGCAGCGCGGCGACGGTGGCTTCCAGCATGCCGGCGGCCAGGCCCTGCCAGCCGGCATGCGCGGCGCCGACCTCGCTGCCGTCGCGGGCGGCGAACACCACCGGCAGGCAATCGGCGGTCAGGATCGCCAGCACCACCCCGGGCACGGCGGTGACCGCGGCATCGGCGGTCGGCTCGGCGTCGATGCCGGCCGCGGCGGGCGGCCGCTCGAAGCGCAGCACCTGCACCCCGTGCACCTGCCGCAGCCAATGCGGCGGCGACGGCAGCGCCAGGCGCTCGGCGAGTTCGTCGCGGTTGCGCTGCACCGTGGCCGGATCGTCGCCGTCGGCGGCGCTGCGGTTGCCCAGGTTGAAGCGGTCGAACGGCGGCAACGAAGCGCCGGCGCCATACCGCAGCGTGGTCAGCGCGCGCACCCGCGGCGGTGCCGGCCAATCGGCGGCCAGGGCGAAGTCGGCGAAGTCGGTCATGCGCGCATGGTCCGGGACCTGGCAGTGCCGGCGAACGGCGCCAGCGGGCGCTGCGGCGCGCTTCCGGCGGCCCGCTCCCGCACTGCGGCGGTCGCACCGGCGAGACGAAAACCACCGCGCCGGCGGCACGTCCTCAGTGTTTGCACCGACCAGCCAAGGCGTGTCGCCCATTCCCGGGCACGTCCGCACAGGAATGGGCGAACGGCCCCAGGCCCACGCTCGCGCACCGGCGCCATCCTCAGCGCCGCGCCTGCTCGGCGGCCAGCCGCGAATCCTCGCGCAGCGCCGCCAGCAGGCGCTGCAGGTCGGCCGGCACCGCGGCGGTGGCGCGCACCGGCTCGCCATGGACGGGATGCTTGAACTCCAGCGTCTCGGCATGCAGCGCCTGGCGCTTGAAGCCGCGCAGTTCGGCGATCAGCGTCTCGGTGGCGCCCTTGGGCAGCTTCAGCGGGCCGCCGTACAGCGGGTCGCCGATGATCGGGTGCTTCAGGTGCGCCATGTGCACGCGGATCTGGTGGGTGCGCCCGGTCTCCAGGCGGCACTCCAGCGCGGTATGCGCGCGGAAGCGCTCGCGCAGCCGGTAGTGGGTGACCGCGTCGCGCCCGTCCTCGCGCACCGCCATGCGCAGGCGGTCGCGCGGGTGGCGGTCGATCGGCGCATCGGCGGTGCCGCCGGAGACCAGCGGCCCACCCACCACCGCCAGGTACTGGCGGTGCACGTCGCGCGCCGACAGCTGCGCCACCAGCGAGGTATGCGCCGGCAGCGTGCGTGCCACCACCATCGCGCCGCTGGTGTCCTTGTCCAGGCGGTGCACGATGCCCGCGCGCGGCAGCGCCGCCAGCGACGGGTCGCGGTACAGCAAGGCGTTGACCAGGGTGCCGCTGGGGTTGCCGGCGCCCGGGTGCACGACCAGTCCGGCCGGCTTGTTCAGCACGATGACCTGGTCGTCCTCGTACAGCACCTCCAGCGGGATGTCCTCCGGCAGCGCGTGGGTCTGGGTCTCCAGCACCACGTGCAGGCTGGCGATCTCGCCGCCGCGCAGGGCATCGCGCGGCCGTGCCGGGGCGCCGTCCAGCAGCGCGTCGCCGGACTTGATCCATTCGGCCAGGCGCGAGCGCGAGAATTCGGGAAACAGCTCGGCCAGCACCGCGTCGAAGCGGCGGCCGGCGGCATGGTCGGGCACGCGCGCCTGGCGCGGGCCGTCGGAGGCGGCGTCCTCGGGGGAGTCCGGGAGGGTATTGGGCATGAAAAGGGCACGGCTACGTCGGAAAGGGAGGGTCGCGACGGCCGTAGTCAGTCGCCGGACAGGCCACTAGGCTATCATCGCCCCTTCGTATTCCTGACGTGTCCTGCCCGAACCCATGATCCGACGCTCCGTCTCGCTCTCCGCGCACGTCCGTTTCATCGCCCTGATGCTGGTCATGGTCGTCGTGGCGACGGGTTGCCACCGCCAGAAGAACAAGAATCCCGAGGAAGGGATGCCGGTGGAGCAGCTCTACCAGAAGGCGCACTCGCAGATGCAGAGCGGCAACTGGGCCGGCGCCGAGGGCAGCTTCAAGCGCCTGATCGCGCAATATCCCTACGGCCAGTACACCGAGCAGGCGATGATCGAGACCGCCTACGCCCAGTTCAAGGCCGGCAAGCACGACGACGCGGTGTCCAGCATCGACCGCTTCATCCGTACCTATCCGACCCACCGCAACATCGCCTACATGTACTACCTGCGCGCGCTGTCCAACGGCAACCGCGACACCGTGTTCCTGCGCCGGGTCTGGTCGCTGGATCCGAGCCGCCGCGACCTGTCCACGCCGCAGCAGGCCTACGCCGACTTCAACATCGTCGCCGAGCGCTATCCGAACAGCCGCTACGCCGCCGACGCGCGCCAGCGCATGATCGCGCTGCGCAACGTGTTCGCCCAGCAGGAGCTGGACAACGCGCTGTACTACCTGCGCCGCGACGCCTGGGTCTCGGCCGCCGGCCGCGCCACCTACCTGCTGGAAACCTATCCGCAGAGCGCCTACCAGTACGACGCGGTGGCGGTGCTGGCCGAGGCCTATACCCATCTGGGCAACAAGCCGCTGGCCGACGACGCGCGCCGGGTGCTGGAACTCAACGATCCCAAGCATCCGTGGCTGACCGGCCACTGGCCGAAGTACCCGTGGATGATCCGCAAGCTCAACCCGTTCGCCGGCGAGAAATCCGCTTCCACCGGGCAGTCCAACTCGGAAATGGCCCGCTGAGCCAACCGCCGGACGCAACGACACAGGGGCCGCAAGGCCCCTTTTCGTTTGCCGACGCAGGCAACGGCCGGCAAGCGGGCGTTTGCTAGAACCGGCCGCTGCTCCGCCCGACCAGACGCGATCTGCGTGTGGCCCGCGACCGCTGCAGCCAATGCGCCCGACCCCATCGAGCAGCTGTCGCCAACCGGGCAAGTCGTCCACGCGTTCGCGCGCCGACCGGCGCCGCCCGGCTATGCTGGCGGCATGTTCGAACTGCATCAGGTCACCCGCCGCTACGGCGAGGCACTCGCGCTGGACCGGGTCGATCTGCGCATCGCCCCCGGTCGCACCACCGCGCTGATCGGCCCCAGCGGCGCCGGCAAGTCCAGCGTGCTGCGCATGCTGCTCGGGCTGGAGTGGCCGGACGCGGGCGAAGTCCGCTTCCAGGGCGAGCCGCTGCGCCGCGCCACGTTGCTGGCGCAGCGCCGCCGCATCGGCTACGTGATCCAGGAGGGCGGTCTGTTCCCGCACCTGAGCGCGCGCGACAACGCCGCGCTGCTGGCGCAGACCCTGGGCTGGGCGCGGCCGCGCATCGACGCCCGCTTGCACGAGCTGGCCGCGCTGTGCCGCCTGCCCGACGCCCTGCTGGCGCGCTATCCGGCCGAACTGTCCGGCGGCCAGCGCCAGCGCGTCGGCCTGATCCGCGCGTTGCTGCTGGACCCGCCGGTGCTGCTGCTGGACGAACCGCTGGGCGCGCTCGACCCGATCGTGCGCCACGAGCTGCAGACGCAGATGCGCGAGCTGTTCGCGCTGCTCGGCAAGACCGTGGTGCTGGTGACCCACGATGTCGCCGAGGCCGCCTACCTGGGCGACACGCTGGTGCTGATGCGAGGCGGGCGCATCGTGCAGCAAGGCAGCCTGCGCGACCTGCTGGACACGCCGACCGACCCGTTCGTCGGCCAGTTCCTGCACGCGCAACGCACGCTGGAGGATGCGCGGTGACGGCGTCGGTGCACCGCCGCGCGGCGGTGCTGCTCGTGCTCGCCGCGGCGCTCGCCCTGCTCGCCGGCAGCGCAGCGGCGGCGCCGGAGAAAGTCGTGGTCGGCTCGAAGAACTTCACCGAGGCGGTGGTGCTCGGCGAGATCGCCGCCGGCGCCGGACGCCAGGCCGGCGTGGAGGTCGAGCACCGGCGCCAGCTCGGCGGCACCCGCATCCTGTGGCGCGCGCTGGAGCAGGGTTCGATCGACGCCTATGCCGAATACACCGGCACCCTGGCGGCGGAACTGCTGCAGTTGCCCGACGCCGACGATGCCGCGTTGCGCCGCGCCTTGGCGCAGCGCGGCCTGGCGATGAGCGCGCCGCTGGGCTTCGACAACACCTATGCGTTCGGCATGCGCCGGCAGCGCGCGCAGGCGCTGGGCATCGTGCGCCTCTCCGACCTGGCCGCGCATCCGTCGCTGAAATTCGGGCTCAGCAACGAATTCGTATCGCGCGCCGACGGCTGGCCCGGGGTGCGCGACGCCTACCAGTTGCCGCAGACGCCGACCGGGCTGGACCACGACCTGGCCTATCGCGCCCTGGACAGCGGCGCGATCGACCTCACCGACCTGTACAGCACCGACGCCGAGATCCCCGCGCACGACCTGCTGGTACTGCAGGACGACCGCCGCTACTTCCCGCGCTACGCCGCGGTGTTCCTGTATCGCAGCGACCTGGCGCAGCGCGCGCCGCGCTTCGTGCAGGCGCTGGAGGGCTTGGGCGGGCGCATCGACGCGGCGACGATGCAACGGCTCAACGCCGAAGCGAAGCTGCAAAAGCGCGCCGAAAGCGCGATCGCCGCGCAGTGGCTGGGCATCGCCGCACCGGCGCAGGACAGCCGGCTGTCGCGCCTGCTGCAGCGCACCCGCGAACACCTGGCGCTGGTCGGCCTGTCGCTGGGCCTGGCCCTGCTGGTGGCGCTGCCGCTGGGCATCCTCGCCGCCTACAGGCCGCGGCTGGGCCAGGTGGTGCTGTCGCTGACCGGGGTGCTGCAGACGCTGCCGTCGCTGGCGGTGTTCGTGTTCATGATTCCGCTGTTCGGCATCGGCGCGAAACCCGCCATCGCCGCGCTGTTCCTGTACAGCCTGCTGCCGATCGTGCGCAACACCCATGCCGGCCTGACCGGCATCGCCCGCGACCTGCGCGAGACCGCCGCGGCGATCGGCCTGCCGCCGGGCACGCGGCTGTGGCGGATCGAACTGCCACTGGCCTTGCGCACCATCCTGGCCGGCATCAAGACCGCCGCGGTGATCAACGTCGGCACCGCCACCCTGGGCGCACTGATCGGCGCCGGCGGCTACGGCCAGCCGATCCTCACGGGTATCCGCCTGGACGACATCGGCCTGATCCTGGAAGGCGCAGTGCCGGCAGCGGTGCTGGCGCTGCTGGCGCAGGCGCTTTTCGAGTGCCTGGAACGCTGGCTGACCCCGCGCGGCCTGCGCCTGGCGGCGCGGCGCTGAGGCCGGCGCGCCTGCTTGTTTCGCATCGGAACGACAATGAAAGCATCCGCCGGCGCCCGGCCATCGATCGCACTGCGACAACGGCCAGCATCCGTCTTCGGAACCCGTCGGGACTGAAGTCCCTTCCACAACGGTGCACCCATCCGAGTCGCCGCAAGCCCCCCCCTGTGGGAGCGACTTCAGTCGCGACGAACGAAGCAATAAACCTCCCAACTCCGGCCACAGTCGGGGCTGAAGCCCCTCCCACAGTGCACCGAGCAGGTTAGCCGCAAGCCCCCTGTAGGAGCGGCTTCAGCCGCGACGAACGAAGCGACAGGCCTCCAGGCTCCGGTGACGGTCCGGGCTGGAAGTCCAAGGCCACCTCAGCCCTCCTGCACAAGAACGCTCCGAATGCACGCTCACCCGCGCGCCGCAGCGACCATCTCCCGCGCCAGCCCACGCATCGCCTCCGGCGTCAGCTGCAGGTACGGCGCGATGCGCAACGCGCCGTGGCGGTGGGTGCAAATCACCTGCGCGCTTTGCAGCCATGGCAGCAACGCCTGCAGCGCAGGCGCCGGCGGCCGCAGCGCAGACAGATGCGGCGCATGCCCGGGCACGGTCCAATCGCCAGCGCCGTGCGCCTGCAGCTCATCCTCGAACGCCGCACCGAGTTCGCCCAGCCGCGCCGCGATCCGCGCCGGCTGCCAGTGCCGCAGCTGCTGCAGCGCCGCGGTCGCCATCGCCAACCGCAACGGTTCGGCGACGCCGCCGGCATCGAAGCGCCGCGCACCGGCGCGGAACGGCGGCGGCGCGTCGGCCGGGAAGTTCCAGTCGGCGCCCGGATCGCGGGCTTGCCAATGGTGTTCGATCGGCACGCCGTGCGCGCGCCAGTGCGGCGCCGCCCACAACCAGGCCAGGCCCAGCGGTCCGAGCAGCCACTTGTGCCCGACCGCGACCACGAAATCCGGCCGCCACGCCGCCAGCCGCGCCGGCAGCACGCCCAGGCTCTGGCTCAGGTCCAGCACCAGCGCTGCGCCGGCCGCATGCACGCGCGCGGCGATGCGGTCCAGGTCCAGCAACGTGCCGTCGCGCCAGTAGGCATGCGGCAGCGTCGCGATCCGCACCCGCGGCTCGGCGTCCAGGGCCGCCAGCACCGCCTCGGTCCAGTCCTGCTGCGGTCCACGCCGCACCACCGCCAGCTGCGCCCCGGTCTCGGCGCAGCGCTGCTGCCACAGCAACAGGTTCGACGGAAACTGGCCGTCCAGCAGCAACACCGCCTCGCCCGCCGCCAGCGGCAATTGCCGCGCCGCGGTGGCCAGCCCATAGGCGGCAGACGGCACCATCGCCAGGCCGTCGACATCGCCGTCGAACAGCGTCGCCGCGGCCAGGGCGCGCAGGTCTTCGATCTGCTCCCGCCAGGCCGCGAAGGACAGCGTCCACGGCGCGACCGAATCGGCCAGCGCCGCCTGCCCGGCGGCCAGCACGCTGGCCAGCCGCGGCCCCTTGCTGGCGGTGTCCAGATAACGCACGCCGTCGGGCAGGACGAAGGCGTGCGGCGCCTGCGCGAGGTCGACCGGCGCCGGCACCGCGGCACCAGCCGCAGGGGCCCACAGGGAGGCGTTGGACGGGATTGCTGTAGACATAGGAAATGAGGCCGTTTGACGCGACGAGGGATCAGGCCCGCCAAGATCGCATTGACTTGGCTAGCGTAACGCGACGTTCCATCACGCATGACGGCATGTTCACGGTCTTCCCCTAAGCTTGGCGAATGCACTCGACCTCTCAGGCGGCTTCCCCCACGCCCATGGCGTCCGGCGTACCGCTGTCGGCGCGTTTCCGCAGCGTGCGCCAGCGCACCCGCCAGCTCGCCGCGCCGCTGAGCGAGGAAGATGCGATGGTGCAGAGCATGGACGATGCCAGTCCGGCGAAGTGGCACCTCGCACATACCACGTGGTTCTTCGAACGCTTCGTGCTCGGCGCCGACGACGGCTACCGCGCGGTCGATCCGCAGTGGGACTACCTGTTCAACAGCTACTACCAGAGCGTCGGCCCGATGCATGCGCGGCCGCGCCGCGGCGTGTTGTCGCGCCCGTCCCTGGCGCAGGTGCTGGACTACCGCGCCGAGGTCGAGGCGCGGGTGCTGGCGCGGCTGCAGGCCGGCGACCTGTCGGCGCAGACGCTGCAGGTGCTGGAACTGGGCCTGCACCACGAGCAACAGCACCAGGAGTTGCTGCTGACCGACATCAAGCACGCGTTCTGGAGCAATCCGCTGGCTCCGGCGTATCGCCACGATCTGGCCGTGACGCAGGCACCGGCCACCGCGCTGCGCTGGATCCAGCGCGATGAGCAATTGTGCGAGATCGGTGCGACTGGCTGGCCGGCGCATGCGGCCTTCGCCTACGACAACGAGTCGCCGCGGCACCGCGTGCTGGTGCCGGCGCATGCGCTGGCCAGCCGTCCGGTGAGCAATGCCGAATACGCGGACTTCGTCGCCGACGGCGGCTACCGCAACGTGGCCCTGTGGCTCAGCGACGGCTGGGCGCGGCGCACCGCCGAGGACTGGCAGCGGCCGCTGTACTGGCATGCCGACGGCGCGCGCGAGTTCACCCTGGGCGGTTGGCGCGAACGCGATCCGCACGCGCCGGTCTGCCACATCAGCCTGTTCGAGGCCGACGCCTACGCGCGCTGGGCCGGCGCCCGGCTGCCGACCGAAGCCGAATGGGAACAGGCCGCTACCGGCGTGGCCATCGC
Source organism: Xanthomonas sp. 1678 (assembly GCF_031455575.1). Classification (NCBI taxonomy): domain Bacteria; kingdom Pseudomonadati; phylum Pseudomonadota; class Gammaproteobacteria; order Lysobacterales; family Lysobacteraceae; genus Xanthomonas; species Xanthomonas sp. 1678. The sequence continues at coordinate 72,933 of NZ_JAVDSZ010000013.1, read as the reverse complement.
CGGCAATTTCGTCGACGCCGATGCGCTGCATCCGCAGTCGGCCGCGCACGGCGACGCCGGCCTGCAGCAGTTGTTCGGCGATGTCTGGGAATGGACCGGCAGCGCCTACCTGGCCTACCCCGGCTTCCGCCCATGGTCGGGCGCGCTGGGCGAGTACAACGGCAAGTTCATGAACGCGCAGTGGGTGTTGCGCGGCGGCAGCTGCGCCACGCCGCACGACCACATCCGCGCCAGCTACCGCAACTTCTTTCCCTCCGATGCGCGATGGCAATTCGCCGGCGTGCGCCTGGCCAAGGATCCCGTATGAACGCCGCGACCGCCCGTGCCCTGACCGAAGCCGCGCTCACCGACCTGCATCCGCAGCCGGACGACATCGCCGCCGATGCGATCGCCGGCCTGTCGCGCAGCCCCAAGCAATTGCCGTCCAAGTATTTCTACGACGCCGAGGGCTCGCGCCTGTTCGAGGCGATCACCCGCCAGCCCGAGTACTACCTGACCCGCACCGAGCTGGATCTGCTGGAAGCACGGATGCCGTCGATCGCGCAGGCGGTGGGCAGCGGCGCGCACGTGGTGGAACTGGGCAGCGGCAGCGGGCGCAAGACCGAACTGCTGCTGGAAGGCCTGCGCGCGCCGGTGGCCTACACCCCGATCGAGATCTCGCGCGACATGCTGATGTCCAGCACCGCGCGCCTGGCCGAGCGCTTCCCGGGCATCCAGATGCTGCCGGTCTGCGCCGACTTCACCACCCCGGTGGCGCTGCCGGCGCCGCAGCGCAGCGCGCGCCGCACCCTGGTGTTCTTCCCCGGCTCCACGCTGGGCAACTTCACCCGCGAGGACGGCATCAAGCTGCTGGCGTCGATGCGCGCGACGATGCGCCAGGACGGCTGCGCGCTGATCGGCATCGACCTGGTCAAGGACGTGGCGGTGCTGGAGGCCGCCTACAACGATGCGGCCGGCGTCACCGCCGAGTTCACCGTGAACCTGCTGCGCCGGCTCAACCGCGAGATCGGCAGCGATTTCGACCTGGAGCAGTTCCGCCATCGCGCGGTGTATGCGCGCGAACGCGAGCGCATCGAGACCTTCCTGGTCAGCCAGCGCGCGCAGCAGGTCCGCGTGGGCGGACGCCGCTTCGACTTCGCCGCCGGCGAGGCCATGCAGGTCGAATACAGCCACAAGTACACCGACCAGAGCTTCGGCGAGATGGCCGCCGCGGCCGGCCTGCGGGTCAGCCACGGCTGGAACGCGCAGGACGATGCGTTCGGGTTGCGGTTGCTGCAGGCGGTGTGATTAAAGCCGGGACTCGGGACCGGGGACTCGGGACTCGGACAGCGGCGAATCCCGGATGCGGATGCTGTCGCGGTCCGCTCCTGTAGGAGCGGCTTCAGCCGCGACCGGCACTCACCCATCCTGGGAACTGCCACGAAGGTCCGCGAGACCGCGGCGTTCTCTCCCGCCTACGCCTGATACCCATTGGTGATCGGATAGCGCCGCTCGCGGCCGAACGCGCGCCGCGACACCTTCGGTCCCGGCGCGGCCTGGTGCCGTTTCCATTCGGTGATGCGCACCAGCCGCACCACGTGATCCACCACCTCCGCGGCGTAGCCGGCGGCGACGATCTCGTCGCGCGACTCCTCCTGGTCGACGTAGCGGTACAGGATGCCGTCGAGCACGTCGTAGGGCGGCAGCGAATCCTGGTCGGTCTGGTTGGCGCGCAGTTCCGCCGACGGCGGCCGCGCGATCACCGCCGGCGGGATCACCGGCGCGCCGCCGACCGTGTTGCGCCATTTCGCCAGGCCGAACACCTCGGTCTTGTACAGGTCCTTCAGCGGCGCATAGCCGCCGCACATGTCGCCGTAGATGGTGGCGTAGCCGACCGCGTACTCGCTCTTGTTGCCGGTGGTCAGCAGCAGCCCGCCGAACTTGTTGGCCAGCGCCATCAGGATCACGCCGCGGCTGCGCGACTGCAGGTTCTCTTCGGTGACGTCGGCCTGGGTGCCTTCGAACATCGGGCCGAGCGCTTTCAACAAGCCTTCGAACGCCGGCTCGATCTCCACCGTCTCCAGCTTCACGCCCAGCGCGCGGCATTGCTCGTCGGCCAGGTCGTTGGACAGCCCAGCGGTGTAGCGCGACGGCAGTCGCACCGCGGTGACGTTGTCGGCGCCGAGCGCATCCACCGCCATCGCCAGCACCAGCGCCGAATCGATGCCGCCGGACAGGCCCAGCCACACCTTGGAAAACCGGTTCTTGCGGCAGTAGTCCTGCAACCCGCGCACCACCGCGCGCCAGGCCAGCGCGTCCATGCTCTCGTCGCCGTCGTCGATCCAGCGCAACGGAGTGAACGCGCGCGTCTGCGTCGCGTAGTCCACCACCAGCCATTGGTCGGTGAACGCGGCCGCGGCCGGATGCACGCTACCGTCGCCGTCGGCGACCACCGAGGCGCCGTCGAACACCAGCGCATCCTGGCCGCCGACGACGTTGAGATAGGCCAGCGCCACGCCGGTCTCGCGCACGCGCTCGGCCAGCAGCGCATCGCGCTGCGCGTGCTTGCCGCGCTCGAACGGCGAGGCATTGGGCACCAGCACCAATTCGGCGCCGTGGCGCGCGGTATCGGCCAGCGGCTCGGGGAACCACAGGTCCTCGCAGATCACCAGGCCGACCTGGGTGCCCTTGACCTCGAACACGCAGCTGCCGCCGTCCGGATCGACGTCGAAATAGCGGCGCTCGTCGAACACCGCATAGTTGGGCAGTTCGCGCTTGCGGTAGGTGGTTTCGATGCGCCCGCCGCGCAGCACGCTGGCCGCGTTGTAGACCACGCTGCCGGCGCTCTGCGGCCAGCCGAGCACCGCGACGATGCCGTGCACGCGCACGGCGATGCGCTGCACCGCCAGTTCGCAATCGGCGAGGAAACCGGGACGCAGCAGCAGGTCCTCCGGCGGATAGCCGCTGACCGCCAGTTCCGGGAACAACACGATGTCGGCGCCGTACTCGTCGCGCGCCTCGTCGATCATCGCGATGATCCGGTCGGTGTTCTGGGCCACGGCGCCGACCGGGAAATCGAACTGGGCCATGGCGATGCGAAGGGAAGAAGACATGGACAACCTTGCAGAGGCGGAAGGGGGAAGGCGCGCCGCGATCGCGGATGCGGCGACCGCGCGGCGGACGCGGACGGCATCCGCACGGCGGCAAAGCGCAGTGTAGCGCCGCATCGCGCCGCGGCCGACGACACGGGTTCACCTTTCCGCGCTGTGCCTCATCAGGGAGGGCATGTTGCGGTTCGACTGGCGTACCGTGGGAGGAACTTCAGTTCGGCGGGTTCGGAAGCCGGTCGCTGATGGACTGCGCGTCGCGACTAGAAGTCGCTCCCACAAGGAGCGACACCGGGTGCCGGCTGACTACACTGCGGGAGGGACTTCAGTCCCGACTGGCTCCGAAGTCGATCGCCGGCCGATGGTGGGTCGCGGCTGAAGCCGCTCCTACAAGAGCGAAAATGCGGGGGTGCCGGCTGGGTACACTGTGGGAGGGACTTCAGTCCCGACAGGCTCCGAAGCCGATCGCTGATGGACTGCGCGTCGCGACTGAAGTCGCTCCCACAAGGAGCGACACCGGGTGCCTGCTGGCTGCACTGTGGGAGGGGATTCAGTCCCGACAGGCTCCAAAGTCGGTCGCCGGCCGACGGTGGGTCGCGGCTGAAGCCGCTCCTACAAGAGCGAAAATGCGGGGGTGCCGGCTGGGTGCACTGTGGGAGGGACTTCAGTCCCGACAGGCTCCGAAGCCGATCGCTGATGGACTCCGCGTCGCGACTGAAGTCGCTCCCACAAGGAGCGACCCGGGTGCCTGCTAGCTGCACTGTGGGAGGGACTTCAGTCCCCAACGCATTCCCTAAGCTGGTCGCGGGCCGACGGCAGATCGCTGCTAAGCCACCTCCCACAAGAGCGAACATGCCGGGCGCTGATGGACTCCATGTCGCGACTGAAGTCGCTCTCGCAACGAGCGGCAAGCCCGCGCATCGCCTCAACCGTTGCCGCGGCTGCCGGCCCGCGCGCGGCGGCGGCGGCGCCGGCGCCAGCGCCGCCACAGCGCCACCACGGCCGCGAGCAGCCCCAGCGCGACGACGCCCAGCGTCGCCATGCGCGCGGCCACACCGTGCTGGAACACTACCTCCTTGCCCTGGCCATCGAGCGCGTAAGCGATCACGTAGTCGCCCATCGGCCCCATGCCCTCGCGGCCGCCGGCGGCGATCACCAGGTATTGCTCGCCGCCCACCGCATAGACCGATGGCGTGGCCTGGCCGCCGGCCGGCAGCTTGGCGTCCCACAGGGTCTTGCCGCTGGCGCTGTCGAGCGCGCGCAGGCGGGCGTCGGCGGCCGCGGCGATGAAGGTCAACCCGCTCGCGGTGGTCACCGCGCCGCCGAGCAGCGGCGTGCCCACCTCCAGCGGCAGCCACGGCAACTTCTCTTCCAATGTGCCGAGCGGGCGTTCCCAGGCGATCTTGCGCGTGCGCAGATCGACCGCCACCAGCCGTCCCCACGGTGGCTTGACGCAGGGAATGCCGCCGGACGAGGCCAGCATGCCGCGGCGCATGTAGTACGGCGTGCCTTGCATGTCGTTGAACTGCTGGTCGGGATGGCGCGCGTGGTCGGCCTCGCTGAAGCGTTCGCGCGGGATCAGCGCCACCTGCATCGGCAGGTCCGATACCGGCATGATCGCCAGCTGGCGCTGCGGGTCCACCGCGATCCCACCCCAGTTCACCCCGCCGGCCCAGCCCGGCAGCGCGATCGTGCCGCGCACGCTGGGCGGGGTGAACAGGCCTTCCGAGCGCAGCCCGGCGATCAGCGCCTCGCACTCGCGGCGTGCGCCCGGCGTGGCTCCCCAGGCATCCGCGGCGGTCAACGGCGTGTGCCGCGCCAGGCGCAGCGCCGGCTCGGGCATCGGCTGGGTCGGCGAAACGCGCTCGCCAGGCACATCCGTCGCCGGCACCGGCACCTCGCTGATCGGGAACACCGGGGCGCCGTCGCGACGGTCGAAGGCGAACAGGAAACCGGTCTTGGTCGCCTGCAGCACCGCCTCGCGCGGTCCCTGCGCGGTCTGCACCGTCGCCAGCACCGGCTGCGAGGCCAGGTCGTAGTCCCACAGGTCGTGATGCACCAGTTGCTGCGCCCACACCCGGCGGCCGCTGTGCAGGTCGAGTGCCACCAGCGAATTGGCGTCGCGGTTGTCGCCGAGGCGCTCGCCGCCGTAGTAGTCGGGGCTGGCCGAGCCGGTCGGCACGTAGACCAGACCCAACGCCAGGTCCACCGCCAGCGGCGCCCAGGCATTGCCGCCGCCGACCGTCGCGGCCTGCTCCGGCTGCCAGCCGGCCGCCGCCGCGGCGTCGGGCGCACGCGGCACCGGATCCCAGCGCCACAGCTCGCGGCCGCTGCGCACGTCGTAGCCGCGCACCACGCCCTGCTCCAGCGCATGCCCGCGGTTGTCGCCGATCGAACTGCCGACCACCATCACCTCGCCGGCCACCACCGGCGGCGAAGTCACCGCATAGTTGGCCCAGGCATCGCTGGGCGCATCGTGCACATCGACACCGGCATGCAGATCGATGCTGCCAGCATTGCCGAACCCGGCGCAGGGCCGGCCGTCGGCGGCGTCCAGCGCGATCAGCCTTGCATCCAGGGTGCCGAACACGATGCGCTCGCGGCATGCGCCCGCCGCGGCCTGCGCGTCGCGCCAGAAACTCACCCCGCGCGAGGCCGGATCGCTGTAGTGCTTGCCGCGCGCGACCTTGGCGTCGAACGACCACAGCTCGCGGCCGCTGGCCGCATCCAGCGCGAAGGCGATGCCGGTGCCGGTGACCAGGTACATGCGCCCGTCCACCACCAGCGGATTGGCCTCGAAGCGGCGCCGTTCCGGATCGGGCAGGCCCGCGCCGAGCTCGCCGGTGCGGAACGACCAGGCGATGCGCAGCCGCCCGACGTTGTCCGGGGTGATCTGGGTCAGCGGCGAATGCTGCCCGCCGCCGGGCGCCCCGGCATAGCTGGACCAGTCGCCCGGCGCCGCCGCACAGATCCCGCCGACGCCGAGCGCCAGTCCCGCACCGCACACCGCTGCCCGCCATCCACTGATCGCCATTCCGCTTCCCGTCGCATCCGAAGTGCCGAGCAGTATCGACAACGCTTACTCGCCCGCAGCGGCCGAGGGAGCGCCGCGGTCGTCCCGGTGACCAGTGGTGGCCGGGCAGGGACGAATGGCAAGGCGGAAAGACCGGGCGTTCGGCTCATGCGCGTTCCGGCACGACCCAGCTGCTCGCCGACCTCGTTCCGGGGTAGGCGTAACGGCGCCAGTGCTTCGTCCATTGCCAGGACCGCCAAAGGAACCCATTGCACGCCATCGTGCTATCGGTCCGATGCCAGGCCGCGCGCTAGCCACTTCAACGGGCGGACGGTTCCAGCGCGGCCTCCAGCGCTGGCGCCAGTTGCAGAACATAGTTCGCGTTGAGATGTTGTCCATCCCGATACAGCAGCAAACCGTTGCGCTCGGCAGAACAGCTCTGCCCTGGGCAGACCGCGTCCCCCAGATCGACCAATCGCACCGCCGGATGGCCTGCGACAGCGGCCTGCAGCCGCGCGATGAGCGCGCTGGGCCGGACCTGCTGCAACGGTACGCTGCAATCCCGTGCCGAGTGCCCGCTCTGCCCATAACGCGCCAGCGCGCACTGCGGGCCATCGAACGGCAAAAGCGGCGTCGGCGCGAGCAGCACGGTGCGCTCCGAAGCTCCCTCGATCCGCGTCAGGAACCGGCGCGTCCCGCGCTCCCAATCCGCCGGATCGATCGCATAGGCCGCCGAAGAGCCCAGCACCAGCAACGTCGGTGGCCGCTCGTGCAGATACGCCACCACGCGATCCCGCCAACGCTCGCATTCCACGTAGCGACGGTTGATCCGTGGATAGACAAATGGATGATCGATCATCGGGCACGACGACTTGGTCAGAACCACGAGGTTCCAGCCGCGGGCGCGGGCGATGCTCTCCAGCGCGGTCGACCATTGCGCCGCTACGCTGTCGCCCGCCAGCACCACGGTCGGAGCTTCTTCGGACGTGGCACTGACCAGGGTGCAAGGGACGAGGCGGTCGGCATGGAACCACTCATCGCAGCCGGGCTGCCGGTAGAGCGCCGGTGTGGCCAGGGTCGTCAGCAAAGCCTGGCTCCGCGCATCTGGAGGCTGGCCAGGAACGAAAGCCACCTGCTCCCACATCATCGCCGCATAGGCCAACAATGCCGATACGAGTACGCCAGCCAGCACCCAGGTGGTTGCCTTGCCTCGTTCCATCGTACGAACGCGCTGTTCGACAAGTCTCCAACTGAGCCACGCGGGAACCAGCGACAGCGCCGCCGCCACGAGTCCGACCGCTGGAGTGCGGCCGGCCAACGAGAAACCCAGGACCAGAACGGGCCAATGCCAGAGATACCAGCTGTACGACAAGCGACCAAGGAATCGTAGCGGCATCACCTCCAGCCAAGCGTCCCGCCAGCCTTGCGGGCCGTTCAACAACAGCAACGCAGCGGCAACCGTCGGTAACAGCGCCCATGCTCCCGGATACGAGATCCGATCCGGCGCCAGCCAGAGTGCCGCAACGACCAGTAGCAGAAAGCCGATGGCGCGAGCGGCATGGACCCACCGCAGCGAAAGGCGCGCCTGGCCGACAGAGAGCTGGACTCCCGCACCCAACGCCAATTGCCAAAGGCGACACGGCATCTGGTAATAGGCATGCAACGGCTCCAGCGCGGTAGCCGCTATCGTCAATCCGAAACCCAGCGCCACCAGCGCCCAGACGAGCATCGTCGCGCCGCGCCGGCGTCCAAGCTTCCAGGCGAGGCCAATGAGCGCGGGCCAGATCAGGTAGAACTGCTCCTCGGCACTCAGCGACCAGGTATGCAGATAGAGATTGGTTTCGGCTCCCTGGTCGAAATAGCCGGAATCGGCACCCGCGAAAAATATGTTCGACGCCCACAGCGCGGCCCAGCGCGCGGCTTCGGCCTGTTCGCCCCAACTGCTCCTGGGCAGCAACCAGAGCGCAAGCGCCGCACTCGCCAGAAGCATGACGCCGAATGCTGGAAGCAACCGTCTGATGCGGCGCGCGTAGAACTGCCGGACATCGATGCTGCCGGTCGCCTGCAATTCCTGCTGCAACAAGCCGGTGATGAGAAACCCGGAGATGACGAAGAAGACATCCACGCCCACGTAGCCGCCAGGCAGAAAGGGAAGCTTGGCGTGGGCCAGCACCACCATCAGCACCGCGATGCCGCGTAGACCTTCGATCTCGTTACGGAACCTCACCCCTGCCCGCCCCCTTTTGACTCCGGACATAAGAAGGCCCGCACGAGGGCGGGCCTTCTGACTGCTACTTCCACACTTGCAATTACTTCACCAGCGAAGCGATCGCCGCACCCAGGTCGCCCGGCGAGCGGACGGTCTTGACGCCGGCCGCTTCCATCGCCGCGAACTTGCCGGCGGCGGTGCCCGAACCGCCCGAGGCGATCGCACCGGCATGGCCCATGCGCTTGCCCGGAGGGGCCGAGGCGCCGGCGATGAAGCCGACCACCGGCTTCTTGACGTGGGCCTTGATGTACTCGGCGCCGGCTTCCTCGGCGTCGCCGCCGATCTCGCCGACCATGATGATGCCCAGGGTCTGCGGGTCTTCGTTGAACAGCTTGAGGCAGTCGACGAAGTTCAGGCCGTTGATCGGGTCGCCGCCGATGCCGATGACGGTGGACTGGCCCAGGCCGGCCGCGGTGGTCTGCTTGACCGCTTCATAGGTCAGCGTGCCCGAACGCGACACGATGCCGATCTTGCCCGGCATGTGGATGTGGCCCGGCATGATGCCGATCTTGCACTCGCCCGGGGTGATGACGCCGGGGCAGTTCGGACCGACCAGGGTCACGTCCGGGTGCGACTTCAGCACGTTCTTGACGCGCAGCATGTCCAGCACCGGGATGCCCTCGGTGATGCAGATGATGACCTTGATGCCGGCCGCGGCCGCTTCCAGGATCGCATCGGCCGCGAACGGCGGCGGCACGTAGATCACCGACGCATCGGCGCCGGTAGCCTCGACCGCTTCGCGCACGGTGTTGAACACCGGCAGGTCGATGTGGGTGGTGCCGCCCTTGCCCGGGGTCACGCCGCCGACGACCTGGGTGCCGTACTCGACCATCTGGGTCGCGTGGAAAGTACCCTGCTGGCCGGTGAAGCCCTGCACGATGACTTTCGTGTTCTTGTTGATCAAAACAGACATGAATTCTTCCTAGTCTCGTGGGTTCAGGCAGCGACGGCTGCGACGGCCTTCTTGGCGCCATCGTTGATGTCGTCGGCCGGGGTGATGGCCAGGCCGGATTCGGCCAGCAGCTTCTTGCCCGCCTCGACGTTGGTGCCTTCCAGACGCACCACGACCGGCACCTTGACGTCCACTTCCTTGACCGCGGCGATGATGCCCTCGGCGATCATGTCGCAGCGGACGATGCCGCCGAAGATGTTGACGAAGATCGCCTTGACCTTGTCCGACGACAGGATCAGCTTGAACGCCTCGGTCACGCGCTCCTTGGTGGCGCCGCCGCCGACGTCCAGGAAGTTGGCCGGCGAACCGCCGTTGAGCGCGATCACGTCCATGGTGGCCATGGCCAGGCCGGCGCCGTTGACCATGCAGCCGATGTTGCCGTCCATGGTCACGTAGTTCAGGTCGTACTCGCTGGCGCGCACTTCGGCCTCGTCTTCCTGGGTCTTGTCGCGCATGGCGGCCAGATCCTTGTGGCGGAAGGTGGCGTTGTCGTCGGAGTTGACCTTGCCGTCGAGCGCGTACAGGTCGCCGCTGTCCAGGATCGCCAGCGGGTTCAGTTCGACCAGCGCCAGGTCCTTCTCGTTGAACAGGGTGTACAGGCCGCCCATGATCTTGGCCAGCTGGTTGGCCTGCTTGGCGGTCAGGCCGAGCTTGAAGCCGATCTCGCGCGCCTGGTACGGCTGCAGGCCTTCGACGAAGTTGACGTTGAGGGTCTGGATCTTCTCGGGGGTCTCGGCCGCGACCTGCTCGATGTCCACGCCGCCTTCCGACGAGGCGATGTAGGTGATCGACTGGGTGCCGCGGTCGACCAGCACCGACAGATACAGTTCCTTGGCGATCTCGCCGGCCTCGGTGACCAGCACCAGGCTGATCGGCAGAGCCACGCCGGCGGACTGGTAGGTTTCCATCGAGGTGCCGAGCATCTTGGCCGCAGCGGCCTTGACGTCGTCGGTGGTCTTGCAGAACTTCACGCCGCCGGCCTTGCCGCGGCCGCCCGCGTGGATCTGGGCCTTGACCATCCAGGGGCCATTGCCCAGGGCATTGGCCGCTTCGACGGCTTCTTCGGGCGTGGACGCGACGCGTCCGGCCGGGACCGGGATGCCGTAATCGGCAAACAGTTGTTTCGCCTGGTATTCGTGGAAATTCATGCGTCACCGTGGGAAGAGGAACGACCGTCCCGCAGCGCTCCGGGCCTTGATGGCGGCCGGAAGGGTACGGACGGGCTGCATATTGTCGCCGACCCTGGGCGACGGCGCAAAAGCGCCGGTCCGGCCCCCGTGTGAAGCCGCCCGCGGCCTGGCCCGGCCCGTGCCGCGTCCGGCCCGCCCTCGGCCGGGCGGGCGCCACAGCCGCCGGCCCCGATTGCGTGCCTGCCATCGCATTCCCCGGCGCGACGCCTATACTCGCGCCGTCCGCCGCCTGGCTGGAGTCCGGCTTGCCCACAAGCGCTTCGCTCATCGACCGCATCGAGTCCATCCCCCGCCGCGAGCTGTATTTCTTCGCGCTGTACCGGGTGCTGGTGGCCGGGCTGATCGCGGCCTTGGTGTTCAGCCCATTGAGCGTGCTGGTCGGCGCACCGCGGTTCCCGCAGTTGGCGGTCGGGCTGGCGGGCGCCTACCTGGCCGTGGCGCTGCTGCTGCTGCTGTGGGGCCGCAACGAGCGCCATCTGACCGCCATCGTGTTCTGCAGCGCGACCGCGGACATCGCCGCGGCCACCCTGGCCGCGCACGCGCTGCCGGCGGCCAGCGCCGGCATCGCGATGATGCTGCTGTTCAACGTCGCCGCCGCGGCGATGCTGCTGCGGCTGCGCTACGGCTTCGGCGTCGCCCTGACCGCGGCCGCGGCCACGCTGCTGGAATACCTGTGGACCGCGCTGGACGGCGGCGAGAACACGCGCAGCCTGGCCGAACTAGCGATGTTCGCCACCAGCTACCTGGCCGTGGCCTACATCTGCTACCAGATCGGGCAGCGCGCGCGCAGCAGCCAGACGCTGGCCGACCAGCGCGGCGCGGAAGTCGCCAATCTCTACGAAATCAACGAGTTGATCATCCGTCGCATGCGCACCGGAGTGCTGGTGGTGGACGCGCAGAACCGCGTCACCCTGGCCAACGAGGCGGCCTCGGCCCTGCTCGGCGACGCCGACGGCAACAGCGGCAGCGGCCGCCTGGACCTGCTCAGCGCCGCACCGGAACTGGCGCGGCGCCTGCAGCGCTGGCGCAACGGCTGGAACCAGGAAGAGACGCCGCTGCAGCTGTCGCCGGACCAGCCGGAAGTGCAGCCGCGCTTCGCCCGGCTGCTGATGGAAGGCGACCTGACCCTGGTGTTCCTGGACGATGCGACGGTGGTGTCGCGACGCGCCGAATCGCTGACCCTGTCGGCGCTGGGCCGGTTCTCCGCCAGCCTGGCGCACGAGATCCGCAACCCGCTGGCCGCGATCAGCTACGCCTCGCAGTTGCTGGAGGAGTCGCCGGCGATCGGCGATGCCGACCGCCGCCTACTGCAGATCATCCACATGCAGTGCCAGCGCACCAACGGCATCGTCGAGAGCGTACTGGGACTGGCCCGGCGCGAGCGCTCCAATCCGGAGAACCTGGACCTGGGCGTGTTCGTGCGCCGCTTCGTGCTGGAATACCAGCAGACCATGTCGATCGAGACCGACAGCCTGGAGGCCATCGCCGCGCCGAAGGCGGTGCACGCGCTGGTCGATCCCAAGCACCTGCACCAGATCCTCAGCGCGCTGGTGCACAACGCGCTCAAGTACGGACGGGTGATGGAGGAGCCGGCGCGGGTGCGGCTGCGCGTGGCGGTGCAGGAGCGCAACGCGATCGTCGATGTGATGGACCGTGGCCCCGGCATCCCGGAGACGGTGGCCGCGCAGCTGTTCCGCCCGTTCTTCACCACCTCCGAGCACGGCACCGGGCTGGGCCTGTACATCGCCCGCGAGCTGTGCCGGGCCAACCAGGCGCGGCTGGAGTACGTGCCGGTGCCGGCCGGCGGCGCCTGTTTCCGCGTGGTCCTGCCCGGCCCGCACACCATGCTCGCGAACTGAGCGCCGCACCGGCACCCCCCGTGGCGTCGAAAAATTGGCGCTGGACCCTGGACCTGGGCTATCTTTTCCCCACATGAACGAAACCCGAAGCGCCCTTGTCGTCGACGACGAACGCGACATCCGCGAACTGCTGGTACTGACCCTGGGCAGGATGGGGCTGCGCATCAGCACCGCCGCCAATCTCGCCGAAGCCCGCGAACTGCTGGCCAGCAACCCCTACGACCTGTGCATCACCGACATGCGCCTGCCCGATGGCAATGGCATCGAGCTGGTCAGCGAGATCGCCCGCCACTATCCGCGCACGCCGGTGGCGATGATCACCGCGTTCGGCAGCATGGACCTGGCGGTGGAAGCGCTGAAGGCCGGCGCCTTCGACTTCGTCAGCAAGCCGGTGGACATCCACGTGCTGCGCGGCCTGGTCAAGCACGCGCTGGAACTCAACAACACCGAGCGCGCCGCGCCGCCGGCGCCGCCGCCGGAGCAGGCCAGCCGCCTGCTCGGCGCCTCGACCGCGATGGACGCGCTGCGCGCCACCATCGCCAAGGTCGCGCGCAGCCAGGCGCCGGTGTACATCCTCGGCGAGTCCGGCGTCGGCAAGGAACTGGTCGCGCGCACCATCCACGAACAGGGCGCGCGCGCGGCCGGGCCGTTCGTGCCGGTCAACTGCGGCGCGATCCCGGCCGAACTGATGGAAAGCGAGTTCTTCGGCCACAAGAAGGGCAGCTTCACCGGTGCCCACGCCGACCAGGCCGGCCTGTTCCAGGCCGCGCAGGGCGGCACCCTGTTTCTGGACGAAGTGGCCGAACTGCCGCTGCCGATGCAGGTCAAGCTGCTGCGCGCGATCCAGGAGAAGTCGGTGCGCCCGGTCGGCGCCGCCACCGAGGTGCCGACCGACGTGCGCATCCTGTCGGCCACCCACAAGGACCTGGCCGACCTGGTCGCCGACGGCCGCTTCCGCCACGACCTGTACTACCGCATCAACGTGATCGAACTGCGCGTGCCGCCGCTGCGCGAGCGCGGCGGCGACCTGCCGCAACTGGCCGCGGCGATCCTGGCGCGGCTGGCCAAGAGCCATGGCCGGATCACCCCGCTGCTGTCGCCGTCGGCGCTGGACGCCCTGAACCGTTACGCCTTCCCCGGCAACGTGCGCGAACTGGAGAACATCCTCGAGCGCGCCCTGGCGATGGCCGAGGACGACCAGATCAGCGCCGCCGACCTGCACCTGCCGCAGCCCGGCAACAGCGCCCGCGCCGCGGCCGAAGCCGCCCCCGCGCTGCCGCCCGGCGTGGTCGACATCGACCCGACCTCCTCCGCCCTGCCCTCCTACATCGAGCAGCTCGAACGCGCCGCGATCCAGAAGGCGCTTGAGGAAAACCGCTGGAACAAGACCCGCACCGCCGCGCAGCTCGGCATCACCTTCCGCGCGCTGCGCTACAAGCTCAAGAAGTTGGGGATGGAGTAGAAGAGCTGGGATTGGGGAATTGGGATTGGGGATTCGTAAAAGCGCGCCCCCCTGCCCTGCACCTAATTCGGCCCAGGTAGAAAAAAGCCGGATCAAGGCCCCCAGATGAAGCGCCGCTGCGCTGGCATTCACGAATCCCGAATGCCGAATCCCAGCTCCATCAGTCCTTGGTGACGCGATTGATCTCGGCCAAGCTGGTGATGCCGTTGCGGGCCTTGAGCAGCGCCGACTGGCGCAGGTCCTTGACCCCGATCTTCTGCGCCGCCTCGGCGATGTCCATCGCGTTGCCGCCCTGCAGCACGATCGCCGCGATCTCGTCGTTCATCGGCATCACCTGGTAGATGCCGGTACGCCCCTTGTAGCCTTCGGTGCACTCGTCGCAGCCGACGGCCTCGAACAGCTGGATGCCGGCGGCGATTTCCGCCGCGCTGAATCCCTCGGCCAGCAGCGCATTCTCCGGAAGCTGGCTGGGCCGCTTGCAGTTGTTGCACAGGCGCCGCGCCAGGCGCTGCGCGATCACCAGCGTTACCGAACTGGTGATGTTGTACGGCGCGATGCCCATGTTCATCAGGCGCGCGATGGTCTGCGGCGCATCGTTGGTATGCAGCGTGGACAGCACCATGTGACCGGTCTGCGCCGCCTTGATCGCGATCTCGGCGGTCTCCAGGTCGCGGATTTCGCCGACCATGATGATGTCCGGATCCTGGCGCAGAAACGAGCGCAGCGCCACGGCGAAAGTCATGCCGCGCTTGTTGTTCTGCTGCACCTGGTTCACGCCGGGCAGGCGGATTTCCACCGGATCCTCGGCGGTGGAGATGTTGCGGGTATCATCGTTGAGGATGCCCAGCGCGGTATACAGCGACACCGTCTTGCCCGAACCGGTCGGGCCGGTCACCAGCACCATGCCGTAGGGCTTGTGGATCGCGTCCAAGAACAGCTTCTGCTGCTCCGGCTCGTAGCCGAGTTTGTCGATGCCCAACTTGGCCGCGCTGCCGTCGAGGATACGCAACACGATCTTCTCGCCGAACAGCGTCGGCAAGGTGCTGACACGGAAGTCGATCTGCTTGCTCTTGGACAGGTTGAGCTTGATGCGCCCGTCCTGCGGCACCCGCTTCTCGGCGATGTCCAGCTGCGACATCACCTTCAGTCGCGCCGCAATGCGCTGGTTGAGCTTGACCGGCGCCTTGGCGACGCTCTTGAGCAGGCCATCGATGCGCAGCCGCACCCGGTAATCGTCCTCGTACGGCTCGAAATGGATATCCGAGGCGCCGCGGCGGATCGCATCGACCAGCATCTTGTTCACGAACTTGACCACGGGCGTATCGTCGCCCTTGGCATCGACGCCGGTAT
The DNA here is from genome assembly GCF_031455575.1 of Xanthomonas sp. 1678. NCBI lineage: Bacteria > Pseudomonadati > Pseudomonadota > Gammaproteobacteria > Lysobacterales > Lysobacteraceae > Xanthomonas > Xanthomonas sp. 1678. Next base: position 57,752 of record NZ_JAVDSZ010000013.1, on the reverse strand, counting down.
CGCCGCCGCTGCCCATGTCCTCGTCGCCGGCGCCGACCTCGAGGTTGTCCATGCCCTCCTCGTCGTCGCCCAGCGCATTGCCGATCGCATCGCTGCGCGCCTGCCACTGCTCCAGCGTGCGCCTGATCTGGTCCTCGTCGACCAGGATCGGCTCGACCGTCAGATTGGTATGGAACTTGATGTCGTCCAGCGCCCGGGTCTGGGTCGGATTGCTGATCCCGACGAACAGCCGCGTACCGCGCTTGAACAGCGGCAGCACTTGGTGCTTCTGCAGCAACTCCTCGCTGACCAGCTTGATCGCGCTCTGGTTGGCATCGAACACCGACACATCCAGCAGCGGCATCCCAAATTCCACTGCGTTAGCGGCGGCCAGTTGCGCCGCGGTGGCCAGCTTCTTCTCCGAGAACCACTGCGGCAGCGGGATCTTGGCCTCGGCGGCATGCGCCATCGCGGTCCGCGCGACCGCCTCCTCCACCGCGCCATCCTGAACCAGGCGGCGCGCGATGCCGGTGATGCCAACCAGGTTGGCCGAGACAGCTGCATTCATGGAAAAGCCCCCGTTCTTGCGGACCAAAGATACTGCAAATTCCGCGCAACCGCTTCCGGCACAGTAGCAAACGCAGGCGGCATTGCTACGCGCCACGAATCCGGCCGCGACTGGGATTACCATAGCCGACGGGGAACTAGGGGTCGACCTTTGGACAAGATCAGCATCATCCTGCCAGCCAAGAACGAGGTGGCCGGTCTGTCCCGCACGCTGCCGCGGCTACGTGAGGAAATGCCGGATGCCGAGATCATCGTGGTCGACGACGGCTCGACCGATGCGACCGCGCAGGTCGCGCGCGACCATGGCGCCCGGGTCATCGGCAGTCCCTACTCGATGGGCAATGGTGCGGCGATCAAGCGCGGCGCACGGGCCGCGGGCGGCGACATCCTGGTGTTCATGGACGCGGATGGACAGCACGATCCAAGCGACATCCACAAACTGCTGGCCAAGCTCGGCCAGGGCTACGACATGGTCGTCGGCGCCCGCGACAGCAGCGGCCAGGCGAGCGTGCACCGCGGTCTGGCCAACCGCTTCTACAACTGGCTGGCCAGCCGCATGACCGGCTTCGAGGTGAAAGACCTCACCTCCGGCTTCCGCGCCGTCCGCGCGGACCGGTTCCGCGAATTCCTGCACCTGCTCCCGAACGGGTTCAGCTACCCCACCACCAGCACCATGGCCTTCTTCCGCAGCGCCTATCCGGTCGCCTACGTGCCGATCCCCGTCGCCAAGCGGGTCGGCAACGGCAGCCATATCCGCCCCATGAAGGACGGCATCCGCTTCCTGCTGATCATCTTCAAGATCGCCACGTTGTATTCGCCGCTGAAGCTGTTCGTCCCGGTCTCGATGGCATTCTTCGCCCTCGGACTCGCCTACTACGGCTATACCTTTGCGACGATGCACCGTTTCACCAATATGAGCACGTTGTTGTTCAGTGCGGCGGTGATCATTTTTCTGATCGGGCTGATTTCCGAGCAGATCACCAATCTGACGTATCGGCGCGACGCCTGAATGCACGCGGTGCGAGCCGAAACATGACCAAGCCGACACTCTTGGTGCTGGCCTCCACCTATCCTCGCTGGCGCGACGACCCAGAGCCTGGCTTCGTCCATGAGCTTGCCAGGCGCTTGACCGGCCGCTTTCGGGTCGTGGTGCTGTGCCCCCACGCGAATGGGGCGCTTGAGTACGAAACGATGGATTCAGTTGAAATCCATCGTTATCGATATGCCCCACAGCGCTGGGAAACGCTGGTGAACGACGGCGGCATGGTTTCCAACGTGCAACACAGTCCTTGGAAGGCGCTCCTGCTGCCTGGATTCTTCATCGGCCAGTTGTTCGCTGCCTATCGTGCCGTCCGCAGGTATCGCCCGACCGTCGTTCATGCACACTGGCTGATACCGCAGGGCATCGTTGCCACAGCACTGAGCTTTGTCGGTCCTTCCTCGCCCTTTCTGGTCACATCCCATGGCGGAGATCTGTACGCGCTGAAGTCGTGGCCTTTTCGCTGGATCAAGCGCGCTGTGATACGGCGATCGGCGCGACTGGCCGTCGTCAGCGAAGGCATGCTGCAGCAGGTCGCCGCTCTGGGTGCAGACATGTCCAAGGTGGTGGTGGAGCCGATGGGGGCGGATCTTTCCGGCAGGTTCGTTCCCGACCCCACCGTGCCACGGTCGCGTACGGAGATACTGTTCGTCGGCCGGCTCGTGGAAAAAAAAGGCCTTCGTTTCCTGATCGCTGCGATGCAAGCGATCCGGGCTGCCGTACCCGGTGCCACGTTGACAGTTGCCGGGTTCGGACCCGAACTGGAGACGCGCAAGGAACAGGTCCGCGACCTGGAACTGCAGGACGCCGTCCGCTTTCTGGGTGCGGTTCCCCAGTCGGAGCTTCCCTCCCTCTACCGCCGCGCCGCCTTGTTCGTCGCTCCTTTTGTCGAGGCAACAAGTGGCGACCAAGACGGCCTCGGGCTCGTGTTGATAGAAGCACTGGGCTGCGGTTGCCCGGTCGTGGTCTCGGCCATCCCTGCGGTCCAGCGCTTGACCGAGACATGCAATGGAGTGCATACGGTGCCGCCGGGTAGCACAGCAGCATTAGCCGACGCCGTTTCGCGCCTGATCCGCTCACCGCAGCCGGTCGATCCAAACGAAGTGCAAGGCTTTGATTGGCATGTGCGTGCCGGAGCATACGCCGCATTGTTGGAAACCATGATGCGACGACGCGAAGTCGCTTCTCCACGATGAACGCCAAGTTCCGCATGCCAAAACTGGGCTGGCTGGCACGCAACACTCTGGGCACGACGCTCTGGCACGCTTTGCGAGTAGGCAGCCAACTCGTCTGGGTACTGCTGTTGGCGCGTGTACTCGGGGCATCCGGATACGGAAACTACTCCGGCATTGCCGGCCTGGCCGTTGCACTGGGAGGCTTCGCCGGCTTCGGGCTTGGTTTGCGCATGTACCAAGATACCGCGCGCGACCAGACCTTGTTCCCCATGAGATGGCAGCAGGCGGGGCGCGCCTTGGCATGGAGTACACCGCTGCTTTTGCTTGCGTACGTAGTGCTTGGGAGCGCCATCTTCCACCAGCCGGGCGGCTGGATACTGCTCGGCATCGGGCTATCGGAAATTCTGTTCGCACCGATCATCGCGCAGGTCGCCTCCGCATACGCGGCCCATACACTGGTGCTGCAAGCAGCGGCGGTACCCGTTGCAGGGTCCTTGGCAAGGGTTGCCGCGGTCGCCGCCTTCATGCAGTTCGAATCTGGCCAAGGGCTTTCCTTGTACGTCTGGCTGCATCTGACAGCGCTGGCCGCTTGCGCCATCTTGTTGCGGCACGGCTGCACAAGGCGGCTACTGGCAAACTCGCCAAACCACTCGCTTGCCTGGAGCGACTTGCGAGCCGGCATCGGACTTTCCGGCATCTGGGCAAGCACGATGGCCTGGACCTCCGTGGACAAGACGTTCGCATTGCGCTGGGGAGGCGAAGCGGTCGCAGGGAACTTCACCGCAGCTCAGCGATTCACTGGGCTGGCGACACTCCCGATCGAAGGACTCATCGGTGCGGCGCTGCCTCGCATGTTTCGGCAGGGAGCCGGCATGAACGAGCACCCATTCATGATGCACGCGCTGCTCGCATGCACCTTTGCCTACGGGTTGGCCGCGGCCCTGTTTCTTTACTTCGCATCGGGCGCCATCGTCGCGATATTGGGCAGCGACTTCGCATCCGCCGCGCCCGTCGTAAAGCTGCTCGCCTGGTGCGCGCCCATCAGTTGCATGCGGATCCTGTTGGCGCACTGGCTCCTGGCGAGAAGCGACATCCGGGCCAGGGTACTGCTGGAGACGATCGGCCTTTGCGTCCTGGCGTGCGCAATGTTCGCCCTCACCCCCACGCGAGCAGCATTAGGCTCCGCATGGGCCATGATCGCAGGCGAATGCACCTTGGTGCTTCTGTTCTCCATCCGCCTGATCACGCATCGGGCGAGCGCGACCTGACGTGAACTCGCGGCCGGAGTTCCGCGACAAGCTCTTCATAAGCGTCGATTGATTTTTGCACGCCGAACTCTGCCGCCCGTTGCCTCAACACGTCAGGCTCGACACGGCACCTGCCGTCGATGACACGGATCAACGCTCCGGCCAGCGCATCGCGATCGCCACAGCGGACAAGCTGCCCGAACCGCCCATCCTCCAGGATTTCGCGCGGTCCGTCGGGACAATCCGTCGAAACCACCTGGGTCCCGCACGCCATCGCCTCCACGAGAACATTGCCGAAGCCCTCGTAGTCTGAGCACAGGACCAGGACGTCGGCCTGGCGAATATAGGGCAAGGGATTGGCGACATAGCCAAGCCGCTTGCAAATTACACCCAATCCAGCCTCATCCATCCATTGCGACACCCGGGACTCCAGGGGCCCAGTTCCAATCAGCAGCAGCCGCGCGGGCTCTTGAGTGAGGACGCGAGAAAATGCGCGAAGCAGGAGATCAAGACGCTTCTCCGGCGAAAATCGGCCGACGAAGACGACGGTGGGAACGCTCCGGTCCGGCCACGGCCAGTCCACCTGTTGCAAAGAACGCAGTTCGCAGTCCGACGCCACCACCGGATTGTGGATCACGCTGACCCTGTCCGGCGACAGCGCCAACTCAGAGCGCATATCGCTAGCCACCGCTTCGGACACGGCGACACACGAATCGGCACGGGGGAAAAGCACCCGCATCGTGCGCCTGAGCAATTCAAGCTTCAACCGCTTGGCGCCACGACTCGCCATCCTCGGAGCCGATACCGACAGGTGCTGGGTAACCACCACGCGTATTGGATTTCGGGAAACGCACTTCAAAAGCAGGACAAGACAAGCCACATCGTTGGACGTCGTGAAAATTACATCTGGCGCCTGCCGCCGCCACTCACGCCAGAGACCCGATAGAAAATGAAAAGAACCTCGCGGCGCGATTTCAACAACCGGAACGCTCGCCGCAAGCCCATCAATGGGATGCGCAAGCACCTGCCCCGCGACAAGCTTGACCTGGTGACCTTGAAGGCAAAGCCCATTGGCGAGCGCAACCTGTACGCGCTCAAGGCCTCCATGACCGAATCGGCTCAGGAGAAGCCAAATACTGACTGGCTCAGGATCGGTCATCTAACCGGCGACGGTACAAAGCACGTTCTGGTAAGGCCCGAGAGAGGAACGGTCGACTTTCCTTAACGTCCCATCGGACCGGATGACCTGGAACCTATATCCGAACTCCTGCAGGTAGTCCAATATCTCGCCCGGATCGTACCCCGCCTTCAACGAGGATTCCTGCTGGACCTCCACGATCAACGAGGGCCTGTGCTTCCCCAGGGTGAGCCTCGCTCCTTGAAGACAGGGCAACTCGGCACCCTCGATATCGACCTTGATGACGTCGACCTTGCTGAGTGGGTTCGCGTCGAGATAAGCGTCCAGCGTCGTTATTTCGACCTCCTGAAGTGCGTGGTCGTGCGACGGCGTTCCGAACAGGCTGCCCAGCCCATGATGCTCGTCTCCAAGCTCTCCTTGCCCGCAGGAAGCGAAGATCGGTACATGGTCATGTCGATTCGACAGCCCTTGACGTACCACCGTGACGTTGCTGAGATCGTTTCGCATCACATGGCTGCACAACGTGTCGGCGAGGCTGTCGACAGGTTCGAACGAAACGACCCTTCCTGCCTGCCCCACGCGCTTCGCCGCCACCAGTGTGATTTCACCGATATTGGCACCAACATCGATGACGCTCATGCCGGGCGCCAGGATGCGGTCCAACAAGGCCACGATGCCCTGGCTGTAGTACCCCATCCAGAAGATGCGCCGCTGCATGTGTTCCGTCAAAGACAGGTCCATCGCCATGTCGCCGTCAAAATCTCCGATGCTGACCACGGCCCTGTGATGCCGGAAGAGCCGCCTCATGATGGATTGAGGAGCATTGAACCGGCCGCCAAATGAGAACGCTCTGGCAGAGGCACGGAGACCGAGCAAGGTATTGGCCTTCACCTGTACACCCCCTTGTCCGGCGCGTGATTCAGCTTGCGCAGGACATAGATGTGGCACGACGAGCCCAGCAAAAACGAGAGACTCTGCCTCCGCGAGATCGACAACTTATGCGCAAATGAATTGCACATCGTGTAGAAGATACCGGTCGACTGTGTCGTGACGGCCTCAAAGCCCCCCTTTCGGAACGTTCTCGACCACCACGAGCGGGAAAAATAGAATGTCTCCGTCAAGACGTTGCCTCTTTCTCCGTGCCTCGAAGGAAACAGCGTCTTCCGCCATTCATCGAAGCCCGATGGGGTCTTTGGGATTGCAAGGGAATTCTCGCCCTCAACTGGCGCTTTCGTGGAGGTGGAAACCCGTTGCAGCACCCGGCGCGCCAGCCAGAGATAGTGGCCAGGGATGCTCCAGAGACGGCAAGAGCTACTGGGCAGCACGTGCACAGCATGACCATCGCGCTTGAGCACGCGCCTCGTCTCATCCAGGATGCGGTCGATGTCCGCGACATGCTCGAGAACGTTCGAGGAAAAAACGACATCGAACGCGCCATCGGCAAATGGCAGCGTGCGTCCATCGTAGTCCTCGACTTCGAAGACCCGTGCATCATGGTAGTGGCTGCTTGGCAAATCGACCGCGCTCACCTCATAGCCAGCATCCCTCAGCATCAAGGCCTGCTGACCAGTCCCCGCCCCGAGCTCCAGGACGGTTACCGTCCGGCCAGGCGCAGGAACTGGAAAGAACGCAAGGGCCTGCCGCAACTCGTATGCCCGAATCGCCTGCAAGCTCTTGAGATGATGTTCGCTGGCGGACATTGACGACTCTGGAGTGCGAGATCTGGCTGCGGTTAATCTAACGCCTGCACGGTAAGCTTGCCAGACCGCCGCGCGCGCGGCGCTTCAGCGCCGATCGACAGGAAATGCCCGAGTGAAGATATTGGTGGTATGCAAGCGGCAGTACTCGGACAAGGATCTCCTTGAAGACCGCTTCGGGCGACTGTACGAGCTTCCTCGCGAACTGGCCCGGCAGGGCCACTCGGTGCGCGTCTGCGCGCTCAGCTATCGCCGGCGCCCGGAAGACGCCACTCCCAAGCCAGACGATCTCGGCGTCCAGTGGCATTCGATCAACGCACTGCCACAGGGCCTTCTTCGCCATTTCCAGTGGCTCGACACAGCGACCTCCCGCTGGCGTCCAGATGTCGTGTGGGCCAGTTCAGACATGCTCCAGGCGGTGCTTGCCGCCAAATGGGCGATCAAACGAGACGTTCCCTACGTCATCGATCTCTATGACAACTATGAGAGCTTCGGGCTCTCGCGGCTACCCGGCCTGTCTGGCGCATTTCGATCGGCTTGCCGCCGCGCGTATGCATTGACAACGGTCAGCCACGCCCTTGCGGAGTATGTCCGTGGGGACTACCGCGTAGCCGGTCCTGTCCACGTCGTGGTGAATGGCGTGAACACGGAGATCTTTCACCCCCTCGACAAGCACTCCTCCAGAACCGCGTTGGGACTGCCAGTCGATGCGCGCCTGATCGGTACAGCAGGGGCGCTGACTTCGAGTCGGGGCATCAGCGATCTTTTTGACGCTTTCATCCAACTGGCCCAAGGCATGCAAGACCTTTGGCTGGTTCATGCCGGGCCAACCGATCGAACAGTTCGCCGCTATCGGCACCCTCGCATCATCGACTTGGGGAGACTTCCGCAGACCGAGGTACCCCGTGTCCTGGCGTCGTTGGACGTCGGGGTCGTATGCAACCAGAGTTCGACGTTCGGACGCTACTGCTTCCCGCTGAAACTGCATGAAATGTTGGCGATGCGCATTCCGTTGGTGGCCACAGCACTGGGGGACGTTGCACAGGTACTGGACAACCATGCGCCCTGTCTTTACGAGCCAGGCAATGTGGAGATGCTGGCGGACCGCATTTCTACGCAGTTGGCACATCCCTCAGTTCGCGCAATCCGCATACCGACTTGGCGCGATTGCGCAATCATGCTCGATTCGGCACTTCGGGCTACAACCGCCGGCGCGTCGACGCAGACGTGACGCGACGCGTGGAGTCCCACACCTATTTCAGCATGCCGAGTTCTTTGGCCCTTTCATGCGCGACAGACGCCTGCTCTTGATGCCCTTCCTGAAGCAGCGTGGAAATCATCTTGGCGACAAACGCAGTGTCCGATCTGCCCGCCTCCACTGCTCTAGTGAACATCAGGTTGGCAAACGTGGCGTCATGCAGGTAGGTCAGGCCATAGTCGCCGAATTGGGCATACATGAAAGCAGGGACGCCGTCCCGATTGGCCAGCGCGACACATGCCTCCTTTAGCTTCCCGTCGTCGATCGCCACACCGCGCTTTCGCCGTTGAATCAGGTCAGAGATGGATGATACGACATCCGCCGAAAGCGGCTTTGTTTTCAGCTTCGAGATCAAGCCTGACCACCACTCGTTTTTGACCGGCTTGCCATAGGCCAGCGCCATCAGAATGAGCCCCTGCTCGGGCAGCGTCGATGCGCTTGGCAGAGCGGCAGCAGCCTCGAACTGTTGCTCGGCCAAGCTGTACAAGGGCGAATCGCCGTCGCCATTGGCGCGTTCCACGAGCGCAATGGCAAGACCGGTTCTCGCCCGCGCGGACTGTGGATTCACGTCCACCAGTTCATTGAAGAAAAGGAACCCATTGCCCCACGTTGCCGAACGAATGGCGCAAAGACCAACCATGAAGACGACTACAGCAGCAACACCGACATATTTGATTGCAGGACCATCCCTCACCGGGATGATGCGCACCAATTCGGCAAACACAAGGAATACTCCGAGCAACGGGAAATAGTTCCTGTGCTCAAAAACAAGCTCGAGATCTATCGCGTTGCTTGTCAACAGGTGCCCCGCAAAAAACCAGAAGATCCCGAGCGAAAGCAACGGCATCGCTCGCCGCGCAAGCCATCCCACGCAAAGTAGAGCGACGATAAAGAGCCACGAAAAAATTGTCGTTATCGGCGAGAGCAGCCCGACAGACTTCGGATAGGAATCGTAATAAAAAATCAAACTTTTCGGCAACGGCAGGGCGATCTGCTGAAGGTAAAGAACCAATACCCTCCCCTGGGTAAGCAAGCGCTCATAGAGCGTGAAATCCCTTCCTTGGAAGGCACCAGGCTGAAGCGCCCGCGGCAAGAGCCACCCGAAGAATATCGCGCTCGCGACCAACCCGAACGCCAAATACAAGGCGATCAGCAGACCCCTATCTCGCCGGTTATTCGCAGCAAAGCGGAACAGACAAACTTCCAGCGAGAAGGCATACGCGCCGAAAAGCGCAGCGGATTCCTTGGACAACAGCCCAACCAAGGCGAGCGCCCCGGAAAAGCAGAGCCATCCCCACCCGGAACCTCCTTCTATCTGCCGTTGTCTTCCATGCAGGTAGACAATGAGCGCCAGCAACACGAACGTCAGCGACAGCGACTCCATTCGCTGAACTACATACAGTACCGTAGACACCTGGAGGGGATGCACGGCCCACAGCAAGGCGACGACCAGGCAATAGCCGATCCCACGCCGAACAGACGTCGTGGCGGCACCGCGTGTCATCTTCAACAACAGGGCAAACACCAGCCATGCGTTGACGACATGGACCGCCACCCCGGTCAACTTATAGCTCCAAGCATTTTCGCCCGAGAAGTACCAGTTCAGAGCAAAACTCAAGGTAGCCAACGGCCTGCCGACGGAGCCCGGCTCGTAACCCATGGCCGCGCTTTTCAAGCTTTGGAAGTTTAATGCAGCAAGATGGATCTTCGCGTTGTCAACGATGTTCGGGTAATCGTCGAACAAGAATGGTCCCGTCAGCCCAGGCCAATATACGGCCAGAACGACGATCGCCAATACGACAACTCCAAACCACGGGGAGGCAACCAACGCACGCAAGGTTGGCGGATTCGCCATCACAAGATCCCCGGACCGTAGTCTCTACTCAGAAAATCAATCATCCACATCCTTCAGGCCGATACTTCTCGGGCAAATCGCTGCCATCGCAACTCCACAGGCCGGACATGCTCCGACGCAAGGATAGTGTAGATCCAGCCACCCTGTCGTTCCCAGCGAGGACGCAACTAATGTCGCCCACACCACTGGTCACATCGACAAACGCTGATATTTGTGGACAACGCACGGATGAAGCCAGTCCGACATAGGCAGCATCTATCTCACTCCCCCTGCCGTCGTTGAACGCCGTCTCAAACCCTACCTGGCCCCCACGAATTTCGCTCAGTGCAACGGCGACCTGTGATCGCGAGACATAATCGATGTAGCCCTGAAGGGCGATTGTAGAAAGAATCGCCACTATAGCGACCACCACCATCAACTCAATCAAGCTGAACCCATTTTCGTTGCGCATACGCCCCCCAAAAAAAGAAAGCCCCACTAACGCGGGGCTTTCTTCAAGCGATGGCAAAAAAATTACGGGCAGGTGCTCGGACGATACTTGGTATCAGCGGTGGTGCTGCACTTCCAGTTACCCGATGCCGTGCGGGTCCATGCAATGGTCTGGGTGCCAACGCCTGCGCCACCGAGCATCGTGCAAGTGATATTACCGGCGTCGCCTGGTGTAACCGCGATGTTCGAGCAGCGGGTGGTCGTAGTGGTCAGACCAATATCGGTAGCATTGAAAGAGGTCTTACCTTCATTCGTCAGCACTTCGAACTGCGTCTTGCCCGGGGTGATGTCGGACAGGGCCGCGGTGACCTGCGACTTGCGCACGTAGTTCTGGTAGGCCGGCAGCGCGATCGCGGCCAGGATGGCGATGATCGCGACGACGATCATCAGTTCGATCAGGGTAAAGCCCTGCTGCTTCTTCATGGTGAATCCCCTAGAGATGGTGTGTAAGTTGGCAGACACTCCGCCCGCGGAGCTTGCTACCCCTCGAGCGCCGCGCGGCAGAGCGCCACGTGCGGGTGATGCAAGCAGGCCGCGTGCCAACTTCCCCACGCGCACCCTATGCTCCCCAGGGCGCATGATGCCCCATCGAATGCCGCCCGACACGGGCAAAGAATGGATTTGCGACGCGCTTTCACCTCTGCCAGGATGGGTCACAAAGTGACGCACAACGTCACCTTTCGGGATTTGGCCGCCTGCATCCCGGGACTCCGCCTTGACCATCGACCGCTGATGCCAGACGCCGCGGAAACCGATACCATGCCGGTCATGTCCGCCTGGGGATGGCTGGACGGGGAGCACACCTGATGTCCGCAACTCGTAGCGCAGTACCCAAAGAGCCCGCCGCGCGCAATACCAGCCAGCAGTTGCCGTTCGTCTGGGAGGGGACGGACAAGCGCGGCGTCAAGATGAAGGGCGAGCAGACCGCCAAGAACGCCAACCTGCTGCGCGCCGAGTTGCGCCGCCAGGGCATCACGCCGTCGGTGGTCAAGCCCAAGCCCAAGCCGTTGTTCGGCTCTGCCGGCAGCAAGATCAGCGCGAAGGACATCGCCTTTTTCAGCCGCCAGATGGCGACGATGATGAAGTCGGGCGTCCCGATCGTCGGATCGCTGGAGATCATCGGCAGCGGGCACAAGAACCCGCGCATGAAGAAGATGGTGGATCAGGTTCGCACCGACATTGAGGGCGGTTCGTCGCTCTACGAGGCGATCAGCAAGCATCCGATCCAGTTCGACGAGCTCTATCGCAACCTGGTCAAGGCCGGCGAAGGCGCCGGCGTGCTGGAGACCGTGCTGGAGACGGTCGCGACCTACAAGGAAAACATCGAAGCGCTGAAGGGCAAGATCAAGAAGGCCTTGTTCTACCCGGCCATGGTCATGGCGGTCGCCCTGCTGGTCAGTTCGATCCTGCTGGTGTGGGTGGTGCCGCAGTTCGAGGATGTGTTCAAGGGCTTTGGTGCGGAGCTGCCGGCGTTTACGCAGATGATCGTAGCTGCATCGCGCTTCATGGTTGCCTATTGGTGGATGCTGCTGATCGTCTTGGTCGGCACCATCGTCGGCTTCATCTTCGCCTACAAGCGCTCGCCGTCGATGCAGCACGGCATGGACCGGCTGATCCTGAAGGTGCCGATCATCGGCCAGATCATGCACAACAGCTCGGTGGCACGCTTCTCGCGGACGCTGGGCGTGACCTTTCGCGCCGGCGTGCCTCTGGTGGAGGCGCTGGACATCGTCGCCGGCGCCACCGGCAACAGCGTTTACGAGAAGGCCGTGCTGCGCATGCGCGACGACGTGTCGGTCGGCTATCCGGTCAACGTGGCGATGAAGCAGACCAACCTGTTTCCGCATATGGTCATCCAGATGACCGCCATCGGCGAAGAGGCCGGTGCGCTGGATGCGATGCTGTTCAAGGTGGCCGAGTACTTCGAGCAGGAAGTGAACAATGCGGTGGACGCGCTGAGCAGCCTGATCGAGCCGTTGATCATGGTGTTCATCGGCACCATCGTCGGCGGCATGGTCATCGGCATGTACCTGCCCATCTTCAAGCTGGCCTCCGTCGTTGGATAAGCATTAATGGCATTTCTCGATCAACACCCCGGCCTCGGCTTTCCCGCCGCGGCGGGGTTGGGCTTGCTGGTGGGCAGTTTCCTCAACGTGGTGATCCTGCGCCTGCCTAAGCGCATGGAGTGGCAGTGGAAGCGCGATTCGCGCGAGATCCTGGAGTTGCCGGACATCTACGATCCGCCACCGCCCGGGATCGTGGTCGAGCCCTCGCACTGCCCGCACTGCAAGCACAAGCTGTCCTGGTACGAGAACATTCCGCTGTTCAGCTGGCTGGCGCTGCGCGGCAAGTGCCGGCATTGCCATGCGCCGATCTCGATCCAGTACCCGCTGGTGGAGATGCTGACCAGCCTGCTGGTGGTCGCCAGCGTCTGGCGCTTCGGCTTCGGTTGGCAAGGGTTCGGGGCGATCGTATTCAGTTGTTTCCTGGTCGCGATGTCGGGGATCGACCTGCGCACTCGCCTGTTGCCGGACCAGCTGACCTTGCCGCTGATGTGGCTGGGCCTGGTCGGCAGCATGGACAATCTGTACATGCCGGCCAAGCCGGCGTTGCTCGGCGCGGCAGTCGGCTATGTGTCGCTGTGGTCGGTGTGGTGGCTGTTCAAGCAGATCACCGGCAAGGAAGGCATGGGCCATGGCGACTTCAAGCTGCTGGCGGCGATCGGCGCCTGGTGCGGACTGAAGGGCATCCTGCCGACCATCCTGATCTCCTCGCTGGTCGGCGCGATCCTCGGTTCGATCTGGCTGGCGGCCAAGGGCCGCGACCGGGCAACGCCCATTCCGTTCGGCCCCTACCTGGCCATCGCCGGCTGGATCACGTTCTTCTGGGGCACGGAAATCATCGACACCTACATGCGCTGGTCCGGGCTGCGCTGAGCGAGGCGGGGCGGTGAGCGATTTCATCGTCGGCCTGACTGGCGGCGTGGCCTCCGGCAAGAGCGAACTGAGCCGGCGCTTCCAGGCCAAGGGCATCGTCGTCGCCGATGCCGACGTGGCCGCGCGCGCCGTGGTCGCGCCCGGGCATCCGGCGCTTGCGCAGATCGTGGCCCGTTTCGGAGCGCAGATCCTGCGCGAGGACGGCAGCCTCGACCGCGCCGCGCTGCGCCACCGGATCTTCGAAGATTCAGTGGCGCGCCGCGACCTGGAAGCGATCACCCACCCCGCCATTCGTACGCTGATGCAGCAGGCGTGCCGCGAGGCCGCCAGTCCCTATGCGATTGCGGCGATCCCGCTGCTGACCGAAGTCGGCGCGCGCACGGCCTACCCCTGGCTGGATCGGATCGTGGTGGTCGATGCTCCGGAAGCCACGCAGCATGCGCGCCTGATGCAGCGCGACGGCATTACCGCCGAGCTGGCGCAGCGGATGATCGCGGCGCAGGCCACGCGCGCGGCGCGGTTGGCGATTGCCGACGATGTCGTGGTCAACGAGGGCGATGCGTCGCGACTGCAGGACGCGGCCGATGCGCTGGATCGGCAGTACCGCGCATTGGCGGCGGCGAAGATCGCGTAACGGTCCGATCCGGCGATGCGCGCTTTTGTAGGAGCGGCTTCAGCCGCGACTGGATCTACCGGGGAAGCCTGTCGCGGCTGAAGCCGCTCCTACAGGAAGCCGACGCCCGTCCATTTCTGTCACGCCGCCCTGAACCACAGCGTCGCCACCACGCCCTTGGTCGCCCCCGGGCGCACGTTGACCTGCCAGCCGTACAGCTCGCACAGGCGGCTGACGATCGACAGGCCGATGCCGCCGCCCTGCGAGTGCCCGGCGTGGGTGCCGCGGTAGCCGCGCTGGAACAGCTTGGCCGCGTCTTCCTCGCTGAGGCCGGGACCGGAGTCGATCACCTGCACCGCATCGCTCAGCACCCGCACCACCACCTGCCCTTCGTGGGTGTACTTGACCGCATTGCCGATCAGGTTGCCCAGCGCCACCGACAATGCCGCCTCCGGCGCGTCGATGCTCAGGTTGCGTTCGCCCTCCAGCAACAGCTGCAGCGGCTTGCCGCCCAGTTGCGCGCGGTGCGATTCGATCAGTTGCTCGGCGACCTTGGCCACGTTGCTGTTGCCCTGCCCGCGCTCGTTGCGCGACAACAGCAGCAGCGAGCCGATCAGATCGCTGCACTGCTGTTCGGCGCGCTGGATGCGTTGCAGGCGCTGCAGCACCTTGTCGTCGAGATTGGGGCGGGTCAGCAGCAGTTCGGTAGCGCCGCGGATCACCGCCAACGGCGTGCGCAGTTCGTGGCTGACGTCGGCGTTGAACTCGCGGTCGCGCTGCACCACCTCGGTGAGCCTGGCCGAATAGTCGTCCAGCGCCTCGGCCAGCTGCCCGACTTCGTCGTCGGGGAAATGCGGCGCCAGCGGCTTGGGATCGCTGCTGCCGCGATAGGCGCGCAGGCGCGCCGCGAGATCGGAGACCGGGCGCATCACCCGCGACGCCGACCACCAGCCGATCACCAGCGACAACGCACTGAACACCAGCACCGACAGGATCAGGGTGCGGTTGAGCTGCACCTCGCCCTGGATGGTCTGGGTCATGTCATAGGCGAGGAAGAACCACACGTCCTGCGTCTTGCGCACCGCGACCTTGTAGGAGAACGGTTTGCCCGATTCGTCGCGCCCGGAGACGGTGTGGATGCCGTCGGAGAAGTTGTACCACTCCGGCTGCTCGCGCTTGAGCGCTTCGAAGCGATCGCTCTTGACCACCCGGCCGACCATCTGCTGCACCGGCAGGTCGGGGTTCTTCGACGGCGCGGAAAAGAAACGGCGCGCGTACTCGTCGATATTGCGATTCATCACCGCTTCGACCAGCTGGTTCTCCACCCGCGCGCGCGCCCAGTTGGTGGCGAACGCGAACAGTGCCGTCAGGCCGAAGCCCAACAGCACGAAGGAGAGGATGATGCGGCTGCGCAGGCGGCGGCGGTAGCGCCCGCGCCGCCGCACCGCGCGCGGCAACTCCCCAGCTTCAGGCATCGGGCGCGGCGATGCGGTAGCCGATGCCGTGGCGGGTCTGGATCATCGGTACGTCGAAGGGCTTGTCGACCACCGCGCGCAGGCCGTGGATGTGCACGCGCAGTGAATCGGAGTCCGGCAGCTCCTCGCCCCAGACGCGAGTTTCCAGCTCCTGCCGGGTCACCACCGCGGGCGAGGCTTCCATCAGCGCCTGCAGGATCTTCAGCGCGGTCGGGTTGAGCTGCAGCAGCTTGCCCTGGCGCCGAACTTCCAGCGTGTCCAGGTTGTATTCCAGGTCGCCGGTCTCCAGCACGCGGGTGTGCACGCCCTTGCCGCGGCGCGACAGCGCGTTGAGCCGCACTTCCACTTCCTGCAGCGCGAACGGCTTGATCAGGTAGTCGTCGGCGCCGGAATCGAAGCCCGCCAGCTTGTTGTCCAGCGAGTCGCGCGCGGTGAGCATCAGCACCGGGGTCTGCTTGCGCGCTTCGTTGCGCAGCTTGCGGCACACTTCGATGCCGTCCATGCCCGGCAGGTTGAGGTCGAGCACGATCGCGTCGAATTCGTGCACCACCGCCAGGTGCAGGCCGGTGACGCCATCGGCGGCGAAATCCACCGTATGCCCGCGGTCCTCGAGGTAGTCGCCCAGGTTGGCAGCGATATCGCTGTTGTCTTCGATCACTAGAATTCGCACCAACATTTACCCCGTCAGTCGTACTTGCCAGTTGGATTGCGCCGCATCAGTTCCTGCGCATCCTCGTTGTCGCGGCGGCGTTCCGCCACGGTCTTGCATTGCGTCGTGGTACGCAGCGATCCGGTGACCGCTTCGCGCCTGCAGATCAGCCGGCTGTCCGCCGATGCCTTGGTCAGCAGCGCGTTGACCGTTTCCTGATCGTTGAACAACACGACCTTTTCTTCCTCGCGCAGCGTGTCGACGTCGGGATGGGCGTTGAGCACCGTCGCCATGCGCGACAGTGCCGCTTCCACCTTGCCGCGATCTTCTGTGCCGAGTTCGGAATAGGTCTTGCCGTCGTCCAACTGCTGGCGAATTGTACTGAGTTGCTGCGCGAACGATTTCTTCACGTTCATGGGCGCCTCACCTTTCGGCGCAGCGACCGCGCTGCACGCGAGCGCCATCCCCAGCATCAAACCGATCACGCTTTTCATCCCTGTCCCCTAGGCGATTGGTGGTGTGAATCACAAATGTAGCCCCCCGGCGAACGGGGCCGCAAGCTGCAAGCAACCTTGGTCCGCCGGGTCGCCGAAAAACCGGCCCGCGGGAACAAAAAGGCCCAAGCGGCAAGGCCGCTTGGGCCGAAAGGTATATCCCGATTACCGTTCCTGCTGAGGAGGGCAGAGCTGCGGTCCGACGAAGCATACGCAGGCGCGAATTAAACCCGTGTTAAGCCAGAATGGCCGGACAGATATCGCCTTAAGTAGCTGATTTCTTTCGGATCACGCTCGCCTCGAGGTGCTCGATGACCTTGCCGGCGATGTCCAACCCGCAGACCGCCTCGATCCCCTCCAGGCCGGGGGTGGAGTTGACCTCCAGCACCAGCGGACCGCGCCGCGAGCGGATCAGGTCGACCCCGGCCACGCCCAGGCCCAGGGCCTTGGCCGAGCGCACCGCCACCTCCTGTTCGCCGCGGCTGGCGGTCGCCAGCTGCGCGCTGCCGCCGACATGCAGGTTGGAGCGGAAGTCGCCTTCCGGCGCCTGCCGGCGCATCGCCGCGACCACCTGGTTGCCGACCACGAAGCAGCGCAGGTCGGCGCCCTCGGCCTCGCCGATGAACTCCTGCACCAGGAAATTGGCGTACAGGCCGCGCAGCGCCTCGACCACGCCGCGCGAGGCGCTGGTCTTCTCGGTGAGGATCACGCCAGTGCCCTGGGTGCCTTCGTTCAACTTCACCACGTGCGGCGGCGGCCCCAGCATCGACAGCAGGTCGCCGGTGTCGTCGGGGTTGTCGCCGAACACGGTCATCGGCATGTCGATGCCCTTGGCCGCCAGCAACTGGTGGGCGCGCAGCTTGTCGCGCGCGCGCAGGATCGCGTCGGATGGATTGGGCGTGCGCACGCCCATCATCTCCAACTGGCGCAGCACCGCGGTGCCGTAGCGGGTGACGGAATTGCCGATGCGCGGCAGCACCGCGTCGTAGCCGGTGATCGGCTTGCCCTTGTAATGCATGGTGAAGGAGCCGGC
This sequence comes from Xanthomonas sp. 1678, assembly GCF_031455575.1. Classification (NCBI taxonomy): domain Bacteria; kingdom Pseudomonadati; phylum Pseudomonadota; class Gammaproteobacteria; order Lysobacterales; family Lysobacteraceae; genus Xanthomonas; species Xanthomonas sp. 1678. The sequence goes on along the minus strand of NZ_JAVDSZ010000013.1, from coordinate 40,108 downwards.
GGCGATGCGCATGTAGCAGCGCAACGGGTCGAGCACGCGCACCGTATGCCCGCGTTCGCGACCGGCCTCGACCAGGCGGCGCGTCGAATACAGCTTGGTGTTGCGGGACAGGATGGCGAGCTTCATCGAGGCGCGACGGCGGTGGCTGGCCCGGCATCATACGTTGCGCCGTCGGCACCGCGGCATCGGCGCGATGCCGGCGCTGACCGGCGGCTGGCGCATGTACGCGGCAGCGCGTAGTACGTGGCCTGCGGGTGCGAGCTCGACCGGCGCCGCCGGGCTGTCCCACAGCCGACACGGGACCGCCCCGAAACCTTCACAAAACGGTTGCATGGTGGCGGGCGGGCCACACCGGCCGTGTGCTGGCTGTCACGCATCACGCGGTGGGTCCCCACGCCTCCCCACCTTTTATTGGAATTTCGATGATCCCCACCTCCAGACCCTTGCGCCTGCATGCGCTGGTGCTCGCCGTCGCGTCCGCGCTGCCGGCCTTCGCCGCGCTGGCCGAGACCGCGCCGGTTGCCGATGGCGCCAGCGCCGATGCGGCGAGCGCCACCAGCGGCAGCGATGCGACGATGCTCGACGCGATCACCGTGGTGTCCACCGGCACCACCCGCCAGGTGCAGCGCATCACCCGCGAGGACATCGGCACCGCCGCCCCCGGCACCAGCGCGCTGAAGGTGCTGGACAAGCTGCCCGGCGTGCAGTTCCAGTCGGCCGATGCGTGGGGCGCCTACGAGTGGTCGACCGCGATCACCCTGCACGGCTTCGACCAGAGCCGCCTCGGCTTCACCCTGGACGGCATCCCGCTGGGCACCATGAACTACGGCGTCAGCGACGGCCTGCAGGTGACCCGCGCGATCATCTCCGAGAACGTGGGCTCGGTGGAGCTGGCGCAGGGCGCCGGCGCGCTGGGCACCGCCTCAAGCAGCAACCTCGGCGGCACCGTGCGCTACTACTCCGACGACCCGGATGCCGAGCCGGGCATCCGCTTCAGCCAGACCTTCGGCTCCGATTCCGCGCGCCGCACCTACCTGCGCGGCGACATCGGCGACCTCAACGGGTTCTCGATGTACACCGCGCTGGTGCACGGCGAAACCGACAAGTGGAAGGGCTACGGCAACAACGAGTACAGCCAGGCCAACGTCAAGGCGCTGTACCAGTGGGGCGACGGCAACCGGGTCAGCCTGTTCCTGGACAGCTCCAAGCGCAAGGAATACGACATCATGGACCTGTCGCTGACCTCGCAGAAGGCGCTGGGCTGGGACTGGGACTACCTGATGCCGGACTGGAACAGCGCGGTGCAGATCGCCAACGCGCTCAACGGCAACGGCAGCTATCCGGCATCGTTGAACGCCCTGCCCGCCGACTACGGCAAGGCCGACGCGTCGTACTACTCCGGCGCCGGCCTGCGCGACGACAACCTGGCCGCGCTCAGCGGCGCCTTCAACCTCGGCGGCACGGCCACGCTGAACCTGGCCGGCTACTACCACGACAACACCGGCGAAGGGCAGTGGACCACGCCGTACGTGCCCTCCTCGGCCACGGTGCCGCTGTCGATGCGCACCACCGATTACCGGCTCAACCGGCATGGCGTCACCGCGTCGCTGAACTTCACCGTCGCCGGCAACGAGATCGAGATCGGCGGCTGGTACCAGAACGCCAAGACCGTGCAGGAGCGCAACTACTTCCTGCTCGATGGCGCGTTCACCGATCTGTTCTACTTCAACAAGGCCGGCACCCGGTTCGAGCGCGGCTTCTCCCAGCACTACGAAACCGACACGCGCATGTTCTATGCGCAGGACACGCTGCGCCTGCTCGACGACCGCCTGACCGTGAACTTCGGCGCCAAGAAACTGCAGGTGGACACCACCTCGCAGTCGCTGGTGCCGACCACGTCCTACGCGGTCGGCGAAATCAAGGCCGATTCGGACCTGCTGCCGCAGGTGGGCGTGAACTACAAGCTCGACGAGCATCAGGAAATCTACGCGTCCTACAACAAGAACATGGCCGGCTTCGGCTTCACGCCGTTCCAGGAATCGCAGGCGGCGTTCGACGCGATCAAGAGCTCGCTGGAGCCGGAGACCGCGCAGACCTACGAACTGGGCTACCGCGTGCGTGGCGACGGCATCGAGGCGTCGCTGGCGCTGTACCACACCACTTTCGACGACCGCCTGCTGGTGACCTCGCCGTGCACCGCGATCCAGACCTGCGCGGCCACGCTCAACAACGTCGGTTCGGTACGTAGCCAGGGCGCCGACCTGGCGGTGATGTGGCGCCCGATCGCGCAGCTGCGCTGGTTGAACTCGCTGTCCTACAACGACGCCACCTACCAGGACGACTACCTCAGCGGCGGCGTGGTCGCCACCGCCGGCAAGCGCGTGGTCGGCATCCCGGAGTGGATGTTCTCCAGCAGCCTGGCCTACGAAAACGCCGGCTGGCACGCGGCGCTGGACGGCAAGTACACCGGCCGCCGCTACATCAGCTACCTCAACGACTCGTCGGTACCGAGCTACTGGCGCTTCGACCTGAGCGCGGGCTACGACTTCGGTCAGGTCGGCATGTTCCAGAACCTGGGCCTGAGCGCCAACGTCACCAACCTGCTGGACAAGCGCTACTTCGCCACGGTCGGCACCAACGGTTACGTGGTCTCCGATCCGAATGGCTACAACCAGACGCTGATGGCCGGCGCGCCGCGGCAGTTCTTCGTCACCTTCAGCGGCAAGTTCTAGGCCGACATCGCCAGGGAAGGCGATGCGCCGCCGTTGCATTGGGTAACGGCGGCGGTTGCATCGGAATGCCGCATAAGTAAAGAAGCCGCCGTTGGCGGCTTCTTTTTTTTGCGTCTATTACATGCCCGAGTGGTCTGTCGCGGCTGAAGCCGCTCCTACAGAGGCGCGGCGTGCGTGGTGCCAGCCTTTTGCGCGTGGTGCCAGCCTTTTGTAGGAGCGGCTTCAGCCGCGACACACAGCCAAGGCCGCCTGAACCCCGCTGCCGCAGCTAACCCGCAACGACGCGACCGATCGCCGGGTCGCTCATGCTCGGGCGGCCGGTCTCGATATGCCCGGCCAGGCGCCGCCGCCACTGCGGCATGGCCTCACTCGCGATCTCCAGGTCGTACCAGTGGTGCTGGGCCTGCAGCGGGAAGCGCAGCACCTGGTGCGCGCCGGCGGCCAGTTCCTGCATCTGTTCCGCTCCGCCACGGTAGCTGTCGCGGATGCGCAGCCGGCACGCCTGTGTGCCGGCATTGCGCAGCTCCAGCAGCAGGCATTGCGTGGTCGCCTCGTAGTCGGCCTCGGCCTGCAATCCGGCGTCGGCTACGCCATCGCCGTGGAATTCACGCAGGAAGCCGTTGGGGCCATGCACGCGCAAGGCATAGCCAGCATCGGCCGCGGCGCCGCGCCATGCGCGCGCATCCTGCAATTCGCTGCCCGCCGCCACCGTGTAGAACCACGGGCCGGCACCACCGCCATCGGCGTAGGCATTCAGGGCGACGCCGACGGCGCCGCGATTGACCATCCGCAACGCCGTGCCCTGCGCTCCGGGCTGCAGGCGCACGTCGAAATCGTAGGGTAGCGCGCGCGCCGGGCGCTGTCCGGGCTCCTGCACCGGCAGCGCCTGCTGCGCGGGCCGTTGCGGCAGCGGCAAGGCCGCGGTCGCGTCGACACGGGCGATGAAATCGCGCGTGTCGGGCAGGGCGACGCGGGCGTCGTCGTGGCCGGCGAAATCCAGCGCCGAGGTCAGGTCGCCGGCGATCGCGCGGCGCCACGGGCCGATGTTGGGTTCGGCGACGCCGAAGCGGCGCTCCAGGAAACGGATCACCGAGGTGTGGTCGAACACCTGCGAATCGACCCAGCCGCCGCGGCTCCACGGCGACACTACCAGCATCGGCACGCGCGGACCGAGGCCGACCGGAACGCCGTGGTAGTTCTCGCCGCGCAGATCCACGTTGCTGGCGCCGATGGCCGGATCGGTCGCCGGCAGCGCCGGCGGCACGTGGTCGAAGAAGCCGTCGTTCTCGTCGTAGTTGATAAGGAACACGGTCTTGGACCAGACCTCCGGCGAGGCCGCCAGCACCTCCAGCAGGCGCGCGCTCAGCGATTCGCCATACGCCGGCGTGCCCTGCGGATGCTCGCTGAGCAGGTACGGCGCCACGATCCACGACACCTGCGGCAGCTTGCCGCTGCGCACGTCGCGTTCGAACGCAGCGACCAGGTGTTCGCCGCGCGAGGCCTTGGCGTTGTCGGCGGTGGAACCGGGCACGATCGCGCGACCACGCTGGTACAAGGGCGAGCTGCGGTCCAGATTGCGGAAATTGGCGAAGTACGGGTGGCTGTTGTCGCCGTAGTTGTCGAATTCCTGGTAGACCTGCCAGCTGACCCCGGCCTGCTGCAGGCGCTCGGAATAGGTGGTCCACGTGTAGCCGGGGAACGCCGGGTTGTCGCGCGCCATGTCGCCGGTCCAGTTGCCGTCGTCGCGGTTGTTCACCGCCTGCTCGCCGTCGTTGCCCACGTCCAGGCCGCTGGTGCCGGTGAACATGTACATGCGGTTGGGATTGGTCGGGCCGAACAGCGAGGCGTGGTAGCCGTCGCAGATGGTGAAGGCGTCGGCCAACGCGTAGTAGAACGGCAGGTCCTCGCGCTGGAAGTGGCCCATGGTCATCGCCGTCTTCTGCGCGATCCACGCGTCGTGGTGCTTCCAGGTCTCGTGCGAGCCCTTCCAGTGGTGGTCCAGGCCCTCCATCGACTGCGCGCTGCTGGTCTGGGCGTTCAGGCGGAACGGCAGAACGTAGCGATCGCCGGCGCCGGCCTCGGGCTGGTACCAGACCGGGCGGCCGCTGGGCAGGCGCAGCGGCCGTGGATCGCCGAAGCCGCGCACTCCGCGCAGGCACCCGAAGTAGTGGTCGAACGAGCGGTTCTCCTGCATCAGGATCACCACGTGCTGCACGTCCTGCACGGTGCCGGTGACCCGCGCCGGCGGCACCGCCAGCGCGCTGCGGATCGCGCCGGGCAACAGCGGCATGACCGCCCCCGCGCCGAGGGCCAGGGATGCACTGGCGAGGAAACGGCGACGACTGTGTTCGACCATGGGGGAGAGACCGGCAACGAGCATGCGCTCACGAGCCTGCCAGCGTAGACGCCGCGGATGAAGCGGGTTTGACAGCACGCCGAATCGGACGAGCAGGTTCGACCAACTACGCGAGCGAGCGTGGCGAATACATGCTTCCATTCGTCGTGGCGCCCTGACCACCGTCTTCGCTACGGCAGGACGGCGGTCTCGGCAAGGCGGTGCGGGCACGCCAGTGCATTCGCCCATCTGTCGCTACCGCGTGGCGGCCGATCGAGATCGAATCGGCCGCCGCGTGGGTACCGCTGCATGCGACAGGAGCGGAGCGGGTGCCCCGCTCCTGCGCAAGCCCGCCTCAGCCCTGGATGAAGGCCAGCAGGTCGGGGTTGATCACATCGGCGTGGGTCGTGCACATGCCGTGCGGATAGCCCGGGTAGACCTTCAGCGAGCCGTTCTTCAGCAGCTTGGCCGAGAGCAGGCCGGAGTCGGCGATCGGCACCACCTGATCGTCGTCGCCGTGCATCACCAGGGTGGGCACGTCCATCGCTTTCAGGTCTTCGGTGAAGTCGGTTTCCGAGAACGCCTTGATCCCTTCGTAGTGCGGCTTGGCGCCGCCGATCATGCCCTGCCGCCACCAGTTCTGGATCGCGCCCTGCGAGACCTGGGCGCCCGGACGGTTGAAGCCGTAGAACGGGCCGCTGGCGAAGTCGAGATAGAACTGCGAGCGGTTGGCGGCGAGTCCGGCACGGATGCCGTCGAACACCTCCATCGGCAGTCCGCCCGGGTTGGCTGCGGTCTTGAGCATGATCGGCGGCACGGAACTGATCAGCACCGCCTTGGCCACGCGGCCCTTGCCATGCGCGACGACATAGCGCGCCACTTCGCCGCCGCCGGTCGAATGGCCGATATGCACCGCATTGCGCAGGTCCAGATGTTCGACGACGGCGGCCACGTCGGCGGCGTAATGGTCCATGTCGTGGCCGTCGCTGACCTGGCTGGAACGGCCGTGGCCGCGCCGGTCGTGCGCGACGACGCGGAAGCCCTTGCCGAGGAAGTACAGCATCTGCGCGTCCCAGTCGTCGCTCGACAGCGGCCAGCCATGGTGGAAATAGATCGGCTGGGCCGTCTTGGGGCCCCAATCCTTGAAGAAGATCTCGACGCCGTCGTTGGTGGTGATCGTGCTCATCGGTTTGCCTTTGTTGGGTGAGGGGTGAAGTGCAGACACAGACTAGGGAATCGGGTGGCGGGCGGAAATCCTACGCTCGGCTTGCCGCCTCATACGAAGGTGTGGGTCGCCGCTACGACGCGCCGTTGCCGGCGAGCGCGCTGGCAAGACAACGGGCGATGCGGTCGCCATCGACCGGCTTGTCGAGGAACGCGCAGGCGCCGCGCGCCATGACCCGGGTGCGGACCATTTCGGCGGGGAACGCGGTCATGAAGATCATCGGGAAGCTGCGGCCGCGCGCGAGCAATTCGGCCTGCAGTTGTTCGCCGCTCATCCGCGGCATCTGCATGTCGGCGATCAGGCAGTCCGGATCGGCGCGCCCCCGCTCGTCCAGGAACTCGGTGGCCGAGCCGTAGCTTCGGATCTCGTAGCCGAACGAGCGCAACAGACTGGACAAGGAGGTTCTCACCCCTTCGTCGTCGTCGATGATCGCGATTACGGCAGCCTGGCTATCCACGGGGGTCCTTCGTACCGCGTGTCGCACGTCAAGTGCGTCCGGTGCGCGGCCGATGCCCCTTTGTCCCATTTCGCCGGTGCGGCGAAAATCATACACAGGTTTGCCCGTGGCCCTCAGGGTCGGGAAACCCCCAGCGTTTCGGCGCTGCGCACCAGGTCGGCGAGCGAGCGTACGCCCATCTTGCGCATGACGTTGCCGCGATGGATCTTCACCGTGATCTCGCTCAGGCCCAGCTCGCCGGCGACCTGCTTGTTCATCAGCCCGGACACCACCAACGCCAGCACCTCGCGCTCGCGCGGCGTCAGCGTGGCGTACCTGGCGTGCAGCGCCTGCACCGCGCCGCTGGCCACGCGCCGCTGCCGGTCGCGCTCGATCGCCGCGCTGACCGCATCCAGCATGTCCTGGTCGCGGAACGGCTTGGACAGGAAATCGACCGCGCCAGCCTTCATCGCCCGCACCGTCATTGGGATATCGCCATGGCCGGTCATGAATACGATCGGCAGGTGGATGCCGTTGCGCGCGAGCTGGTCCTGGAAGTCCAGGCCGCTGATCCCCGGCAGCCGCACGTCGAGCACGATGCATCCGCACACGTCCGCCAGCGCCGCCTGCAGCAGCTCCGCCGGGGAGGCGAAGATCCGCGTGCGCAGGCCGATCGAGCGCAACAGGCTGTCCAGCGAATCGCGCACCGCCGCATCGTCGTCCACGACCACCACCACGGGCGGGCCGGGTGCGGCGGCGTGCGTCGGCGCCTGCCCGCTCATGCCTGCGGAGCGCCGGGCGTTGCCGCCAACAGCAGGCGGAAGCTCGCGCCCTGGCCGGGCGCGCTTTCCACCGACAAGTGCCCGCCGTGCGCTTCGGCGGTGGTCCTGCAGATCGCCAGCCCCATGCCCATGCCCTGCTGTTTGGTGGTGAAGAACGGATCGAACAACCGCTGCAGATGCTCCGCGGCGATGCCCGGGCCGGTGTCGGCGACCATGATTGCGAGCGTATCGTGCGCAGCCCGCATCGCGCGAATGCGCAACACGCGCGGCGCGGATTGCCCCGCCATCGCCTGGCTGGCGTTGACCATCAGATTGACCAGCACCTGCTGCAGCTGGATGCGGTCGCCGACCACGGCCGGCAGATCCGGCTGCAGGTCCACCTGCAACGCCACCTGGCCGCGCGCGAACTCGTGCTCCACCAGGCGCACCGCGTCCTCGACCAGCGCGGCGGCGCTCAGCGCGTCGCGCTTCATCGGCGCCTTGCTCAGGAAATCGCGCACGCCCCTGACGATCTCACTGGCGCGGCGCCCTTCGGCAATGATGCGGCCGAGGGCGGCATCCACTTCGTACAGGTCGGGCACGTCGCGATGCAGCCAGCGCATCGCCGCCTCGCCGTTGGTCACCACCGCCATCAGCGGTTGGTTGACCTCGTGCGCGATCGACGCGGTCAGTTCGCCCAGCGTCGCCACCCGCGCGGCATGCGCCAGTTCCACCTGCGCGGTCAGCAGCGCGCGTTGCGCCTGCTTGCGTTCCGAGTGGTCCACCACGAACACCAGCACGCAGCCGTCATCGTCCGGACCAGGGAAAGTGATGGTGAAAAGCACCGGAATGCGGCGTCCATCGGCGCGGACGATCTCGGTCTCGCCCTCGTGGAAGGCATCGCCCGCGACGAACGCGGCCAGGGCCGCGGCGAAGCTGCGTTCGCCTTCGCCCAGCAGGTCGTCGACCGAGCTTCGCGCATGCAGCGCGGCGTCGCCGCCGACCATGGACAGGAACGCCGGGTTCAGCCCGTCGATCCTGGTCAGCCGGCGCGCGCGTTCGACGAACTCTGGGCGTTCGGCCAGATAGGCGTTCAGGGCTGCGGTGTCGTGCAGCCCAAGCGCGGCCAGCTCGGCCCGCAGCGCGGTCCAGTCCTGCTGCGCGACACCGATGCGGCTGGCATCGAACATCCGCCGGTAGCGGCGCTCGCTCTGCACCAGCGCCGCATAGGCGGCCTTGCGCTCGGTGACGTCGGTATGCGTCTCCAGCACGCCCATCGGCGCTTCGTGGGGATCGCGCTGCAGCACCCAGCGGCTCTCCACGACCAGCGTGGCGCCGGCCCTGGTGCGCTGCTCGAGCACGCCGTTCCAGGCGCCTGCGTCCAGCAGCATGGCCTCGATCGCCTGCCGCTGGATCGGATAGCGGGTATCGAGCAGGTCGTCCGCGACCCGGCCGAGCGCCTGCTGCGCCGACCAGCCATACACCTCCTCGGCGGTGCGGTTCCAGAAGGTGATCACGCCGAAGCGATCGCGCACGAAGATCATGTCGTGCGACAGGTCCAGCAAGGTGGCCTGGGCGCACAGCGCCTTCATCGCCTTCTGGTTCTGCAGCAGCAGCACCGCGGTGGTCGCGATCGCCGCCAGGCTGACGATGGCGCGCAAGGTCTGCGAGCCGACCTGCGCGACGCCGTGCGTGTCCACATAGGTGGCGATGGTGAGGGCGGCACCGCTCAGCGCGGTCACCACCATGTCGCTGCGCCGCGCGGTGCGCGCCACCAGCAGCAGGGCGACGACGTACAGCACCGCGATGGCGCCTTCGAGCGCGGTGAAGGTATCGACCACGAAGATGGCGCACATCAGCAGCCCCGCGACCAGGCGCAGCGCCAGCCTGCGCCGACTGGCGCCCGCGTAGGCCCATGCCCCGGCGTCCGATCGCAGCGGCGAAAGCGCGAAGCGCTGCTTGCGAGACGGGGTGAACAAGGAATGCCTCCGGGGATGGGAACGCGCGCGACCGCGCAGGCGACCACGGCCAAGCGCCCTGGCCAACGCGGCACCTGCGGCAACAGGCACGGTAGGACCTGCTTCGCGCGGCGTCTTGGATGCCGTTGCCTTATCTGCGGACCAGCGGCGAGCCCGGCCGCGAGGCGCCAGCCGCGCACGACGCCGGGGCGGCACCCGGCGTCGCCGTCGCGGCCGGCCCCACACCAAGGTATGAGGCGGCGAAACGATCCGCCGATGTCCGCGCCCTCGCCCGCCGCCTAACCTCTGCCTCGTCGAGTGGAGCGGCATCGCGGCACCACTCGCCCACGGACCGCCGCGGCACCGCCCCGGCAGCAGGCAGGCCCTTCAACAGGAGACACCCCATGGATACCGTTTCGATCAAGTCGCGCCAGAGCAGCGCGCTGCACACGCCGACCGATCTCGGCGCCCAGGCCACCACCGATATCGGCGCGGCGCTGAACGTGCTGCTGGCGGATACGTTCGCGCTCTACCTGAAGACCAAGAACTTCCACTGGCACCTGTCCGGACCGCATTTCCGCGACTACCACCTGCTGCTCGACGAACAGGGCGACCAGATCTTCGCCACCACCGACGCGATCGCCGAGCGCGCGCGCAAGGTCGGCGCGACCACGCTGCGCTCGATCGGCCATATCCACCGCCTGCAGCGGCTGCTCGACAACGACGCCGACTACGTGACGCCGCAGGACATGCTGGCCGAACTGGCCGAGGACAATCGCCGGCTCACCGGCTTCCTGCGCGCGACCCATGCGGTATGCGACGAGCACCACGACGTCGCCACCACCAGCCTGATCGAAGTGTGGATCGACGAGGCCGAACGCCGCGCCTGGTTCCTCTACGAAAGCTCCCGCGCCGCGCGCTGAACCCGTGCGCGGATGCACGCAGCGACAAGGAACCGAACCATGCACATCAAGATGCCGCTGCCCGCACTGCTCGCCGCACTGCTCGCCGCCAGCCCGGCGCCCGGCCATGCGGCCGCCCCGCCGGCTACAGCCGGCGCCATCGGCCATGCCGACATCCAGCGCTGGGCCGAGGCCTGGAACAGCCACGACATCGACACGGTCATGACCCTGTTCACCCCCGACGTGGTGATCCACCAGCCCAGCAATCCCAAGCCGCTCGACGCGGCCGGGACGCGCGCGTTCTTCGCGATGATCTTCAAGGCCTATCCCGACTTCCACGTGACCCTGACCGACGCGCTGGTCGACGGCATGCAGGGCGTGTCGGTCGAACGGGTCACCGGCACCTGGAGCGGCCCCTACGTGGACCCGGCGACCGGCAAGACCACGCCCGGCAATGGCCGCCGCTTCGACCACCCCGGGGTCATGCTGCTCCACTACCGGGCCGACCACCGGATCGACGAAGTCACGATCTACTGGGACCGGCTGACCGTCGACCAGCAACTCGGCATCGCGCCGTAACCCCGCCCCTGGAGCGCATCATGAGCGATCTTCCCCTGCTGACCCCGGACGCGTGCGCGCTGGTGCTGGTCGACGCACAGGCCGGCCTGGCCTTCGCCGCCGGCTCCGCCGACCGCCAGTCCCTGCGCAGCAATGCCGTGGCGCTCGCGCGCAGCGCCGTCGCCTTCGCCGTGCCGGTGGTGGTCAGCACCTCCGCGTCGAAGGTCTACAGCGGCCCGCTGATGCCGCCGCTGCGCGCGGCGCTGCCGGACATCGTGCCGATCGAGCGGCGCAACATGAACCTGTGGGAAGACGCGGCGGCCAAGGCGGCCGTCGTCGCCACCGGCCGCAAGACCCTGGTCTTCGCCGGGCTGCTGACCGAAGCCTGCGTCAGCTTCCCGGTGCTGTCGGCGCTGGCCGACGGCTACAAGGTGCATGTGGTGGCCGATGCCTGCGGCGGGCTGACCGCCGCCAGCCACGATGCCGCATTGCGACGCATGGAACAGGCAGGCGCAGTCATGACCTCGTGGCTGCAGTTCCTGCTGGAACTGCAGCGCGACTGGACCCGGCAGGCCACCTACGAGGCTGCACGCAGCATCGTCGTCGACCACGGCGGCGGCTACGGCATCGGCCTCGACTACGCCCGCGACATGATCAAGCCCGCCTGAGGCAGCGCGCGCCGCGGCGCCACGCGCGCACCGAGCACCCCATGGAGGCGCCGCAATGCCCGCAACAGCCCAAGGAACATCGCCAATGACCGACCTGCCACCGCCTCCACCGCCCGTCATCACCCAGGAGTTGCGCATCGTCGATGCGCAGGGTCGCCCGCGGATGCTGCTGTCGGCGCTGAACGGCGTCCCTGAGATCATGCTGCTGCGCGAGGACGGCAGCACCGGCACGCGCGTCGCGCTCGACGCCGCCGAACGCCCGGCGCTGACGCTGCTCAACCCACTCGCCGCCGGCCCGCACGCCACCGTCGAAATCGACGACAAGGGCGCGCACCTGCTGCTGGAACGCCCAGGCGGCGCCTCGTCCTACCTGTTCCTCAACGACGCCGGCGGCTCGGGCGTGGTGCTGATCGCGGCGGACGGCCAGCGCCGCCTCAGCGCCACCCTCGCCGCCGATGGCAGCAGCAGGATCGAGCGCGCGGAAGACTCCCACGCGCCGGCAACCAACTAGGCGAGGACGAACGGCCAGGCATCGACGAAGCCCGGCGAACACGGATCGTCGACCGCAACCGCGCGTGTTGCGATGCGCGCAGCGATGCCCGAGCGGACCGCCTTGCTCGCCGGGTCGACCCGGATCGGCCCGAGCACACCGCTCAACCAGGCCACACCGCTGGCATCGATCAACACGTCGTTCGGCGCCAGCACCGGGAACTCCCCTCGCCATGGCGCCAGGCAGTATCGCGGCGTGTCGATCGGCGTGCATGTACGGATGAAACGGCCTGGCGCGCCGTACTCGCGACCACCGGCTCCCGCTCGACCGAACGCCCTGCGCCGCGGCGACACGCCGAAACCCGCACCCGTGCGATCGCCCGCAACTGATACAGTCGATGCGCCGAATCGGCACGGACGCGGCCTTCGCTCCACGCCGCCACAGCGCGATCGCAACCACATCGGTCTCAGCCAAGCCAGACGCATCGCATTCCGGCGCCGCACCCATTCTGGAGACATTGCCATGCCCGATTCGCCCATTGCGCCCTCGATGTCGCGGCGATCGCTGCTGGCCGCCTCCGGCGTGGCGCTGTTGCTGGCCGCACTGCCTCGCCCCGCATCGGCGGCCGCGAAGGAGGCGCCAAGCATCATCGACGCGTGGGCGAAGGCGAACGGCTTCCAGGGCGTGGTCCTGCTCGCCCGCGACGGCAAGGTCGTCCACGCGCAGCCCTTCGGCATCGTGGACGTGGAAGCGCAGCGGCCGGCGCAGCTCGACGACGTCTACGGCATCGCTTCGATTTCCAAATGGCTCACGACGCTGGCGGTGCTGCGCCTGGTCGAACGGCGCAAGCTCGACCTCGACCGGCCGATCACCGCCTGGCTGCCGGACTATCGCGCCGACACCGGCGCCCGCATCACCCTGCGGCGCCTGCTGTCCAACAGCAGCGGCCTGACCGAACAGTTCGGCCCGGCCGCCAAGGCCGATCCATCGCTGATGACGCTCGACCTGCCGGCCGCCGAGGCGGTGCGCCGGTTCGCCAGCGCCGACCTCGCGTTCGAGCCTGGCGCGAAATTCGACTACATCTTCGCCAACTGGATCGTCGTCTACGCGATCGTCGAAGCGGTCGCCGGCATGCCCTTCGTGGACGCCGTGCGCAGCCTGGTCCTGGACCCGCTGGAGCTGCGCCACACCGGCACCGGCCCGGCGATCGCGACCGCGCCGACCACGGTGCCCTCCTACCGGGCGCTGTCGCCGCCCGAGCGCCGCGCCTACGACAGGCCAGGCTTCATCGCCGCGGCCGGCGGCTATTTCAGCAACGCCCAGGACCTGATGCAGGCCGCGCACCGCGTCTACGACAAGGGATTTCTGTCGCCAGCCTCGCTGCGCCAGCTCAACACGGTGGAAATGCCGGAGGAATATGCGCTCGGCGGCCGCGTGAAGACACTGACGCTGCAGGGCAAGCGCCGCACCTACGCGTGGGAAACCGGCAACACCGCCGGCTACCGCTCGCTGCTCGCGCACCGCCTGGACACGCGCGAGACGATCGTGATCCTCAACAACAGCAGCATGTCGCAGCGCCAGCTCGACGAGTTCGCGATCGCCACGCAGTCCTGAGCGCGCGCATATCGGTTGCGATGCGCCTCTCCGGACACGCCGGTGGCGGCCATTGCGAAAATGCAAGCTGGCTTGCGGGCCATCGAGAAAACAAAGGGAGATTCCAAGGCCGGGCCGGGCAGCGAATTGCGGAGCGGGCTGGAGAATGCGGAGCGCGCCGATTTGCAAGCGCCTTGCAACGACTGGAGCGGGCGAAGGGAATCGAACCCTCGTCAGTAGCTTGGGAAGCTACAGCTCTACCATTGAGCTACGCCCGCGTCGCCGGTGCAGTCTATGCGGTGGGCCGGCGGTTGCGCAAGAAATCGGTGCGACAAAGCTGCGGCGATGGCGCGCCGGCATCGACTTGATCGCGATGCCGGTACTTGCAAGGTGGGATTCTTGTGGGAGGGGCTTCAGCCCCGACGCCTTGTCGACCAAGGCGTCGGGGCTGAAGCCCCTCCCACAACCTGACCTTGCGCTATCGCAAGGTCATGCGCCGCCCATCGTACCCGGCAGCGCCGGGCACGACGGGCAGCCGCGATACCGCCTTTAGAAGCTGCCGCCGAAGTTCACGAACAGCGAGGTGTCGCGCGCGCGGCTCTGGCCGGTGGTGGCGGCGATGCCGACATTGCTCTCCAGGCCCCACACCTTGGTCCGCGCGCCCAGCACCACCGAGGCGTAGTTGCGGTCCATGGCCAGGCCCGGCACCGCGTAGGCGCCCAGCTCGGGCATGGTCTGCAGCCACGCGGTGGCCTGCTCGCCCTTCTTGAACTCGTGGTCGTAGGTCGCCTGCACGTACGGCTTCACCATGCCGGCATCGACGCTGGCCTTCCAGCCGAGGCGGCCGACCAGCGACTCGACGTCCTGATCGTAGTAGCCCAGCGCGCTGGAGTTCGGATTGCTCTCGGTGTAGCCGTCGAGCTTGACCTTCTGCCAGATCGCCGCGGCCACCGGGCCGTGCTTGAACGCGCCCTCGCCGAACTCGTAGCCGCCCTGCAGCGCCGCGGTCAGGTTGCTGCCGTCCGGCGAGCCGTTGTGCTGGATGGTGGCCGCCGCCAGGTTGACCTTGCGCTTGACGTCGTAGCTCAGCCAGCTGTAGCTGACCTGCGCGTTGACCCAGGCGCGCTCGCCGTACCAGCCGGCGAAGCCGCCCAGGGTGCTGTCGTCCTGGGTGTAGTCGCCGCCACGGTTGCCGAAGTCGGCATCCACGCGGCCGAAGCCGCCGAAGCCGCCGAACACCCACTCGCCGCGCGACCAGTCCACGCCGAACAGGCCGGCCGGGGCCAGGCCGTCGTACAGGTCGCCGTGCGAATAGCGCTGCATGTCGCCGCGCAGGTTGCCCCACCAGCGCATGCCGTCCGCTTCCGGGCGGGCATCGACGTGCCAGGCGACCTGGTCGGCGCGCGAGCGGCCGGTGACCTCGGCCGAGTGGCTCAGCACCTGCTGCAGGCGCGGGCCTTCCAGGATCGACAGCGCGTACTGCGCCAGCAGTTCGTGGGTGCGGCCGGTCGGATGGATGCCGTCGGCGAACACGTAGCTGTCGGCCGCGTCGGCGCTGACGTAGCTGGTCGGGTTGCAGGTCAGCGACTGCGCGGTGATCTGCGGCTGGCAGGCGGTGCCGGTGGCGTTGCTGAAACCGTAGGTGGACGGGCTGGCGATCACTTCCTGCAGCAGATGGAAGGTATCCACCGGGATCACCTGCAGCCCGGCGCTCTTGAGCCCGGCGAACAGCGCGCTGTTGTAGCTGCCGGCCAGCGCGGTGCCCTGCGCCATCGTCGTGGCGCCGCCGGCGCGGAAGCGCGGGGTGAGGCCGACGTCGGGGATGGTGGTGACCATGACGTAGCGCGCGCCGGCGTTCTGCAGGCCGGCGACGATGCCCACCTGCGCGGTCACCGAGTTGCCGATCGTGACCTGCGCCGGTGCGCCGGCCGCGACCGCGAGCAGGTCGTTGGCGCCGCCCCACACGCTGTACAGCGCGTTCGGGTCGGCCTTGCCGCCGTTGGCGGACAGATAGTTGCTGGTCTGCGTCGCCAGCGACGGCGCCACGCCCAGCGCGCTCGGGTTGGCCAGGCCGACGCGGGCATTGCCGGCCGCGTAGTTGTCGCCGATCTGGCCGTTGCCGTTGGCGTGGCCGTCGGTGTGGTAGTAGTCGGCGATGTACTGCGCCCACACCCAGTCCGGATTGGTCGTGAACTGGCCGGTCACCGCCTGCGCCGAGGCCGGCAGCAGCGGCCGGTAGTAGCCGGCGTCGGTCAGGCTGTCGCCGAAGAACACGGTGCGGCTATAGGTCTGTTGCGCGAACGCGGGCGCGGCGGCGAGCACGATCGCGGCGGCCAGCAGCGAGCGGAGTGGACGGATGGACGAAGTCATGGATGCCCTCCCGGGCGATAATGAAGGTGACTCGGGGCACGGCCAGAACATACGCAGCCGCATGGCAGGCATGATTTCACCTCTGCCCTGCGCGCTCACGTTGCACTGCCGCAATACATCGCGCGCCTGACGGCACGCACTGCACAATGATGACATGAACATCGAATTGAACGGCCAGCTCCGCCCTTTGCAGCCCCACACCACCGTCGCCGTCCTGCTGATCGAGGAAGGCCTGGCGCAACGCCGCGTCGCGGTCGAGGTCAACGGCGCGATCGTGCCGCGCGGCGCACACGCCGAGCACGCGCTGCGCGACGGCGACCGGGTGGAGATCGTGCACGCGCTGGGCGGCGGCTGAATCCCG
Source organism: Xanthomonas sp. 1678 (assembly GCF_031455575.1). NCBI lineage: Bacteria > Pseudomonadati > Pseudomonadota > Gammaproteobacteria > Lysobacterales > Lysobacteraceae > Xanthomonas > Xanthomonas sp. 1678. The sequence continues at coordinate 23,719 of NZ_JAVDSZ010000013.1, read as the reverse complement.
CGCGGCGCCCGCTCGGCAGCGTCGGGTGCGATGGGCGATAATCCGGCGATGAACGCTCACGCCCCCCACGATGCGCTGGTGATCGCCGGCAAGCCCTACCGTTCGCGCCTGCTCACCGGCACCGGCAAGTTCGCCGATCTCGAACAGACCCGGCAGGCCACCGAGGCCGCCGCCGCGGAAATCGTCACCGTCGCGATCCGCCGCTCCAACATCGGCCAGAACCCCGGCGAGCCCAACCTGCTCGACGTGCTGCCGCCGCAGCGCTACACCATCCTGCCCAACACCGCCGGCTGCTACACCGCCGAGGACGCGGTGCGCACCTGCCGCCTGGCGCGCGAACTGCTCGACGGCCACAACCTGACCAAGCTGGAAGTGCTGGGCGACCAGCGCACCCTGTTCCCGGACGTGGTGCAGACCCTGAAGGCTGCCGAGATCCTGGTCGCCGACGGTTTCGAAGTGATGGTCTACACCAGCGACGACCCGATCCTGGCCAAGCGCCTGGAAGAGATCGGCTGCGTGGCGGTGATGCCGCTGGCCGCGCCGATCGGCTCCGGGCTGGGCATCCAGAACCGCTACAACCTGCTGGAGATCATCGACAACGCCAAGGTGCCGATCATCGTCGACGCCGGCGTCGGCACCGCCTCGGACGCGGCGATCGCGATGGAGCTGGGCTGCGACGGCGTGCTGATGAACACCGCCATCGCCGGCGCGCGCAATCCGGTGCTGATGGCCAGCGCGATGCGCAAGGCGGTCGAGGCCGGGCGCGAGGCATTCCTGGCCGGGCGCATCCCGCGCAAGCGCTACGCCAGTGCGTCGTCGCCGGTCGACGGGCTGATCGGCTGAGGCCGCGCGCATGACCGATCCGTTCTCCAGCGCCGGCGCCAAGACCCCGCCCAAGCCCTTCACCATCGAGGAAGGCCGCCGCCAGGTGCGCAGCTTCGTGCTGCGCCAGGGCCGCTTCACTCCCGCGCAGCAGCGCGCGTTCGACGAACTGTGGCCGCGCTTCGGCCTGGACTACGCCGGCCAGCCGCGCGATCTGGACGCCACCTTCGGCCGCGCCGCGCGCAAGGTGCTGGAGATCGGCTTCGGCAACGGCGAGGCGCTGCGCTTCGCCGCGCGCCACGACCCGGCCCGCGACTACATCGGCATCGAAGTGCACGCGCCCGGCGTGGGCCGCGTGCTGAACGCGCTGGCCGCCGACGACAGCCAACACGTGCGCCTGTACCACCACGATGCGGTGGAAGTGCTGGAGCACGAGATCGCCGACGGCGCGCTCGACGAAGTGCGCATCTACTTCCCCGATCCGTGGCACAAGAAGCGCCACAACAAGCGCCGCCTGCTGCAGCCGGCGTTCGCCGCCTTGCTGGTGCGCAAGCTGCGCGACGGCGGCCGCCTGCACGCGGCCACCGACTGGGCCGACTACGCCGAGCAGATGTGGGACGTGCTCGATGCCACCGACGGCCTGGTCAACCGTGCCGGCCCGCGCGGCCACGTGCCGCGCCCGGACTGGCGCCCGCAGACCCATTTCGAGACCCGCGGCCAGAAGCTCGGCCATGGCGTGTGGGATCTGCTTTACGACAAGCCGGGATTCGGGAGTGGGGATTAGGGATTGAACAGCCAATCTGCCACCATCTGGACGGGGCGCGTCCGCAGTGCGCCATTACCGCGGACGGCCCCGTTTCGCGCTGTTAGCTAATCCCGAATCCCCACTCCCCAATCCCGGCCCCCAATGGACACCGCGCTGACGCTGACCAACGACATGAAGCTCGTGCTCGGGCTGGTCGGCTTCACGATGGCGATGTTCGTGTTCGAGCGGATCCGCGCCGACGTGGTCGCGCTGGTGGTGCTGGTGGTGCTGGGCGTCACCGGGCTGATCCCGCCGGAGGAACTGTTCAGCGGCTTCTCCGGCAACGCGGTGATGAGCATCATCGCCACCACCATCCTCGGCGCCGGGCTGGAACGCACCGGCGCGCTGAACCGGCTGGCCTCGTGGCTGCTGCGCCGCGCGCGCGGGGTCGAGGAGCGGCTGATGCTGCTGACCACCGCCATCGCCGGGCTCAATTCCTCGTTCATGCAGAACCCGTCGGTGATGGCGCTGTACCTGCCGGTGGCCTCGCGCCTGGCCGCGCGCACCGGGCTGACCCTGCAGCGCCTGCTGCTGCCGATCGCCGCGGCGATCGTGATGGGCGGCGCGTTGACCATGGTCGGCAACTCGCCGTTGATCCTGCTCAACGACCTGCTGCAGTCGGCCAACAACAACCTGCCCTCGGGCATGGCCACGATCGAGCCGCTGCGCATGTTCGCGCCGCTGCCGATCGGCCTGGCGCTGCTGCTGGCGTCGCTGATCTACTTCCGCGTGCGTGGCGACAAGACGCTGATGGAGGAAGAGCAGCTGATCAACAACGGGGTCACCCCGGCGCGCACCGAGAGCTACTTCGCGCGCACCTACGGCATCGAGGGCGACGTGTTCGAGCTGATCGTCAGCGCCGACAGCCCGCTGGTCGGCATGACCCTGGGCGAAGCCGAGACGGTGCACGACGCGCCGCTGCTGCTGGCCCTGAAGACCGGCAACGACACCCGCCTGGCGCCGCCGGCTGACATGCGCATCTGGGTCGGCAGCGTGCTCGGGGTGATGGGCGCGCGCCAGCAGGTGGCCGACTTCGCGCAGAACCAGTTCCTGCGCCTATCCTCGCGGCTGCGCAACCTCGGCGACCTGTTCAATCCCAGCCGCGCCGGCATCTCCGAGGCGGTGATCCCGCCGACCTCGCGCTTCATCGGCAAGAACGCGGCCGAGCTGCGCCTGCGCAAGCAGTCCGGGATCAGCCTGCTGGCGATCAACCGCGACAAGCAGGTGATCCGCGAGGATGTGCGCAAGGTGCCGCTGCGCGCCGGCGACATGCTGGTATTCCACAGCATCTGGCAGGACCTGGCGCAGGCCTCGGAGAGCCGCGACTTCGTCGTCGTCACCGACTATCCGAAGGGCGAGCACCGCCCGCACAAGTTCAAGATCGCGATGACGATCTTCGCCCTGACCATCCTGATCGCGCTGACCTCCAAGCTGCCGGTGGCGCTGACCCTGATGACCGGCGTGGCCGGCATGCTGCTGACCGGCGTGCTGCGCATGGACGAGGCCTACGCCTCGATCAACTGGAAGACCATCTTCATGATGGCCGGGCTGATCCCGCTGGGCTGGGCGATGGACAGCAGCGGCGCGGCGGCGTGGGTCGCCGGCCACACCATCGCGCGGCTGCCCGAAGGCGTGCCGGTGTGGGCGCTGGAGATCGCGCTGGCGCTGCTGACCACCGCGTTCTCGCTGGTGATCAGCCACGTCGGCGCGACTATCGTGATGGTGCCGATCGCGGTCAACCTGGCGCTGGCGGCCGGCGGCAATCCCACCGCGTTCGCGTTGATCGTGGCGCTGTCGGCCTCCAACAACCTGATGACCGCGTCCAACCCGGTGATCTCGATGATCACCGGCCCGGCCAACTACCAGCCGCGCGAACTGTGGCGCGTCGGCGCGCCGCTGTCGCTGATCTATACCGCGGTGGTGGTACTGATGGTCAACCTGATGTCGATGGCCTGGTGGGGCGCGTTCTAGCCAGGCATTGGCGACGCAGACGCTGCGGCCGGAAGACATGTGGGAGCGACTTCAGTCGCGACGGGCTTTGCCCGCCAGGCCTTGCATGACTGCGCTCGCAAGACGACATCTTCTCAGTGACCGCAGTCGGATCGATATCCGCGCACCGGACTCAGACCAACACAACCTGGCCCTCGCGCACCGCCACCGGCACCGCAAGCAGGCTCTGGCCGCGGCACGGCCCGGACACGCAGCTGCCGTGCTGCAACTCGAACGCGGCGCCGTGCGCGGCGCACACCACGTGGCCTTCGCGGCTCTTCAGGAACTGTCCCGGCGCCCAATCCAACCGGCGCCCGGCATGCGGACACACGTTCAACCACGCGCGCACGCCATCGCCGTCGCGGTACAGCAGCAGCGATTCGACCTCGCCGCCAATGGCAGCCTCGACTTCGACCAGAGCACCGGGCGCGAGTTGCTCCAGCTGCGCCAGCACGGCGGACGACTCGGTCATGGAAGACGGCGACAGCTGCGGAAAGGGCCGCCATTCTTGCATGTCCGTTTGCACGGGACTCGGGACTCGGAAAAGCACGAGAGCGCGAGTGAAGCGTTACCGACTTCCGTTCTTCGAGTCCCGAGTCCCGGGTCCCGAGTCCCGCAAGACACTGAGCAACCAAGTGTTAATTTTACGCTTAACGAACTTTTCACTCCGTCACAGAAGACACCGCCGATACTGCGCCATCGGTTCCAACTGACACAGACTTCTGCCATGCGTGCACGCGCCTTCAATTTCGATCAGTTCCGGCATGTCTTCGCGCCGCGCAAGCCGCGCCATCCGCTGGTGAAGCTGGCGGTCGGGCTGCTCGGCTTGGCGATCCTCGCCGGGCTGGTGTTCGTCAGCGTGTTCGTCGGTGCGGCGATGATCCTCGGCGGCATCGCGGTGAAGCTACTGAGCCAGCGCAGCGGCAAGCGGCCGTCCACGGCGCGCCAGCATGTGGTCGATGGCGAGTACCGCGTGGTGCGCAAGCCGGCGTTGCCGTTGTAAGGCCGGGATTGGGGAATCGAGATTGGGGATTCGCGAAAGCGACATCACCTCGCCTGCCGGAGTCGGGTCGAACCTGACGCGCTAAACTGCTGCATCCCGTTCTTCTCTGGATGCGTGCCCGATGAAAGACCTGTTCGCTGCTGCCGAAGCGCCGCGTGTGCCTGTGCGTGGGCTAGGGCTGTTCCCGGTGCACCGCATCTACTGCGTGGGCCGCAACTTCGCCGACCATGCGCGCGAAATGGGCGCCAGCGCGCCGGCGTCGAAGGCCGATCGCGGCCAGCCGACGTTCTTCATGAAGCCCGCCGATGCGCTGGTGGTCGGCAGCGAGTCCATCCCCTACCCGTCCGCGACCCAGGACCTGCACCACGAAGTGGAGCTGGTGGTGGCGCTCGGCCAGGACGCGCCGGCCGGCGTGCTGAGCGTGGAGGATGCCGGCGCCTTGGTGCTGGCCTACGGCGTCGGCCTGGACCTGACCCGGCGCGACCTGCAGGCCGCGGCCAAGGCCAAGGGCCTGCCGTGGGACATCGCCAAGGGTTTCGACCATTCCGCGCCGATCAGCGAACTGATTCCGGCCGGCGAAGTGGGCGCGCTGGAGGCGCTGAACCTGTCGCTGGAGGTCAATGGGCAGGTGCGCCAGCAATCGCTGCTCGACCAGATGATCTGGAACGTGCCGGAGATCCTGCACGAGTTGTCCAAGCTGTTCGCGCTGCGCGCCGGCGACCTGGTGTTCATGGGCACGCCGGCCGGCGTGGCCGCGCTGCAGCCGGGCGATCGCTTCAGCGCGCGCCTTGAGAACGTCGCCGAGCGCCACGGCACCATCGTCGCTTGAGCGCCGATGATGTCGGCGCGTAGCGCACCGTGATTCGCGAACGACAACGACTGCGCTAGGCTTGCGCAGCGGCGACAGGCCCGCGCAAACATTCGAGGCATCTCCAATGGGCATGATCCGCGAGTTCAAGGAATTCGCCATGCGCGGCAACGTGCTGGACCTGGCGGTCGGCGTGGTGCTCGGCGCCGCGTTCGGCAAGATCGTCACCGCGCTGGTGGAAAAGGTCATCATGCCGCCGATCGGCGTGCTCGCCGGCGGCGTGGATTTCTCGCGCTGGGCGTGGACGCTGAAGGCGGCGACGGTGGACGCGGCCGGCAAGGAAGTGCCGGCGGTGGTGATCGGCATCGGCGATTTCCTCAACACCATCCTCCAGTTCGTGATCGTCGCGTTCGCCATCTTCATGCTGGTCAAGGCGATCAACCGCATCGCGCGCAAGGAACCGCCGGCGCCCAAGGCCCCGAGCGAGGAAGTGCTGCTGCTGCGCGAGATCCGCGATGCGTTGAACAACGACGCCGCGCCCAAGTAGGCGCGGCGCCCGCAGGCGCGCCACGCGCTGCTAAGCTCGTGGCTTCCCCTGTCGCGGAGTCCTCCATGCGTCGTCTTGCTGTCGTCATCGCCGCCATGCTCGCCACCTCGTCCGCCGCCGCGGCCGAAACCACCCGCATCCCGGACGCGGCGCTGTCCACCGCCGCCACGCTGCGCGAGCAAGCCCTGGCCGACGACACCGGTTGGAAGGTGGTCGAATCGCTGACCACCGAAGTCGGCCCGCGCATGGCCGGCAGCGACGCCGATGCGCGCGCGGTCGCGTGGGCCAAGGCCAAGTTCAAGGCGCTGGGCTTCGACAGGGTGTGGACCGAGCCGGTGACGTTCCCGAAATGGGAGCGGCGCAGCGAGCATGCGCAGGTGCTCGGCGCCAATGCGCAGCCGCTGACCGTGACCGCGCTGGGCGGCAGCCCGGCCGGTACCGTCGAGGCCGAGGTGGTGCGCTTCGCCGACCTCGCCGCGTTGCAGGCCGCACCGGCCGGTTCGCTGCGTGGCAAGATCGCCTTCGTCGACTACCAGATGGTCAAGGCGCGCGACGGCAAGGACTACGGCAATAGCGGCGCGGTGCGCAGCAAGGGCCCATCGGAGGCGATCCGCAAGGGCGCGATCGGCTTCGTGATGCGTTCGGCCGGCACCGATTCGCACCGCGTGCCGCATACCGGCATCACCCGCTTCGAGGAAGGCCTGACCCCGGTGCCGGCGGCGGCGCTGTCGGTGCCCGACGCCAACCAGCTGGCGCGGCTGGTCGCGCGCGGTCCGGTGCGGCTGCGCCTGGCGCTGGACTGCGGCTGGGACGGCCAGGCCACCTCGTACAACGTGATCGGCGAGATCACCGGGCGCAGCAAGCCCAAGGAAGTGGTGGTGATCGGCGGCCACCTGGATTCGTGGGACCTGGGCACCGGCGCGATCGACGATGGTGCCGGCGTCGGCATCAGCATGGCCGCCGGGCACCTGATCGGCCAGCTCAAGCGCGCGCCCAAGCGCAGCATCCGCGTGGTCGCCTTCGCCAACGAGGAGCAGGGCCTGTACGGCGGCAAGGCCTACGCGCAGGCGCACGCCAAGGACGTGGCGCTGCACCAGATCGCCGCCGAGAGCGACTTCGGCGCCGGCCGCATCTATGCGTTCAACACCGGCTCCGGCGATGCCGCCGCCTCGCGCGAGGCGACCCGGCAGATCGCCGAGGCGCTGGCGCCGTTGGGCATCGACTACGCGCCGGACAAGGGCGGCCCCGGCCCGGACGTGGGCCCGCTCGCGGCCAAGGGCGGCGCCTGGGCGTGGCTGGCGCAGGACGGCAGCGACTACTTCGACCTGCACCACACCGCCGACGACACCCTGGACAAGATCGACCCCAAGGCGCTGGCGCAGAACGTCGCCGCCTACGCGGTGTTCGCCTATCTGGCCGCCGAGGCGGACGGCGGCTTCGGCAGCCAGGCCAAGACAGTGGAACCGCCCACGGAGTAAGCTGCCACGCCTGCCGCGGGGGATGCGCGCAGGCTTCCCTTTCTCGCAACGCCAGGACCCACGATGGGCAAACGGCAAGGTCGTGCAGGCTCGGCGGTGACGCTGCTGGATGTGGCGCGGCACGCAGGCGTCTCGCCGATGACCGCCTCGCGCGTGATCAACCACCACCCGCGGGTGGGCGCGGCGATGCGCGAGCGCGTCGAGGCCTCGATCAAGACGCTGGGCTACCGGCCCAACCTTGCCGGGCGCTCGTTGCGCACCGCCAGCCTGGCGCGGATCGGCGTGCTGTACAGCAATCCCAGCGCGGCCTATCTCAACCAGTTCATGCTCGGCATCCTCGAGCAGAGCAGCCTGGACGGCAGCCAGGTGCTGGTGGAAAAGAGCGACGACATCGGCAGCCAGCGCGCCGCCACCGAGCGCCTGCTCGAAGCCGGCGTGGACGGGGTGATCCTGCCGCCGCCGCTGTGCGACTCGCAGCAGACCATCGAGGAACTGGACGCGCGCGGCATCCCGGTCGTCGCCGTGGCCACCGGCGCGCCGATGCACGGCGTCAGTTCGGTGCGCATCGACGACTACCAGGCCGCCTGCGCGATCACCCGGCACCTGATCGAACTCGGCCACCGCGACATCGGCTTCATCAGTGGTGACCCCAAGCACACCCCGAGCGCGCTGCGCAGCCGCGCGTTCTTCGACACTATGGCCGCGGCCGGGCTGCCGGTCGCCGCCACGCGCGTGGCCGACGGCCTGTTCACCTACCGCTCCGGGCTGCTCGCCGCGACCGCGCTGCTGCAAGCCGCGTCGCGCCCGACCGCGATCCTGTGCAGCAACGACGACATGGCCGCCGCCGCGGTGGCCATCGCCTACAGCCTGCGCCTGCGCGTGCCCGAGGACCTGTCGGTCGCCGGCTTCGACGACACCCCGGTGGCGACCACGATCTGGCCGGAGCTGACCACCATCCACCAGCCGGTCACCGCAATGGGCCGCGCCGCGGTCGCGCTGCTGCTCAGCGAGATCCGCCAGCGCCGCGACGGCCTGCCCAACCGCGGCGTCCACCAGGTGATGAAGTACACGCTGGTCACGCGCGGCTCGACCGCGCCGCCGGCAGAGCCGCCGCTGCTGCAAGCGGCGAGCTAGCGCGTTTTCTTCGCTGTGTTTAGAGGCGACGGAAGTCGTAGGCGCGACTGCAGGTGCTTCGGGCCATCGCTCGCGATGCGCTTTCCTGGTAAGGCCCGTCGCGACTGAAGTCGCTCCCACAAGATGTGGTCGACTGCGATATCCGAGTCAAAAATGCTCGCGGCGCAGTCGACTCCAGTTGTGCAGCGATCCACTTGCACCTGATCGGCACGCATCGCGATCGGGTCATGAGCAGCCCGAATGGAAGGGCTGCGGCGGACCGCCCCGATGGCAAGCCGCTACGAGCGGCAGCAGCGGCAGTCTTGACTACGGCAGATCGAGCAGCGCACACGTCTCGCGACGCAAGCCGGTCACCGCGTGCGCGCCATCCTGGTCGAAACGCAGCGAGGCCTGGGTCGGCGCGAACGCGGGCCAGCGCGGCAGGCCGGTGATGTTGGGATCGCCGCCGCGCGCAAACGCGGCCCAATAGCGCTGCAGGTTCAGCGGCGGCTGGCCGATCGGCAGGCCCTTGAACACGAACGGCAGTTCGGCGCTGTGGGTCACGCTGCCGCCGGGTGCGGCCAGGTCGAATTCGTAGTGCCACACTGGCACGCCCTGCCGCGCCTGCGCGCGCGCCACCGCCAGCGCCGGGCAGCGGAACGTCAGGTCGGTGGCCAGTTGCATCGCCGCGTCGCCGTAGCGCGCGTCGGGCGCGGCGGCAGCCGTGCGAGACGGCGCCAGCACCCGTGCGGCCTGCACCGGATAGTCGCGACGCAGGCGCGCCTCGGCGCCGCCGGCGCCGCCATAGGTCAGTTCCTGCGCCACGCTGCCCAGCAGCAGCGGCACGCGGTGCTGTTCGCCGGCGGCCAGCATCGCCGCCGGCGCGCGCGGCAGCGCATAGCCGTCGACGATGGCCTGCAGCCAGACATAGCCGTCGTCGTCCAGCGCGGGCACGTCGACGCCCTGCGCGGCCTGCAGCAAGCGCGCGACCGGCAGCCGCCGCAACGCCGGCAGGCGCTGCGCCGCACCGATCCCGGCGCGCTGCGCGATTGCCGCGCCGAGCGCCTCGTTCTCGCCCAGGCTGCGCGGCGGCAGGCCGAAGCCGGCGGTGCCGCTCTGTTCGATCGCCGCGCGGAACAGCCCTTTGGACAGCGGCGACAGCTGCAGCAGGCCCACGTCTTGCGCGCCGGCGGACTGGCCGAAGATCGTCACCTGCGCCGGGTCGCCGCCGAAGCGGGCGATGTTGTCGCGCACCCAGCGCAGCGCCGCGACTTGGTCGAGCAGGGCATAGTTGCCGGAGGCGCGCTGCCCGGACTCGGCGCTCAGCTCCGGCAGCGACAGGAAGCCGAACACGCCCAGCCGGTACTGCACGGTGACCAGCACCACGTCCTGCTGCACCAGCGAGGACGGCAGGATGTCGGCGCCGCCGGCCACGTTGGCGCCGCCGTGGATCCACACCATTACCGGCCGTTTCGCCGCCGGGTCCAGCCGCGGGGTCTGCACTTCCACGTACAGGCAGTCTTCGCTGGAGCGCTGCGCCAGCGCAGCGTTCCATCCGATCGCCGGCTGCGCGCAGGTCGGCGCCGGCTGGCTGGCGTCGCGCACGCCGCGCCAGCGTGCCGGCGCCTGCGGCGCACGCCAGCGGCGCGCGCCGGTCGGCGGCGCGGCGAACGGGATGGCGCGGAACAGCACGCTGCCGTCCGCCTGAGCCTGGCCGCGCAGCGTGCCCGCGGGCAAGGTCAGCTGCGGCGCCGGCCCGGCAGCGGCCGTTGCCGCGGCGACCGGCGCAGCGGCGCAGCGGCGAGCAGCAGGCACGCGTACGCCAGGCAACGCCGCAGCAGCGGCGTCACCGCGCCGTGCCCTGCTGCGCGCGCCAGGCGCCGAGCAGCACCGCGGTGGCGGCGGCGACGTTGAGGCTCTCCACCGCGCCGCTGCCGGGGATCGACAGGCGCAGTTCGCAGGCCTGCGCGAAGGCGCGGTCCATGCCCTCGCTCTCGGCGCCCATCACGTACACCAGGCGCGGCGGCAGCGCCGCGGCGAACACGTCGGCGCCGCCGTCCACCAGCGTCGCCGCCAGCGCGAAGCCGGCCGCGCGCAACTGCGCCAGGGCCTGTTCGGTCGGCGGCAGCCGCACCAGCGGCACCGCCTCGGCACCGCCCTCGGCCACGCGCGCGGCGGCGCCGGACAGCGCCAGCGTCGCCGTCTCCGGCAGCAGGATCGCGGCGGCGCCGAAATGCGCGGCCGAGCGCAGGATCGCGCCGAAGTTGTGCGGATTGCCGACCCCGTCCAGCCACAGCGCCAGCGCCGGGCCCGGGGCCAGCGACTGCAGCCATGCCGCCAGCGGCAACGCGTCCTCGCGCAGCACGTCGGCGACCACGCCTTCGTGGTGCGCGCTGGCCGCGAGCTTGTTCAGATCGGCCTCGTCCACGATCCGGTAGCCGACGCGATTGGCCGCGCACCACTTGAGCAAGGGCTGCAGCGCCGGGATCCGCGCCTCGGCCAGGTACAGCTTGCGGATCGCCTCGGGCCGGCGCGCGTGCACCGCGCGCACCGCGTTGAGCCCGTACAGGCGCAGTTCGCCACGATTAGCGTCGGCCGCGCGCGGTGCGGCGGCGGCGCGTTCGGGCGGCGCCGGCGGGCGCGGGCCGCGCGGGCTCTTGCCCCAGGGATTGTTCATCGCGGCACGCTCGGCCGCGTGGTGCACGGGAAAGAAAGGTCATGGCACATGGGCAAGGTCTCCTGGAGCGCAACGGCAACGCGCCGCATCGGCGCGACCGGGTGATTTTCGCTCATCCCCGGCAGCGCCGGTGAAAACCGCCGCACGCATGGCCAAGCGCCCGCGGTCCGGCCGGCCGGCGCCGGCGCGGCAAGACGCATTGCGGTTACCGGTTTCGGATGCGGCGGCGAGGATTTGCCGCCACACCGATGGCGTTGCCATCACATCGCGCGCCGTCGCTCCGCCCGCTGGCGATGCGCGTCAGCGGGCAGGCGACGCGCCGTGGCACGACGCCAGCCGCAGTGGCGCGCAGCCGGCCCGGGCACGCCGGGCATGGCCTACGCCGATCACTCCTTGCGCGACGCCTGCTGCAGGCGCTCGTGCCACAGGTCGGCGTTCTTGATACCCAGCGGCACCGGATCGAATACCGGGTCCAGTCCGGCCTTCTTCTGCCGCTCGTAGTCGCGCAACGCCAGCAGCGCCGGCTTCTGCAGGATCAGGATGGCGATGATGTTGAGCCAGGCCATCAGGCCCACGCCGATGTCGCCCAGCGACCACGCCAGCTTGGCGTCGTGGAACGCGCCGAAGACCACCATGCCCAGGATGCCCAGCCGCAGCACCAGCACGGTCAGCGGGCGCCGGCGGTTGCCGTTGATGTAGCTGAGGTTGGTCTCGGCCATGTAGTAATAGGCCATGATCGTGGTGAAGGCGAAGAAGAACAGCGCCAACGCCACGAAACCCGCGCCCCAGCCGGGCAGGATCGCGTCCACCGCGGCCTGCGCGTAGCCCGGGCCTTCCTGCACGCCGCGCAGGCCGGAGAACAGCGGCTCGCCGCCGCTGGGCGCGTACACGTTGTACTTGCCGGTGGCCAGGATCAGGAACGCGGTCGCGGTGCATACCATCATCGTGTCGAAGTAGATCGCGAACGCCTGCACGTAGCCCTGCTTGGCCGGATGCGAGACCTCGGCCGCCGCGGCGGCGTGCGGACCGGTGCCCTGCCCGGCCTCGTTGGCGTAGATGCCGCGCTTGACCCCCCACTCCACCGCCAGGCCCAGCAGCGCGCCGAACGCGGCGTGCGCGCCGAACGCGCTGCGGAAGATGAGCGAGAACATCTCCGGCACGCGCTCGGCGTTGAGCGCCATCACCACCACCGCCATCAGGATGTAGCCCAGCGCCATGAACGGCACCACGATCTCGGCGAAGTTGGCGATGCGCTTGACCCCGCCGAAGATGATCACCGCCAGCAGCAGCGCGACGGTGATGCCGATGCCCAGCTTCAGCGCCTGCGCCGCCGGCAACCCCATCCACAGTCCGTCGAGCGGGCCGCACAACGGGCCGCCGCGGCAGGCGTTGACCACGCTGTCGGCGATCGCATTGGCCTGCACGCCGGGCATCAGGAAGCCGGTGGCGGCGATGGTGGCGATCGCGAACAGCAGCGCGTACCACTTCAGGCCCATCGCCTTTTCGATGTAGTAGGCCGGACCGCCGCGGTAGCGGCCGTCGGCGTCCTTGACCTTGTAGATCTGCGCCAGGGTCGATTCGATGTACGAGGTGGAGGCGCCGAAGAAGCCCATCACCCACATCCAGAAGATCGCGCCCGGCCCGCCGAAGGCGATGGCGGTGGCCACGCCGGCGATGTTGCCGATGCCGATGCGCCCGGCCATGGACATCGCCAGCGCCTGGAACGAGGACACGCCGGCGTCGGATTTCTGCCCGCCGATGGTCAGCCGCAGCATCTCGACGAAGCCGCGCACCTGCATGAAGCGGGTGCGGATGGTGAAGTACAGGCCGGCGGCCAGGCACATGAAGATCAGCGCCTTGCTCCAGATCAAGCCGTTCAATGCTGTGATGATCGATTCCACGCAGTTCCCCGAGGCGCAAGAAGGATGCCCCGGCGACGGGGGCTGGTTCGATTGTGCATGAATCGGCGATGACCGCGAAGCGCGGCGTTCACCGCGGCACGTGCAGGCGGCCGAACAGGAGCAGGTCGTGCAGCCGTTGCTGCTTGCGCAGCGCGCCGCGGCGCACGCCTTCGCGCACGAACCCGTTCTTCTCCAGCACCCGCGCCGAGGCCGCGTTGCCGTCCAGCACGGTGGCCTCCACGCGCAACAGCCCGAGCGCGGGAACCGCCCAGTCCAGGTACGCGGCGACGATGCGCGTCATCCGGCCCTGGCCCCAGTGCTGGCGCCCCAGCCAGTAGCCCAGTTCCGCCGCATGCGCGCGCTCGCCGTGGCCTGGACGCAGGGCGATGCCGCCGCAGGCCTCGCCGCCGATCTCGATCGCCAGCACCGGCTGGCTCAGGTCGACCACGTGCCCGCCCAGGAACGCTTCGCCGTCGGCGCGGGTGTAGGGATGCGGGAAGCGCTCGCTGAGTCCGCGCACCACCTGCGCATCGTCGGCATGGCGCAGCAGCGCATCGAGATCGTCGCGGCGCCAACGGCGCAGCTGCATGTCGTCCACGCTCAGGCGCAGCTCGCGCCAGGCCGCGGCGCAGGTGTCATCGGGCATCGCTGGTCTCTCATGCGGATGAGCGGCCGAGCATAACCGGAGCGTTGCGTGCCTGTCGGCAGGCGGCAGCCGGAGCCGAGCCGCGCCGCGCCGGCGCCGCGCTCAGGCGTGGCCGCCCACCGACGGCGTCTGCGCCTCCAAGTGCTGCAGGCGTTGCTTCAGCGCGTCCGGCGAACGCGTGTACGGCGCCAGCAGCGCGTAGAACGCAGGCACCACGAACAGCGACAGCAGCGTGGACACCGACACCCCGAAGATCACCACGATGCCGATGGTGGCGCGGCTGGCCGAGCCGGGACCGCCGGCGACCACCAGTGGGATCGCGCCGACCACGGTGGCCAGCGAGGTCATCAGGATCGGCCGCAGCCGCACCGCCGACGATTCGACGATGGCCGCGCGCACGCTGCGGCCCTCGTCGCGCAGCTGGTTGGCGAACTCCACGATCAGGATGCCGTTCTTGGCCGCCAGCCCGACCAGCATGACGATGCCGATCTGGCTGAACAGATTGAGCGTGCCGCCGCTGAGCGCCAGGCCGATCAGCGCGCCGAGCACCCCCAGCGGCACGGTGAGCATGATCACCAGCGGATGGATGAAGCTCTCGAACTGCGCCGCCAGCACCAGGTACACGATCAGCAGCGCCAGCGCGAAGGTCAGCAGCACCGCGCCGCCGGCCTTCTGGTATTCGCGCGATTCGCCCTTCCAGTCGATCTGCGCATAGTCCGGCAGTTCCTCGCGCGCCACCTGCTGCGCCCAGACGATCGCCTCGCCGAGCGGATAGCCCGGGGCCAGGCCGGCGTTGATGGTGATCGCGCGCAAGCGGTTGAAGCGGTGCAGGTTGCCCGGCTCGGCGACCTCGCGCAGCGTCACCAGGTTGGACAGCGGGATCAGCTGGCCGCCGTCGGCGCGCACGCGGATCGCGGCCAGGTCGTCCGGGGTGGCGCGGCCGTCGCGGCTGGCCTGCAGCATCACGTCGTATTCCTCGCCGTTGTCGACGAAGGTGGTGACCTGGCGCGCGCCCATCAGCGTTTCCAGCGCGCGGCCGATCTCGGTGACCGGCACGCCGAGGTCGGCGGCGCGCTGGCGGTCGATCTCCACGCGCATCTGCGGCCGGGTTTCCTTGTAGTCCGAGTCGGCGCCGACCAGGCCCGGGTTGTCGCCGATGCGCGCCAGGATGCGATCGCGCCATTGCGCGATCTCGGCGTAGTCGGGGCCGCCGAGCACGATCTGGAACGGCTGCCCGCGGCTGTTGACCAGGCCGCCGCCGACCTGGGTGCGCGCGCGCACGCCGGGCAGCGCGGCCAG
Organism: Xanthomonas sp. 1678; assembly: GCF_031455575.1. NCBI lineage: Bacteria > Pseudomonadati > Pseudomonadota > Gammaproteobacteria > Lysobacterales > Lysobacteraceae > Xanthomonas > Xanthomonas sp. 1678. The sequence continues at coordinate 8,631 of NZ_JAVDSZ010000013.1, read as the reverse complement.
TTCCTGCTGCAGCTGCGCGGCGACGTCGGCGGTGGCCACCTCGCGCTGTCCCCAGTCCTGCAGGAACACGCTGACCCTCCCGGTATGCATCTCCTCGCTGACGCCGAAACTGCCGGGCACGCGCGGGTTGGCGCGCCGGATCGGCCTGTCCTCGCCGCGGTGGCGATCGAGGATGCCCTCCACCTGGTGCATCTGCCCCACGGTGTAGTCGAAACCGGCGCCCTCGGGCGCATCGATCATGACCTGGAACGACCCGCGGTCCTCCGCCGGCGCCAGTTCCGAGGGAATGCTCCGCGCCAGCAATACGCTGGCCGCGACCGCCGCCAGCATCAGCGCGCCGAACAGCCAATAGCGGCCGACGTGGCGCTCGAGCACGCGCCGGTAGCGGTTGCTGATGCCCTGCAAGCGCGCCTCGATCCAGCCATGCACGCGATTGGGCTTCTCCTTGGCGTGCGCCTTGAGCAGCTTGGACGACATCATCGGCGTCAGCGTCAGCGCGACGAACGCGGAGATCGCCACCGCCGCGGCCAGCGCCACCGCCAGTTCGCGGAACAGGCGGCCGGTGTTGCCCTCCAGGAAGCCCACCGGCAGGAACACCGCCACCAGCACCGCGGTGGTGGCGATCACCGCGAACGCGACCTGCGCGGTGCCGCGGCGCGCGGCCACCAGCGCCGGCTCGCCCAGGTCCACGCGGCGCTGGATGTTCTCCACCACCACGATCGCATCGTCCACCACCAAGCCGATGCACAGCACCAGCGCGAGCAGGGTCAGCAGGTTGATCGAGAAGCCAAACGCGTACAGCGCGATGAACGCGGCGATCAGGCACACCGGCACCGTCACCGCCGGGATCAGCGCGGCGCGCACGCTGCCCAGGAACAGCCAGATCACCACCAGCACCAGCACCACCGCCTCGATCAGCGTGTGGTACACGCGCTCCACCGAGGCATCGATGAACACGGTGGTGTCGAAGGCGACGAAGATGTTGGTGCCCTTGGGCAGGCTCTGCTGGATCTGCTGCGCGGCCGCGCGCGCGGCGCGGGCCACGTCCAGGCTGTTGGCGGTGGAGGTCTTGACGATGCCCAGGCCGACGTTTGGCACGCCGTTGCTGCGGAAATAGGCACGGCGTTCGGCCGAGGCCAGCTCCACCTTGGCCACGTCGCCCAGCCGCACCACGTAGCCGTCGCCGCCCTTGCGCAGCGGGATCGCGGCGAAGTCCGCCGGCGTGCGGTAGCCGCGCTCCACGCGCAGGGTGAAATCGCGGTCGGCCGATTCCAGCCGCCCGGCCGGCAGTTCCACGTTCTCGCGCGCCAGCGCCGCTTCCACGTCGGCGACGGTGAGCCCGCGCGCGGCCAACTGGTCGCGCTCCAGCCAGATCCGCATCGCATAGCGCTGGCGCCCGCCCAGCCGCACCTGGGCCACGCCGTCGATGCTGGACAGGCGGTCGACCACGTAGCGCTCGGCATAGTCGGACAGCTGCAGCGCATCCATCGTGCTGGAGCTCATGTTGAGCCAGATGATGGCGTCGGCATCGGCCTCGACCTTGGCGATCTCCGGCGGATCGGCCTCGTCCGGCATGCGGTCCAGCACCCGGCTGACCGCATCGCGCACGTCGTTGGCGGCGGCCTCGATGTCGCGGCTGACACGGAACTCGATGCTGATGTCGGCCACGCCGTTGGAACTGCGCGCCTCGATCGTCTCGATGCCTTCGATGCCGGCCAGCGCATCCTCCAGCACCTGGGTGATGCGGCTTTCCACCACCGCCGCCGATGCGCCGGGATAGCGCACTTCGACCGAGACGATCGGCGGATCGATCGCCGGCAGTTCGCGCAGGGTCAGCCGGCTGTACGCCATCACCCCCAGCACCACCAGCAGCAGGCTCATCACCGCGGCGAACACCGGCCGCGTGATCGAGACGTCCGACAGTTTCATCGGCCGCGGGCCGCGGCGCCGTTCGCGCCACCGGCGCTGGGCGCCGCTGCGGCGGTATCGACCACCGCCACGCCCGGGCGCAGCTTGCCGGTGCCGTCGACGACGATGCGCTGGCCGGCGGCCAGCCCGTCCAGGATCTCGACCAGGCCGCTGCGGCGCACCCCGGTGCGCACGTCGGCGCGCTCGACCTTGGCGTCGGCACCGACCCGGTACACGAACGACTCGCGGCCGACCTGCACCACCGCGATCTCCGGGATCACCAGCGCCTGCCGCTCCGGCCGGTACAGGCGCACGTCCATCAGCATGCCCGGGCGCAGCGCGCGGTCGGCGTTGTCGAAATCGGCGCGCACGGTGATCGCGCGGGTGGCGCTGTCCACCCGCGCATCGACGGTGCTGACCGCGCCGTCGAAGCTGCGCCCCGGATAGGCGACGCTGGCGCCGCCGACCTTGTCGCCGACCGCCACCGAGGCCATCGCCGCCTCGGGCACCTGGAAGTCCACGTAGACCCGCGCCACGTCGTCGAGCGTGGCGATCGTCGCATCCGGGGTCAGCAGCGAGCCGGGGCTGATCTGGCGCAGGCCGAGCACGCCGGCGAACGGCGCGCGCACGCTGCGGTCGCCGATGTCCGCGCGCATCTGCAGCACCCGCGCCTCGGCGGCATCGCGCAGCGCGCGCTGGGTGTCCAGCTGCGCCTTGGACACCAGCTGGCGCCCGACCAGCTCGCTCTGCCGCCGGTACAGCTGCTCGGCCTCGGTGAAGGTGGCCTCGGCCTCGCGCAGCGCGGCCTGCTGGCTCTGCCCACGCAGCGTCACCAGCGGCGCGCCGGCCGCCACTTCCTGGCCGCTATCGAAATGCACCCGCTCCACGATCTCGCTGACTTTGGCGGTCAGCGTCACCGATTCGCGCGCCTTGACCGTGCCCAGCGACGACAGGCTGTCGCTCCACGGCCGCACCGCCACCGTCTGCAGCGTCACCGGCACGGCATCGGCGGTCTTCGCCGGCGCGGGCGGCTTGCCGCAGGCGATCAGGGCGATGGACAGCGAGACGAGGCACGCCAGGCGGACGCCGGCGCGTGGTCGGTGCGGCATGAGCATCCCGGACGCAAGAGGTTCAGCCCAGTTTAACGGGACGACGTGACGGTCGTTGACACAGACCGGCCATGACCAACGACCCTTGCCAGCGCCGCCGGACGCCTTTGCCAGCGCCTGCCGCCACGCCCCTGGCGGCGCGGGCGCCAGGTCCTCGAACCGGATGGCCGCTCAGGCGGAGCCGGACCCGCGACGGCGGGTGAAATACGGGTACGCCGCCATGAACGCGAGCGCGCAAGCGCTGCCGAACAGCGCGCGCAGCGCCTGGCCGGCGCTGTGCGGGATCTTCCACGCCTGCAGCGCGCTGTCGTACCAGGTCAGCTGCAACAGCAGCACGCCGAACACCGCCATCGGCAGGCCGAAGGCGAACCAGCCGAACACCCGCAACGCCGGCTTGGTCCGCCGGTCCTGCAGCTTGCCGACGATCTCGGTGGTCGCCAGGTGGTACTGGAACGGGTCGCTGGTGGAGTGCAGCGGACGCTGCGTCGGTGGCGGTTCCGGGCGCACCGGCTGATCGGTCACCTGTTCCACGGCCGCCGGCGCGACCAGCTCGGTGACATTGGTCCTGGCCAGCAAGGCCTGCATCTTCGGATCCACGCGTTCCCCCTGAACGTCGTGCGGCCGCTGCGCCAATCGCGCCGCCGCCGCGTGGACACAGCCTCCGGAGCGGTCGCCCCGTATCCCTACCGCATCCCTGCCGCCATAGCATGCGCAATGTCGCCGCGGCCGGCAATGCCGGCGCGGCGGCATCCGTGCCTCAGCGCACGAGCGGCGCGGCGCGCTGCTGCTGCCGCAGCGCGCTGCACAGCCGGATCGTCTCGGCGGTCTGCGCCAGGCCGCGATCGGCGCCACTGAGCTGCTGCAGGCGCGGCGCAAAGAACGCCTCCAGGCGCTCGGCCTCGGCCACCTCGCAGCCGCCGGACGCGGCCAGCGCCGGCAGGCGGCCGCCGTCGAAGGACCCGGACCGCGCGACGAGGCGGTCGAAGTGCGTGGTGTACCAGCTCCACATCGATGCATGGGTGGCGGCATCGGCATGCGCGCCCATCAGCAGGCTCGTCATCTCGCCGACCTTGACCGCGTCGGTCAGCGCGAAATCGCGCACCTTCTGCAGTTGCCGCGGATCGCGCACCATCGACAGCGCGGCGATCATTGCGTTGCGCTGCGCCGGTTCGCCATGACTGCGCAGCGCGGCGAGCAGCGCGTCCACGGCCGCGTCGCCGCGCTCCTGCACCGCCACCGCCAACGCACTGCCGAGCAGGTCCGGATCGGCGGCGGCGAAGTCCGGGCCACGGCCGTTGCTGCCGGCCAGCACCGCATCGCCCTGCGCCAGCAGCGCCTGGCGCACCGCCGGCACGCCCAGCTCCACGCCGAGCAGGCTGGCCAGATCCGTGCGCAGCGCCACGTCGTCGGCGCTGTCGCTGGCGCGGCGCCGGTAGCCCAGCGCCTGCAGGCGTGCGCCGAACGCCTGTTCGGCCTGGCTGCGCAGCGCGGCGCGCTGGGCGTCGTCGGTCGCCAACACGCGCCAGATCCAGCCGAAGCGGTCGACCAGCGCGGTCGCCACCGGCGCGGCCGGTGCCGGCGCCAATCGCTGCATCGCCGCGACCACGTCGGCGCTGTCAGCATCGCCCCTGCGGAACGCCGCGTCGATGGCATCGGCGTAGGCGAGCTTTTCGGCGTCGCCGAGCGCATCCAGGTGGCGGCCCAGCGCGTCCAGCTGCGCCTTCGGCAGGCCGAAGCGGTAGTAGCCGGCGCCCTCGGCATTGGGCAGCACCCAGCTGTTCTTGTCGGCGCCCTGCAGCACGATGCTGCCGTCGGCACCGGACAGCATCGTGCAGGCGCGTCGCGCGCCTTGCGCGGTGCCGTACTTCACGCACACCGGCAAGCCCCAGCTGCGCGCGCCCTCGCCGCTGGAGCCCAGCGGCAGGTAGCGCTGCTGCTGCAGCCGCAGCACCGCGCCCTGCCTGCCGGGCTCCAGCCGGGCCTGCACATAGGGCACGCCGGGCTGGTCGAGGAAACTGCGGAAGGCGGCCTTGAAGTCGTCGCCCTTGCCGGCCGCCACGGCGATCGCATCGATCAGGTCGTCGGCGGTAGCGTTGCCGAAGCGGTGCGCGGCGATGTAGCTGCGCATCCCGGTGCGGAAGGTGTCGGCGCCGACGAAGGCCTCGAACATCCCCAGCACCGCCGCACCCTTCTTGTAGGTGATGCTGTCGAACGCGGTCTCGATGTCGCCGTTGCCGGTGATCGGCTGGCGGATCTTGCGCGCGCTGACCAGGCTGTCGTTGTCCATCGCGGTCTGCGCGGATGCGACGCGGTCCAGGTCGGCGCGGTACTCCGGGCGCAGCTGCATGGTGATCTTCTGCTGCATCCAGGTGGCGAACGCCTCGTTGAGCCACAGGTCGTCCCACCAGGTCATGGTGACCGTGTCGCCGGTCCACTGGTGCGCCAGTTCGTGCGCGGTGACGTTGAACGAGCCCTGCACGTTGCGCCGCGGCGAATCCTCGTCCAGCAGCAGCAACCAGTCGCGGAAGGTGACGAAGCCCGGGTTCTCCATCGCGCCGGCGGAGAAATCCGGCGCGGCCACCAGGTCGAGCTTGTCGAACGGATAGCCGAAGCCGTAGTAGTCCTCGAGCGCGGTGATGATGGCCGGGGTCTGTTCCAGCGCGCGCCGGATGCGCGGCCCCTGGCCCTGCGCGGTGACGCCGCGCAGCGGCGTGGCGTGCGCGCGCTGCGGCGTGGCCGGCAGCGCCGGTGCGTCGACCACGTCCCACGGGCCGACGCCGTAGGCGACCAGGTAGGTCGGCAACGGCTCGGTCTCGGCGAAGCGCACGGTCTTCCAGCCCTTGCCGGCGGGGCTGGTGGCGACGGCCTGGGTGTTGGCCAGGGCCTGGTCGGCCTCGGGCACGGTCAGGCGCAGCGCGAACGGGGTCTTCAGCGACGGCTCGTCGAAACCGGGGAACGCGTAGCGCGCGCTGATCGGCTCCATCTGCGTGAGCGCATACGCATGGCCCTGGTATCTGACCTGGTACAGGCCCTGCAACTGCTGGTTGAGCGGCGCGCTGTAGGCGATCGTCAGGGTCAGTTCCTGCGGCTGCAGCACGCGTCCGAACGCGATCCGCGCCACGCCGGCCTGCGCGTCGGCCTGCGCGTAGCGCACCGCGAACGGCGTGCCGGTGGCGGTGCGCAGCGTGGCCTTGGCGACGCGCAGCTGCTTGCCGTGCAGCCAGAGGTGGTCGGACGCCTGCGCGAGCCGCACGCGGATCGTGGCGGTGCCGCTGAACGTGCGCTGCGCCGGGTCGATCTTCAGGTCCAGCGCGTAGTGCTGCGGCACCGCCCAGGACGGCAGGCGCCCGCTCGGCACGGCGTCGGGCGCCTGCGCAAAGGCCGCGCCGCAGCACAGCGCCAACACAGAGGGCAACGAGGAAAGCGACAGGCGGGCCATGGGGCGGTTTCTTCGACGGCGGGGAGCCGTGGACTTAAGCACGCGCGGCGCCGGGTGTCATGTGGCCGAGGACCCATGCGCGTGCGCGCGGACCGGTGTAGCGCCGGTCCCTGCATGCGCGCTGCAGCGCGTCGCGCTCACGGCGAACGCGACGCAGCTACCGGTGTGCGCCGGACAGCGCGCTGCCGCAGCTCAGTCCTGCGCGTCCAGCCAGGCCAGCACCCGCGCCGCCAGCGCCTCGGCGTTGTCGCCATCGGCCTGCAGGTGCAGTTCCGGCTGCGCCGGCGCCTCGTACGGCGAATCGATGCCGGTGAAGTTGGGGATCTGCCCGGCGCGCGCCTTGGCGTACAGCCCCTTGACGTCGCGCGCCTCGGCCACGTGCAGCGGCACGTCGACGAACACCTCGACGAACTCGCCGTCCTCGAAACGTGAACGCGCCATCGCGCGCTCGGCACGGAACGGCGAGATGAAGCTGACCAGCACGATCAGCCCGGCGTCGGCCATCAGCCTGGCGACCTCGGCGACGCGGCGGATGTTCTCCACCCGGTCCTCGTCGGTGAAGCCGAGGTCGCGGTTGAGGCCGTGGCGGACGTTGTCGCCATCGAGCAGGAAGGTGTGCCGGCCCTGCGCATGCAGCCGCTTCTCGACCAGGTTGGCGATGGTCGACTTGCCGGCGCCGGACAGGCCGGTGAACCACAGCACCTTCGCCGCCTGGCCCTTGATCCGCGCGCGCGCCGCCTTGTCCACGTCCAGGTGCTGCCAGTGCACGTTGCCGGCGCGGCGCAGCGCGAAGTCGAGCGTACCGGCGGCAACGGTGGCGTTGCTCTGCCGGTCGATCAGGATGAAACCGCCGAGCGCACGGTTGCGCGCGTACGGCTCGAACGCGATTGGTTCGTCCAGCGCCAGGTTGCAGTAGCCGACCTCGTTGAGCTCCAGGCGCTTGGCCGCCAGCCGCTCCTGCGTGTTCACGTCGATGCGGTGCTTGATCTCGCTGACGCTGGCCGACACGGTGCGGGTGCCGAGCTTCAGCCAGTACGGGCGACCGGGCAGCAACGCGGCATCGTCCATCCACAGCACGTGCGCGGCGAACTGGTCGGCCACTTCCGGCGGGTCGCCGGCGGCGGCGATGACGTCGCCGCGGCTGATGTCGATCTCGTCGGCCAGGGTCAGCGTCACCGCCTGCCCGGCCACCGCGTGCGCGACATCGCCGTTGCCGTCGAGCACCCGCGCCACGGTGGAGCGGCGCGCCGACGGCAGCACCACCACCGCATCGCCCGGGCGCACCTGGCCGGCCGCGAGCGTGCCGGCGAAACCGCGGAACTGTTGGTTAGGGCGGTTGACCCATTGCACCGGCAGGCGCAGGCCGCTGTCGGCGTCGCGCGCTTCCAGGTCCAGGCCTTCCAGGTGTTCGAGCAAGGCCGGGCCGGCGTACCAGGGCGTGCGCGCGGACCGCTGCGACAGGTTGTCGCCGTCCAGCGCCGACAGCGGGATGCACTGCACCTGGGCGATGCCCAGCTGCGCGGCCAGCGCCCGGTAGCTGGCGGCGATCGCGTCGAAGGTGGCCTGGTCGAAGCCGACCAGGTCCATCTTGTTGACCGCCAGCACCACGTGGCGGATGCCGAGCAGCGAGACGATGTAGCTGTGGCGGCGGGTCTGGGTCAGCAGGCCCTTGCGCGCATCGACCAGCACCACCGCCACGTCGGCGCTGGACGCGCCGGTGGCCATGTTGCGGGTGTACTGCTCGTGGCCGGGGCAGTCGGCGACGATGAACTTGCGCCGGTCGGTATCGAAGTAGCGGTAGGCCACGTCGATGGTGATGCCCTGCTCGCGCTCGGCGGCCAAGCCATCGAGCAGCAGCGCGTAGTCGATCTCGCCGCCACGGGTGCCGTGGCGCTTGCTGTCGGCGCTGAGCGCGGCGAGCTGGTCGTCGAACAGGCGCTTGCTGTCGTACAGCAGGCGCCCGATCAAGGTGCTCTTGCCGTCGTCGACGCTGCCGCAGGTGATGAAGCGCAGCAGCGGCTTTTGTTCGTGCTGTTGCAGGTATGCGGCGATGGCGTTGCCGCCGTCGCCGCGGGGCTCGGGGCGCGGGGCGGCGGGGCGGGCCGCTTGCGCGGCCAAAGGGGGCCCGGCCGCCCCCCCACACGGCCCCACCCCCGCCAAAGGGGGGGGAAAGTT
>NZ_JAVDSZ010000012.1:0-181288 GCF_031455575.1 Xanthomonas sp. 1678 | reverse complement strand
TTCAACGCGCCATTGCTGGCGGCGGTGAGGTTGCCGGTGGCCAGGTTGCCCAGCAGCAGTGCGTTGCTGTCGGCAATCGCGGTGATGCCGCCGGTGAGGTCGACCGCATCGCCGAAGTCGTTGCCGGTGGTGGTCAGGGTGATCGACCCAGTGCCGGCATTGATATCGCTGGTGCCGGTGACGGTGAGTCCGTTGCTGGCCGACTGGGTGATGGCGCCGCCGTTGCTGATCGCGGTCAAGGAGCCGGTCACCGTGCCGCTGCCGAGATTCAACGCGCCATTGCTGGTGGCGGTGAGGTTGCCGGTAGCCAGGCTGCCCAGCAGCAGTGCGTTGCTGTCGGCGATGGTCACCGCACCGCCGGCCAGGCTCACCATGCCCTGGAAGTCGTTGCCGGTACCGCCCAGGCCGATCGCGTTGCCGTGCGCCTGGATGCTGCTGGTGCCGTCCACGCGCAGCGCGCCGTTCTGCGCGATGTCGCCGTTGGCGTCGACGATCAGGTTGCCGCCGAGGGTGCTGGCGGCCAGCGTCAGTGCGCCGGCGTTGGTGAGCGTCGCGTTGCCGCCGGTCAGGCCGACGCTGCCCTGGAAGGCGTTGGCCTGGTCCAGGGTGATGGCGCCGTTGCCGGCGACGAAGTCGGCGTTGCCGCTCACCGTCAACGCCGCGGTCTGCTCGATCGCGCCGCCGTTGCTGGCCGCGTCCAGCGTGCCGGTCACCGTGCCGCCGCCCAGGTTCAGGACGCCGTTGCTGGTGACGGTGAGGTTGCCGGTGGCCAGATTGCCCAGGGTCAGTGCGTTGCGGTCGGCGATCGCCGTGTCGGCGCCGGTCAGGCGTACCACGCCCTGGAAGTCGTTGGCCTGGCCCAAGTCGATGGCACCGCTGCCGGCATTGATGTCGGCATTGCCGGTCACCGTCAATGCGGCGGTCTGACCGATCACGCCGCCGTTGCTGGTCGCGTTCAACGTGCCGGTCACCGTACCGCTGCCCAGCTTCAAGGCGCCGTTGCTAGTCGCGGTGAGGTTGCCGGTAGCCAGCGTGCCGAAGGTCAGTGCGCCGCTATCGGTGATCTGGGTGGTGCCGCCGGTCAGGCTCACCGCCTGCCCGAAGTGGTTGCCGGCGCCGGTCAAGGCGATCGCGCCGCTGCCGGCGTTGATGCCGCTGGTGCCGGAGACAGTGAGTGCGCCGGCGCTCTGTGCGATCGCACTGTCGACGGTGGTCAGCGCCAGCGTGCCGGTCGCGGTGACGTCGTGCGCCAGGGTGATGCCGTCGTCGCCGCTCAGGCTCACGTCGGCGCCGGACAGCGCCGCGGTCGTGGTCAGCACGTTGCCGCTGTGCAGGTTCAGATTGGCATTGCCGGTATCGATCTCGCTGCCCGGCAGCGTCAGTGTGCCACCCGCATACAGGGACAACGCGCTGTTGTTGCCCAGGGTCAGCGCGGCGATGGTCAAGACGTTGGCGTCGGCCAGGGCGATGCCGCTGCCGGTCAGCGACACGGCGCCGCCGAAATCGTTGCCCGCTTGCTGCAACGTGATCGCGCCGCTGCCGGCGTCGAGGGTGCTGGTACCGGTGATCGTCAGCGGGTCGCTCGCGGATTGAGTGATCGCGCCGCCATTGCTGATCGCGGCCAAGGTACCGGTCACCGTGCCGCTGCCGAGGTTGAGTGCACCGTTACTGGTCGCGGTGAAATTGCCGGTGGCCAGCGCGCCCAGCGTCAGCGCGCCGCTGTCGGTGATCTGGGTGGTGCCGCCGGTCAGGCTGACCGCCTGGCCGAAATGGTTGCCCGCGCCGGTCAGGGTGATCGCGCCGCTACCGGCGTCGACGTGGCTGGTACCGGTGACGGCGAGCGCACCGGCGCTCTGCGTGATCGCGCTGTCGACGGCGGTCAGCATCAGCGGGCCGGTGGCGGTGACGTCGTGCGCCAGGGTGATACCGTCGTCGCCGCTCAGGCTCACGTTGGTGCCGGACAGCGCTGCGGCCGTGGCCAGGACGTTGCCGCTGTGCAAGCTCAGGTTGGCATTGCCGGTATCGATCGCGCTGGACGGCAGCGTCAGTGTGCCGGCTGCATTCAACGACAGCGCGCTGTTGTTGCCCAGGGTCAGCGCGGCGATGGTCAGGGCGTTGCTGTCGGTCAAGGTGACACCGCTGCCGGTCAGCGATACCGCGCCGCCGAAATCGTTAGCTGTCTGTTGCAGGGTGATCGCGCCAATGCCGGCATCGAGGTTGCTGGTACCGGTCACCGTCAGCGGGCCGCTTGCGGATTGGGTGATCGCGCCGCCGTTGCTGGTCGCGGCCAGGGTGCCGGTCACGGCGCCGCTGCCTAGGTTCAAGGCGCCGGTGCTGGTTGCGGTGAGGTTGCCAGTGGCCAGCGTGCCCAGAGTCAGCGCGCCGCTGTCGGCGATCGTGGTGCTGCCGGCGCTCAGGCTGACCGTCTGCCCGAAGTCGTTGCCGGCGTCGTCCAGGGTGAGCGCATGGCTGCCCAGCGAGAAGCTGCTGCTGCCGCCCACGGTCAGCGCACCGGACTGCGTCAGGTCGATGGCGTTGGACAGGCTCAGGTTGCCGTCCACGCTCAGGCTGGCGAGGGCGGCGATGTGGTTGCTGCCGCTGAAGCTGGCGTCGCCGCCGATGCTGCCGCCCAAGGTGCCAGCCGTGTAGATGCCGCTCTGCTGCACGCTGCGGTCGGTGCTGATGTTGATCGCGCCGCTACCCACGTCGATGCTGCCGCTGCCGCCGATGCCGGTCTGGCCGCCGCCGTTGGCGACCAGCGACACGCTGCCGTCGCTGCCGCTGTTGAGGGCGGCGGCGGTGATGGTGCCGCTGTTGTTGATCAACTGGTCGAACAGGCCTTGCGCGGCGCGCGCCTGCAGCGTCACGATGCCGCCGGGCGCGCTGAGGACGTTGCTGTTTTCCACCGCCACGCTGTCCAGCTGCAGTTGCAAGGCCTTGTCGACAACGACGCCGAAGCCGCCGCTTTCGAAGGTGAGGGTGACCTTGTCGGCGCCGACCAGGTTGATGTTGCCGGCGGTGGCGTTGATGGTGCCGCTGTTGACCACCTTGCCGCCGATCAGGTCGACCGCGCCGGCGGCGGCGTTGATGGTGCCGCTGTTGGACATCAGCGCGACCATGTTGCCGCCGGCGTCTAGCACGTCGTTGCCGCTCATGAAGTCGGAGGCGGTGGTGCCCAGGGTGCTGGCCACCAGTCCGCCGACGTTGAACTGCGCGGTGCTGCCGAAGATGATCCCGTTGGGGTTGATCAGGAACACCTGGCCGTTGGCGTTGACGTTGCCGAAGATCTGCGTGGGATTGCCGCCCTGTACCAGGTTGAGCACCGCGGCGCTGGTGGACGGCTGGTTGAATGTCACCGTTGCCACCGAGCCGATGTCGAACGCGGACCAGTTCAACGCCATCCGGCTGGAGGTCTGGTCGATGGTCAGGGTCGCGCCGCTGGCCGGATTGATGGTGCCGGTGCCGCCGGCGATGCTGCCGCCGATTGGTAACTGGGTGGCGGCCACCTGCGCCGCCGCGTTGCCGGGTGCCACGGCGCCGAGCGCGACCGCCAAGGCCAGCGCGAGCGGCGAATGGCGCAACGCGCAGCGGCGTGCGGCACGGGTGGCGATCGAAGCGGGGGCGATGGCGGACATGGACGGATCCTCAGAAGGTGAAGCCGAAACGCGAATAGAAGCGGACGTCGCGGCCGTCGGACGCATCGCGACCGCCGGTCGGCTTTGCGGCGCTGAGCCGCAGTTCGAAGCTCTTGAACTGCGGCACGCGCAGGGTGAGCCCCGCACCGATGCCGTCGAAGGTCTCCACCGCTGCGACGAGCGCGCGGTTGCCGCCGGCCGGATAGACCCGCGCGTGGTCGGCGAACACGTCCAGCTCCAGCACCTCGCGCCACGGCCGGCCGTTGAACGGCGAGGCGGCGTCGGCGAAGCCGGGCGCGTCGACGTGGTACTCCAGCGCGGTGTAGTAGCCGCGGTCGCCGAGCGCGTCGGACACCGGGTAGGCGCGCACGCTGTCCGGTCCGCCGACCGCGAACTGCTCCATCGGGGTCAGTGCGTTGTCGCTGTACTGGCCGTTGAGCTTGAGGTACAGGCGCTGGGTGCGGCTGAGGTACTGCATGCGCGTGTAGCCGAGCCGGGCGATGGTGAAATGGCTGTCGTGCTGCGGGCTGACCAGGTCCGGCGTGGCCGAGCGGTCCTTCAGCGACTGGCGCAGGCTCAGCTGCAGCAGGTCGATGCCGCGCCAGCGCAGGTCGGTACGGCGCAACGCAGTGCCCAGTTCGACCACGTCGAACTTCTGGTCGGACAGGCGGATGCCGGCCGCGCTGAGCTGCGACTGCTCGCGCAGGTAGCGTAGCGAGGCCTGCCATTGCAGGTTCTCGCGGTTGACGAACTTCCAGTCGCTGCCGGCGTAGACCACCGAGGTCGGACCCTTCAGGCCGAGCGCGGCGAACACGCCGTTGCGCACTTCCAGTTCGCTGCGGCTGGCGCCGATCACGCCGCCGAGCCCGGGCACCGCCGGCACCGGCAGCGCATAGGACAGCGCGCCGATCTGGCTCTGCCGTGGATCCAACGAATAGGCGTAGTTGGCCGAAAGCACGTCGCCCAGTCCCAGCGGACTGTTCCAGGCCAAGCCGAGCTGGGCGCGATAGCGGCCGGTCAGTTCGGTGCCGTAGTTGTTGCCACCCAGGCTGACCGTGTACGGGCGCGGCGCTTCGCTGGCGACCAGCAGCACGTCCGTCTCGCCCTCGCGCTTGCCCGGCTGCAGCACCGAGGACACCGACACGCCCGGCAGGTCGCGCACGTACAGCAATGCGCCGTCCACGTCCTGCTTGCGCAGCGGCCGCCCCTGCAATTGCCGCAATGGCGCCGCCAGGGTGCCGGTGCGATAGCGCGATGCGCCCTTGACCTCGACGTCGCCGATGCGGCCTTCGAGCACGCGGATCTCGACGAGCTGCTCCGGCCCCGGCGTCTGCGCCGGCAGGTAGGCGGTGCTGACGATGAAACCGGACAGGCGGTAGGCGCGGGTGATGGCGTCGGCGACTCCCTGCAACTGGTCGAAGCGCAACGCCACGACGGGCTGGCCCTGCGCCAATGCCTGGAATTGCGCGTCGGCGAGCGCCTGCACCGTGGCCGGGGTGATGCCCTCGCGCGGGTGTTCGCCGACGTCGCGCACGCGGAAGCCGCGCACCTGCAGGGTCACCGCTTCGTTGTCGCGCTCCTTCAGCGGCGGCAGCGTGGCGCCGACGCCTGTCGCGGCCGGGCCGGCATCGGCCTCGGCAGGCGGGGCCTGCGCGTGCACCGGAGCAGCAGCAAGCCACGCGGACACGGCCGCGGCCAGACACGTCATACGCATTCGATTTCCCCTGGAACGATTCCCTGTCGTACGCCGGCGCTGCCGGTGGTCGCCACGTGTGCCGCGGCCAGGTGGGCAGCGGGACAGGGGACCAACGTGTCGGCAGCGGTCGTCGCTTTCGAATGCCCTGCGAACGCGGGCATTGCGCCAACCAAGAATAGCAGCAACAAAGCGAACAGCGTCACACAAATAAAGGCCACCAACAGGCGCCGACGCCGGCGCGCGTGCGCGTCGGCGAACAGCAGCGGCAGCGGCTCGTGCCGCACGCGCGCAGGCGCCGCTGCGGCGACAGTCGGCCGCAGCGCGTTGCGGTGGGTGACGCCCTGGTCGGCGCTGCGCGCAGCGGCCAACACGTTGCGCCGCCGGGCGCGGTACTCGTCGCGGCCGATGCGGCCGTGCTGGTACGCCTCGGCCAGCGCGTGCAGGTGCGCGTTGGCCAGCTGCTGGGCCTCGTTCATGGCAATTCCCGCAGCACGCGCAGGCCCACGTCCGGCTGCGCCGAGCCGTTGTCGGCGCGCCGCGCCTGCACCGTGCAATCGGCCCAGTAACTGGCGAAACTGCCGCCGCGCGCCTGCACGCCGGCGCCGCTGGAGACCCATTCCCAGACGTTGCCGGTGAGGTTGATCAGGCCCCACGGATTGGGTTCGCGGCCGCGCGGCGGCAGCGGCGCGCGCGTGGCATCGCCGGCGCTGGCGGTGGGCGGCACGCAGTTGCTGTCCTCGGCCTGGCGCCAGTCGCTGCCGGCCTGGGCGGCGTGCTGCCATTCGGCATCGGTGGGCAGCCGATAGCGCCAGCCGCCGCTGGCGATGGTCAACCAGCGCAGATAGGCGCGGGCCTGGGTCAGGCTGATGTTGCGCACCGGCGCGCGCGCCAGTTCCGCATCCCCGGCCGGTTGCGCGGTGCACTTGCCGGTGGCCTGGCAGAACAGGTTGAAATCGGCCACCGCCACCTCCGCGCGCGACAACGCGTAGGACTTGCCGCCGGCGAGGCCGGGCACCGTCACCAGCATCGGCCCGCGCTGCGCGCCGAGCGCGTCGAAGCAGGGCTTGCCGCGTCCGGGTGCGGCGGCGGCGCACGGGTCGGGACCGGTCGGGACCGGCGGCAGCGGCTCCTCGTCGCTGGCCGCGCCGGCGGCAGGCGTGCGCTCGCTGGCCGCGGGCGCGGTCGCCGCCGGCTTGGCGGCGGGCTTGCCGCTCGCGGGCTTGCGCGCGGGGTCCTTGCCGGCCGGCGCGGTCGCCGCGGCGGCGGTCGGCGCCAGCGCATCGGAACTGGGCGCATCGCTGCCGGCCTGGCGCTGCAGGCGTGCGCCGAGCGTGCCTTCGGGCAATTGCCCGCGCGCCTTCAGTTCGGTTTCCAGTTGCGTCATCGCCTGCGCATCGCTGCGGTACAGCGCCTCCAGGCGCTGGCCCAGGCGCTGCCGCTCGGCGGCGGGCAAGGCCTGCACGCCACCGTCCATCACCGCTGCGGCGACGTCGTAGCGGGCCTGTGCGGCACGCAGGTCGGCGCGCTCGCCGAGCGCGGCCACGCCCTGGCCGAGCACGTCGGCGGCCTGGCGATAGCGGCCCTGGCGGAACGCGCCGGCGGCGTTGCCGAGATAGACACCGGCCAACAGCTGCGGCGCTTCCTTCTGCAGGAACGGATGCTGCGGCTGCAGGCTGGCGATGCGCGCCAGTGCCTGGCGCGCCTTGTCCAGGTCGTTGGCGGCGGCGGCGCGGCGCATCGATTCGATCCGCGACGCCACCTCGGCCTCGGCGCTTTCGCGCGCCAGCATCGTCTGTAGTTGCTGCTGCAGGGTCTGCAGGCGTTCGCGCTGGGCCAGCAGCTGCGGCGCATGCGCCGCCTGGGTCAGGCCGAAGTCGACCAGCGCCTGCGCACCCGGCAACTGCAGCGGATCGCTCTGCGGCGCGACGGTGTCGGCGATCGCCGCCGCCAACGCCGCATCCTGCGCGTCGCGCTCGGCCGCCGGCAGCACCGCCAGCGCCGCTTCGACGTTGTCCTGCCAGTCCGGATCGGCGGACGGTGCGGCGAGCAGCGCCGCCAGCGCCTTGCGCGCCTGCGCCGGGTCGTGCGGCGCCGGCAGCGCCGGTTGGCTGTCGTGCTGCGCCAGCTGCAGCTGCGCGCCGCGCAACTGCAGGCGCAGCGAATCGGGCAGCGCCGCGCGCGCCTGCTGCAGGCGGGTGCGTGCCTGCGCCCACTGCTGCGCGTCGGCCGACTGCTGGATCGCCGCGTCCAGGCGCAGCTCCAGTTCCGGATGCCGCAGCAGCGCGCTGTTCGGATCGATGCGCCGCACCTGGTCCAGCGTGGCCAGCGCGTTGTCGGCACGGTCGCGGAAGATGGCGCCGGCGGCGACCTGCGCGTTGAGCGTGGTGTCGAGCGCGTTGAGGCGTTCGTTCTTCTCGCGCTCCATGCTCTCGCGGCGCGCATCCAGCGCCGGCGAATACAGCCGCAGCCGGTCGCGCAGCGCGAACACCTGCAGCGCGCCGCGGTAGTCGTAGCGGCCGCTGGCCGGATTCCACAGCGCGTCCAGGCGCCGCAGCAGGAAATCCTGGATCAGGTCGCCGCGGTCCACCAGCAGGCGCCGGCGGTCGTCGTCGTCGAGGCTGGCCAGCGCCTGCATCGCCTGGGTCTCGTCGACGTAGCGCTGCGGATCGGCCGCGCCGAAGCGCGCGGTGACCTGCTCCAGATGGCGCTGGTGCAGGTAGCGCGAAGCGCCCCAGCCGCCGACGCCGGCCAATACCAGTACCGCGGTGCCGTAGCCCAGCAGCGGCAGCGCGCGCTCGCGCAGCGGCACCTCGCGCAGGCCGTCCAGCAGCGCTTCCACGTTGTCCAGGCGCTGCGCGGCGGGAAACGCCACCGCCGCGCACAGGGTCTGGTACTGGCGCTTGGTCAGGCCCGGCACCGGCGGCGGCACGCGCTTGTCGCGCAGCGCCACTTCGGCGCTGAGCTTGTCGAACGGATGCTTGCCGGTGAGCAGTTCGAAGCACACGCAGCCCAGCGCGTAGATGTCGTCGGCCGGCGTGGGTTCCTGGCCGCGGATCATCTCCAGGCTGGCGTAGGCCGGGGTCAGCGCGCCGAGCGTGGCCGCGTCGAACACGGTCTGCTCGCCGGCCATGTCGGCGGCGTGCTTGCCGGCACGGGCGATGCCGAAGTCGAACACCTTGGCCACGCCGTCGCGGGTGACCATCACGTTGCCCGGCTTGAAATCCGAATGCACCACGCCGGCCGCGTGCGCCCGCGCCAGGGCGCGCGCCATGCCCTCGATCAGCGATCGCGCGCGCGCCAGCGACATGCCGTTGTAGGCCTGTTCGCGGATCAGCGTCTTCAGGTCGCAGCCGTCGATGTACTCCATGGTCATGAAGACCAGGGTGCGGTCCTTGTCGAAGTCGTAGACGCGCACGATGTTGTCGTGGGCCAGTTTCTGCGAGCGCCGCGCCTCGCGCTGCAGCGCCACCAGCGAATCGGGATGGCGGCGGAACTCGTCGCTGAGCACCTTCACCGCCAGCCACGGGTCGCGGTCGCGCGCTTCGACCTTGCGTTCGTCGCGCGCCAGATAGACCACGCCCATGCCGCCGCGGCCCAGTTCGCGCTCCAGGTAGAAGCGGCCCTTCAGCAGCGTGCCGACGGTGGCGTAATCGCCGCCGGCGGCATCGGCCAGGCGCTGCCAGCTGGACAGGCTGGCGGTGCCCGCGGTGCCGGTCGCGCCGCCGGTGCCGGTCGCCGCGTTGCCGTCGGTACCGGCCTGCGGCAGCGGCATCGCCGGCTGCACGCGGGTGGCGTCGTCCTCGACGGCCGCGGGCGGCGGCACGGCGCGGCGCGGCATCACCACGGTGGCGTCGTCGTCGATCGGCGCGGCCGGCGCGGCGCCGGCGTCGGCGCGCAAGGCGTCGAGGCGGGTCACCAGCGTGGTCACGGTGACGTCGTCGAGCACCTGCTGCTGGCGCAGCTGCCACAGCGTTTCCACCCCGGCCCGGTAGTCGGCCTCGGGCACGGCGCTGCGTTTGGCCAATGCGTCGAGCACGGCCTTCAGGTCCAGCTCGCCGGTGCGCATCGCGGCGACCAGCTCGACGACGGTAGCGGTATCTTCATGCACGTCCTTCACTCCTGCAGGCGGACGACGACGGCGGTGACGTTGTCGCGCGCCGCCCGGCCCATCGCCAATTCGAACAACCGCGCCAGCAGCGCCTGCGGCTCGCCATGCAGGCGGCACTCGACGTCCAGCTCCGGGTCGGGGATTTCCTTGTTGATGCCGTCGCTGCACAGCAGGAACTGCGCGCCGGACACGCTCGGCGCCAGCACCCAGTCCACGAACAGCGGCTCCTGCGCGCCGACCGCGCGGGTCAGCACGCCGGCGTTGGCGGCCGGCTCGGCGCCGGCGCCGGCCTGCCCGAACTGGGTGGCGTCGTCCTTGACTCCGTGCACGTGGTCGCGGGTGAGCTGTCTCAACGCGCCGCCGACGCGGCCGTAGCCGCGGCTGTCGCCGACCCAGCCGTACAGCATGAAGTCCGGATCGTGCACCAGCAGCACCACAGTGGACGCGATCATGTCGACCTGGCGCTGCTCGGCGCAGTGCAGCAGTTCGGTGTTGATCTGCGCCAGCGCGTCCTCGATCGCCTCGATGAAGTCGCACACGTCGGTCGCGCGCGGCAGCGTCGCCAGGCGCTCGACGATCAGCCCGCTGGCGTAGTCGCCGGCGGCATGCCCGCCGAGGCCGTCGGCGACCACCCACAGGCCGGCGTCGTCGCGCAGCAGCAACGCGTCCTCGTTGTGGCGGCGCACCTTGCCGGTTTCGGTTCGCCCGGCGGAACGGTAGTGCAGCGCGGCCATCAGCGCGCGGCCTCCGGCAGCGCGAGCGCGGCCGGCGCCAGCCAGCCCAGGTAGTCGTGCGCGGACAACAGGCCGACGCTGTGCTGCACCACGCCGTCGCCGCTCCACCACAACGCTTGCCCGGCCAACGCACGCGGCGCATTGGGAATGGCGGTGGCGTCCGGATCCGGCGCCAGCGCCTGCAGCTGCGCGTCGAACGCCTCCACGCCCATGGTGCGATCGGCCAGCGCCTGGCCCAGCAGCGTGGCCGCACGCGCATACCAGCTGCGGTCCGGCGCGGCCTGCGCCAGCGGCAGCGCGATCGCCAGCGGGAAGCAACGGCCGACGCGGTCCTCGCCCGGCCCCAGCACGCCCGCCCAGGCCACGCCGCCGCACAGCCCGCTGCCGAGCACGAACGCGTGCAGGCCGCTGCCGCGGTAGGCCGGCGCCCATTGCGTGCCGAGCTGCGCGCGCGCGCCGGCGATCAGCTGCGAGAAGTGCCGGTCCCACGGTTCGACGAACGCCGGCGGCAAGCGCCGCTGCACGAAATCGCCGGCGCTGGGCAGCTTGCCGAAGAATCCGGGCAATGCCATCGGCTGCATCCTCAACCTCCACACGCGAAACGACGCACGTCGGCGTCGAGGAAGGGATGGCGCAGGTTGCCGGCTCGCAACGGCAGTTGCACCGCGTGCCCCCCGACGTCGAAATGGGCGACGAAGCGCAGGTCCGACGGGTTCTGCAGGTCGCCGGCCTGCAGGGCGCGGAACAGCGCCCAGTCGCCCTGGTAGTCGAGCCGGCCCAGTGCGGCGCCGTCGGCGCCGAAGGCGGCGATGCTGACGTGGCCGGGCGTGGGCCCGGGCCACTTCATCGGCATGCTGTCCATGCCGCCGGCGGTGTAGTCAAAGCGCTGGCCTTCGATGTCCACGGTCAGCCGGGTCACCTCCGGGTCCAGGGTCGGCGCCAGCACGGTGAAGCCGACCTCCGGCTGCGCCGCGCCGCGGAAGTACTTCTGCTTGATGCGTTCGGCCAGCTGCAGCTGCGCCGGCAACCCTGGCGCGCCGGCCAGCGCATCGGGGCCGCGCTTCCAGCGCCAGTCGCGGCCGCTGGTGTCGAGCAGCTTCTGCAAGGCGTCGCGGTACAGCGCGTCGAAGCGGCCGCCGACGCCGAACAGTTCGCCGAAGTTCTGCAACGGGATCTCCTGCGCGCTGGCCGGATCGAACGGATAGCGGCCCTTGACGAATTCGCCGCAGACCACGCCCACCGCCTGCTGCACCTGCGCGTCCAGCGCGGTCTGCGCGCCGCGCGCCATCAGCGCGGCGCTGCTGCCGGCCAGCGCCTGCAGCCAGGTCGACAGCGGCGGCGGCAACTGCGCCGCTTCCTGCTGCGCCAGCAGCAGTTGCGCATTGGGCTGCGCCGGGGCGGTGGCCGGATCGGTCATGGTCAGCAAGGTCTTGCCGAGCTGGTCGAGCACGCCGAGCAAGTGGTCGAGCGGCGTGGCGCCGGGCGCGCCGTCGGCGAGGGCGTTGAGCGCGGCGAAGTGGCTGGCGATGGCGGCGCCAGGCGGTGTGGCCGCGGCAGCGCCGGCGTCGCCGCTGGCGGCCAGCGCCGCGGCCATGGCCGCGTTGCCGCCGGGCAGCTTGGCCGCCAGTTTCGCGCCGGCCTTGCTCGCCGCCGCGGTGGCGGCGTCCTGCCCGGGCTTGGGCGGCGGCGCGCGCAGCAATTGCTGGGTGTTGTCGCGGACCACGCCGAGCAGCAGCCGCAGCGGCGAACTCGGCCCGGCCAGCTTGGCCGCGATCGTGCTGGCCTGTTGCAGGTCCGCGGCCGGCTGCAGTTGCAGGTCGACGAGCAGGCCGTCCCAGTAGCGGATGTAGTCCTGTTCGTAGAGCACGCGCACCTGCTGCGCCAGCCGCGCCTTGCCCAGCGCGTCGATGCGGCGCGGGCCGAACACCCAGTCGTCGCGCACGAATTGTTCGACCGCCTCGCCGATGCCCTGCGCGGCCAGCGCGGCGAACACCGGTTGCGTGTACAGCGCCGGCAGCGGTTCGGACAGCGGCGCGCCGCTCTTGCGCTGGAACACGTTGCCGAGCAGGCCCAGCGCCTTGTCCAGCTGCAACGGCTCGGCGCCGGCCTGTGGTTGCGACAGCTTGAGGTTGCCGTACACCAGCGTGGCCAGGTCGGCCGAGCGCAGCGTGTTGCGCGCCTGCTCCAGCAGCGCCGGATCCAGCGACAAGGCGCGCAGCCGTCCCGGCGCGTCGAGCAGCGCCTGGAAGTGGCCGGCCAGCGCCTGCTGCAGCACGCTGTCGCCGGGGAACAGCTTGCGCCATTCGATCGCGCTCAGCGCGGTCAGCTGCTGCGCGTCCAGGTGCTGCGGCTGGCCCAGCATCAGGTAGCCCTTGAGGTAGTAGTACAGCGCCTGCGGCGCGCCGGCGTTCTCGGCCATGCCCTGGCGCAGGCGCAGCGCCACGCCCGGCACCAGGGTGCCGTTGAGCTGGCGCAGGTAGGCGTCGTGCAGTTCCTCGCCGACCGCATCGCCCTGGTACAGGCCCATGCGCATCGACCACGGCGCGCCGTCGCGGTACTGCTGCGCGACCTGCGCCAGCGCGCGGGTGCCTTCCAGTTGCTGCAGCGCCAGCGCGAAGTACTGCGGCGTGGTCGCCGCGCTGTCCGGATCCGGGCTGTGCGGACGCGCATCCAGCGCCGCGCGCACCTGCTGCAGGTAGGCGCGGTTGCCCAGATAGCTGCCGGTGAGCCCGCCCAGCAGCAGCACGCCGAGCAGCGCGATGCCGGCATACCCGGCCGCCTGCAGCCAGGCGCGGCGCCGCTCCAGCGCCGGCGCGCGCCCGGCCAGGCCGGATTCGCGCAGCAGCACCTGGCGCAGCAGGCGCTCGACGAAGAAGGTGCGGCGCTGCGCGCCCGGTGCCTGCACGCTGGCCTCGGCCAGGCCGAAGGTGCGCGCCACCGCGCCCATCATGCGGTCGATCGGCGTGCCTTCCTGGGTGCCGGAGGTCAGGTACACGCCGCGCAACAGCGGCGGCGTGCCGTAGGCGGTGCCGGCGAACACGCCTTCGACGAATTGCCGCGCGGCTTCGCCGAGCGCGGCGAACTGCTGCGGGAACGACAGGATCGCCGCGCGCCGGGCGCGGTCGCGCTCCACGTGCATGCGTTCGAACAGGCGCGCGTTGAGCCGTTCCTGCAGCAGCGCGTACTCGTCGGCGAAGCCGCGCGCGGCCGTGCCGTCGAGGCTGCGCGGCAGCGGGAACGACACGCCCCACACCTGCGCGCGCTGTTCCGGATTGAGGTCGTCGAAGAACTCGCCGAAGCCGCCGATCAGGTCGCACTTGGTGAACACCAGGTACACCGGCACGCTCATCTTCAGCTGCTCGCTGAGCTCGTCCAGGCGGCGCCGGATCGCCTGCACGTGCAGGTCGCGCTCGGCGTCGTCGAGCAGCAGCAGGTCGGACATGCTCATCGTCACCAGCACGCCATTAAGCGGGCGGCGGCGGCGATAGCGGCGCAGCAGGCGCAGGAAATCGATCCATGCGCCGGCGTCGACCTGGCGGTCGGAATCCTGCGTGGTGTAGCGGCCGGCGGTGTCCAGGAACACCGCTTCGTCGGTGAACCACCAGTCGCAGTTGCGGGTGCCGCCGATGCCGCGCAGCGCCTGCTGGCCGAAGCGCGCGGCGAGCGGGAAATGCAGCCCGGAATGCTGCAGCAAGGTGCTCTTGCCCGAGCCGGGCGGGCCGATCACCACGTACCACGGCAGCGTGTACAGGTCGCCGCCGCCGCGGCGCTTGCGCAGGATCTGCACCGCCTCGTGGAAGCGCGCCTGCAATTGCTCGCGTTCGTCGGCGCCGCGCGCCTGGCGGTCGTCGCCGAGCGCGTCCAGCGCCGACGGCGTGGCCATCTCGGTGGCCAGCTGGCGGCTCTGCCGGCGTGCGCGCAGCTGCTGCCACTGCAGCCAGCCGGCCCACGCGCCGACCAGCAGCAGGATCAGCAGCAGCCGCGGCACCGCGCCGGCCAGCGGCTGGTGCCCGGCGATGGCGACGTAGGGGCCGATCAGCCAGATCAGCAGCGCCGCCAGCAGCAGCCCGACCATGGTCACGACCCAGCCGGATCGCAGCATTCCCAGCAGCTTGCCCACGGCGCTCACTCCCCCGGTTGGAACAGGATTTCGACGCGGCGGTTGCGCGTCCGGTTGGCCGCCAGGTCCGGCGGCACGGCCACTGGCTGCGAATCGCCAGCGCCGGCCGATTCGATCCGGCCCGGCACCGACAGGCGCTGGCCCAGCAACTGCGCCACGGCCTCGGCGCGCGCGGCCGACAGCGCGTAGTTGTCCTTGAAACGCAGCGAACGCAGCGGCTGGTCGTCGGTATGCCCGACCACGATCACCCGCCCCGGCAACTGCTCCAGCGCCGCGGCGATCTTGCCCAGCAGCGGCAGCTGGTCCGGATCGACCTCGACCCCGCCGGAGGCGAACATCGCGTTGGCGTTGAGCCGCACCCGCGCCTGGCCGTCGGCCTGCTCCTCGACGCCGAGCAGGCCGGCGCGCTCCTGCGGTTCCAGCAACTGCTTGAGCGTGACCCGCGGCGGCGGGCGCAGCGCGTCCGGCGGCGTGCCGCGCTGCAGGCCGATCTGCGCGGCGGCGGCGCTGATCGGCGCCGACAGCGCATTGAGCCGCGCGTTGAACCACGCGAACGCCAGCAGCACGATGCAGGCCATGCCCAGCGCGGCCACCCACAACGGCAGATAGCGCGCCAGGCGCCGGCGCCGGTCGTCCACGCCCTGCCAATGCGGCGCCAGCGTCTCCGCGGCGGCGCCGCGCTGGGCGCGGATGCGCCGGTACAGGTCGTCCTGGATCTCGGCCAGCTTGGCGCGGCCGCCGGCCTCGATCTGGTAGCGGCCGCAGAAACCCAGCGCCAGGCACAGGTACATCAGCTCGATCAGGTCGACGTGGCGCGGCACGTCCGCGCACAGGCGCTCCAGGATCTGGAAGAACTTGGCGCCGCCGTAGGACTCGCCATGGAACACCACCAGCAAGGTCTTCTGCGACCAGCCGCTGTGCTCGCCCCACGGCGCATTGAGCACCGCCTCGTCGAGCATCGCGCACAGCACGTAGCGCGCCGCGGTCACCGCCTCCGGCGCCGCGCCGCCGTCGCGCGCGCGCTGCTCGAAGCGCCGCACCTGCGCGGTCACCTGCTCGCGCAGCCGCGCCACGTCCGGCAGCGCCGCGCTGTGGCGCAGCTGTACCGCCAGCAGCAACAGCGGGCTCGCGGCCTGCACCAGCGGGTTGACGCTGCGGCCGAGAAATTCGCTGATGTCGGCGTCGCCGGGCGCAGGCGTCGCCGCGTTCGCGGCCGCGGCCGCGGCCGGCGCTGCGCTGCCGCGCTGCGGACGCATGATGGTGGCATCGCTCAACGGATCGGCGGGCGGTCGTGGATTCATGCGCTCAGCTCCGGATCGCCCACAGCTGCAGGTCCAGCCCGGCGAACTCGCTGCCGAAGTGGAACGCGATGCCGCCGGAGCCCTTCAACGTGCGCCACAGCGGCGACTGCTTGTCGAATTCGAAATACAGGTAGCCGGCGTGGTACGGGATCTGCCGCGGCGCCACCGGCATCGGCATCGCCGCGATGCCGGGCAGCTGCAGATTGACCAGGTCGCGGATCTTCTCTACCGGGCCGATCTTGGCCTGCAGCGGCAATTGCCGGCGCAGCTCTTCGGCCGGCACGTCGGCCTTGGCCGCGAGCACGAACGCGGCGCTGTCGAACAGCGCCGCGTCGGGCACCATCGCCACCCACACGCCGAACTTGCGCGCCTGCACCGGGATCGGCAGCGCGGTCTGTTCCAGCACCGCGCTAAGGCTGCTGCGCAGGCTGGCGATCACCGGCTCGAAGCTCGGCTGCAACGCATCGTGGCGATACGCGGGCCATGCCGGCGGGCGCTTGCCCGGGGTGGTGAAGGTGCTCAGTTCGCCGGCCAGCGCCAGCAGCGCGGCGTACAGGTCCTGCGGATGCAGCAGCGGCGCCGACGACCAGTGCGCGGTCAGCGGTTGCCAGCGGTTGACCACCTGCAGCAGCAGGAAATCGGCGATCTCCGCCGCGCCGCCGCGGTCGCCCACCGACACCCGCGCGGCCAGCGCTTCGCCGCGCTGGTGCAGCAGGCCGAGCAGTTCGACCAGGAACGTGGCCAGCCGCGGTGCCGCCTGGCAGGCCAGCGCGGTCGGCACGAAGGCCTCGTCCAGGGTTACCTGGCGATCGGCGCGCGATTCGACGATGCGCGCCAGCGGGATCCGGGTCAGCCCTTCCAGCGGCTGCGACTGCGGCAACAGACGCGTGCTCATCCCGCCCACTTCCATCAGCACCGCGCCCTGCATGCTGCCGGACGCGTCGTCGACCTCGGTTTCGCGCACCCGGTAGCGGAACAGCTGGTCCGGCGGCGCTTCGGCGCGGCCCACATCGGCCTGCGCGGCGGCGCGCAGCGGCAGGGTCAGGTACACGGTCTGGTCGCGCCAGTTCGGCTCCACGTCCAGCGCCGGCGGCAGCGGATCGTCGCCCGGCATCGCGAACGGGGTGCCGTCGGGAAACACGCCGCGCGCGCGGCGGATGCCGAGCTTGCCGATCGCCAGCAGGTCGGTTTCCAGTTCCAGTTCGGAGAAGCCCCAGGCCTGCGCCTGCAGGCCGCCGGCGCGCAGTTCCACGTAGCGCTCCAGGTAGCGCTCCTGCTGCTGCAGATGCTGGGGGCGCAGAAACAGCCCCTCGCTCCAGACGACCTTGTTGTTGTGCATGATCCGCCGTGTCCGCTGCTGTCGATGGCGATGCGGCCGCGGCGTTGGACGCAGCAGCCGACCCCAATGTGCGATCCCCTTGCCGACGGCCCGGACGCGGCGCGCGGCGCGCGCAGTCCAGGCTGGCGGGATGCAGTGTGGCCAGCGTGCCGGTGCGCTACCCGACAATTCGTCTCAGGGCGGCAGGGATGTCGTGATGCCGCTTTTGTGGGAGCGACTTCAGTCGCGACGCGCTTTACCGGGAAGGCCCGTCGCGACTGAAGTCGCTCCCACAAGTGGCATTACCTGGACCGCGAACGCATCCGGCTAGCCTCGCTTCCCCGCGCGCCGCGCCGACTTGAGCCGCGCCAGCTGCGCCTCGTAGGCGCGCGCGAACTCGTCGCCGAACAGGCGCCGGAAGCATTCGTCCGGATCCTTGGCCAGGACCTGGAAGTTGTCGCGGTAGCGCTCCCAGTAGCGGCCCTTGCCGGCGAAGGCCAGGCGCTTGCCGCTGGCGTCCACCTCCTGCTCCAGCCGGTCGGGGCTGAAGTGGAACAGCATCGATTCGAACGCGGCGCGCATGCCGGCCAGCATCGCCATCTGGTGGCAGCGGATGTCGTCGAACGCGTCGTCGAACGCGGCCACGCCGGACAGGAATGCCGGGCTCGGCGGCGCCAGCAGCTTCTGCAGTGCGTCCTCGGGCGTGGCGGCGAACTTGAGCGGGTTGTTCTCCGAGCGCTGGATCACCGTCACCGGCAGCCGGAAGGTGTTCTTGATCTCGGCACGCGCGCGCAGCACCTCCATCACGCCATCGACGACGATCTCGAAGATCCGCGCCATCTCGTCCGGCATCTGCGTCGATGGCGTGGGCGGCGCGGGTGGCGTCGCGAACGTTGTCGGCGCTGCCGGTGCGCTCGCCGCCGGCGGCGTCGCCGGCGCGAAATCGCCGGTGGTCAGATCCCAGTTTTCGGGCAGCTCGAAGCTGCGCGCCGCGGCCGCGGCCGGCGGCGCGGGCACGCGGAAATGGTCGTGGCCCGCATCGCTGTGGTTCCAGCTGTGCGTCGGCTGCGGCGGCACCGACGGCGCCGGCAACGGATCGAGCAGGCGCAGCGGGTCCAGTTCGCCGGCGGCGCCGGGCACGCCCAGATCGCCAAGCAGCGCGTCGTCGTAGGCGCCGCCGGCAGGCGCGGCGGCGCTGCCGAAGCCAGGCAGGCCGAAATCGAAATCGAACGCGTCGCCGCCGGCGCCGGGCGCACTGCTGGCCGCGCGCGGCGGCAACGACGCCGGCACCACCTGGGTCAGGTCCGACGCATCGTCGGGCATCGCCACCGCAGGCGGCGGCGGTGCGGCCGGCGCCTCGGCCTGCAGCTGCACCTGGATCTCGAAGCTGTCCAGCTGCAGACGGTCGCCGTCGCCGAGCGCGGCCGGATCGCCGCGCTGCAAGGCGGCGCCGTTGAGCAACATGCCGTTGGTGCTGCGGTCCTCGATGAAATACATGCCGTTGAGATAGCGCACCACCGCATGCGTGCGCGACACGCCGGGCGCGGCCAGCACCCAGTCGCTGTCGTCGGCGCGGCCGATGCTGCCGCCGCGCTGGGCGAACGCCATCTGCGCACGCGCGCCGAACTGGGCGGCGGCCTGGCCGGCGACGGTGAGGGTCAGTTTGGACGGTAGGGACACGTGGCGCTTCCTTCGACTCGAATGGCGCGGCGCGGCCGCGACCGCGCGGTTACGGATGGGCAATGCGAGGCGGCGCGCATGCGCTGCCGCGACACGATGGCGCTCATGCCGCCGCTCCGCCGGCCAGCAGTTCCAGCGCATGCAGCGCATATCCATGGCGCCGCGCCTCGAACTGCGCCGGTTGCTGCGCGGCGAGCAGGTTGATCGCCGCCACCGCCGCGCGTGCGGTCAGGTGCTCGGCCGGCGGCACCGGCGTGTCCTGGGTCGGCGGCGCCAGGCTGCCGCCGGACCAGGCCACCGCCGCCGCCAGCCACGCGCCCAACGAGGCATAGCCGCCGGCCTGGGC
This sequence comes from Xanthomonas sp. 1678, assembly GCF_031455575.1. Classification (NCBI taxonomy): domain Bacteria; kingdom Pseudomonadati; phylum Pseudomonadota; class Gammaproteobacteria; order Lysobacterales; family Lysobacteraceae; genus Xanthomonas; species Xanthomonas sp. 1678. The sequence continues at coordinate 162,350 of NZ_JAVDSZ010000012.1, read as the reverse complement.
GAAGGCGAACGCGGCGCGACGATTGGCCTCGTTCGGCTCGCGCACCCATTTCTCGGCCAGCGCGGCGCCGGCGCGGTCTTCCGGCGACAGCGTCTCGCCGCGTGCGCACTGGCACAGCCAGGCCACCACGTAGCGTTTGGGCAGCAGCCGCGCCAGCAGTTTCAGCGCATCCTGCGGCTGGCCGCCGTCGAGCAGCACGCGCACCGCGGCCTGCGCCGGCTGCGCGGTGTCCAGCTGCGCGCGCGCCGGCGCCGACAGTTCCATTTCCACGCAGGCCTTCTCGATCGCATTCATCGCCGCGTCCTCAACCGATCATGATCAGCGCGCCGCCGATCTGGTGCAGCGCATCGGCCTTGAGGCTGAGCATCGGCGCCTTCAGCGTGCCCATCGCCCCGCCCTCCAGCGCCAGCATCGCGTCCGAATGCACCTTGACGCTGGCGCCGGCGCCCATGTCCACGGTCGCCCCGCCCTTGATCGCCACCTGCACCTTGCCCTCCACGTTGACCGCGTTGCTGCCGGTGACGGTGACGGTGACGCCCTTGATCTCGATCTCGCCGCCGCTCTTCATCACGATGCTCGACAGGCCGGTGACCAGTTCGATCTGGGTGCCGGCGCTGAGCTTGAACGTCTTGCCGATCGTGTGCGTGGCGTTGTTGCCGACGTCCAGCGTCTCGTCGTTGTCGACCTTGTGCTTGCGGTCGTGCTTGACGGTGCTGGTCTGGTCGTTGTCGACGGTGGCGAAGTGGTCGTGCTCGACTTCCTCGCGCAGGTCCTTCTGCGCGTGCACGAACAGCTCCTCGCTGCCGAGCTTGTCCTCGAAGCGGATCTCGTTGAAGTCGGCGGCGCCGCCGCCGGCGCTGCGGCTGCGCACCCCGCTCTGGGTCTTGTTGTCCGGCAGCGCGAACGGCGGCATGTGGTCGGCGTTGTAGACGCTGCCGATCACCAGCGGACGGTCCGGATCGCCTTCCAGGAAGCTCACCACCACTTCCTGCCCCACCCGCGGCAGGCTCATCGCGCCCCAGCCCTTGCCGGCCCACGACGAGGCCACCCGCACCGGGCACGACGGCTTGTTGCCGTCGCGCGCCGAGGTGTTCCAGTGGAAGGTGACCTGGATGCGGCCGTACTGGTCGACCACGATGTCCTCGTCGGTGTCGCTGCCGGTGACCACCGCGGTCTGCAGGCCGGCGATCAGCGGCTGCCGCGCGCGCGCCGCATTGCGGAACGGCAACTTGCTCTCGATCGCCTCGAAGCTGCACGCGAACGGCGCGGCGCCGCTGCCGGCGCCGGAGGCATAGCCCGGCGCTTCCAGCGCGGTCCGCGCGCCGGTCACCAGGTATTCCTGGTTCCATTCCGGACGCGGGAACGCCTTCAGCGAAAACAGCGCGCCCACGCGCAGGCCGAGCGCATCGGTATCGCCGCGATAGCGCGAACGCTGCACGTTGTGCGCTTCCGCACGCACCTGCGCATAGCGCTTGCCGTCGGCGAGCTGCACGTGCGTGCCGGGATAGTCGAATGCGTTCAGCCCGCTGATCGCATGCAGGTCGCCGCCGTGGCCGATCTCTTCGTCCACCGCCAGCGAGAAGCGCGGGCGCAGCGGATCGTAGTCGGTGAGCTGGTGCGCGCCGGTGTGCACGCTGCGTGCCAGCTGCCACTGGCTGACGGTGGCGCCCATCACGTTGGCATGCTGGCCCGGCGGCACGTACGGCAGGGTCTCGAAGCCGCTGCTGCTCGCATGCGCGCCCAGCGCATCGGCCAGCACCAGCGTGTGCACGGCCTGGCCATGGGTGAAGAAGTAATAGATGCCTTCCTGCTCAAGCAGGCGGCTGATGAAATTGAAATCGTCCTCGCGGTACTGCACGCAATAGTCGCGCTTGGGATAGGTGCCGCTCAGGCTCAGCGTCACGTCGCCATAGCCGATGCCGTCGAGCACCGTGCGCACGATCTCCGGCACGCTCTGCCCGGTGAAGATGCGGCAGTCGCGGCGCTGGGTCAGCAGCCACGGCTTGGGCACCAGGGTCACCTCCAGCACCGCGTAGCTGAGCCTGTCGACGACATGGAAGCCGGTCTGCGCGACGTGCGCGACCATGCCGTGGTACCAGCGCACATGGCCCTCGCCGGCCTTCAGCTGCACCGCCATCGAGGTGCCGAGCAGCGCGCGCAGGTCGGGCCGCGGCTGCGTGCTGAGGACGGTCAAACGATAGTCGAACAGCTCGCCCAACGCTTCCGTCGCCTGCATGCGCCAGAACAGCAGCGCATCGCCAAGGTCCGAGTGCAGCGTGATCATGGGCGTGGGCATCGTGGTGTCCGGGAAGTCGATCGCCGCGCAATGCGGACCTTGGCCGGCGATCGCAAGCGGCGTTCGCGGAGCGGTGTGCAACGCAGGCCCCGCCACCCCTGTGCGCCGCCGGCAAGGCGATACTCACATGGCGCCGGAAGCGAAAGCCGACATTTCGTCTCAGCGTTTCGGCCGCTGCCGATGCGCGTCCCGGCCTTGTCTGGCAGCGCGCGCCACGGCCATGCCGGACGCCGCCGGCAGGCTTGCGCCGCACCCGAAGCCGGCGCATCAAAAACCATCAGGATTACGTCCGCGCCGAGCGCGGCATGGCCTCAACGCCGCGCCAGCACCACCCAACCCTGCACCGGCATGCCGCCTTCCTTGCGCAGTTGGTCGGCACGGAGTTGCACGCGGGCAAAGCCGGCCTGCGCCAGCGCGGCCTGCACGTGCGCACGGCTGTGCCGGTAGCGCCCGCTGGAGCCGAGTTGCACTTTGTCGTCCGCCTCGTCCAGCGCCTCCACGGTGAAGGCCAGCCAACCGTCGCCGCGCAAGGCGGCGTGCGCGGCCGCGCAGACTTCGCGCAGGTCGCCGAAATACACCAGGGTATCGGCCGAGACCACCACGTCCCACGCCTGCGGTTGCGCCTGCAGATGCGCGGTCAGTTCGCCGACCACCAGCGCGTCGTAGCCGCCACGTTGGCGCGCCTTGTCGATCATCCCGCCGGACAGGTCCACGCCGGCCAGCCTCCGCGCGTGCGGCCGCAGCAGCGGCGCGCACAGGCCGGTGCCGCAGCCGGCATCGAGCACGTCCAGCGTCGCGTCCGGCGCATGTAGCACCTGCGCCAGCGCCGTGGCCAGCAGCTGCGGCGCGCGGTAATCGAGGTTGTTCAGCAGTTGCTCGTCGAAGCTCTCGGCGAAGCCGTCGAACACTTCGCGCACATAGGCATCGTCGGCACGCGCAGGCGCGTCGCTGCCGCCGCAGGCGGCCAGCATGTGCCGCGCCACCGCATTGTGCGGATCGCGCGCCAGCCAGTCGCGATACACCGCCACCGCTTCGTCGTGGCGCCCGAGCAGGTACCAGGCCGTGCCCAGCGCCTCCAGCGCGCGCAGGTTGGCCGGGTCCAGTTCGCAGGCGCTGCGGAAGCACTCGGCCGACTGCTCCAGGTGTTCGTGGTGCTGCGCATGGTTGCGCAGGAACACGCCGAGCAGGTAGTGGCCGTGGGCGAACGTAGGCACCTGCTGCAACAACTGCGCATAGGCCAGGAAGGCTTCGTCCAGGCGCGCCTGCGCTTCCAGCACCACCGCCAGGTTGCTCAGCGCGTTGTGGTGCGACGGCGCGCAGGCCAGCGCGCGCCGGTAGCAGGCTTCGGCCTCGGCCAGGCGCGCGCATTCCTTGTGCACGTTGCCGAGATTGTTGTGCGCGTCCGGGTAGGCCGGGACCAGTGCCAATGCACGCTCGATCAGTTGTTGCGCTTCGTCGCTGCGCCCACGTTGGTGGCACAGCACGCCGAGGAAGTGCAGCGCGTCGGCGTGCGCGGCCTGCTGCGCGAGCACCGCGCGATAGCCGCGCTCGGCCGCGTCCAGGTCCCCGGCCCGGTGCGCGGCGATCGTCAGCGCCAGCGTCGGCGCGACCGGCATCCCCATGCCGGCCGCGACCGCCTCCGCTTCCCCGCGCCGCGCCACCGCGGCCCCCGCCTGCTGCATCGCCCCGCTCCCCTTATCCGATCAACACGGTGAAACACCCCAGCACGATCGCCCCGCCATGCGCGGTGCTGTCGCCCAGCCGCGCCGCGGGCATGCCCGCGATCAGCACGGTCGGCGCCCCCGAGACGATGCTGTCCGGCGGCCCCACGCACACCGCCATGTCGCCGATCCGCGCCGCCGGCAACCCGCCGATCAGGACCGTCGGCGCGCCGGGCGCCAGGATCGGTCCGCCCACATGCGGCACCACCCCCGTGACCATCGGGCAGACGTGCAGATCGGTGAGGCGGGCAGCAGGTTGCATGCGGAGCCGATAGCGCAGTGGCCAGGCATCCAGCTTGGCGCGCCCCGCGGCGCGCAACCCGTCATTTCGTCTCAGCCACCAACGCCGAGCGCGGCGCATCCGGCGCGTCCAGCTTGGCCAGCGTCTCGCGCACCTGCGCCAGCGGCCCGGGCGCATCGCCGTACAGGCCGGTCAGGATGTCGCGTGCGCGTTCGGCATGCGTGCGCGCCTGCACGCGCTGGCCTTGCGCGATCTCCGCCTCGGCCAGGCCACGCAGGATCTCCGCGGTCACCTCGTGCTTGCCTCCTAGGACCCGCTCGGCATCGGCCAGCACCGCCTGCTGCTCGGCCGCGGCGGCCCGCGCCTGGCCGTCGTCGAGCAACCAGAACGCGTGGTTGGTGCGGGCCATGATGGTGGTGGGATGGTCCTCGCGGTACAGCGCCCGCGCATTGTCGAGCGCCTTGCGGTAGTACGGGCCGGATTCGGCGACCTTGCCCTGCTGGCGCAGCGCCCCGGCCAGATTGTTGTAGATCATCTGGGTATCGGCGCCGTTCACCCCGTACAGACGGATCATGACCGGCTGCAATGCCTTCAACTCCCGCTCCGCGGCCGGGTAGTCGCGCTTCATCAGCAGATAGACCGCCAGGCTGTTGCGCATCGACAGGGTCAAGGGATGCTCCGCGCCCAGGCGCGAGGCGCGGCGCGCGATCAGCCTGCGGATCAAGGCGATCGCCTGGTCGTAGTCGCCGCCATCGGCCAGCATGGCGGCGTAGCGATCTCCCGCGCTCAGCACGCTCTGGTCGTCGGCCGGCAACACCCGCAGCATGCCCGCGTAGGCCTCCCGGCTCTCGCGCAGCGCCGCCTTCGCTTCGCCTTGCGCGCGCAGCGCCCAGCTCAGGCGCGATTGCATGTCGTAGGCCAGTGGCGCATCGGCGCCGCCGTGCAGGCGTACCTGCACGATCCCTTCGCGCAGGATCGCGGCTGCCCGTTGCGGCTGGCCCAGGTTCACCAGCGCCTCGCCGAGCAGACGCATGATCTGCAACTCGTCCGCGCTGTACGCGCCCAGATGCGCACGCGCATGGCGCCGCGCCACGTCCAACTGGGCCACCGCGCGCTTGTACTCGCCCAGCGCGATCAGACTGGTACCGATGGTCAGCTCCACCTCCACCAGCGCCTGCGGCTGGCTGGCCAGTTCGCGCGTGGCCCGCTGCGACGCCTGGTCCATCACCTGCAGCAGCAGGGTCTTGTCCTTGTCCTGCGCCACCGCCGGGTCCACGCTGGACAGCAGCGAGCCGAGGAAGTCCGCGGTCACCTGCGCCCGCTGCGCCTCACGCTGCGCGTTGCGCAGCGACCACAGCGTGCTGGCCAGGCCGCCGCACAGCGCGATCAGCACCAGCAGCGAAGCCAGCACCGCACCACGGTTGCGCTGCACGAACTTGCGCACCTCGCGCCGCCGCGAGCGGCGCAGCGCCCGCGGCGGATAGTCGCCGAGCCAGCGGCGCAGATCGTCCAGCAGCGACGACACCGATGCATAGCGCGCCGCGCGGTCCGGCGCCATCGCCTGCAGCACGATCGCATCCAGGCCGTCGTGCAGCCCACGCAGCAGTTGCGCCGGCGACACGCCGCGCAGCAGCGCCAGTTCGCGCTGCTGCGGCTGCGGCTGCGCCTGGATCCAGCGCGACGGCGCTTCCGGCACGCCCGCCTCGAACAGCTCCGGGCGCACCCCGCAGATCAGCTCGTACAGCAGCGCGCCCAACGAATACACGTCGCTGCGCGCGTCCACGCCACCGTCGTCGCCCTGCGCCTGCTCCGGGCTCATATAGCCGGGCGTACCGCTCGCGCCGGCCGGATTGCGCGAGGGCTGCGCGGTTTCCACCGCGATGCCGAAATCGATGATGCTCGGCGCCGGGCGGCCATCGACCTCGCCGACCAACACGTTGTTCGGCTTGAGATCGCGGTGGATCACGCCCTTCTGGTGCGCGTGCTGCACGCCCTCGCCGACCCGCACCAGCAGTTCGATCCGCGCCCGCAGCGGCAACCCGCGCTGCGCGCACCAACGGGTCAGCGGCTCGCCGCGGATGTACTCCATCACCAGGTACGGCCGGCCCTGCGCATCGGTGCCGGCATCGTGGATCTGCGCGATCGCCGGATGCTGCATCTGCGCAAGCAGGCGGCATTCGAACTCGAACACCGCGCGCTGCTGCGCATCCAACGCGGTGGCCGCGATCAGCTTGATCGCCACCTGGCGCTCGTAGGCGCCATCGGCGCGGTGCCCCAGATAGACCTGGCCCATGCCGCCGCGGCCGATCAACCGATCGATCGCCCACGGGCCGAAGCGGGTGCCCGCCGGCAACTCCGCGGCGTTGGCCTCGCCGCCGAGCAGCCTGCCGAGCAGGCCCGGGCGCGGCAACTGGGTGGCGCGCACGTCGGCCTCGAGCAGGCCCAGCAGCTCGTGCAGCAGCTCCGGATCGTCACCGGCCTGCGCCTGCGCGAAGGCCGTGCGCTGCGCCTCGGGGAGTGCGCAGGCCTGGTGGAACAGTGCCTGCAGGCGTTGCCAGGTGGCGGGATTCAGGGGCATGGGGGGACGGTCGGTCTACGGTCCGGCGCAATGCCGGCCCGGGCAGCGCCCCTTCGCTTTGGGGGCGGAAAGCGCGCAATCGAAGCAGGCCGACCGGCGAGGATCGGACTGAGCGGGACGTGAGGCATGGCCGGCCGCATGGCGAAGATGACGGCCCAGTATCACGCATGTCGGCGAGATTGCGTCACTCCCGCGCTCATTCCCGGCGCGAGGGGGCAAGCAGACCGAACGACCTCCGTAGCATCGGCGCAGGAGCGCCGAGGCGCGCTCCCCCACGCAAGCCGGGACAACCATGCTTTCACTCCTAGCCCTGCCGCGGAGACACGTGGGACTCGGCGCGAGCATCCGCGCTCGCGTCGGCTCCCGCCGGGTGAGCGGGCGCTCGTTCGCTAGGAGGCGATATCATCCAGATCCACATCCCGTCCCCTCACGCCGGATACGGGAAAGCTACCGTCCTCGGATATGTAGTCGCTCTTCCTTCCGTTGCAAGACCTGCAGATCCACCAGAGGTTCTCCGGATCATTGTAGAGCGCTCGCACATAGGAGAGCTTGATCTTGCCATTGATCAGATGGGGACCGGCCATCGCAGCCACGTATTGCCGCCAGGGCCCCATATGGTCCAGCTCGAACGCCGCGGACGCGGCCCCGCACCTGGGGCAGATCGATCCGGGTCCCGGTTTGGCCGGAACACCCATCGAGGTCAGGATCTTCTTCGACAGCCAGCTGACTTTTTTCCTCTCCAGATCCTTCAGTCGCACCCTTGAGGAGCGAAACCTGGCGCCCAGCCTGCGGGCGCGATTCTTGATCTTTTTTGCGTGCGTCCTTCCCATATCCCGTCTCCCTATCTCTGCGATATAGATACCTTCCCGCTAACGATGACCGCCACACGCTGCGTGCATGCGTGGCAACCGACGATCCGTAACCGATCTACCCGAGCGAGCATCCGGTCGGTTGGCCGCGGCGTACATCGACGCCGACGGCTTTCGATCTGTGCTCAACATGCCGCTGGCGGGCCCTATCCCTTCTTTATCCAGTCCAACGACACACGCGATTGGAGTAGGTACGATCCGTTAGCACCCGTCGCGGATGCCTTGATCGCCTTCATGTTCTTGAGAATATCGTCGATGTCGTCATTGACTATTTCGTTGTCCGTACCGTAAGCATTCACTTTGCATCCGAGCACCGACGACAGCTGTTCCGCTACCACGTGCGTGAGGTGCCGACAGCTTGATTCGCTCATGTTGCCCGTGCTGCATCCGGCGAATATCACGTGGAATGTTTCATCCAACCTGGAAGGAGCGAAGCACTCGCGATGGGCTCTGAACATGTCTTGCCAGGTTTGGATGTTCTGCACGTTGATCATGCGTCGGTCCATTTCCAATCCGGCAAGCGCTTTCTGATGGTTGGACTGCTTCAGTTGCTCCATCTTTCCGAGCGGTGTGCATCCCATGCCAACGGTCATCACCCCGGTATTTCCATGCCCGGCGAATACCAGCGTGTCGAACGTCATCCCGCCATTTTCACATTCGATCGCAATCCGCTTGAGAAGGCTATTTAATGAACCGGCGATGCCGTAGCGGCACCTGTCCTGGTTTTTTTCTGCAAACATCTTCACGCGAAAGAGAAAGTCCCCGACCGAATCGTCATTCTCCGGATCGAAGTCCACAGCCTTGGCCAGCGCCCGCCTGGCTTCGTATACTTTGTCTTTGCCGTCTTTCCGCGCTGCCGCCTGACCCTTCTTCTTGTTCTTCTTATGTTTCTTGCCGCCACCGTGCGTATTGTTCTGCTTGTACCCATAGGCGCTTGCCATATTCTCGATCGCTAGGAACATCATGATGCGGGGACTCCATGGTCTTCGGCAGACTGATCAACCGCCCCAGAACCCTGCGGGGCGGCAACTTCCGATTCCGGCTCGGCGAGCGACAGAGCGGAACGTGTTCGTTCGCTGCAGGACGCGACCCCATGGCAGGCGGCGGCGTCCGGTCAGCGATGGCCCAGCCGAGGATGAACCTCACACGGCAATCGACGCTCTGGAGGATCCCCCCCCGCCTCCCACCCCCGCATCGTCATCCGGGCCACCTTTTTTCCGCCAATGATCGACGGCAGGCTTGCAGGTGCTGGGCAGCAGGCTCCAGGGGTCGATCCAGAAGGTGCTCGGCTCGCTGGTCACCCATCCTTCCGAGAAGCCGATGCCCAGGTAGGCCAGCACCGCCTGGCACAACGGGCAGATCGGCTTGCTGACGCCGATGCGCTTTATTTCCAGACCTGGGTTCTTTTCACGCAGCAGGTAGTGCAGCACTACGTACATTTCCGCGTGCAGATGGGCACCTCCGCCTGGCCTGAATACGAGGCCATGGCCGGCGTAATGAAGCAACGCGTATTCCTCCATCACCGACATGAAGCGCTGGGGGAACACCACACGGCGCCCGTTGCGCTTCTCGACCACCGCGGTAACGCATTGGTCGCCGCGTCCTTGCCAGTTGTAGGCGTTATGGATGTTATAGGCCACGTCGTCCAGTTCAGAGCGCCGGGCATTGGTCGTGGGAGCCTTGCCTAGCAACGCCTCGCGCGCGCTGCGCACGACCTCCCGGCGTAGCTCGGCATCGCGCTCGCGCTGCGCGGCCTCGCGATTGCGCTGCTGCGCACGTAGCACTTCCGCCTGCTCTGGAGTCACGCGGCGCCTAGCCGATCGTTGCAGCTCCAGCTTCGCGCAGCCGCGCGCATGCCCGATGCCATCGAGGGTCAGATCCTGGCCGCATTCCGAACACCTTGCCACGTGTCACCTCCTTGGGATAACGCCACACCAAGCCGCATCAGAACTGATAGGAGAGGTTGCCGCCCTCCACGCTCATTCGCGCGCGCTCGATGGGCACTCCTTCGATCATCCGATTCAAAAACTCCCGCGAAATCTCCGGCAACATCGAATTGGTCAAGATCGCATCGATCATCCGGCCACCCGATTCGCTCTCGGTGCAGCGGCTGACCACCAGCTTCACCACGTCCTCGTCGTAATCGAACGGGATCTTGTAGCGGGCTTCCACGCGTTTCTTGATCCGGTTCAACTGCAGCTTGACGATCTCGCCCAGCATCGCGTCGCTCAGCGGGTAGTACGGGATGGTGACCAGGCGGCCGAGCAGGGCCGGCGGGAAGATCTTCAGCAGCGGCTCGCGCAGCGCCTTGGCCATGCCGTCCGGGTCCGGCATCAGTTCCGGGTCCTTGCACAGGCTGGCGATCAGCTCGGTGCCGGCGTTGGTGGTGAGGATGATCAGGGTGTTGCGGAAATCGATGCGGCGGCCTTCGCCGTCTTCCATCACGCCCTTGTCGAAGACCTGGAAGAACAGTTCGTGCACGTCCGGGTGCGCTTTCTCCACCTCGTCCAGCAGCACCACCGAGTAGGGTTTGCGCCGCACCGCCTCGGTCAGCACGCCGCCTTCGCCGTAGCCGACGTAGCCCGGAGGCGCGCCCTTCAGCGAGGACACGGTGTGCGCTTCCTGGTACTCGCTCATGTTGATGGTGATCAGATTCTGCTCGCCGCCGTACAGCGCTTCGGCCAGGGCCAGCGCGGTCTCGGTCTTGCCGACGCCGGAGGTGCCGGCGAGCATGAACACGCCGATCGGCTTGTGCGGGTTGTCCAGCCCGGCGCGGGTGGTCTGGATGCGCTTGGCGATCATCTCCATGCCGTGGTCCTGGCCGATCACGCGCTTGGCCAGCAGTTCGGGCAGGCGCAGCACGGTGTCGATCTCGTTGCGCGCCATGCGCCCGACCGGGATGCCGGTCCAGTCGGCGACCACCGCGGCCACCGCTTGGTAGTCCACGGTCGGTAGGATCAGCGGGTTCTCGCCCTGCAGCGCGCTCAGCTCCGCCTGCACCTGGCGCAAGCGCGCCAGCAGCGCGTCGCGTTCGTTGCCGGTGGCGCCGGGTGCCGGCATGTCCTGCATCTGTTGTGCCGGCTCCTGCTGCGCCAGCGTCTGTGCCGCCGCTTCCAGCGGGCTGCCGGTGCCTTCGATCGGCGCAATGCCGGCGCGCAGCTGCGCGCGCAGCGCCAGCAGTTCGTCGACCAGCGCCTTCTCTGCGCTCCAGCGCTGCTCCAGATCGGCCAGGCGCAGCTGCTCGGCGTCGAGCAAGGCGCGGCAGGCGAGATCGCGCTCGTCCACCAGAATGCCGATCGCGCGCTCGCGTTCGATGATGCCGCGTTCGGTCTGCAGCGATTCGATGCGGCGGCGGCTGTCGTCCACGTCGGCCGGGGTGGCGTGCAGGCTCACCGCCACACGCGCGCAGGCGGTGTCGAGCAGGCTCACCGATTTGTCCGGCAGCTGCCGCGCCGGGATGTAGCGATGGCTGAGCTTGACCGCCGCCTCCAGCGCCTCGTCCAGGATCTGCACCTTGTGGTGCTGCTCCATGGTGCTGGCCACGCCACGCATCATCAGCACCGCCTTGGCCTCGTCCGGCTCGTCCACCTGCACCGCCTGGAAGCGGCGGGTCAGCGCGGGGTCCTTCTCGATGTACTTCTTGTACTCGGCCCAGGTGGTGGCGCCGACCGTGCGCAAGGTGCCGCGCGCCAGCGCCGGCTTGAGCAGGTTGGCCGCATCGCCGGTGCCCGCGGCGCCACCGGCGCCGACCAGGGTGTGGGTCTCGTCGACGAACAGGATGATCGGCTTGGCGCTGGCCTGCACTTCGTCGATCACCGCGCGCAGGCGCTGCTCGAACTCGCCCTTCATGCTGGCGCCGGCCTGCAGCAGGCCCACGTCCAGCGTGCGCAGCTCCACGTCCTTCAGCGCCGGCGGCACGTCGCCACGGGCGATGCGCTGCGCCAAGCCCTCGACCACCGCGGTCTTGCCGACGCCGGCCTCGCCGACCAGGATCGGATTGTTCTGGCGGCGGCGCATCAGGATGTCCACCACCTGGCGGATCTCGTCGTCGCGGCCGATGATCGGGTCGAGCTTGCCGTCGCGCGCCTGCGCGGTCAGGTCGGTGGTGAACTTCTTCAGCGCTTCCTGCTTGCCCAGCGCGGCCGGCGCGATCGCGCCGCTGGCCTCGCCCGGCGCGCCGGCCTGGCCGAGCTGGAAGCCGTCGCTGGGCAGCAATCCATCCTCCGGCGAGCCGGCGACGATCTCGGCGAAACGCTCGCTCAGCGCCTCGGGCTTGATCTTCTCGAACTCCTTGGAGATGCCGAGCAGCGCTTGGCGCAAGGTGCGCACGCTGAGCACGCCGACGATCAGGTAGCCGGTGCGCACCTGCGCTTCGCCGAAGCTGAGCGAGGCGTACACCCAGCCGCGCTCGACCGCTTCCTCGACGTTGCCGGACAGGTCGGTGACGCCGCTGGAGCCGCGCGGCAGCCGGTCCAGCGCCTCGGTCACGTCGCGCGCCAGGTTCGACGGGTTGAGCTCGAAGCGCTTGACGATGCGGTGCAGGTCCGAGTCCTGCAGCTGCAGGATCTGGTGCAGCCAGTGCACCAGTTCCACGTACGGGTTGCCGCGCAACTTGCAGAACACGGTGGCGCTTTCGATGCCGCGGTAGGCGAGCTTGTTGAGCTTGCCGAACAGGGCGCTGCGACTGATCTCGGCCATGGCGGTGATTCCTTGTGCGAATGCGGAAGAGGAAAAGTGGAGGGCGCGGTCAGCCGGACGGCCGCAGCACCACGTCGTCGGCGTCGGCGATGTCCCAGCTGCGCTGGCCGAGCCAGGTGTCCAGGCCCAGGCGTCCGCCGCGCGCCAGCGTGGTCGCAGGCACCTGGTCGGACTGCAGCAGCAGTTGCAGATCCCAGCCTTTTTCGTCGCCGACGTAGCTGCGCACCGCCGCGGCCAGCTGGCGCAAGGCTTCTCCGCCCGGCAGGAAGCGCTGGAAGGCGCTGCGCGACAGCGGCCCGAGCCGCAAGCGGAAACGCTGTTGCGCGCCGCGCGCATGCGCGCCGAGCACGGTGCTGTGGCCGAGCGTGGCGACCTCGGGCGAGGCACCCAGGCGCAGGTGCGCATCGTCGGGCAGGCGCATCCATTCGGCGACGAATTCCAGCACCTGCACCGGCACCGCGAACAGCTGCTCGAGCAGGCCGCGCAGGCCTTCGGCATTGCGCGCCACCGGCAGCAGGCGCCCGGCGAAATGCCGGCGCGCGTCGTCGGGCAGCGCATCGCGGTCGCGCAGGTGCGGCGAGGCGATGCCGCTCAGCGCATCCAGGTAGCCGCGGAAACGGTCCTCGTGCGGGCGGTCGGCATGCACGGTCGGCTGCGCATCGGCCCAGGCGCGGTAGAACAGGCTCAGCATGCGGTGATGGAACAGGTCGGCGAACGCGGCCAAAGTCGGGTCCTTGGCCTGCGCCTGGCGCTCGATCGCGTACTCGGTCAGGTGCAGCGGCAGCGGCGCGTTCGGCCCGAACAGGCCCAGGAACAGCCCGTACAGCTTGCCCGGCTGCGTACCGGCGCCCGCCACGTAGCGGTCGATCGAGCGCGGCGCGAACGCCAGCGACGGCGTATGCCGCAGCCGCACCGGATCGTCGGACGGGCGCGTGGAACGGCCCAGCCGCGGCTGTTGCGGATGCGCGCGTTCCAGCGCGCGCAGCGCGGCGAAGAACTCGAAGTCCTGCGGCCGCTCGCGCAGCGCCCGCTCCAGTGCGGGAAGGTCGGCGGCGCTCACAGCAGCGCCCGCTTGCCGAGCTGCGCCGGCCAGCGCGCGATCTCGTTGCGCTCGCTGGTGCGCAGCACGGTCTCGGTGAAGGAATTGACCGAGACGTAGCGGGCGAAGAAGTGCTGCAGCACCGCGCCGAGCAGGAACGCGCCGCTGCCCTCGAAGGCGCTGTCCTCGCAGGTCAGGGTGATCTCCAGGCCGCGGCCGAAGGTGATCGGGCCCGGCGCCGGGATGCGGCGCACGATCGGCTGCGCGCGCACCTGCTTGATGCCCTCGATCTGGCGCAGCGCGGCGGCGTCGAACGGATCGCAGTACAGGGTCAGCATCTCGCGCAGCGCGGCGGCGCCGTCCTGGCCGTCCTCGAACAGCGACAGGTAGTTCAGTTGCAGATGGCTGAGCAGGCGCCACGCGGTCTCGCCATCGCTCAACGCCGGGCGCGGCTTGGTCGGTCCGGCCACGCAGCGCACGCTGTGCACCGGCGCGCCGGCATCCATCGTGAAATCGGTGGCGCCCTTGCCGACCGGCATGTGCAGCGGCAGGTCGCGGTTGCTGCACAGCAGCTGCAGGCCGAGCTGGCGCAACGAGGTGGCGTAGGCGCCGTCGTCGGCATCGACCAGGCTCACGTACACCTCGCTGCCGACATAGCTGGAGCGCGCGCCCTGGCGGCGCTGCCGTGCCGACAGCAGGCGCGGTTCGCGGCGCATGGTGTAGAACGCGCCATGGCGCGCGTGCCAGGTGTGCGCGTCGCCGCCGTAGAACGGCAGGAAGCGCTGCTCCGGTTCCTGGCGGTCGCCGAAGCCTTCGACCTCGCCCAGGCTGTGGATCTCGAAATCCATCGGCCGGGTCCGGTCGGCGAGCACGTGATATTCGGTCTTGCCCGGCGCCAGGTGCAGGCGGTCGGCGCGGCGCGGGAACAGGTTGATCGCCGGCGTGCAGAACAGGCGGAAGTTGTCCGCGCTCACCGCCTGCGCCAGGCTGGCCACGCTGCGCTCCAGCAGCACCACGATCTCGAACCCGGTGCCGTGGAGCTTGCGCAGCGCCGCGCGCAGCCCGCCCAGTTCGGCGAACAGGAAGCGCTGCGGGCAGGCGAAGTATTCCTGCAGCAGGCGATAGCCGCTGAAGGCACGGCCGTCGTACGGCACCAGTGCCTCGTCGTCGGCGAAACCGCGCGCGCGCAGCTCGCTGCGGCCGCGTTGCACCTCCAGCGCCGCGCCGGCCGCGTCCTGTCCGCGGATCACGAAGCCGGCGGCGTGGCCGAGCAGCTGTTCGTACAGGCGCGTGGGCAGGTCGTCGGCGCCGGCCAGGAACAGCGGCAGCGTGTCGAGTGCCAGCATGTTGGCCTGCACCCCGGCCAGCGTTTCGAAACGCAGGCGCAAGGCGGCACGTACCGGCCTGGCTGCGGCCTGCGCCGGCGGCAGGCCGATCCCGGCGGCGGCGATCGCCGCCGGCGTCTCCAGGTACTTGGCTTCGCGCAGCGCCAGCGGCCACAGCGTGAGCGCATGCGCGGTGCGGTATTCGCAGGCGGTGCGCTCGCCGCCGGCGACCAGGCTGCGCAGCGTGGTGTGGCGCGGCACGGTGTGGCCCGCGGCCAGCGCGCTTTCCTTCAGTTCCGGCTGCAGCTGCACCACCGCCATCGACGGCATCGGTGTCAGGTAGTGCGGGTACACCATCTGCAACAGGTGCTGGGTGAACACCGGATACTGCGCGTCGAGCTTGAGCTGCACGCGCGCGGCCATGAACGCGAAGCCTTCCAGCAAGCGCTCCACGTACGGGTCGGCGCATTCGAAGCCTTCCAGGCCCAGGCGTCCGGCGATCTTGGGGAACTCGCGCGCGAACTCGCCGCCCATCTCGCGCACGTGCTGCAGTTCGCGGTTGTAGTAGCCGAGCAGGCGCGGATCCATCAGGCGTAGCCCTCGCTGAGGTCCAGCCGCCCGGTCTCCAGGTCCAGTTCGGTCTTCAGGTACAGGTTCAGCGGCAGCGGCTGCGCCCACATCTCCGATTCGATGAAGAACACCAGCGAGCGCCGGTCCATGCGCCGCGCGTCGGCCTGCACGGTGACGCGCAGGGTGTCGGCGATCAGCCGCGGCTCGAACGCCAGGATCGCCTCGCGCAGGCGCAGCTGCAGCGCCGCCGCGTCGATGCCGGACATGGCCACGCCGGCCAGGTCGGGGATGCCGAAGTTCAGTACCGAGCGGCGCACGTCCGGATACGCGTCCAGCGGCTGGTCGGTGGCCAGGTTGACGCAGTTCAGCAGCCACGACAGGTCGCGCATCACGCACTCGCGCAGGCGCGCGGCGGAGATCACGCGCTTGTCGCGGCTCTCCTCCTGGCGCAGCGGCTCGTCGTCGCTGAGCCGGTCCAGCAGCGAGGGCTGCAGGCGTTCCTGGGTGGTGAGTTCGGCCATCGCAGCGGCTCGGCTCAGGCCGGATCGAACAGGATCTGGCGCACGTCCAGCAGCGCGTGCTCGCCGGCGTCGGTGGCCCACAGGCGCTGGCCCAGGCCGACGTCGCCGTCGCTGCCGCTCCAGTCGGTGCGCCGCGCCAGCAGCAGCTGGCCGTCGTCGCTGCGCTCGGTGCCGGGGTAGCGCACCGGCACGAAGCCGAAGGCCTCGCCGCCGTTGCGCCAGGTCACCGCCACCGGCGCCCACAGCATGTCGCGCAGGTCGGCCGGGGCCTCGAAACGCAAGGCCTGTATCTGCGCGAACGGCACCCAGGCGTAGCCGCCGTTGACCACCAGCTCCAGGCACGGGCCGAAGCGCGGATCGGCATCGGCGATCCAGGAAAAACGCGCGTCGTCGAGTTCGCCGGCGCTGGCCGGGGCCTGTTCGAACGCCTGCGTGCGCAGCTCGGCGGCCTGCGCGGTGGCGCCCTCGGCCGACAGCCGCAGCGCTTGCAACAGCAGCGCCAGCCATGGCTCGGGCGTGCCCAGCACGGTCGGCAACGCCTGCCCGGCGAACACCGCGGCGCGCTGGCGCTCGGCCTGCACGGTGATCGCGTAGGTCGCGGCGAGCGCGGCGTTGTCGGCATCGAGTTCGCGGCAGGCGTCGAGCTGGGCGCGGGCGCGGTCCCATTGGCCGAGCACCGCCAGCAGCTGGAACAGGAATACGCGTTGGCGCGCGTCGGCCGGATGCTGGCGCACGCGCTGGGTCAGCAGTTTCAGCGCTTCGTCCGGACGCCCGTGACGCAGCAGCAGTTCGGGAGTGGTGTCCATGGCCTGTCCGCACGAAGGGAATGGTGCGGCGCCGTCGCAACGACGGCGCCGGGTGGGCGGCGGCCGTAGCCGCCGCCGCGGTCAGGCCTTGGCCACGCCCTGGATGTCGTAGGTGAATTCCTTCGCCCCGCCCTGCGCGATGCCCTTGTCGTCCTGCGGCTGGAAGCTGTACTTGAACTTGCCGAAGTGCAGGGTCACGTTCTCGGTCAGGCGATCCTCGCCGCCCGAGCCGCCGGTGGACAGCGAGGTGATCAGCACGCCTTCGCTCAGTTCCAGGGTCAGGAAGTCGGTCTGTTCGCCGGTGGCGTTGGTCACGTACAGCCACGCCGTGTCCACGCGCGCGCCGGTGCACACGGCATCCAGCAGTGCGTTGGAGCAGCCGTCGACGTACTTGGTGATGGAGATGTCCTGGATGTGCGCCTTGCCGCCGCTGGCCGAACCGCCACCGGTATGCAGGTCGCCGGAATTGCTCGCGCCCCACGACCACGCCAGGATCGGCACCTCGCCCTTGTGCTTCTTGTGGTTGGACGCGCCTTCGATCTTGACCTTGCCGCTGCCGAACTTGATATGCATGTCGAACGCCATGGAACTGCTCCTCTAGTGAAAAACGGACAACGATGGTCGGCGTACGGCGCGCATCGCGCGCCGACGCCGTGGCACGGTGGCGCCGGTCAGGCCTTGGCGGCCGACGGCAGCCGCGACACCAGTCGCAGCGACACGGTCAGCCCTTCCAGCTGGTAATGCGGCTTCAGGAAGAACTTGGAGGTGTAGTAGCCGGGCGCGCCCTCCACTTCCTCCACCACCACCTCGGCCGCGGCCAGCGGCTTGCGCGCCTTGGTGTCTTCGCTGGAGTTGGACGGATCCCCATCGATGTACTGGGTGATCCAGCGGGTCAGCCACGCCTGCATCTGCTCGCGATCGCTGAACGAGCCGATCTTGTCGCGCACGATGCACTTCAGGTAATGCGCGAAGCGGCAGCAGGCGAACATGTACGGCAGGCGCGCGCCGAGTGCGGCGTTGGCGGTGGCGTCCGGGTCGTCGTACTCGTCGGGCTTGTTCAGCGACTGCGCGCTGATGAAGGCGGCCATGTCCGAGTTCTTGCGATGCACCAGCGGCATCAGCCCCATCTTGTCCAGTTCGGCCGAGCGGCGGTCGGTGATCGCCACCTCGGTCGGGCACTTCATGTCCACGCCGCCGTCGTCGGTGGGGAAGGTGTGCGTGGGCAGACCTTCGACCGCGCCGCCGGATTCGATGCCGCGGATCCGCGAACACCAGCCGTACTGCTTGAACGAACGGTTGATGTTCACCGCCATCGCATAGGCCGCGTTCTGCCAGGTGTACTTGGCCGAATCGGCGCCGGTGGTCTCTTCCTCGAAATCGAACTCCTCCACCGGATTGGTGGTGGCCCCGTACGGCAGCCGCGACAGCGTGCGCGGCATCGCCAGGCCGATGTACTTGGAATCCTCCGACTCGCGCAGCGAACGCCATGCGGCGTAGTCGGGCGTGGAGAAGATCTTGGCCAGGTCGCGCGGGTTGGACAGCTCGTTCCAGTTGTCCATGCCCATCAGCTTGGGCGCGGCCGCGGAAATGAACGGCGCGTGCGCGGCGGCGGCGACCTGGGCGATGCCGTTGAGCAGCTCCACGTCCGGCGGGCTGTTGTCGAAGTAGTAGTCGCCGACCAGGCAGCCATACGGCTCGCCGCCGAGCTGGCCGTATTCCTGCTCATAGACCTTCTTGAAGATCGGGCTCTGGTCCCAGGCGGTGCCCTTGTAGCGCTTGAGCACCTTGCCCAACTCCTTCTTGGAGATGTTGAGCACGCGGATCTTCAGCTGCTGGTCGCTCTCGGTGTTGCTGACCAGGTAGTGCAGGCCGCGCCAGGCGCCTTCCAGCTGCTGCATGTCGGCGTGGTGCAGGATGTGGTTGAGCTGCTCGCTGAGCTTGCGGTCGATCTCGGCGATGTAGGCCTTGATCGTCTGCGACACGTCCTCGCTGACCACGTCGCTGCGGCTGAGCACCTGCTCGGCCAGCGTGCGCACCGCGGACTCCACTTCTTCCTTGGCGCGTTCGCTCTTGGGCTTGAATTCGCGGTTCAGCAGCGCGGCGAAATCGCCGGCTTCCAGGACCTGGGTGCCGCTGCCGGCTTCGGCCAGTTGTTCGCTCGCCATGGCTCAGCCCTCCTTCGGGTCGGCAGGCTTGGCCGCCGAGACCAGCGACTGCAGCAGGGCCGGGTCGCGCAGCGCCTGCGCGATCAGGTTCTCGGCGCCGGCCTTGCCGTCCATGTAGGTGTCCAGGTTGGCGAGCTGGGTGCGCGCCTCCAGCAACTTGGCCAGCGGCTCGACCTTGCGCGCCACCGCCGCCGGCGAGAAGTCGTCCATGCTCTCGAAGGTGATGTCCACCGCCAGCTCGCCTTCGCCGGTGAGCGTGTTGGGCACCTTGAAGGTGGCGCGCGGGCGCATCGACTGCAGGCGGCTGTCGAAGTTGTCCACGTCGATTTCCAGCGCCTTGCGTTCCTCCAGCGACGGCAGCTCGCCGGCATTGGCGCCGGACAGGTCCGACATCACTCCCATCACGAACGGGATCTGCACTTTCTTCTGCGCGCCGTAGACCTCCACGTCGTACTCGATCTGTACCCGTGGCGCCCGATTGCGCGCGATGAACTTCTGACTGTTTGCCATTGCCTCGTCTCCGATTGAGCTTTTCGATCCGGCCTGCCCGCAATGCCGTGCAGACCGGCCGCGCACCTGCCGCCGGTTGATCCCCGGGACGCCGACGCGAAACGCCGGCGGCGCTCCCCCATCGCGCGCTCGCCGCCGTTCCGCCTCCACGTTCCCCTTGCGCCGTCGGCGCGCGGGCAGATCGCCGCACACCGGGCATCGCATGCCGTGCGTGGCGCCGATTCCCCGGCGCATCCCCTGCACGACGCTTTTCAGCGATGCGGCGAGTCTAGGAATGGCGCCGAACGGCCACCCGACATTTCGTCTCAGCCACGGCCGCGTCTACGCCTGTGCACAAAACGTGAAAAGGGTGATGGGTTCGCCCCGCTTCTTCCGGTTGTATCGGAGACAGGCCCCGTGGGGTGGGCCGCGACCGCCGCCGATGACCACGTCCCGCAGCATCACCGTACCGGCGCGCATGCAGACGCGCGCGCTCCTGGCCGACGCCGGCGAACCGCTGCTGATCGACCTGCTGGCCTATATCGAAGAGAACATCGGCGAACCGGAGTTGGGCAGCGACATGCTGCTGGCCGCGTTCCCGTTATCGCGCGCCACCTTGTACCGGCTGTTCCAGGCACGCGGCGGCGTGGCCAGCTACATTCGCGAGCAGCGCCTGCGCACCGCGCACCGCTACCTGCAGCTGCACCCGCAGTGCAGCCTGACCTGGTTGTTGTACGAAATGGGCTTCGCCTCGGAACGGCAGTTCCAGCGCGCGTTCCAGGCGCGCTTCGGCATGTCGCCGGCGCAGTGGCGCAAGGCGTGCCGGGCGGCGCCATGCCAGCCCAAGGAAGAGCGTCGCGGACCCTATATCCCGATGTGGCGGATCATCCGCGAGCTGTGCCGCACCTCGATGGTCGACGACGCGCCGGTGTACGCACCGACCGAATCGGCGACGGCGCAATAGCCGCCGCCGCTCCCTGTAGGAGCGGCTTCAGCCGCGACCGAAATCTTCCCCGCGCGACCGTTCCCGGCAAGATCCTGTCGTGGCTGAAGCCGCTCCTGCAGGCGCCGCCGCCGCCGGCACGCGTCCAATCTCAGCGGATCACCAGCACCGGCACCTGGCTGCGCGCCAGCACCTCGGCGGTCTGGCTGCCGAGCAGTACCCGGCTCATGCCGCGGCGACCGTGCGAGGTCATCACGATCAGGTCGCTGCGGTGCGAGGTGGCGATGTCGATGATGCCTTCGGCCGGGTAGCGATCGAGCACATGGCAGCCATGCGCGGTCACGCCGGTGGCCGCGGCGGCGGCGAGCGCCGGCGCCAGGATCTTCTGCGCGCCTTCTTCCCGGTCCTGGCGGTATTCGGGTGTGGCCTCGTAGCCCACACTCCAGCCCATCGCGTCGTACATGCCCATCGCCCAGGGCTCGGACACGGTGACGATATCCACTTCCGCGCCGAGCCTGGCGGCCAGCGCCAGGCCCTGCTGCAAGCCCTTGGCGGACAATTCGGAACCATCGATTGCGATCAGGATGCGCTGGTACATGTGCGTGCTCCGGTAACGCCGCCCGCGGCGGCACCGGCACATTGCACACCCGGCGCGAATCCCGCGCCTTGACCCGGATCAATCTCCCGGCGGTTGCGGCGCCAACGGCCGCGCCGGATTGCCGGCCACGCGCGCGCCGGCGGGCACGTCGCGGGTGACCACGCTGCCGGCGCCGATCACCGCGTCGTCGCCGATCGTGACCCCGGGCAGCACGATCGCGCCGCCGCCGATCCAGACGTTGCGGCCGATCGTCAGCGGCCGCCCGAGTTCGAGTCCTGCCGCGCGCTGCGCCGCATCGCGCGGATGATCGGCGGCATACAGCTGCACCGCCGGCCCGATCTGCGTGCCGTCGCCGATCCGCACCGGCGCCACGTCCAGGATCACGCAGTTGAAATTGAGGAACACGTCCTCGCCCAAGTGGATGTTGTAGCCGTAGTCGCAATGGAACGGCGGCCGCACCACCGCGCCGCGCCCGACCGCACCCAACTGCTCGCCCAGCAACGCGCGCCGCTGCGCCGGCGATTCGGCCAGCGCCGCGTTGTAGCGCACCATCCATGCCTTGGCCGCGGCCTGGTCGGCCTGCAGCTGCGCATCGCCGGGGCGATACGGCTCGCCGGCCAGCATCTTGTCTTTTTCGCTGCGCATCGTGCGCTCCCGCTTGGTCTGGAAGAGACGGATCATCGCATTGGCGGCGATGGCGAGCCATCCGCCGATGGCGACGCGCCAGCGCCGCGGCACGAAACCGCACTGGCGCACCGCGCTGCCCGGCCGCGCCGCACGTGTGCCGCGGCGACCGCTGCACGTCGCCGCCACGGCCAGCGAATGCCGTCGGCCGGCCTGGCGTGGCGGATGTCCAGTTGCACTGCCGGGCGACAACGTGCCGTTGACGCCCGGGTCACCCGGCCACCACCGCCCCCCTGCAACGCTGGACCGCCGTGGCGAGGATCAGCGATGCGCCTGCATCATCTGAATTGCATCTCCACCTGCCCACTCGGCGGCCGCTTGATGGATGGACGCAGCGCGAGCATCCTGCAGCGCGGCCACCTGGCCTGCCATTGCCTGCTGATCGAAACCGGCGACAGCCTGGTGCTGGTCGACACCGGGTTCGGCCTGCGCGACGTGGCCGACCCGCGCAGCCGCCTCAGCGCGTTCTTCCTGGGCCTGGTGCGACCCGAGTTCCGCGAGGAGATGACCGCGATCCGGCAGATCCAGCGGCTCGGCTTCGATCCGCGCGACGTGCGCCACATCGTGCTGACCCACCTGGATTTCGATCACGCCGGCGGCCTGGACGATTTTCCGCACGCGCAGGTGCATCTGCTCACCAGCGAGCGCGACCACGCCCTGCGCCAGGCCACGTGGCTGGACCGCCAGCGTTTCCGTCCCCAGCAATGGAACGATCGTTCGCGTTGGCGCACCTATCCCGCCGCGGAAGGCGACCCATGGATGGGTTTCGACTGCATCCGCGTCCTGCACGGGTTGCCGCCGGAGATCCTGCTGGTGCCGCTGCCCGGGCACACCTTCGGCCATGCCGGCGTGGCCGTGCGCAGCGACGGACGCTGGCACCTGCTGGCCGGCGACGCCTACTTCCACCCGGGAGAGATGGACTCGCTGCGGCCGCACTGCACGCCCGGCCTGCGCTTCTACCAATGGATGATGGAGAAGGACCGCAGGTCGCGCCTGCACAACCAGCGCCGCCTGCGCGAACTGAACCGGCAGCACGCCGGCGCGGTCACGATGTTCTGCTCGCACGACGTCGGCGAGTTCGAACGCCTGAGCGGCCGTTCCGCCGCGCTGCCGGCCGAAGCGCTGGTCGCTGCGCGCTGAGCGGCGGTGCGGCGTGGCGATGGCAAGACGTGGTAACGCACATTCACCCCTCCTCGACGACGCCGCGCCGCATCATGCGCCGTGTCCGCTGGCGTGAGCCCAGCAGCCAGCCCATGCGGACGTTTTCTCCCAACAAGGCGGTGCGCGATGTCAGAGCGAGTGGAAGTGGGGCAGATGGTGTTCGTCGTCGACGGCGAACTCGGCGTCGGCGCCGTGCGCGAAGTGCGCACCGAGTCAGGGGAATTCGTCGTCAACATCCAGAACGGCGGCGACTTCGTGCTGCCGCTGGACGCGGTGAAGGACATTCACTCCGGCAAGGTGCTCCTCGCCGTGGAGCGGCTGCCCGAACAGGTCCGCGAAGCGCTGCGCCACCCGCACGACGCCGAACTGCACTCCTCCATGTATGCCGCCACGGATCCGAGCGACGGCACGCTGAAGGAGTGAGGCAGATTCCGGGCGGCATGTTCTGGCCGGCGGCTCCAGCCGCCGCCCAGTTCCCGCCTGATGGGTCGCCGGACAGTGCGAACCGCACCGCCTAGGCACAGCGAGTCCTTCGACGCGCGACCGGCATTGGCCGCGTCGATGCGGCGAACATTCGGCGCCGGCGCACGACCCGGCAGGAGTCGCGCAGCGCTCACCCAAGCGCGGCATCGGGCGGAACCGGAGGTGGCCCCACCGGCGGCCTTGATCGGCGAAGCCGACACCAACCCGTTCATCGGCCCGTCGCGACGCACCATCGTTCCCCGCACCCTCACGCGCCGCACGCACGGCGTGGGCAGAATGGAGGACGGTTTTCTCCGTCCGCATCGCGCATGCCCTCGATCAACGTGCTGACCGTCAACGTGCACATGGGCTTTAACCTGCTCAATCGCCGTTTCGTGCTGCCCGAATTGCGCGAGGCGATCCGCTCCGTGTCCGCCGAGATGGTGTTCCTGCAGGAGGTGCTGGGCGAACACGTACTGCATGCGGGACGGCACGCCGACTGGCCGGCGCAGACCCAGTACGAGTTCCTCGCCGATACGCTGTGGCCGCAGTTCGCCTACGGGCGCAACGCGGTCTATCCGCACGGCCACCACGGCAACGCGATGCTGTCGCGGTTCCCGATCGCCTCGTCGGTCAACCGCGACGTGTCGGTACAGGGCCACGAACAGCGCGGGCTGCTGCATGCGGTGGTGCGCGTGCCCGGTTTCGATGCCGACGTGCACACGGTCTGCGTGCACCTGGGCCTGCGCGAGGCGCACCGGCGCAAGCAGATCGGGCTGCTGTGCGGCATCGTGTCCGACGAGATCCCGCCGGAGGCGCCGCTGATCGTGGCCGGCGACTTCAACGACTGGCGCGTGCGCGGCCATCGGCTGTTGCGCCGCTGCGGGCTGGTGGAAGCCTTCGATCACCTGCATGGGCGGGTGGCGCGGACCTTCCCCTCGCGCTGGCCGCTGCTGCCGGTCGACCGCATCTACCTGCGCAACGCGCGCATCGACGCCGCACGCGTACTGACCGGGCGGCCGTGGTCGCACCTGTCCGACCACGCGCCGCTGCTGGCGAGGATCGCGTTGTGAAGCGGTCGCAGGCGATCGATTCGCGTTGGCGCCAGGGCCACCGCCTGCGCCTGCTGGAGAATGGCGACGTCTACTTCGCGCGCGTCTACGCGGCCATCGACGCCGCGCAGCACGAAGTGCTGCTGGAGACCTTCATCTGGTTCGAGGACAAGGTGGGCATTCCGCTCAAGGAGCGCCTGGTCGCGGCGGCGCGGCGCGGCGTGCGCGTGCACCTACTGGTGGACGCGTTCGGCTCGCCGGACCTGTCGCCGGAATTCGTGCGCGAGCTGATCGAGGCCGGCGTCGAACTGCGCATGTTCGACCGCCAGCCGACCCTGCTCGGCGTCCGCCTCAATGTGTTCCGGCGCATGCACCGCAAGCTGCTGGTCGTCGACGGCACGATCGGCATGGTCGGCGGCATCAACTATTCGGCCGATCACCTGACCGATTTCGGCCCGGAGGCCAAGCAGGACTACGCCGTCGAAGTCGAAGGCCCGGTAGTGGCGGACATGGTCTCGTTCATGCGCCGCGCGATGCAGACCCACGGCACCGGCGAGGGCTGGGAGCCGCAGGAACTGCCTGAGCCGCACCGCGCCGCCGGCCCTGCCGAGGTGTGCTTCCTGCCGCGCGACAACGGGCGCCGCTCGCGCAGCATCGAACGCGCCTACCGGCAGGCCTTCCGCGAGGCGCAGCGTGAGATCGTCATCGCCAACGCGTACTTCTTCCCCGGCTACGGCTTCCTGCGTGACCTGTGCGCCGCCGCCCGGCGCGGGGTCACCGTGTGCATGCTGTTCCAGGGCCAGCCGGATACGCCGCTGGCGCTGATCGCCGCGCGCGCCCTGTACCGCCACCTGGTGGACGCGGGCGTGCACATCTTCGAATACTGCGAACGCCCGTTCCACGGCAAGGTGGCGGTGATCGACGGCGAATGGAGCACGGTGGGCTCCAGCAACCTGGATCCGCTGAGCCTGTCGCTCAACCTGGAAGCCAACCTGCTGATCCGCGACGCGGCGTTCGCGCGCGAACTGCACGGCTGCCTGCACCGCCTGATGGAGACGCACTGCCGCCGGGTCGAGCCGGCGAGCGTGCCGCGGGGGCGCTTCTGGCAACCGTTGCTGCGCCCGGTGCTGTTCCATGTGCTGCGCAATTTCCCGCAATGGGCCAGCCGCCTGCCCGCACGCACGCCGCGCACGGCGCTGCTGCGTCCACCGCATCACCGCGGGCCGTCGCCGTGACGGCCGCGCCCGCCCGCAGCCGGCGCTGGCGCCGCGTGCGCCGCATCGCGTACCTGGCATTCCTGGCGCTGGTGGCGTTCCTGCTGGTGCGCTATGGACGCTCGGTGGACTGGGCGCAGGTCGGCGCGACGCTGGCCGGCTACGGCGGCGGCACCCTGGCGCTGGCGGCCGGCCTGACCCTGGCCAGCTACGCGCTGTACGCCTGCTACGACCTGGGCGCACGCCGCTACACCCGGCACCCGCTGGCGACGCCGCGGGTGATGGCGATCGCGGTCATCGCCTACGCCTTCAGCCTCAATGTCGGCGCGCTGGTCGGCGGCGCGGGCTTCCGCTATCGGTTGTACGCACGCGAGGGGCTGCGGCTGGGGACCATCGGCCGCATCGTCGCCTTCACCATCGGCACCAACTGGATGGGCTACCTGCTGCTGGCCGGCGCGCTGTTCGCTTCCGGCCGCTTGCGCACGCCGCCGCACTGGCCGGTGAGCGGCGCGAGCCTGCCGTGGCTGGGCGCGGCGATGCTGCTGGCCGTGGCCGGGTATCTGCTGGCGTGCCACCTGGCGCACGGACGCGCGCTCGAGGTCCGCGGTCACGCCCTGCATCTGCCGCCGCTGCCGCTGGCGGTGTTGCAGCTGGCGCTGGGCGCCGCCAACTGGACGCTGATGGGCACGTTGCTGTTCGTGCTGATGCCCCCCGGCGTGGACTACGTCTCCGTGCTCGGCACGCTGCTAGTGGCGGCGGTCGCCTCGGCCATCGCCCACATCCCCGCCGGCATCGGCGTGATGGAGGCGGTGTTCCTGCCCATGCTCGGCCACCAGGCGCCGCAGTCGCAACTGCTCGCCGCCCTGCTCGCCTATCGCGCGTTCTACTACCTGGGGCCGCTGCTGCTGGCGACTGCCGGCTACGCCGCACTGGAAGTGCGCCGGCGGCGCGCGGCACCGGCCGCACCGCCCCAGGCGTAGCGCTTGTTGGCGGTGGGCGCCGGGTGATAGCGTCGCGCGCATGCATCGGCGAAGGACACCATGACATGAAGCGCGTCACCGGCATTGGCGGCATCTTCTTCAAGGCCAACGACGCTGCGGCGCTGCAGGCCTGGTACAAGCGCCATCTGGGCATCGATGTGCAGGAATGGGGCGGCACCGCGTTCGCCTGGACCGACGCCGCGGGCGAGCCGCTCGCCGGCAGCACCATCTGGTCGATCGGCTCGGCGCAAGGCGAGCAGTTCGCACCCAGCACGGCGCCCTTCATGATCAATTACCGGGTCGAGGATCTGCACGCGCTGGTCGAGGTATTGCGCGAGGAAGGCTGCAACGTGCTCGATCGCGTGGACGATTCCGAATACGGGAAATTCGCCTGGGTCATCGACCCGGAAGGCAACAAGGTGGAGCTTTGGGAACCGCCTGCGGGGCAGTGATGGCGGCGGCCGATCCGATGCGTCCCTTGCAGCGGATGTCGATCGCGCTCGCGTTGACAAGCCTGCTTTGCGCGTGTGGTTTGGCGCCACCGCCATCAGCCGGGTCGCGCACCGATCCGCCCCAGGTCTGGACGGGGCTTTCCTGTACGTCTGCGACGCGGGAAAAAGACCGGATTCTGGTTTCCTCGACCCGACATGGCCCGAAAACGACCTGCGTGGACCGCGGCGCGGCGCATATCGACTACCGCAAGGATGCGCTTCGCATCGTTCCCGATGCAGTCGGCGTCACGGCGCTGGAATTGCGTTGCACGTCCCCGCAGCAGGCCAGTGCCTTCTTCCAAAGTGAGCAGGACCAGCTAGCCATCCTGGTGGCAGGTGACGACGCGATCGCGCTATACCGCGTCGGGCCGCCGACGATGGGGTGCGGGTGGCACTCGGCGAGCGATCTGCAGCAGACCATCGCACAATGCGCGATCATCGCCGAGGCTTGGTCGGTGCCCGGCGAGCGCTGTTCGACGCTGTGCGATCAGGACAACGCAGATACTAACGGCATCTGCATCGCTACACGCGCACTCCCTGAAGGCCATCAGGGGACAGCGCTGCCACCCGCTGCGTCAGATCACCTTCAGATTCGCGCAAGCCATCACCAGCCACTTTACGACGTCTCGTCGAACTGCACCTGCACACCGGCGTAGGCGCCGTTGCCGCCGAACTCGGGATGCTGCACGTTGGCGCCAAGCTTGGGCGCCGCTCAAGTCATGCCCCATCTGAGCATGAAATTTAGAGAGCACTGCTCAGATAAGCTAGGACCGAACGCCACTTCGCCCAACGCTCGGTTCATCGCATGAAACTTTATGGATACGCCCCCACGAATGCGCCAGTCGAAAGCATTCGGCCGGAAGAGCTTGCGGAGATCACCCTGTGCGCCGATCCAAGCGAACTGAAACAAATTGCCCGCTTCCTCTTGGACTGTGCGGAGGAGATGGAGAGGATGGCCGCCACCTACGATCACGTGCATCTTTCCGACCGCATCCGGTCCTTCGAATCATCACCGCATTTCGTCGTGTCTCGTGCCGAACCATAGCGGCGATCGACTCACCATGAAGCATTGATCCATCAGCGGATCAGTCGACCCGGTGGCGGCCGGTTCGGACCCTGTTGCCACGGAAAAAGGATGACGGCGGCAACGATGGCGGTACGCGGCACGCATGGATGCCGCAGGCCGAACAACACAGCTCCGCTTCGGAGAGACAGGTATGAGGTGAAGCGATACTGCGACAGGCGTGCCGCTATCCCAGCCCTCCGCCGAGCAGCGCGCGTCAGATCACCGTCAGATTCGCGTACGCCATCACCAGCCACTTCGCGCCGACTTCGTCGAACTGCACCTGCACGCGCGCGTGGGCGCCGCTGCCTTCGTAGTCGACGACCACGCCGCCGCCGAACTTGGGGTGCTGCACGTTGGCGCCGAGCTTGATCGCCGGCGCCTCGATGACGCTGTGGCCGAGGTTGCGTTGCGCGCCGAGCGAGGCGCTGCGCGACACCTGCACCTTCGGCCGCACTTCGTGCAGCAGCTCGCGCGGGATCTCGCGCAGGAAGCGCGAGGGCACGTTGTAGTTGTCCTGGCCGTGGATGCGCCGCGATTCGGCATAGCTGAGCACCAGCTTGTGGCGGGCGCGGGTGATGCCGACGTAGGCCAGGCGCCGCTCTTCCTCCAGCCGCCCGCTCTCTTCCAGCGAACGCGCGCTCGGGAACAGGCCGTCTTCCATGCCGGCCAGGAACACCAGCGGGAATTCCAGGCCCTTGGCCGAATGCAGCGTCATCAGCTGCACGCCGTCCTCGCCGGCCTGGGCCTGGCCTTCGCCGGCCTCCAGCGAGGCGTAGGCCAGGAACGCGACCAGCTCGGTCATCGCCTGGCGGCCTTCGTCGGCGTCCTCGTCGCCGTCGGCGCGCACGAAGCGCGAGGCCACCGAGACCAGTTCGTCGAGGTTGTCGGTGCGCGATTCCGAATCCAGCCCACCGCGGCTTTCCTTGCTCCAGTGGTCGCGCAATGCCGAGCGCGCCAGCACCTGGTCGATCTGCTCGGGCAGCGGCAGCCCGGCCACTTCGGCGGACAGCTGCTCGATCAGGCCCAGGAACTGCGCCAGGGCGTTGCGCGCCCGCGCGGCGAGGTCGCCGCCCTGTTGCGCGGCCTGCTGCGCGGCGGCCCACAACGACAGCGACTGCGCGCGCGCCAGGCGCCGCACTTCGTCCAGGGTGCGGTCGCCGATGCCGCGGGTGGGCGTGTTCACCGCGCGCTCGAACGCCGCGTCGTCGGCGCGGTTGGCGACCAGCCGCAGGTAGGCCAGGGTGTCCTTGATTTCGGCGCGCTCGAAGAAGCGCATGCCGCCGTAGACGCGGTACGGCACCTGTTCGGCGATCAGCGATTCTTCGAACGCGCGCGACTGCGCGTTGCTGCGGTAGAGCACCGCCGCCTCGCTGTAGCTGCCGCCGTCGCGCACCCACTGGCGCACGCGCTCGACCACGTAGCGCGCCTCGTCGATCTCGTTGTAGGCCGCGTACAGGTCGATCGGGTCGCCGTCGCCCGAATCGGTCCACAGCTGCTTGCCGATGCGGTCCGGGTTGTGCGCGATCACCGCGTTGGCGGCGTTGAGGATGTTGGCGCTGGAACGGTAGTTCTGCTCCAGGCGAATGGTCTGCGCGTTCGGGAAATCCTTCAGGAAGCGCTGCACGTTCTCGACCTTGGCGCCGCGCCAGCCGTAGATCGCCTGGTCGTCGTCGCCGACCACGAACACACGCCCGCTGTCGCCAGCGAGCACGCGCACGAACGCGTACTGGATGGCGTTGGTGTCCTGGAACTCGTCGACCAGGATCTCGCCGAAGCGGCTGCGGTAATGCGCCAGCAGCGCCGGGTTGTCGCGCAGCAGTTCGTGCGCGCGCAGCAGCAGTTCGGCGAAGTCGACCAGGCCCGCCCGGTCGCAGCGCTCCTGGTACAGCGCGTAGGCGCTGCGCAGGGTGGTGGTCCACTCGTCGCGCGGCTCGGGCTGGATGTGCTGCGCGCGCCGGCCCTCGTCCTTCTGCTGGTTGATCCACCACACGATCTGCTTGGGCGAGAACTTGCCCTCGTCCAGCTCCAGCTGCTGCACGACGCGCTTGACCAGCCGCAGTTGGTCGTCCGAGTCGAGCACCTGGAAGCTTTCCGGCAACTTCGCGTCCTGCCAGTGCAGCCGCAGCAGGCGGTGCGCCAGGCCGTGGAAGGTGCCGATCCACATGCCGCGGCTGCCGTTGCGCAGCTGCAGGTCGGTGCGGTGGCGCATCTCGCCGGCCGCCTTGTTGGTGAAGGTGACCGCGAAGATGCCGTGCACCGGCACGCCATGGACTTCGTTGAGCCAGGCGATGCGGTGGGTGAGCACGCGCGTCTTGCCGGACCCGGCGCCGGCCAGGACCAGGTAATGGCCGGACGGTGCGGAGACGGCCTCGCGCTGGGCGGGGTTCAGATCATCGAGCAAATGGGAGACATCCACCCGGACATTTTACCGGTTGCGGCGGCGCATCGGCTGCGACGGCAGGCGCGGCGCCGCAAAAACTTCGCCAGCGCGCGGTCAAGCCGCCGGGAACAGGCGTTCGGCTACGAAATCCACGAACGCGCGCAGCTTCGGCGACAGTTGCCTGCTGGACGGCCACAACACGAAGAACTGGCCGCTGTCGTTCAACTCGGCATCGAGCAGCGCCTGCAGGCGGCCGTCGGCCAGCGCCTCGCGGGCCAGGAACTCCGGCATGCAGCCGATGCCCATGCCGCCGATCGCCGCCGCGCGCAGCGCTTCCATGTTGTTGCAGGTCAGGACCGCCCGCGGCAGCGGCGCCGGCGTGGACAACGGCCACTCGTGCAGCTTGCCGGTAGTGGGAAAACGGAAGCGCAGGGTGTCGTGCGCGGCCAGCTGCGCCGGCGTCTGCGGCACGCCGCGGCGGCGCAGGTAGTCCGGCGCGGCGCAGATGCAGAAGCGGAACGGCCCCAGGCGCCGCGACATCAGGCTCGAATCGGCCTGCGTGCCGCTGCGGATCACCGCGTCCAGGCCGCGCTCGACCACGTCGACCAGGCGGTCGTCGAATTCCAGTTCCAGCTCCACCTCGGGATAGCGCTGGCGGAACGCGGGCAGCAGCGGCAGCAGGAAGCGGTAGCCGATGGTCGGCAGGCCCAGCCGCAGCAACCCGCGCGGCGCCTGCAGCGTCTGCGCCAGTACGCTCTCGGCCTCGCGCAGTTCCTCCAGCACGCGCTGGCAGCGCTCGAAGAACAGGCGCCCTTCAGCGGTCAGCGCGATGCGCCGGGTGGTCCGTTGCAACAAGCGCACGCCCAGTTCGCGTTCCAGCGCAGCCACGCTCTTGCCCACCGCCGACGCCGAGATGCCGAGCACGCGGCCGGCACCGACGAAACTCAGCTGTTCGGCGGCGCGGACGAAGGCGACGATGCCGGTCAAACGATCCATATAGGGATATTACGGAATTCTTCTCCGCTATCCGTGGAGATCGACGGCCTTTTTCGATCACTCCTGCCGCGTTATCTCTAGTCGCTATCCCGGCAGCCGCCGGCCGAGCCGCTCGCGATGACCCTCCGCTCCTCCGATTCCTCCGATTCCTCCCCTGCCGCTCCCGCGCGACGCGGCGCCGCGCTCGCCGCGGTGTGCCTGGCCGCCCTGGTCTTGCCGTTGAACTTCTCCGGCGGCGCGGTCGCCACGCCGGCGATCGGCGCAGCGCTGGGCGGCAGCGCGCTGGCGCTGGCCTGGATCACCAATGCCTTCATGCTCAGCTTCGGCAGCCTGCTGCTCGCCGCCGGCGCCCTGGCCGACCGGCACGGCCGCAAGCGCGTGTTCCTGGGTGGGCTGGGCCTGTTCGCCGCCGCCTCGCTGGGCGTCGGCCTGGCCGGCTCGGTGGTCGCGATCGATCTGCTGCGGGCGCTGCAGGGCGTGGGCGCGGCCGCCGCGCTGGCCGGCGGCACCGCGGCGCTGGCGCAGCTGTACGACGGCGCCGCGCGGGCGCGTGCGTTCAGCCTGCTCGGCACCACCTTCGGCACCGGCCTGGCGTTCGGCCCGCTGGCGGCCGGCGTGCTGATCGAACGCGTCGGCTGGCGCGCGATCTTCTTCGGCCTGGCGGCGCTGGCCGCGCTCGCCTGGACGGTCGGTGCGCGCTGTCTGCGCGAGTCGCGCGATCCCGCCCCGGGACCGGCCGACCGCGCCGGTGCCCTATGCTTCAGTGCGGCGCTGGCAGCGTTCACCGCGGGGTTGATCCAGGGGCCGCACAGCGGCTGGCACAGCGTGCCGACCCTGGCCCTGTTGGGGGCGGCGGCGGCGCTGTTGCTCGGCTTCGTGCGGATCGAGCGGCGCTGTCATCGGCCGATGCTGGATTTGAGCCTGTTCCGCTACCGGCGCTTCGTCGGCGTGCAACTGTTGCCGGTGGCGACCTGCTACAGCTATGTGGTGCTACTGGTGCTGCTGCCGTTGCGGCTGATCGGGGTGGACGGCCAGCGCGCCAGCGACGCCGGGCTGACCCTGTTGGCGCTGTCGGCGCCGATGCTGGTGGTGCCGCGCGTGGCGGCGGCGCTGGCGCAGCGCATCGCCCCGCGCCTGCTGTCCGCGGCCGGGTTGGCCTTGGCCGCTGTCGGGCTGTACTGGCTGAGCGCACGCCCTCCCGCGCAGGCGCTGCCGGCACTGTTGCTGATCGGCGCCGGCACCGCGCTGCCATGGGGACTGATGGACGCACTGTCGGTCAGCGTGGTACCGAAGGAACGCGCCGGCATGGCGGCCGGCATCTTCGGCACCTTGCGCGTGGCCGGCGAAGGCATCGCACTGGCGAGCGTGGCCGCGTTACTGGCCGGACTGATCCAGTGGCAGCTGGCGGCCACGGCGCCGGCGGCGACCAGCGCCGCGTTGGCCGAGACCGCGCAACGCCTGGCCGCGGGCGACCTGGCGCAAGCCGCGCATGCGGGCAGCGCCGCGTCCATGGCGCAGTTGCGCCAGGCCTATGTCGACGGGTTCGCGGTGCTGGCGCGCACGCTGGCGGCGATCACGGCGATGTCGGCGGTCGCGATCTATCTGCTGCTGGGGCGGACGACGCGACATTCCGTGGAGGTCAGGGCCTAGACAGGCATCACTGGTAACGCCTGTCGCGGCTGAAGCCGCTCCTACAGTGACGCGTCTGCCTGCAGCGCTTGGGCGCCACAACGGCAGCCCGGCATGCCGTCATTGCGCGTCGGGATTGGCCGGCAGTTCGCCCAACAACGCCTGCGCCTGCTGCTGCGCCTGCACGCGCAGTTCCGGGATCGCCAGGCTTTCCCACAGGCTGCCGATGCGCAGGCTGCCGAGCACGCGGATGCGCGCATCGGCATGGCCGTCGGCGTCGAGCAGGGCGCCGTCGGGCGCGGTGGCGACGCCGATGCCGTGCGGGCCGGGCATGGCGTGGCCGCAGCCCAGCAGTTGGTGCAGCAGCGGGCTGCGCATGGTCTGCGCGCGCAGTTCCACACCGGTGGCGTTGACCAGGTAATGGGCGTCCAGTTGCAGCGCCAAGCCGTCGGGACCGACCGCGTTGACCTGCACGCAGGCGCCGACCGGGAACACCGTGTCCAGCCGCGCGCGGTGCACGCGCAGCTGGCCGACCTGGCGCATCGCCTGCAATTGAGCGAACACCGGCGCGGCGATGCGGTGCCGGTGCACGTCCCAGTAGCGCACCGCATGGCGCAGGAAGCGGCGTTGCTCGGTAGCCGAAAGCGACTGCCACAGCGCCTGACCCAACGGCCGCAGCCGGTCCATCACGCTCTGCCACGGCAGGCCGCGCGCCTGCGCCGCGGCCGCATGCCGGCGCAGCGCGCGCAGGCGCTGGCGCAACGGCAAGGCCAGCAACGGTTGCGGGTCGAAATCGGCCGCTGCGTGCTCGCCGTGCGCGACATGCGGCAGCGGCAGCAAGGCATGCCGCGAGATCACGTGCACCGGGCCGCGATGCGCATTGGCGAGCAGGGTCAGCACGCTGTCGACCATGCTCAGGCCGGCGCCGACGATGCACACCGTGGCCTCGCGCGGGATCGCACGCAGCTGTGCGTGGTTCCAGGCGTCCACGCGCGCC
This sequence comes from Xanthomonas sp. 1678, assembly GCF_031455575.1. Lineage (NCBI taxonomy): Bacteria > Pseudomonadati > Pseudomonadota > Gammaproteobacteria > Lysobacterales > Lysobacteraceae > Xanthomonas > Xanthomonas sp. 1678. The sequence continues at coordinate 128,379 of NZ_JAVDSZ010000012.1, read as the reverse complement.
TGCGCGGGCAGGCTGGACGCGCCGCGCGCCGGGAGCGGACGCAGGCTGTTGCCCAGCGCCAGCACCGTCGCCTGCGCACGCAGCGCCGGGCCGTCCTGCAGCCGCAACGCCTGGCCACGATCGTCGCGATCCAGCGCCACCACCCGCGCCTGCCGCCATCGCAGCTGCGCCGGACTTGCGGCCTGCGCCTGCGTCAGGCGCGCGCGCAGGTACTCGGCGTAATGGCGGCGTTGCACGTAGGCCTGCGCCAGCGCGGCGCGCTGCAGCGCCGGATACAGCGCCTGCTGCTGCAACCAGTCGAGGAAATCGTCGGGCAGCTCGGGGAAAGCGCTCATGCGCCCGGCCGGCACGTTCAGCAGGTGCTCCGCGCAGGGCGTGGCATAGGCCACGCCCTGCGCCAGCGCGGCCTGCGGCTCGATCAGCTGCAGCCGCAGCGCACGCGTGGCCTGCCGCAGCAACTGCAGCGCGACCAGGGTGCCGGCCGCACCGCCGCCGACGATGGCGATATCGCAGTCGCAGTCGCCATCGGACGCGGTGGGCAGGAGTTCGCTCATATCGGCGATTGTAAGGGATGCCCTCGCCGGCTCGGCCTGCGGCTGAGAACCATCGCGCATGTCGCGACAAAGATCGCGCATGGCCGCGACATCATGCCGTCACGTCCATGTGCGCGACTCACATCAACGCATCGGCCAGGCGCGCGATGCCTTCGCGGCTGCGCCGCCATGTCGGCCGCTTGCGCCAGCTTTCCAGCGACAGCGTGCGCGCATCGGCCAGATAGTCCGCCTCTACCACGCGCAGCCGCTGCACCACCTCGGCGCTGTAGCACAGCACGCCGATCTCCGCGTTCAGCGCGAAGGAGCGGATGTCCAGGTTGATCGAGCCAACCAAGGCGATGCCCTCGTCCACGCTCAGGTGCTTGGCGTGCAGGAAGCACGGCCGGTACAGCGCGATCTTGACCCCGCTGCGCAGCAGTTCGTCGTAGTAGGCCTCCTGCGCCCAGGCGGTGAGCCGCTGGTTGCTGCTCTCCGACAGGATCAGCTGCACGTCCACCCCGGACAGCGCGGCGATGCGCAACGCGCTGAGCGTGGCCTCGTCGGGCACGAAGTACGGCGTCACCATCACGATCCGCCGCCGCGCCAGGTGGATCAGCGCATTGACCGCATCGCGCGCGTTCTCGAACGGATAGGCCGGGCCGCTGGGCAGCAGTTGCGTGGCGGTGTCGGCACCGTGCACCGCGGTCACCTCGGTCACCCGCAGGCGCTGCCCGGTCTCGATGAACCAGTCGCTGGCGAACACCGCCTCCAGGTGCGCGACCACCGGCCCCTGCACCCGCGCCACCAGCTCGCGGTTGGGATGGCCGCGCACGAACTCGGCCGCGGCCAGGTTCTGCGAGCCGATGTAGCCGACGCGGTTATCGATCACCGCGATCTTGCGGTGGTTGCGCAGGTCCATGCGCCCGCTGCGGCGCCAGCGCAGCCCGCCCGGCAGCAGCGCCTGCACCTCGACCCCCCCCGCGCGCAGGCGCTTGCGGTAGCGGTGCAGCCCGCGGCGTCCGCCGCGCGCATCGAGCAGCAGGCGGCAGCGCACGCCGCGCGCGGCGGCGCGCAGCAACGCGGCCACGACCGCCTCGCCGACCGCATCGTCGAACATCAGGTAGTACAGCAGGTGCACGCGCTCCACGGCCGCGTCGATGTCGTCGATCAGCGCCTGCAGCGACACCGCATAGCGGTCCAGCAGTTCCACCGTGTTGCCATGGGTCGGCATGAAGTCGCCCTGGCGCTCGATCAGCGGCACCACCTCGGCGATCGCGGTATCGGCGGGCGCAGTCCAGCGCAACGCGGTCAGCGGCACCTGCTGCTCGCGGATCACCTGCGAGGCCTGCGCCTGGCGCTGGATGCGCTCGCGCGACAGCCACGGATGGCCGAGCAGCAGGTACAGCGGCAGTCCCAGCACCGGCACGAAGCCCACCAGCAGCAGCCAGCTGCGCGCCGCGCCGGGCGTGGTCCGCGCCGGGATCCACAGCAACGCCACCAGCCGGATCAGCCAGTCCAACGCCAGCAACCAGGTGCCTTCCAACCAGAACGGCAGCATCGCGACCCTTCGCAAGCCAAGTCGCCCGATTCTGCGGGCTGCGGCGGCAAACGCAACCGTCGCGTGCGGTGCCGCGGCCGGCGGCGCGCGCCGGGCGTGTGCCTCGCGCAGCGGCGACGGCGTGCAGCAGGACAACATGTGCGGACCCCAGACGCACGAAACCCGCCTTGCGGCGGGTTCCGTGTCGACCTCGAAAACGCGATCCAGCGATCAGTCGATCACTTGATCTTGCCTTCCTTGTACATCACGTGCTTACGCACGACCGGGTCGTACTTCATCATTTCCATCTTCCCCGGAGTGTTCTTCTTGTTCTTGTCCGTGGTGTAGAAGTGGCCGGTGGCGGCCGAGGAAATCATACGGATCTTGTCACGCTTGCCTGCCATGATTGCTTACTCCTCAGACCTTTTCGCCGCGCGCGCGCAGCTCTTTCAGAACGGCATCGATCCCGTTCTTGTCGATGGTGCGCAACGCATGCGCGGAAACACGGAGCTTGATCCAGCGGTTCTCGCTGGCGACCCAGAAGCGGCGCTCGTGCAGGTTGGGCAGGAAGCGGCGACGGGTTCTGTTGTTGGCGTGGGAGACGTTGTTACCCGTCTGCACACGCTTGCCGGACACTTGGCATACGCGGGACATTACGCACCTCGATAGAAAGTTTGAGTCGCCCATAGCCTGGGAGACGGCGGCCCCGGCAGCCTTGCGGCCACCACGCGACGTGGGAAATCAAGCAGTTACGCTGGGGAAGGCCGGCCGGAGATCGCGTATCCGGCCGCCGTTCCGACCGGAGCCGGGCACAGCGAGCCGCGCATTATGCACGGCTTTCCCTTGTGTCGCAAGCACTTACCGGCAGCGCGCGGGCCTGGCGCAGTTCCGCCCAGGCGCGCCGCGCCACCCGCCAGGCCGAGCGCAGGAACAGCAGCAACAGCGCCGCGGCGATCAGCAGGTCCGGCCAGCCGGCGCCGAACGCCCACACCGCGACGCTGGCCAGGATCACCGCGCCGCCCTCGTAGACGTCGTTGAGCGAGCAGGCCCAGGCCGAGGCCAGGTTGATGTCGCCGCGGCGATACGGCCACAGCAGGCGCAGGCACAGCAGGTTGGCGGCCAGGTTCAACGCCGCGGCCACACCCATGCTCTCGAACAGCGGCAGCTGCGGGTGCAGCAGCTTCCAGCCGATGCCGGCGGCCACCGCCAGCGCCGCGGCCAGGATCAGCGCGGCCTTGAGCAGCGCCACGCGCGCCTTCGCCGCCAGGCTCGCGCCCACCACCGCCAGGCTCAGCGCATAGGTCAACGCGTCGCCGAGGTTGTCCAGGCTGCCGGACAGCAGCGAGGCCGAGCCGCTGTGCCAGGCGCTGCCCAGCATCATCGCGAAGGTGCCGGCGTTGATCGCCAGCACCCACCACAGCACGCGGCGTTGGCGGGCGTGCAGCGCCGCCACGTCCACGGTCTTGCCGCACCCGCAGCAACTGTCGGCCATGGCTCACCTCGCGAGGGTCGGGGCGGCGGCCACCGCGGACGCCGGTTCGGCAGTGTCGCGCCGATGCAGCCAGCGGTACAGCACCGGCAGCACCAGCAGGGTCAGCAGCGTGGAGGAGACGATGCCGCCGATCACCACCGTGGCCAGCGGCCGCTGCACTTCCGAGCCGGCGCCGACGTTGAACGCCATCGGCACGAAGCCCAGCGCCGCCACCAGCGCGGTCATCAGCACCGGCCGCAGCCGTGCCAAGGCGCCCTCGCGCAGCGCCTGCTCCAGCGCCAGGCCGTCCTCGCGCAGCTTGCGCACGAAGGCGATCATCACCAGCCCGTTGAGTACCGCCACCCCGGACAGCGCGATGAAGCCGACCCCGGCGGAGATCGACAGCGGGATGCCGCGCAACGCCAGCGCGACCACGCCGCCGGTCAGCGCCAGCGGCACGCCGCTGAACACGATCGCCGCGTCGCGGAGCGAGCCGAACGACCAGTACAGCAGCGCGAAGATCAACAGCAGCGTGGCCGGCACCACCCAGGCCAGGCGCTGCCCAGCCGAGATCAGCTGCTCGAAGGTGCCGCCGTAGCCGATCCAGTAGCCGCTGGGCAGTTCGACCTCGGCCTGCACGCGCCGCTGCAGCTCGGCGACGAAACCGCCCAGGTCGCGGTCGCGCACGTTGGCGGTGACCACGATGCGGCGCTTGCCGTCCTCGCGGTTGATCTGGTTCGGCCCCAATACGGTTTCCACCTTGGCCACCTCGCGCAGCGGCACGGTGATCGGCGCGCCGCTGCGCCAGCCGGGCGCGCGGCTGGACTCGTCGGCGTCGCCGCGCTCGCCGTCGCCGCGCAATGGGATCGGCAGGTCGGCCAGCGCCGCCGGATCCTGGCGCAGCGCTTCGGGCAGGCGCACCACGATGTCGAAACGGCGGTCGCCTTCGAACAGTTGCCCGGCGTCCTGCCCGCCCACCGCGGCGGCCACCGTGTCCTGCACCACGCCGGGATTGAGCCCGTAGCCGGCGAGCGCGGTGCGGTCCGGGACCACGCTCAGCATCGGCAGGCCGGTCGCCTGCTCGAGCTTGACGTCGGCCGCGCCGGGCACGCGGCGGGCCACCTCCTCGATGCGCCGGCCGACCTCGACCAGCGTGTCCAGGTCGTCGCCGTAGAGCTTGATCGCCACGTCTGCGCGCACACCGGAGATCAGCTCGTTCATGCGCATCTGGATCGGCTGGGTGAACTCGTAGTTGTTGCCGGGCAACTGCTGCACCGCCGCCTCGATCTCGGCCAGCAGCTGCGCCTTGGGCTTGCGCGGATCGGGCCATTGCGCGCGCGGCTTCATGATCAGGAAGGTGTCGGCCACCGACGGCGGCATCGGGTCGGTGGCGACCTCGGCGGTGCCGAGCTTGCCGAACACGTGCGCCACTTCCGGAAACTGCTTGATCCGCCGCTCCAGCGTGGCCTGCATGGCGATCGCCTGCTCCAGGCTGGTGCCGGGAATGCGCAGCGCGTGCAGGGCGATGTCGCCTTCGTCGAGGTTGGGAATGAACTCGGTGCCCAGCCGCGTGGCCAGCACGCCGCACAGCAGCACCAGCGCCAGCGCGCCCGCACCGATCCAGCGCGCGTGGCGCAGCGCGCCGTCCAGCAACGGCGCATACGCCTGCCGCGCCCAGCGCATGGCGCGGTTCTCGTGCTCGGCCACCTTGCCGCCCAGCATCAACGCGATCGCCGCCGGCACGAAGGTCAGCGACAGCAGCATCGCCCCGGTCAGCGCCAGCACCACGGTGATCGCCATCGGGTGGAACATCTTGCCTTCGATGCCGGTCAGCGCGAACACCGGCAGGTACACCGCGGCGATGATGCCCACGCCGAACAGGCTGGGACGGATCACCTCGGCGGTGGCCTGCGCGGTCAGCTCGAAGCGTTCGGCGGCGCTGAGCACCCGGCCCAGCCGCTGCTGCGCCTGCCCGAAGCGGCTCAGGCAGTTCTCCACGATGATCACCGCGCCATCGACGATCAGCCCGAAATCCAGCGCGCCCAGGCTCATCAAATTGCCGGACACGCCGCCGCGGGCCATGCCGGTGAGGGTGAACAGCATCGCCAGCGGGATCACCGCGGCGGTGATCAGCGCCGCGCGGAAATTGCCCAGCAGCAGGAACAACACCGCGATCACCAGCAGCGCGCCCTCGACCAGGTTCTTGGCCACGGTGGCGATGGTGCGATCGACCAGCGCGGTGCGGTCGTACACCGGCACCGCCTGCACGCCCGGCGGCAGGCTGCGGTTGGCCTGTTCGAGTCGCTCCGCCGAGGCCTGCGCCACGGCGCGGCTGTTGGCGCCGACCAGCATGAACACCGTGCCCAGCACCACCTCGCTGCCGTCCTGGGTGGCGGCGCCGGTGCGCAGCTCCGGTCCTTCGCCGACCTGGGCCACGTCGCGCACCCGGATCGGCACGCCTTCGCGCCGATCCAGCACGATCACGCCGAGCTCGTCGATGCCGCTAACCTGCCCCGGCACCCGCACCAGGAACTGCTGGCCGTTGCGTTCGATGTAGCCGGCGCCGACGTTGCGGTTGTTGGCCTCGACCGCCCGCGCCACATCGTCCAGGGTGAAACCGAGCGCGACCAGCCGCGCCGGGTCCGGGGTGATGTGGATCTGCCGCGCATAGCCGCCGATGGTGTTGACCTCGGTGACGCCCGGCACGTTGCGCAGCTGCGGCCGCACCACCCAGTCCTGCAGCGTGCGCAGGTCGGTGGCGGTCCACGCTGTACCGTCGGGCTTGCGCGCATTCGGCTTGGCCTCGACCGTGTACATGAAGATCTCGCCCAGGCCGGTGGCGATCGGCCCGAGCTGCGGCTCCAGCTCCGGCGGCAGTTGCGACTTCACCTGCTGCAGCCGTTCGGCCACCTGCTGCCGCGCGAAGTACAGGTCGGTGCCGTCGGCGAACACCGCGGTCACCTGCGACAGCCCGTAGCGCGACAGCGAGCGGGTGGATTCCAGTCCCGGCAATCCCGCCAGCACCGTCTCCAGCGGGAAGGTGACGCGCTGCTCGGCCTCCAGCGGCGAATAGCCGGGCGCGGCGGTATTGACCTGCACCTGCACGTTGGTGATGTCCGGCGTGGCATCGATCGGCAGGCGCGAGAAACTCCACGCGCCGATCGCGACCAGCACCCCGGTCAGCGCCAGCATCAGCCAGCGCTGCGCGATCGCGAAGCGGATGAGGTTAGCGAGCATAGCGGCCTCCGTGCGCAGCGCGCGACCTGCCGCTTTTCTGTAGGAGCGGCTTCAGCCGCGACCGATATGCCGGCATCGCGTTTACGTTCGGATGTCTGTCGCGGCTGAAGCCGCTCCTACAGGGGTGCCAGGGCGCGATGCGTGGCTCAATGATCATGCGATGCCCCCGACTTCTCGATGTCCGCCTTGACCAGATAACTCTGCTCCACCACCACCTGGTCGCCGGCCTTCAGCCCGGACAGCACCTGCACCTGGCGCGCGTCGCGCGCGCCGAGTTGCAGCGGCCGCACTTCGTAGGTATCGCCCACGCGCACGAACGCCACCTCCCAGTCGCGGAAGGTCTGCAACGCGGCCACCGGCACCACCAGTTCGGCCGGCTGCTGCGCCACCGTCACCCGCGCCTTCACCGCCGAGCCCGGCCGCCACAGGCCGTCGTCGTTGCGCAACACCGCGCGCGCCACCGTGCTCTGGCTGGCGGTGGCGGTGCCCGGCAGCACGCGTTCCAGCGTGGTCTGCGCGACCGTGCCGTCGCTGATCCGGGTCACCGTCACCGGCGCGCCGGCGGCGATGTGCCCGGCATCGGCGCCGAAGATGTGCAGGTCCACCCACAGCGTGGACAGGTCGGCGATCTCGAACAGCGCCTGGCCTTCGCTGGCTGCGCTGCCCACGCTGGCATTGCGCGCCAGCACCGTGCCGGCGATCGGCGCGACGACGGTGTAGCTGGTCAGGCTCAGGTTGCTCTCCACCGTGGCCAGCGCCTGGCCCGCGCTCACGCGGTCGCCGACGTTGGCGCGCAGGCTGCGCACCGGGCCGGGGAAGCGCGCGGTGGCCTGCGCCTGCGCGCCTTCGGCCGGGGTCAGCAGGCCCTGCACCTCGTGCTCGTCGGCGATGCTGCCGGGGCCGACCGGCGCGACGCGGATGCCGGCGTCGGCGGCGATCTGCGCCGCGATCTCGGTGCGGCCTTCGTAGCTGGGATAGGTCCAGCGCAGCGCTTTGCCCTGCACCGTGGCGCGCACCTCCACGTCGAACGAATGCGGCTCGTACACCACGCTGTCGGCCAGCAGGCTGCCGTCGTCGCGCGCGCGCAGGCGATGGGTCTCGGCGATTCCGCCCAGGCGCTTGAGTTGCACTTCGACGCTGCCGGCACCAGGCGGCAACGGCTTGCCGTCGCGGTATAGCCAGGCCTGGTAGGCCGGCGGCGTGCCGTCCTCGGCGATCGCCAGTTCGACCGCGTAGCCGTCCTGCTCGAGCAGGCGGCCGCCGTGCGCGCCCTTGCGCGCTTCCTCGGCGTGGGCGTCGCCGGCGTCGCCATGCGCGTCGGCGTCGTCGTGGCTGGCGCCGTCGCCAGCACCGGCGCAACCGCCGAGCAGCAGTCCAAGCAACAGCGGCGCGATCAGCGCGGCAGATCTGAAGTTCATCGTAGGCAGTCCTGAAAGACGCCGGCGGCGGGCGCCAGGCGTCGGGAGAAGGGGGTCGAAAGCGATGGCGTTTGCCGGCGCTGCGTGGCGCGGCGCGCTGCTCGGCACGGTGCCGGTGGCCGGACACAATCCGCTCGACACGGTGTTCCTGCTGGAGTCGAGCAAGCCGCGCATCCCGTCGCGCCGCGGCATGACCGGCGGCGGCCACTTGCGATCGACGATGGCCCTCGCCGTCCCCGCAGCGCGGCCGGAATCGGCCGGCGCGACGCGCAGCATCATCGCTGCATGCCGCTCGCGGTGCTGGCGCAGCGCGCGGCATAGTGCAGCTGCAACGCGGCCGGTCGCGCTGGTCCGCAACCGGCGGCACGAGGCACGCGTGACGCTGCCGACGCCTTGCTGCGCGGACCACGGCAACAGATATCTGCGCGTCGGTGCGGTGAGTGCAGCCAGCGCGTGGCGGATGCGCAACAGCAGTGGACGGCTCATCGCGCCACCTGCGCCGCGCCCGCGACCACGAACGGCTGTCCGGTCAGGCGCTGGATCTCGATCAGCGCGGTCTGCGCCTCGATCGCGGCGGCGAGCTGTTGCTGCCGCGCATCGCCGTGCTGGGCCTGCAGCTGCGCCCACTCCAGATAGCTGATCGCGCCGCCGCGATAGGCGCGCTCGGCGGCGGCCTCGGCGCGCGTCAGTTTCGGCAGCACGTCCTCGCGCATGCGCGCCACTTCCAGTTGCGCGGCGCGGTAGCGGCCGTGCGCGTCGGCGAGCGTGGAATACAGCGCCAACGCCTGCGCCTCGCGCTCCACGCCGAGCAGGTCGCGCTCGGCCTCGGCGGCACGGATCTCCGGCTGCGCGCGCGCCGCGCTGCCCAACGACAGCGAAATCCCGGCGACCAGGGCGGTGGCGTCGCCGTCCTGCAGCCGACGCACGCCGAACTGCCAGTCCAGGTCGGGCCGCGCCTGGCTGCGCGCCAGGCGCAACCGCGCCTCGCGCACGCGCGCCTCGCCGACGAAGCGCGCCAGTTCCGGGGTGGCATCGAGCAGCGCGGCCAGTGCGCCGAAGTCGGGCACCGCCGGCAGCGCCAGCGGATCGCCGACCACGCGCGCGAACGCGGGATCGCGCTCGCCCCACAGCACCGACAGATGGCGGCGGGCGGCATCGTGCTCCTGCTGCGCGCGGTCGCGGTCCAGCTCCGCGCGGGCCTGCAGCGCCTGCGCGGTCAACAGCACCGATTCGGGCGAGGCGCCGGCCTGCAGCCGCTGCCGCGCCGCGGCGACGGTGCGCTGGCGCTGGGCCAGGTCGGCGCTGGCGATGGCCTGGCGCTGCGCCGCCGCGGCGATCGCCAGATAGCGGCGCGCGACCTCGGCGAGCAGGTCCAACCGCGCCAGTTCGCGCTGCGGCGCCAGCGCGTCGATGCGCGCCTGCGCCAGGGTGCGGCGCGCGTCGAGCTTGCCGCCGCGCTCGAGCACGCCGGCCAGGCTGACGGTCAGCTCGGCCTGGTCCAGGCCGCGCGCATCGCCACTGCCGAAGGCGTTCTCCAGTTCGGCGCCCAGGCGCAGCGGCGGGCGCAGCGCGTCGCGCTCGGCCTCGGCGGCGAGCACGCGGCGCTGGCCGTCGGCCAGGCGCAGATCGGGATGGGAGCGGGCGACGCGGGCAACGGCGTCGTCCAGGGTGAGCACAGCATCGGGCGGCACGGCCTGCGCCCACGCGCAGGGCGCGACCGCGAAGGCGGCAACAGCCGCCAGTCGCAACCACATGGGACTTCTCCGGATTCGGGGATCGATGGACGGGCCGGCAGGCGCCGGCGGTGCATCAAGCCGCGATCGGAGGCCGCAACAGGGTATCCAGCAGGTGCGAGCGGTAGTCCTGGTGCCCGGCGGCCGGGCGCAGCTGCGCCGGCAACGGCACTCCCTGCCAGGCCAGCGCCGGCAGCAGCGCCGGGCTCTGTCCGTGGCAATAGCCACTGTGCATCAGCGCATGCATCAAGCCGGCGCCATCGCGTTCATCCTCGCCATCGGCGTGGTGCGACGCGTCTTCGTCCACATGCGCCTGGCCGTGCGCCAGCGCGTGCACGTCGCCCAACGCGCAGGCCACCGGCGCCACCAGCACGCTCAGCGCCAGCAGCGCCAGCACCGTCAGGCGCAGCAGCGGGTGCAGCAGGTGGGCACGGCGGATGGACATGGCGCCAGCCTAGCGATGCGGGCGGGGTTACACAATCGCAGATGGGGGGATGAGGCGAGGCGAGAGCGGATCGAGCGGCGACCGGCGTGGCTTCATGCGGCGTCGATGGTCGTCGCCTGATCCTGATCCGGCGTTGGCGGTCGCCGTCTCGTTTGCACTCGCGCACTGACGGTTCACCGCATCCTCGGGAGTGGTCGCATTCTTGCGGTCGCACCTCTATCCGGCATTGCGGCTATTGCCTCAAAGCCTCGCTAGCGGTCGTACCCTCAGCCGGGACTGGCCGATGCACTCCCACGCTGTGCTGGCGGTCGTACTCTCATCCGGGACTGGCCGATGCACCGCCATGCTGTACTGGCGGTCGTACTCTCATCCGGGACTGGCCGATGCACCGCCATGCTGTACTGGCGGCCGTACCCTCATCCGGCGCTGCGCGCCACCTTCTCCCGGTGGGAGAAGGGAGCAGGCGCGCTTTGTTTGCCCAGTTATTCGGGCGCGGCTGCGGCGGGCTTCGGAGACGCTGCTTTGTGCTGCTTGCTCTGGGCAATGAACGCGCGCACCTCCTGCTGCAGCACCGGCAGCGGCACCGAGCCCTGCTTCAGCACTGCGTCGTGGAAGGCCTTGATGTCGAAGTCCGCGCCCAGTTCCTGCTCGGCCTCGGCGCGCAGCTTGACGATGGCGATCTCGCCGAGCTTGTAGCTCAGCGCCTGGCCCGGCCAGGAGATGTAGCGGTCCACTTCGGTGGTGACCTCGTGCTCGCTGAGCGCGGTGTGCCCGCGCAGGTAGGCCAGCGCCTGCTCGCGGCTCCAGCCCTTGTGATGCACGCCGGTGTCGATCACCAGCCGGCAGGCACGCCACATCTCGTAGCTGAGCCGGCCGAAATCCTCGTACGGGGTTTCGTAGATGCCCATCTCCTTGCCCAGCTTCTCGGTGTACAGCGCCCAGCCCTCGCCGTAGGCGGAGATGTAGTTCTCGCGGCGGAACGCCGGCTGCGCGCCCTGCTCCTCGGCCAGCGCACCCTGCAGCGAATGGCCGGGCGAGGATTCGTGCAGGGTCAGCGCCGGCAGGTTGTACAGCGGGCGCGACGGCAGGTCGTAGGTGTTGAGCCAGTAGGTGCCGACGCCTCCGCGGCCGGCGGTCCAGAACGGCGCGATGTCGGCCGGCACCGGCACGATGGTGAAGCGTCCGCGCGGCAGCGTGCCGATGAACTTGCCGACCTCGCCATCCACGCGCTTGGCGATCCACGCGGCCCGATCGAGCAGTTCCTGCGGCGTCTTGACGTAGAACTGCGGATCGCTGCGCAGGAACTGCAGGAACGCCGGGAACGTCTGCTGGCCGGCCGGCGCCTTGAAGCCGACCTGGCGGATGATCGCGTCCATCTCCTTCTGGATCCGCGCCACTTCCTGCAGGCCCACCTGGTGGATCTGCTCGGGACTCATTTCCAGCGTGGTGTATTCGCGGATCTGCTGCTGGTAGTAGGCCTTGCCGTCGGGCATCGCTTCGGCGGCCAACGTGATGCGCGCCTGCGGCACGTACTCTTCGCGATAGAAGCGCAGCAGTTGCGCGTACGCCGGGATCACCTTGTCGCGGATCGCCGCCTGCGCCTGGTCGCGCAGCGCCTGCTGCTCGGCGGCCGGGATCTGCGCCGGCAGCTGCTTGAACGGCGCGTACAGCGTGGCGGCGGTGGGATCCTTCAGTTCGGCGACGCCGGCGATCGAGCCATCGCGGCCTTCCAGCACCGCGCGCGGCACGCTGAAGCCGCGCTTGAGCCCGGCGCGCATGTTGTCGGTCTGCTGCGCGAAGTAGCGCGGCACGTCGTCGAGCCGCGCGATGTAGGCGCGGTACTCGGCCGGCGTGCGCAAGCTGCGCCGCGCCATGAAGCCCAGGTCCGACCAGAACGAGCTGTCGGAATTGAACGGCATCTCATAGGCACGCAGGCGCACCGCGGCGGCAAGGTTCTCGATCTGCGGGCGGTACACCGCCAGGTTGACCTGGTTGTCGGCCGACAGCTGCGCCGGGTCGATACCGTCGAGCTGGCGCAGCACGTCTTCCCACACCTTCAGCCGTGCCGCCTGCGCCGCCGCGCCGACGTCAGGCAGCTGCCGGTTGTCGCCGCTGCTGTCGCTGTCCTCGTCGGCCTGGCCGACCTGCGCCTGTCGCCATTTCCACTCCTTCTCGTAGATGGCCTGGAAGCGGGCATCGGCAGCGGAAGCGGCGGCCGCCGCTGGCGGCGCTGCGGCTGGCGGCGCGGCCAGCGCCGGCGCGGCCAACGTGAGGGCGAGCAACAGGGAAGCGGCCAGCGGGGTCTTGGCGATCGGCATGGGCGGCGACAGGCAGTGGGAACAGGATCCCGATGATCGCATTCCGGGCGTGGCGGGGGGTGGGCCGGAAGTCCTGGTGCGGCACTCATCGGAAACTGAGACACCGACAACGGCAACGCGCTGCACTTTGCAGAAACCAATCGGGCAGAACAGCGCTGGCCGATGGCTGCCACCGGCATTGGAGCTGAAGCTCCTCCCACGGTGCCCTCTCGTCACCGGCGAGTCATTGTGGGAGCGACTTCAGTCGCGACGAGCGGAGCACGACGCTCTCCAAATTCACCCACTTCTTCATGTGCGCCATCTGGATTACGGTGTCGGGCGAGCACTGCGGTCCTTCGCCGCATCCAGCCAGACTGCATCCCAATACGGATACCTACCAAGCCTGTCCACCAAGCCCGCCCGCAGCGGATTAGCGACGACATAGCGCGCGACAGGCAGCAACTGCCGTTCCTGCCGTAGCGCACGATCATGGAAACCCGGCATCCATACAGTCCCACCGCGACCCCGCGCCAGATTCACTGCCCTGGCCGCCCTGCCTTTGGCATTCTGCATGACGCTCGACAATGCCCCATCCCCTTCGAGCTGGAGCAATCCATGCCAGTGATCGGGCATCAACACCCAGCACAGCAACTGTGCGCAATCCCAGGTTGCCGGGTCGGAAAGGCAGGCCGCGGCGGCCCAGGCGCAGCGCCAGTCCTCGAACAGGCGCTGGCGTTCGCAGGTCACCGCCGTCACCAGATAGATGCGGCCCGATTCGGTGCAGCGCCCTGCGCGTAGCGCGCGATAACCGCGGGGAGGTTGCATGTGCATGCCGCCAGCTTCGTCGCGGGAAGATGGCGGCGCCATCGGGGATCGACCCGCGGCGCTGTCGGAAAATGCGCGAGCATGCGATGGCGGAAACGGTAAGGCGTCGGGACTGAAGTCCCTCCCACAAGAGGCGCCATGCCGAGCGCTTCAGCCGCGCCTCGGCTTCAGCCTGCCATCGGTTGCGATCGCCCTCGCCTCAATGCGATGCGCGGTCCCGGTGCCAGCCGCGGTGCTTGATGTCCAGGTACAGGCTGTAGAACGCGGTGAAGGCGGGGAACAGGTTCTGCAGCACGCCGACCGAGTCCTGCTTGGCCGAGAACAGGAAGTAGCTCAGCGTCATCAGGCTGCCGACCACGCTCATGTACCAGAACATGCGCGGGATCACCGGCTTGCCTGCGCGCTTGGAGGCGACGAACTGCACCAGCCAGCGGCCGCCGAACATCAGCGCGCCGACGTAGCCGATCAGCTTCCAGCCGGTGACGTGCAGGCCGGTCCAGTACAGCGCCTGGATCGGTTCGTTGAGGAAATGCACTTCCATCTCAGCGCTCCTGCACCACGGTGCGGCGGCTGCGCGCGATCAGCCAGGCCACGCCGCGCAGGTCGCGGATGCCGACCAGCGCGCGGTTGAGGTTGTTGTACTTGGACACGCCCGAAGTGCGGTGGCGGTGATTCACCGGCACGCTCAGGGTGCGCCAGCCGGCACGCTGCATCAGCGCCGGCAGGTAGCGGTGCATGTGGTCGAAGTACGGCAGGTCCAGGAACGCGTCGCGCTCGAACAGCTTGATGCCGCAGCCGGTGTCGGGGGTGTCGTCGCGCAGCATGCGCGCGCGGATCGCATTGGCCCACTTGGACGCCCAGCGCTTGCTGCCCGAGTCCTGCCGCGACACGCGCCAGCCGGCGAACAGCTTGACCTGCGCGTCCGCGGCGGCGCGCGCAGCCAGCAGCTTGGGGATGTCGGCCGGATCGTTCTGGCCATCGCCGTCGAGGGTGGCGATCCAGGCGCCGCGCGCGGCCTTGACCCCGTTGCGCACCGCGGTGCTCTGCCCGCTCTGGGTGACGTGGTGCAGCACCCGCAGCTCCGGCGTGCTCGCCTTCAGGCCGTCCAGCACGGCCAGGGTGTCGTCGCGCGAATGGTCGTCGACATAGACGATCTCGAAGTCGGTCACGCCGCGCAGCGCGGCGACGATCTCGGCCACCAGCGGCGGCACGTTGTCGCGCTCGTTGAACACCGGGACGACGACGGAAAGGGAAGGCTGGCTCATGGCTCGACTAGGCTCGGCGGCAACGCAAGGGAGAAATGCGGGGAACGGCAGCGGCGACGCAAAAAGACCGCGCATTGTGCCCTGGGCCGGTGACCCGGGGCTGAAGCATCAGGCCGCGGCGCCGAAATAATCGCGGCACCACTGCACCACCTGCGGCAGCCCGACCTCGATCGGGGTGCTCGGCTCGAAGCCGAAGGCGGCGTGGGCGCGCGCCGTATCGGCCATCGTCTCGACCATGTCGCCCGGCTGCATCGGCTTGTAGACCTTCTCGGCGGGGCGGCCGGCGGCGGCCTCGATCACCCCGATGAAGCGCTCCAACTCGACCGGCGTGTGGTTGCCCAGGTTGAACACCCGATGCGGCACCGGGTCGGTGGACGGATGGTCGAGCGCGCCGAGCACGCCGGCGACGATGTCGGCGACGAAGGTGAAGTCGCGGCGCATGCGGCCGTGGTTGAACACCTCGATCGGGCGCCCGGCCAGCACCGCGCGGCTGAACAGCAGCGGCGCCATGTCCGGCCGGCCCCACGGGCCGTACACGGTGAAGAAGCGCAGCCCGGTGGCGCGCAGGCCGTACAGCTGCGCGTAGGTATAGGCCATCAGCTCGTTGGCGGCCTTGGTCGCCGCGTACAGCGAGCGCGGCTGGTCGATGCGCTGGTCTTCGGAAAACGGCGGCGTCGCCGAATCGCCGTACACCGAGCTGCTTGATGCGTAGGTCAGGTGCTGCACGCCGCGGTGCCGGCACAGTTCCAGCATGTTGACGAAGCCGACCAGGTTGCTGTCGACGTAGGCGTACGGGTTCTGCAGCGAATAGCGCACGCCCGCCTGCGCGGCCAGGTGCACCACGCGCTCGGGGCGGACCTCGTCGAACAACGCGGTCAGGCCGTCGCGGTCGGTGAGGTCGAGCTGGCGGATGTCGGCCTGCGGGCACAGCGCGGCGACGCGATCGCGCTTGAGCTGCGGGTCGTAGTAGTCGTTGTAGTTGTCCAGCCCCACCACCGCCTCGCCGCGCGCGGCCAGCGCACGGCAGGTGTAGGCGCCGACGAAGCCGGCCGCGCCGGTGACCAGGACCGTCATCGGCGCACGCCTTGCACGATTGCGGGGACGGTGGCGGACGTCATGCGGATCGACAGCGGCGGCGGCTCAGCCGACCTTGCCGCGCAGCCGCTCCAGCACGCCGTCGAGCGTGTCCAGGTCGGTGTAGTGGATCACCAGCTTGCCCTTGCCGCCGCGGCCGTGGGCGATGGCGACCTTGGTCCCGAGCGATTCGGACAGCTCGGTCTCCAGCGAGGCGATGTCGGCCTGCGGCGCGACGCGGCCGGGCTTGGCCTTGCGGTTGCTGGGCACCTTGCCGGCGGCGAACTGCTGCGCACGGTGCTCGACCTCGCGCACCGACCAGCCCTGGTCGGCGGCGTCGGAGGCCAGGCGGCTGGCCAGTTCCGGCGACAGCGTCAGCAGCGCGCGCGCATGGCCCATTTCCAGGCGCCCGGCTTCGAGCAGCGCGCGGATCGCCGGCGGCAGCTCCAGCAGGCGCAGCAGGTTGGACACCGAGGCGCGCGAGCGGCCCACCGCTTCGGCCGCCTCGGCGTGGGTCAGCGCGAATTCGTCGATCAGCCGCTGCAGCGCCTGCGCTTCCTCCAGCGGGTTGAGGTCCTCGCGCTGGATGTTTTCGATCAGCGCCATGGCGATGACGGTGCGGTCGTCGAGCTCGCGCACCACCACCGGCACTTCGCTCAGCCCGGCCAGCTGCGAGGCGCGCCAGCGGCGTTCGCCGGCGACAATCTCGAACCTGCCCGGCTCCAGTTCGCGGGCGACGATCGGCTGGATCACGCCCTGCGCCTTGATCGACTCGGCCAGCTCCTGCAGCTTGCCCTCGTCCATTTCCTGGCGCGGCTGGTACTTGCCCGGCTGCAGCTGCCCGACCGGCAGCTGGCGCAGGCTCTCGCCGGGCTGCGCCGCGTCGTTGGGCGCCGGCGCGGCCGTGCCGCCCTTCGGTCCCAGCAGCGCTTCCAGGCCGCGGCCGAGGCCGCGCTTCTTCGCTCCGAGGGCAGGGGGCTTGGCGCTCATCAGACGGTCTCCATGGCCGGGGCGGCCCGATTGCGTTCGTTGCGGCGGCGCACGATCTCGCCGGCCAGGCCGATGTAGGCGACGCCGCCGCGCGAGGTGCGGTCGTAGCCGACGATGCTCTGGCCGTGGCTGGGCGCCTCGGCTAGGCGCACGTTGCGCGGCACGATGGTGCGGAACACCTTGTCGCCGAAATGGTTGGTCAGCTCCGCCGACACCGCGTTGGCCAGGTTGTTGCGCACGTCGAACATGGTGCGCAGCACGCCCTCGATCTCCAGCGTCGGATTGAGGTTGGCGCGCAGCGCCTCGATGGTCTCCAGCAGCGCGGTCAGCCCTTCCAGCGCGTAGTACTCGCATTGCATCGGCACGATGATCGAGTCGGCCGCGGTCAGCGCGTTCAAGGTGAGCAGCGACAGCGCCGGCGGGCAGTCGATCAGGATGAAGTCGTACTCGGCGCGCAGCGGCGCCAGCGCGGTCTTCAGCCGCTGCTCGCGCGCCGGCTGGTCCATCAGCTGGATCTCGGCGGCGGTCAGGTCGATGTTGCCGGGCAGCAGGTCGAAGCCCTCCGGCGCGGTCACCCGGATCTGCGCGGCGCTGCTTTCGCCCAGCAGCACGTCGCAGGTGGACGCGGCCACCTCGCGCTTGTCGATGCCGCTGCCCATCGTCGCGTTGCCCTGCGAATCCAGGTCCACCAGCAGCACGCGCTGCGGCTGGCGCGCGAGCGCCGCCGCCAGGTTGACCGCCGTGGTGGTCTTGCCGACGCCGCCTTTCTGGTTGGCGATGGCGATGATGCGGGCCATGCGGGAGCCTCGTCGGCGATGGGTGGGACCGGGCATTATGCGGTCACACCCCCCTGGGGCGGAAATCGGCGTCGGCGCCCCGGCCGCCGCCCGCCCCGGCTCAGCCGCGCTCGACCACCACCAGGTGGCGGTCCGCGTCCAGGCCCGGCACCTGCAGCCGGTGCACCGCCTGCATCACCCAGCCCGGCGGCAGCGCGGCGATCTCCTCGTCCGGGCGCATCCCTTTCATCGCCAGCAGGCGCCCGCCCGGGCGCAGCAGGTGGCCGCCGACGGCGACGATGCCGGCCAGCGTGTCCAGCGCGCGCGCGGTCAGGACATCGTAGGCGCCGGGCTCGTCCACCGCCTCGGCGCGGGATTCGGCCACGCGCGCGTTGTCCAGGCGCAGCTGGCGCACCGCCTCGCGCAGGAACCGCGCCTTCTTGCCGTTGCTCTCGACCAGGGTCACCCGCAACTGCGGCCGCGCGATCGCCAGCGGGATGCCCGGCAGGCCGGGGCCGGTGCCCAGGTCGGCGAGCGTGCCTTCGACCACGAACGGCTGCATCGCCAGCGAATCGAGCAGGTGCCGGGTCACCATCTCGTGCGGATCGCGGACCGCGGTGAGGTTGTAGGTGCGGTTCCAGCGCGCCAGCAGCGCCAGGTAGGCCAGCAGCGGCGGCGCCAGCGCCGCGGCGTCCAGGCCTTGCGCGCGCAGGCCGTGGTCGAGCGCGGCGGGGACGGATTCGGGGAGGGAGGCGTCGTTCATCGGTGGATTATCGCAGGTGACGCCATGGGCGCTGCCATGTCGCGGATGGCGGCGCCGCCGCCGGGCATCCGCAGCGGGGCGTCGCTGGTGTGGCACGGCGGCATGCAGGAGACCCTGGGCGTCGCAGTGGCGCGACCGGGCCTGGGTCCACCAGCGACTGTTCGTCGGGGCGGCCTCGGCCGCGACCGGCGTTGCCGGCAAAGCGTCGCGGCTGAAGCCGCTCCTACAAGGGCGATAGGGCGGCTACGCCGGCTCCAGCGGATACCAGGCCAGCGCGGCGCGATAGTCCGGCGCCGGCACCCATTCGTGCACCTGCCAGCGCGCGACCGCGCCCAGCGCCGGATCGCACCAGGCCAGGCGCAGGACGCCGGCGGCGTCCTCGGCGAAGCGCAGCCGGTGCAGCCCGAACGACAGCCCGTGGCCGTACGCCTTCAGCAGCGCCTCCTTGGCGCACCACAGGCGAAAGAACAGCGCCTCGCGCGCCGGCTCGGCCAGCGCCTGCAAGGTCGCGACCTCGTCGGGGTGGAAGAACCGTTGCGCCACCTCCAGCAATCGCGGCCGCGGGCGCTGGTGCTCGATGTCCACGCCCAGCCGCGCGTGCGCGCCGATGCCCACCAGCAGATAGTCGCCGCTGTGGCTCCAGCCGGTGCCGACGTGCGCCAGCGGCGCGTGCAGCCAGGGCCGGCCGCGTTCGTCGCGGCGCAGCGGCAGCTGCGCCTCCGGCGTCGCCAGTTCGGCGGCCAGCAGCCGCCGTGCCTGCGCCTCGCCCGGGGTGCGCGGCGGATGCGGGCGCAGCCACAGCGCCACCGGGCCGAAGCGCCAGTCGGGCGGATCGGGATGCAATGGTGCGTCGGGCGCGACGCTCACGCCGCCTCCACGAACCGCAACGCCCGCTGCGCCGCGCCGGTCTGGATACACGGTCGCTTCACGGCAGCGCTCCTTAAATGGCCCGCGCCACACCGCTCCCGGTGCGGGCACACGCTAGGAGTCTTATCCATGGGCATCATCATCTGGTTGATCGTCGGCGGCATCGTGGGCTGGCTGGCCAGCATCATCATGCGCCGTGACGCACAGCAGGGCATCATCCTGAATATCGTCGTCGGCATCATCGGCGCGTTGATCGCCGGCTGGTTGTTCGGCGGCGGCATCAACCAGGCGATCACCCTGTGGACGTTCCTGTACTCGTTGATCGGCGCGGTCATCCTGCTCGCCATCGTCAACCTGTTCACCCGCGGCCGCGCGCGCTAAGCGCAGAAGCCCCCGCAGGTTCGCGCAAACGCCCGGTTCGCCGGGCGTTTGCGTTTACGGCGGCGCTCATGGGGTGGCGCGGTCGGCCGGATGATGCACGCCATCGCTGACCGGCACCGCGATGGCCAGCGCGTACGGATCCACGCCTTCCAGGCAGCCGACGTTGTAACCGTACTCGTTGGGATCTGAGCGGCGCTGGTGATGCGTGTAGATCCCGCACACCCCGCAGAAATAGTGCTGCGCGGTGTGGGTATTGAAGCTGTACAGGCGCAGCGCGTCGGCCCCCTCGCGCACGTGCAGTGCGGCCAACGGCACCGAACCGACGATCGCGCCGCGGCGGCGGCACAGCGAGCAGTTGCAGCGGCGCGGGTCGACGATGCCGTGCGGCAGTTCCAGGTCGATCTGCACCGCGCCGCAGTGGCAGCTGAGCCGGTGCAGCGGCGCGATCGCGGTGTCGCCGACCTTGTCGATGCAACGGCGCGGATGACGCTCGTTCATACGCCGGCTCCTTGCTCCAGTTCGATCCAGGCCGGCGCATGGTCGCTGGGGCGGTCCCAGGTACGCGGTTCACGGTCGATGCCGGCCGCGCGCGTGCTCGCCTTCAGCGCGTCGGAGACCAGGGTCAGGTCGATGCGCAGGCCGAGGTCGCGGCGGAAGCCGGCCTGGCGATAGTCCCACCAGCTGAAGATGCCGCCGTCGTCGTGGTGCAGGCGGAAACCGTCGTGCAGGCCCAGCGCCTGCAGCTTGTGCAGCGCGCCGCGCTCGGCGGTGGAGGTGAGGATGTGGTTGTCGCTCCACACCAGCGGGTCGTGCACGTCGCGCGCGTCCGGCGCGATGTTGAAGTCGCCCAGCACCACCATGCGCGGATGGCGCTGCAGCTCGGCGGCGAGCCAGTCGTGCACCGCCTCGAGCCAGCGCAGCTTGTAGGCGTACTTGTCGGTGCCCACGTCCTGGCCGTTGACCACGTACAGGTTGACGATGCGCAGATCGCCGACGGTGGCGGCGATGACCCGCTTCTGCTCGTCCTCCAGACCGGGCACGCCGATCTGCACGTCGCTGGCCGGCGTGCGCGACAGGATCGCCACGCCGTTGTAGGTCTTCTGCCCGGCGAACACGCTGCGATAGCCCGCCTCGGCCAGCGCCGCATCCGGGAACTTGTGGTCTTCCAGCTTGGTTTCCTGGATGCCGACGATGTCCGGCGCGAACGCCGCCAGCCACTGTTGCAGGTGCGGCAGGCGCACGTTGAGCGAGTTGACATTCCAGGAGGCGATTTTCATGAGATCGAGACGGAGGGCGCTTGCGCGCAGGCGGGCAGTACGCAACATTGTGCCATCCTTGCAAGGTACGTCGGCGCCTCACCCCATGACCGCGATCGCCCTGCTCGACGTCGCACATTATCCTCACCTCGTCGCCGACACCCTGCTTTCCGCGGCGGGACCGGATCCCTCATCGCGCAAAGAGCTGTGGTTGCCGGCGCTGGGGCATGTGCGCTCGGAATGGCGCGATGCTGCGGGCCCCTTTCACCTCTCCAGGCTCGCGCGCAAGACCTTCGTACTGCCGAACTGCGGCGGCATGGTGGCATTCGCCGGCAACTGCACTGTCGCCTTCGCCTTCTGGGCGCAGTTGTCCGAGATCATCAAGCGCAACGCCTGCTTCGATCCCGGCTACCGGGTGGAGGCGCACACCCTGCGATCGGCACTGACCGCGCTGGGCGCCCAGGCGGACGCCATTTCCTTGCTTGGCGTCCTTGTGGATGCCCAACGCACATGCACGCCGTTCGTGCATGGCATCCATCGAGAAGTGATCACGGACCATTTCGGCACCTGCTTCATCGCCGGATCTGGAATGGCGATGGTCGAACGGATGATCAATGCCGCCGATCATGCCCTGTCGCGAACGGGCTGGCCGGCACGGGCGCCGCTCACGCCTTGTGAAGATCTCGCCGAAGGCATCTCCGCCGAGATGCTGTTCCGCGAAGGCTTTACAGACAACGGAACATCCCCGGAAAGCCCGATCGCCCTTGGATGCGGCGGCTTCTACGAATGGTACGCCGCAACCGCGAATGGCGTGCGCGCCCTGCAACCGCGACTGGACTTGCATGTGCGCGCCAGTCGCGATGGACTGGTGTTCGACAGGATCTACTTCGCCGAACAGCACGAACTCATCGACCCTATGCAACTGGGCGTGCCGTCGCAGCGCTACTTTCTGCTGGTGATGAACCTGATCCTGGAACCATTGCCGCTGGATCGCGCGGCGGCAAGCAGGCCAGGCTATGCGCTGCGGTCGGGCGAAAGCTGGCTCACCATGCTGGAGTCCGCATTCATCGACTACGACCGGACACCGGACCAGCGGACGCAGCGCATGGATGGTCCGCTCGACGCCGAACTGCTGCAGCATCTGTTCGCACAGCCGCTGGCACTGCATCGCGTCCGCCTGATGCTATTGATCGACAGAGAAGACGGCTGCATCGCCGATCGCCTGGTGCGTCCAGACACCGGTCCGGCGCTGGCGACGCTACGCGCCGAGGGCGGCGCACTGGTCGTGGACCTGGATGCGCGGCTCACCGAGAAGATCGCACGGCGCGTGTGGGCCGACTGAGCGCCATCCCGGGTCCCGGCTCAGCGCAACAGAAACTCCAGCACGCGCGCGATGCGCCGGTACGGCGGCTTCAGCAGGTCGCTGCCGGCGCGGCGCGACTGCCACAGGATCGGCAGCGCCTTGCTGAAGGCGTCGAAGCCGGCGCGGCCGTGGTAGGCGCCCATGCCGCTGGGGCCGATGCCGCCGAACGGCAGCGCGTTGGCGGCGAAGTGCAGCAGGCTGTCGTTGACGGTGACGCCGCCGGCGACGGTGGCGTGCAGGATCGCTTCGACCTGCGCGCGGTCGTGGCTGAAGGGATACAGCGCCAGCGGCCGGTCGCGGCCGTTGACCATCGCGATCGCCTCGTCCAGCGTGCGGTAGCTGCGCAGCGGCAGGATCGGGCCGAAGATCTCTTCCTGCATCAGCAGCGCATCGTCGCCGGGTTGCAGCACCACGGTCGGCACGATCAGGCGCTCGCGTTCGGCGCGCTCGGGCTCGATGCTGGCCAGTTCGATCACCTCCAGGCCGCGCGCGCGCGCATCGTCCAGGTAGCCGCGCAGGCGCCGGTACTGGCCTTCGTTGACGATGCGGGTGTAGTCGTCGGCCACGGCGAAGTCGCCGTAGCGCGCCAGCACCTGCGCGCGCAGCGCCTGCACCAGCGCCGCGCTGCGGCTGGCGTCG
Organism: Xanthomonas sp. 1678; assembly: GCF_031455575.1. Classification (NCBI taxonomy): domain Bacteria; kingdom Pseudomonadati; phylum Pseudomonadota; class Gammaproteobacteria; order Lysobacterales; family Lysobacteraceae; genus Xanthomonas; species Xanthomonas sp. 1678. The sequence goes on along the minus strand of NZ_JAVDSZ010000012.1, from coordinate 105,509 downwards.
ACCAGCACGTAGTCCGGCGCGATGCAGGTCTGCCCGGCGTTGAACCACTTGCCGGTGGCCAGGCGCGCGGCGGCCTGTTCCAGCGGGTAGTCGGCGCAGACGATGGCCGGCGATTTGCCGCCCAGTTCCAGGGTCAGCGGGGTCAGGTTCGGCGCGGCCGCGGCCATCACCTTGCGCCCGACCGCGGTGGAGCCGGTGAACACCAGGTGGTCCAGCGGCAGCGCGGCGAAGGCGCCGGCCACCTCGGCCCCGCCCAGCGCCAGCGCCACGCGCTGCGGCGGGAACACTTCGGCCAGCAGCGAGTGCAGGAACCGCGCGGTGCGCGGGGTGTGCTCGGAGGGTTTCAGGTAGACGTGGTTGCCGGCGGCGATGGCGGTGGCCAGCGGGATCAGCGCCAGGTTGACCGGGTAGTTCCACGGCGCGATCACCCCGACCACGCCGACCGGCACCGGCCGCACTTCGGCGCGCGCCGGCCACAGCCGCCAGCCGGCGCCGACGCGCTGCGGCCGCATCCAGCGCTTGAGGTGGCGCAACAGATGGTCGATCTCGCCGAGCACGGTCATGCCGTCGGCCAGCAGCGATTCGTGGCGCGAGCGATGGCCGAAATCGGCGGCGATGGCGTCGGCCATCTCCGGCAGGCGCCGCTTCAGCGCCGCGCGCAGGCGCTGCAGGTCGTCGCGGCGTTGCGCCTGGTCGGGCTTGGCCGCCCGCCAGGCGGTGCGCAGCCGTTGCAAGGTGGCCGGCAGGTCGGCGAGCGGCGTGTCGGCGCTGTGGAACGCGGGGTCGGAAATGGGCATGGGCGCACTATACGATGCCGGCGTATGGCCCGATGCGAGTAGTGCGGGACAGGCCGTGGCGCGGCGGCGGGCCAACCGGAGATCGTGTGATGCAGGTGCCGCAGGCTTTACCGCGTCGCGACTGAAGTCGCTCCCACAATGGGTCGATCGGCGTACGGTCCTTGTGGGAAGGGCTTCAGCGCCGATGGCGCCTGGCATTCGGATGCGTGTCGCCGGCAATCCTGCAAGAGCTTGGTTCCCTACCCCAGCAAGCATGACGTGCGCTGAGCCTGTGGGTCGCGGCTGAAGCCGCTCCTACAGGAAGCGCTGAAGTGTTTGGCCAACCGGAGATCGATTGATGCGCGCGTCGCAGTTTTGCCGCGTCGCGACTGAAGTCGCTCCCACAATGGGTTGGTCGGCATACCGTCTCCTTGTGGGAAGGGCTTCAGCGCCGACGGCGTCAGGCATTCGGATGCGTGCTGCTGGCAATCATGCAAGAGCTTGGTTTCCTAACCCAGCAAGCATGGCGTGCGCCGAACCTGTGGGTCGCGGCTGAAGCCGCTCCTACAGAAAGCGCGAAAGCGCTTCGGCCATGGGGTGCGGCGCAACACGCGCGGTCATGTCTCCTCGAGCAGCAATGCCTGCAGCTGCGCCAGCGTGGCCACTTCGTAGTGCGGCACGATGCCCTCGGGCGCCGGCAGGGCGTGCGCGTTGAACCAGCAGGTGTGCAGGCCGGCGGCCAGGCCGCCGGCGATGTCGGCGTGCGGATTGTCGCCGACCATCAGCACCTGTGCGGGCGGCGGATCGCCCAGCTGCGCCAGGGCGTGCGCGAAGATGCCCGGGTGCGGCTTGGCGACGCCCACCCGCTCGGAAATGGCGACGACCTCGAAACGGTCGTGCAGGCCGGTGCGCAGCAGCCGCGCCTGCTGCAACACGGTGAAGCCGTTGGTGACCAGGCCCAGCCGCGCGCGTCCGCGCAATGCGTCCAGCAACGCCACCGCGCCGTCCAGCGGTGCGCACAACTCGGCCATCGCCGTCAGGAACGCGGCGTTCAAGGTCTCCGGCGCGGTCTGCAGGCGCTGCGCCCAGCCGGCGAAGCGGCGCTGCTGCAACTGCAGTGCGGTGATCGCGCCGTTCTGGTATTCCACCCACAACGGCCGGTTGAGCGCGGTGTAGTCGGCGTAGTCCTGCTCGGCGAAGGCGACGCCGTAGCCGGCGAACATGCGCTGCAGGCCGGCGTAGGCATCGAAGCGGAACAGCGTGTCGTCGGCGTCGAACAGGATCCAGCGGTAGCGCATGCGGCGGTCTACGGGTGTGTGCAGCGCGCATGGTAAGCGCATGCCGCCGCCGTCGATGCCAGCGCCGCGGCGTAGCGCACAAACGACGACGCCGGCACGAGGCCGGCGTCGCAGTGCCGGAAGCTCCGGCGCAAGGGCAGACACCCTTACTTGGTGATGTCCACGTTACGCGTCTCGCGCAGGAACAGCGTGCCCAGCACCAGGGTCATCAGCGCGATGCCGATGGGATACCACAGGCCGTAGTAGATGTTGCCGGTGCCGGCCACCAGGGCGAAGGAGATCGCCGGCAGGAACCCGCCGAACCAGCCGTTGCCGATGTGGTACGGCAGCGACATCGAGGTGTAGCGGATGCGGGTCGGGAACAGTTCGACCAGGAACGCGGCGATCGGGCCGTAGACCATGGTCACGTAGATCACCAGCACCCACAGCAGCAGGATCGTCATCGGGATGTTGATGCGCGCGGTATCGGCCTTCTCCGGATAGCCGGCCGCGGTCAGCGCGCCCTTGAGCTCCTTGCCGAAGGCGTCGGCCTTGGGCTTGGCGTCGGCCTTGCTCAGGCCAGCGGCCTCGTAGGAGGCGACCTGGCTGCCGCCGATGTGCACCTGCGCCAGCGAACCCGGCGCTGCCGGCTGCACTTCATACGGCACGCCGGCCTTGGTCAGCGCGGCGGTGGCCACGTCGCAGGAGCTGGTGAACTTGCGCACGCCCACCGGATCGAACTGGAAGCTGCAGGTGGTCGGATCGGCCAGCACCTGCGCCGGCGACTTGGTGCGCGCCTCTTCCACCGCAGGATTGGCGAAGTGGGTGATGCCCTTGAACAGCGGCATGTAGGTCACCGCCGCCAGCAGGCAGCCGAGCAAGATGATCTTCTTGCGGCCGATCTTGTCCGACAGCCAGCCGAAGAACAGGAAGAACGGCGTGGCCAGCGCCAGCGCCGCGGCGATCAGCAGGTAGGACACGGTCGGATCGACCTTGAGCGTGCTCTGCAGGAAGAACAGCGCGTAGAACTGGCCGCCGTACCAGACCACGGCCTGGCCGGCGGTGGCGCCGAGCAGCACGATCAGCATCAGCTTGAAGTTGCCGTCCTTGAGGCTGTCGCGGAACGGCTGCTTGGAGCCCTTGCCCTCGGCCTTCATCTGCTGGAACAGCGGCGATTCGCTCAGCTGCAGGCGGATCCACACCGACACGCCGAGCAGGATGATCGAACCCAGGAACGGGATGCGCCAGCCCCATGCCTCGAATGCCTCGGTGCCCAGGGTCAGGCGGCACGCCAGGATCACCAGCAGCGACAGGAACAGGCCAAGGGTGGCGGTGGTCTGGATGAAGCTGGTGTACAGGCCGCGCTTGCCCGGCGGCGCATGCTCGGCGACGTAGGTCGCCGCGCCGCCGTACTCGCCGCCCATCGCCAGGCCCTGGGCCAGGCGCAGCACGATCAGGATCACCGGCGCGGCCACGCCCCAGGTGTTGTAGTTGGGCAGCACGCCGACCAGGAAGGTGGAGATGCCCATGATCAGGATGGTGACCAGGAACGTGTACTTGCGGCCAATGCGGTCGCCCAGGCTGCCGAAGAACGCGGCGCCGAACGGACGCACGAAGAAGCCGGCGGCGAAGGCCAGCAGCGCGAAGATCATGCCGGTGGTCTCGTTGACCCCGCTGAAGAACTGCTTGGCGATGATCGCGGCGAGCGACCCGTACAGGTAGAAGTCGTACCACTCGAAGACGGTGCCCAGGCTGGAGGCGAAGATCACCTTCTTGTGGCCCTTGGTCAGCGGCTGGCCTGACGGGTTGATGGCGGTGCTGGACATAGGAAGCTTCCCCTCCGAAGCGGTATGGTGTGGCGGTGGCGGTAAAAGGTGGTCGAAGCGCGATCCGTCGCGTGCGTCTGGCGGGCCCGCGGCGGCGCGGCGCGCCCTCCCGGGGCGCCGCGCCGGCCGTGGCCTCAGAAGCTGTACTTGGTGGTGAACTGCAGGCGGGTGATGTCGCCCTTGGCGCCGCTTTCGATCTCGCGCTTGCCGTACATCAGCTCGGCGCCGACGTCGACCTTGGGCATCGGCGTATAGAAGATGTTGCCGCGGATACTCTGCACGCTCTTGGTCACGCCCAGCCCGGTCAGCGCGGTGTCGTTGTCGTAGTCGCTGCGCGCGTAGATCAGGTTGGTGCGCAGCTTGGGCGAGAACGCATGGCGCCAGCCGATGTAGCCGGCGACCACGCCGACCGTGTCCAGGTCGCGGTCGGCCGCGTCGTAGACCGCGTTCTGGGCGATGCCCAGGCCGACGTAGCGGCCGATGCCTTCGCCGCCGCTGAGCTGGTAGAACAGGCTGTCGCTGTCCCCGGCCACCCACTTGCCGCCCAGGGTCAGGCCGCCGGAGACCTTGCTGGCGTCGGCGCCGGTGGCGCGGTTGTCCACCTTCTGCTGGCCGAGCAGGCCGCCGATGCCGAAGCTGCCCCAGTCGCCCTTCCAGCCGTAGCGCACGGTCAGGTCCGGCAACGCACCGCGGTCGGAGCTGGCGCTGGTGACGACGCCGGTCGCGCTGCGGTTGTAGACGGTGGTCTCCGGGTTCTCCAGGGCGATGCTGAAGCCGCCGTTGGTGTAGCGCACCTGCGCCTGGCGCACGAAGATCACGCCATCGGTGGGGCCGATGAAGTCGGCCGCTTCCGGCAGCGCCGCCGGATCCATGAAGTTGGACCAGGTCTGGCCGGCCAGCCAGTGGTTCCAGTACATGTAGGCATGGCGCAGGGTGGCGCCGTAGGTGTTGGTGGCGGTCTGGGTGCCCAGGGAATTGCCGAAGAAGTCCAGCTCCACCAGCGCGCCGGCCTTGTTGCCGGCGTCGGTGACGCTGTCCACGCCGAAGTTGATGCGCGAGAACTTGGCGTGCGCGTTGTAGTCGGTGCCCGACTTGCCGCCGCCGACCGGGGTCTGCCCGGGCAGGTACAGCGCGCGGCCGGTGGCGTCGTCGGCGAGCTGGCCGTCGCCGGTGCGGGTGGCCAGGAAATCGGCCTTGATGAAGCCGCCGACCTTGAACGTGGTGCCGGGCGCGGCGCCGGGGGTGATCGTGGTCACCTGGATCGGCGCCTTGCCGGCCGGCAGCGCCGGTGCCGCGGCCTGGCTGGACTTCACCGCCGCCACCTCGGTCTGGGTCTGCGCGATCTGGCCCTGCTGCTGTTGCTGCGAGGACAGCAGCAGCTGTACCTGCCGTTCCAGCTCGGCCACGCGGGCCTCCAGCGCCTGTTCGCGCGCCGACGGCGTCTTGCCGCTCTGGGCGAAGGCCGCGCCGGGCGCGATCAGGGCGACGAACAGCGCAGCGGCCAACGGGCGCCGTGCCAAGGATGCGATGCGGTTGCTCATTACTCCCTCCCGAATAATGGATGTCCACCGCGCGCAGGCACGGCTGAACCCAGAGTGCGCGCCGCGGCAGGGCGCGCCTATTGGCCATTAGTCGAACAGCGGCGGGTTTACGACCATCGTCTAAAGCCCGCCGCGTGCGCGCTTAACGGTGGATGCGGCACACTGCGCCATGACGCGCCGCCGCATGCGGCGCCCCCGTTCATTGCAGAGGGAACCATGGCCGATATCTATCCCGTCGATCCGCAGTTCGCCGCCCAGGCACGGATCGACAAGACCCAGTACCAGACCCTGTACCGGCGGTCGGTGGAACAGCCGGAGGCGTTCTGGGGCCAGGCCGCCGAGCGCCTGGACTGGTTCAAGAAGCCGACCCGGATCAAGGACGTGAGCTTCGCCCTGGACGACTTCCGCATCCGCTGGTTCGACGACGGCGAGCTCAACGCCAGCGTCAACTGCCTGGATCGCCAGCTGGCCACCCGCGGCGACAAGACCGCGCTGCTGTTCGAACCGGACAGCCCGGACGCGCCGTCCTACAACGTCAGCTACCGCGAACTGTACGAGCGCGTGTGCCGGCTCGGCAACGCGCTGCGCAAGCTCGGGGTCAAGAAGGGCGACCGCGTCACCATCTACCTGCCGATGATCCCCGACGCGGCGGTGGCGATGCTGGCCTGCGCGCGCATCGGCGCGATCCACTCGGTGGTGTTCGGCGGCTTCGCGCCCAACTCGATCGCCGACCGGGTGATCGACTGCGGCAGCAAGCTGATCATCACCGCCGACGAGGGCCTGCGCGGCGGCAAGAAGATCCCGCTCAAGGCCAACGTCGATGCGGCGCTGAAGCTGCCCGGTACCACGACCGTGGAGACCGTGCTGGTGGTGCGACACACCGGCGGCGCGGTGGACATGCAGGCCCCGCGCGACCGCTGGTTCCACGACGTGGTCGACAGCCAGCCAGCCGAATGCGAGCCCGAGCGCATGAACGCCGAGGATCCGCTGTTCATCCTCTACACCTCCGGTTCCACCGGCAAGCCCAAGGGCGTGCTGCACACCACCGCCGGCTACCTGCTGTACGCGGCCTACACCCACGAGGCGGTGTTCGACCTGCGCGAGGACGACATCTACTGGTGCACCGCCGACGTCGGCTGGGTCACCGGCCACAGCTACATCGTCTATGGCCCGCTGGCCAACGGCGCCACCGCGCTGATGTTCGAGGGCGTGCCCAACTACCCGAACGTGTCGCGCTTCTGGAACGTCATCGACAAGCACAAGGTCACGATCTTCTACACCGCGCCGACTGCGATCCGCGCGCTGATGCGCGAGGGCGAGGCGCCGGTCAAGCGTACGTCGCGCGCGTCCTTGCGCCTGCTCGGCAGCGTCGGCGAGCCGATCAATCCCGAGGCCTGGCGCTGGTACTTCGACGTGGTCGGCGACGGCCGCTGCCCGATCGTGGACACCTGGTGGCAGACCGAGACCGGCGGCATCCTGATCACCCCGCTGGCCGGCGCGATCGACCTCAAGCCCGGCTCGGCGACGCTGCCGTTCTTTGGCGTGCAGCCGGCGCTGGTCAACGCCGACGGCGAGATCCTGGAAGGCGCCACCGAAGGCAACCTGGTGCTGCGCGACTCGTGGCCGGGGCAGATGCGCACCGTCTACGGCGACCACCAGCGCTTCATCGACACCTACTTCCGCACCTACCCCGGCAGCTACTTCACCGGCGACGGCTGCCGCCGCGACGAAGACGGCTACTACTGGATCACCGGCCGCGTGGACGACGTCATCAACGTCTCCGGCCACCGCATCGGTACCGCCGAAGTGGAGAGCGCGCTGGTCTCGCACCCGAAGGTGGCCGAGGCCGCGGTGGTCGGCTTCCCGCACGACATCAAGGGCCAGGGCATCTATGCCTACGTGACCCTGGTGGCGGACGAGCAGCCGAGCGAGGCCCTGCACAAGGAACTGGTGGCCTGGGTGCGCAAGGAGATCGGCCCGATCGCCGCGCCCGACCACCTGCAATGGGCGCCGGGCCTGCCCAAGACCCGCTCGGGCAAGATCATGCGCCGCATCCTGCGCAAGATCGCCGAGAACGCGCCGGACCAGCTCGGCGACACCTCGACCCTGGCCGATCCGTCGGTAGTCGATTCGCTGGTGAACGAACGGCTGACGCGCTGAGGCGCGGCAGCCGGGATTCGGGAGTCGGGATTGGGGATTCGCCAAGCGGTCCCCGCCCCACTTCCACCTCACTGACGCCGCCACGCTGCCGCTGTTGCCGTCGCTCCAACGACTCCCAAATCCCCAATCCCCACTCCCGGCCCCACAATGACCACCCTGCTGATCGCCGACGACCATCCCCTGTTCCGCGAGGCGCTGCGCGGGGCGGTGCAGCGGGTGATGCCGGGGGTGCAGCTGTACGAGGCCGACAGCGTCGAGGCGCTGTACGCGCTGGCCGACCACCATGCCGATGCCGACCTGTTGCTGATGGATCTCAACATGCCCGGCGCGCAGGGTTTCAGTGCGCTGGTGCACATGCGCGCGCTGCATCCGCAGCTGCCGGTGGTGGTGGTGTCCGCGCGCGAGGAGCCGACGGTGATGCGCCGCGCGCTGGACCACGGCGCGTTCGGCTTCATTCCCAAGTCGGCCGATTCGGACACCATCGGCCTGGCCCTGGGCACGGTGCTGGACGGCGAACGCTGGGCGCCGCCGGAAGCGCACAACATGCCGCCCACCGACCGCGCCGAACGCGAGGTCGGGCAGCGCCTGCGCGAACTGACCCCGCAACAGTTCCGGGTGCTGCAGATGCTCGGCGCCGGCCGCCTCAACAAGCAGATCGCCTACGACCTGGGCGTGTCCGAGGCCACCATCAAGGCGCACGTCACCGCGATCCTGCGCAAGCTCGGCGTCACCAACCGCACCCAGGCGGTGCTGATGGCCGGCAAGCTGGCGATCGACAGCGATGGCATCGTGCTGCCGCTGGAAGAGGAGTAAAGACGCGCATTCCGGCGACTGTGCCGGTGCAACGCTTCGTCCGGTGTGCGCGGGGTTTTGCGGGAACGGCGCGGTGACCCGATTGCTTCGCGATGGGGCGTGCAACGGCAGCGATGTCAGCAGACCGTCGAGAGCTGTTCAAGGATCGCTTGCCGCAGCTCCTGCAAGACGGTTTCAATCCAGTACGCGGTTCGCGTATCTATCGCGGCCTCGCCAGCACACGTCTCCTCACCCGGCTGTGGCGGTGCCTGGAGGTTTTCGGTCGCGGCTGAAGCCGCTCCTACAGGGGGACATCGCGGATTGACGGCATCTCACTGTAGGAGCGGCTTCAGCCGCGACCGCTGTTCGCAGCGTGCGCCTTAGCCTGCCGCATCCATTGCCGATGCACGCCGATGGCCTCCGACACTCCACTGCCGCAGCGGCGGCGACGCGCCACCCATATAGCTGCTGCTAAGAAGAAAAGCTGCAGGTTCGCGTGCGTTCGAAGCGTATTCGCCGGCATTCGCCGCTGTTAGAATGCGCGTCCCTTGGGGAGTAGCCTGCTGTCCGGCGTGTCCGGACAGTGCCCGCATCAACACACTCGGCCGTTGCGCCGTGGTGCGGGCAGCCATCTCGGTTGGCGAGACCAGCGGCGAGCGTGCGTGGCGAAAGCCGGGCGTGCGCGCTCGTCGTCGTCTCCTGCCCCGGCGCGGTCTCCCATGTCGTTTCTTTCGATTCTGTTGCTCGGCATCGCCATGTCCACCGACGCCTTCGCCGCGGCGGTCGGCAAGGGCGCGGCCATGCGCAAGCCGCTCTGGCGCGACGCCCTGCGCGCTGGGCTGATCTTCGGCTGCATCGAGGCGCTGACGCCGGTGCTGGGCTGGCTGCTGGGCCAGGCCGCGGCCAAGTACGTGGCCGCGTTCGACCACTGGATCGCGTTCGGCCTGCTCGGCGCGCTCGGCGTGCACATGATCGTCGCCGGGCTCAAGCCGCAGGAAGCCGAGCAGGCCGACGACGCGCGCAAGCGCCACGGCTTCTGGAGCCTGGCCGCGACCGGGCTGGCGACCAGCATCGATGCGATGGCGGTCGGCGTCGGCCTGGCCTTCCTCGACGTCAACATCGTCGAGGTCGCCGCGGTCATCGGCCTGTGCACGCTGACCATGGTGACCCTGGGCATCATGCTTGGCCGCGTGCTCGGCAGCCTGGCCGGCAAGCGCGCGGAGATCGTCGGCGGCGCGCTGCTGATCGCGATCGGCAGCACCATCCTGTACGAGCATCTGCAGTGAGGCCGGGATTGGGGAGTTGGGATTGGGGCTTCGCAACGGCGAAGCGCCTCGCTGCCTCGCTCCCAATCGGCCGCTTCATCCCTACGGCGGCGGGGACGGCTTGGCGGTGAATTCCAGGTAGGTGGACAGGATGTACTTGTCGCCGCTGCGCGGCGGCAGCGCGGCGTGCATGTACATCCAGTACGGCGGGAACATCAGCAGGCGTCCGGTGCGCGGCGCGACCTCCAGGTCCAGGTCGACGAAGCGGGTCTGTCCGCCCTCGGCCACGTCGTTGAGATACCACAGCAGCACCAGGTAGCGGCCGGTCTCCTCGTCGCAGGCGTCGAAATGCGGCTGGAAGCGCTCGCCGGCGCTGGCGCGGTAGCGCTTGATGCGCAGGTCGGCCAGGCGCGGGCGCCACGGCACCGGCGCGGACAGGCCGAGATCGGCGTTGTAGCGCGTCAATGCCGCACGCACCTGTTCGATGAAGAATCCCTGGAAGGCCGGATCGGCCGCGCGGGTCACGTTGAGCTCGGTCCAGGCGCTGTCGTGCAGGCCGGCGCGCGCGCCGGCGCCGTTATGGCGGTGCTGCGCCGACGCGTGTTCGAACTGCGCGATCAGTTGGCGACAGAAGCCGGCCTGCAGCGCGGCATCGTAGACGCGGACGTAGTGGCGAAGGTCGGTGTGGTTCATGCGCTCGGGCGCCTGTGCATCGTGGCGGGATGGCTGTTGCGATTCGCAGTGGCGACCATCGTTGGCGCCGCTTCGGCCAGGCGGCGCGCCAACCGCGAAGACCGCACAGACCGGCAGTCAGCAGCGACTGCATCGATCGCCACAGCATGGCGTCTGCCATTGCACCACTGCAGCGTCCCGGTCTGCCTCGCCATCGATGAATTCCTCAAAAAAACGGCGCGCCCAAACCGGACGCGCCGTGTGTCGCCCGCCAGCGTCCTTGCGCATGCAAGAGACGCCGGCCAAGACACTCAGAACCGATAGGTCGCGCGCATCCAGTAGTAGCGGCCGACCGTGTCGTAGGTGCTCACGTCGGTGTTCGCGTTCAGCACGTTGTTCTGGTACAGCACCGGCGGTTGCTTGTTGAACAGGTTGTCCACGCCCAGGTCGAAGCGGATGTTGGCGTCGGCCATGTCGTAGCCAAGCTGCAGCGCGTGGTACATGTAGCTGCCGTAGTTCAGCACCACACCCTTGTCGGCGGCATCGGCGGACATGTTCTCCGACAGGTCGGTACTGCCGACCTGGATCTTGCCGACCCAGCGCGTGGTCCAGGTCGCGTCCCAGTTGCCCAGCTTCCAGCCGATCTGGCCGCGGGCGCGCCAGCGCGCGTAGTTGCCGTACGACGAGTTGTACTTGCCGGCCATGTGCACCACCGAGTCGCCGGTGTCGATGTCGTAGCGCTGCAGGTAGGTGCTGTCCAGGGCCAGGGTGAACTTGCCGTAGGCCGTCTCCGGCAGCGCGTAGTTGGCGCCGAAGTCGATGCCCTGGGTGTCCAGCTTGCCGATGTTGACCACCGGGGTCTCGATGTAGTCGATGTTGCCGGCGCTGACCGTGCCCGCCGCATAGCGGTGGATGTAGCTGCAGTACGGGCTGCTCTCGTCGTTGTAGCAGATGTTGGCAACGGTCTGCGCCGAGATCGACTGGATCAGGTCGTCGAGCTTGACCTTCCACCAGTCGGCGTTGAACGACAGGCCCGGCACGGACTCGGGGCTGTAGACGATGCCGTAGTCGTAGGAGGTGCCCTTCTCCGGCTTCAGGTTGTAATTGGCGTAGGTCGAGCCGGACACGATCGCGTTGGTCTGCGACAGGCCCGAGCCGCTCCAGCCGGCGGCCACGCCTTCGCAGGCGTTCTCGTGGCCGCTGCCGCTGTAGTCGATGCACGGATCGGTGAAGGTCGGCGAGTTCGCGGTCGGACCTTGGTACAGGTCGTAGATGGTCGGCGCGCGGAACACCTGCGCAACCGTGCCGCGCACCATCAGGTCGTGGATCGGGCGCCACTCGAGCTGGAACGAGGCGCTGTTGTTGGTCGAGCTGACGCTGCTGTAGTCGGAGAAGCGATCGCTCAGGGTGACGTTCAACGCGCCGATCGGCGAGGACTGCGCCAGCAGCGGAATGAACAGCTGCGCATAGGCCTCCTTGACGCTGAAGGAGCCGCTCAGCGGCGAGGAGCACGCCTCGGAGGAAATCTCGCAGGTATTGTCGCTGTTGATCAGCGCATTGCTGGAGACGGTGTAGCCCAGGCTCTCCTTTCGATACAACGCGCCGACCGCCAGCTGTGCGCTGCCGGCCGGCAACTCCCACACGCTGCCGTTGGCGCTGGCTTCCCACTGGCGGGTGATGCTCGTGGTCTGGTAGCGCGGGATCGACTCGTGGCTGTTCATCCAGTCGATGGTGTTGGCGTCGGTCTGGTCGAAGATGTTCACTTCGCCCGCATCGATCGCATCCTGCAGCGCCGCGTAGTCCACATAGCCGTGGCTCCAGTTGCGCTGCTTGTAGTGCCCGTAATTGAAGTTGACGTCCCACACCCAGCTGGTATCGCCGATGCTGCCCTTCAAGCCGAGCACGTCCTGGTCGGTAGCGGTGTCGTAGAAGGTCTGGCGCTGGCCCAGCGAGCTGAAGCGGGTGCGGTACTCGTAGCCATTGGGGCCGAACTCGACGCCGAACGGGTTGTACGGGTTATCGGCGGCGATGGTGAGGCCGTCGCTCTGCGCATCGAACGGCAGCGGCGCGATCGCGGAGTTCGACATCGTGTGGTTGTGGTAGGCGTTGACGTAGGCCTGCACCTTGTCGGTGATGTTGAAGCTGCCCAGCACGAAACTGTTGACGCGCTGCTGCGGGGTCATCAGCAGGTTCTGCGCCTGGTAGTTGTAGGCGTCGGAGGAGGAGTAGCACTTGTAGCCGCCACTGCCGTCGCTGGTCATCGCGCCGTTGGCGCTGCAACCGTTGGCGGCCAGCGTGCTTGCCGGCAGCTTGTAGTAGCCGCTGGGGGTGCGGCTGGAGCCGCCCTTGTAGACGCTGCCGCTGGACAGGTACATCGCGTCCTTGGAGAACGCGCGATCGGCCGAGGAAATCGCTTTTTGCTTGTTGTAGTCGATGCCGACCACGAGGTTGCCGCGGTCCCAGGTCTTGCCGAAGGTGAAGGTGCCGCCCTGGCGGGCGCCGTCGCCGCGGCTGGCCTGGCCGTAGTTGGCGACGAATTCGCCGCCTTCGAAGTTCTTGCGCAGGATGAAGTTGACCACGCCGCCGATGGCATCGGAGCCGTATAGCGCCGACGCGCCGACCTTCAGCACTTCGACATGATCGATCATGCTGGTCGGGATCGAATTGATGTCGTTGTTGAGGATGCGGTGGCCGTCGATCAGGATCAGCGTGCGCTGGTCGCCCAGGCCGCGCAGCGACACGGTCGAGGCGCCATCGCCGCCGCCGTTGTTGACCTGCGGGTTGGTCGCGTCGCCGGCGATGCCGGGCAGCGACTGCATAAGGTCGCCGAGGGTCTGCTTTCCGCTCTGCTGGATCTGCTGGCGATCGACCACGGTGACCGGGCTGGCGGTCTCCACGTCCACGCGGCGCACCAGCGAGCCGGTCACGGTGACCCGGTCCAGGTCCACCGCGCCGTCGGCCGCTGCCGGCGCAGCGGTATCGGCGCCTTGCGCGTAGAGCGTGGCGGGAAGCGTCGCCATTCCCAGGCAGATGGCCTGGGCGAGTCTGTTCTTTGCTACGGACATTGGGAAAACCTCATGTGATGGGCAACAGCACGCCAGCGGTGCACGCGGACGCGAACCGATTTCCGATCGCGCAGGGCGCGATGTCTTTTTGTTGGATACCTCGGGCAGACGTCGTCGGGACCGTCAAGCACTTGTTAGTTTTTTATAAGAAAAGTGTTGTTTCGCTGTGCCGGATTGCGCCAGCGCTTGGCACAATCGCTACATCGTCCGAAGACATGCCGTGCGCGCATCGGCGACGGCGCCACGGCAGCCGCCGCAGGCAACGCATGTACGCGTATCAGTCGACGCGATAGTCCCAGCGCTGCAGATAGGGTTGCAGCAGCGACAGCACCGGTTCGAAGAAACCGCGATACGGGCGCCAGCGGTCCAGGCCGTTGCGGTTGATGCCCTCGACCACCTGCGCATAGCTGGGCGTGCTGATGAAGCCCTTGGCGCGTGCGTGGCGCTGGAAATCCAGCAGCCGCGCCGGCTGGTCGAGGTGCAGAAAGCCGCCCAGCCGCGCGACCTGCGCCTGCGGATCGGCGACCAGGTCTTCGTAGCGGATTTCCAGCGCGTGCGGCTGCAGCAGCTCGGCGTGGTAGAGCCAGCACGCCATCGCATCGGCATAACCCTGCGCCAGGCGCTGCGCGCTGGAACACAGCACCGCGAAGGCCGGCGACCGGAACGCCTGCATGTAGCAGCTCAACAGCACGTCGCAGGGGTGGCGCAGCGCCAGGATCACCTGCGCCTCGGGAAACAGCCGCCGGATCAGCGGCAGGCGCAGCAGGTTCAGCGGATTCTTGTCGACCAGGCGTTGCCCGGGCCGCAGGTCCACCACGCCGCGCACCGCTTGCCAGTAGTCGGCGCGCAACGCGGCGCAGTCGGCGTCGTCCAGTTCGCCCAGGCCGTCGGGCCAGGCCAGGCCGCGGCGTTCGCCGCGCTCGGCCAGCGCTTGCAGGAACGGCCGCTCGTCCATCGCGCACAACTGCGGATGCGCATCGAGCATCTGTTCCAGCAGGGTGGTGCCGGAACGCGGGAAACCGACCACGAAGATCGGCGACGCCTCGCGCGCCGGGCCGGCCACCGGTCGCGCCGCGGCGTAGCGCGCCGGATCCCAGCGGCGCCGCGCGGCGGGCAGCGGCGGCGCGTCCGCCGCGAGCAGCTCGGGCACCAGCGAGGCGATGCCGTCGACCTGCCCGGCATGGCCCTGCGCGCATGCCGCCAGCGCCTCGTCGTGGCGCCCCAGGCGGTCGCACACGCGGGCCATCGCGAAGAACAGGTTGCTCTGCTTGCGCGGGTCGGTGGCCGCGCCGAGCAAGCCGGACAGCAGCCGGTACGCGGCGTCCCAGCGTCCGTCGCGCATCGCCAGTACCGCCAGCGCATTGAGTGCATCGTGGCGCGCGTCCATGTCCTCGATCCGTTCCGGCGCCGGCAGTTGCGCCGCCGCCTGGCGCGCTTCATCGAGGCGGTTGGCGCGTTCCAGCACCAGCACCAGGCGCGACCAGGCGCGCTCGGGCTGCGGCATCGCGCCGGCCGCGCACGTGCGCAGCATCTGGCATGCGCTGTCGGTATCGCCGGCCTGCGACAGCAGCCACGCCAGCTCCAGCATGATCTGCGCGTCCTGCGCGGGCCATTGCCGCCAGTCCGCGATCAGCGCCGCCACGCGTTGGACGTCGCCGCATTCGTGGCAGGCCATCGCGGCGTGCACGCGCAAGGGCGGCGACTGCGGCGCCAGCGCGTGCGCATCCAGCAGATGCCCGCGCGCCGCGCCGTAGTCGCCCTGGTCCATCGCCAGCAGGCCGAGGTTGTGGTGCAGCATCGGATCCTCCGGCGCCAGCGCGCGCGCCTGCGCATACGCCTGCCGTGCCTCGGCGAAACGCCGCGCCTCGCGCAAGGCCGTGCCCAGGTTGTTCCAGTGCGCCACGTCCTGCGGCTGGCGCTCGGCCAGCGCGCGATACAGCGCGGCCGCCTGCGCCGGCTGGCCCTGCATCTGCAGGCTCATCGCCAGCAGGCTGCTGGCCAGCGCATCGCCGGGCGCGTGCTGCAGGTAGCGGCGCGCGCCGCGCTCCAGTTGCAGCGCCTGCCCGGCCTCCAGTGCCGCCAGCAATGCGGGAACCGACGGGATCGCGGCGTCTTGCGGTGAGGTCATGCGGGTGGCGACGGCAGCAGGCGGAACGGACCTGCCACGATAGCCGTGCAGGATCGCGTCGCAACGCGTGTCGTGCCGAGCGACGACACACCGCGCACACAGTGTGGCTACGCAGCGCCGCTGCACCGCCTGCCAACGCGATCGGCAGGCCAAAGCCCGGACGCGATTGGACGGACGCAATGCCGCGCAGCGCCGCCGCGGCAGGGACGATTGGTCTAGCCGCGTACGGCTGGTTCTGCACGCGGCAATCGCGCGGCGCAGGCCTAGTCGCTCTTGATCGGATCGTGGTACGCGGTCAGGAAGGCGCGCAGCGAGGCCGGCTTGACCGGCTTGGTCAGCACCCGGTAGCCGCGCTCGCGCGCCTGCAGCTTCAATTCGTCGCGGCCGTCGGCGGTGAGCAGGGCGCCGGCGACCGGGCCGACCATCGCCTCGCGCAGCGCGTCCAGCGTGTCCAGCCCGTCGAGGCGGTCGTGCAGGTGGTAGTCGACCAGCATCACGTTGGGCGCGCGCGGCGCCAGCGCCAGCGCTTCGTCCACGGTGCTGGCGCAGATCACCTCCACCTGCCAGCGCCCGAGCAGCGCGCGCATGCCGTCGAGGATCTCCTGGTCGTTGTCCACGCACAGCACGCGCAGCCCGGCCAGCGAATCGGCCGCGGCGGCGGCGCGCTGCTGGCGTTGCTGCTTCTGCGGCACCGGCGCCACCCGCGGCAGGGTGATCGAGAACATGCTGCCGTGGCCGACCGCGCTGCGCGCATCCAGATCGTGGCCGAGCAGGCGCGAGATGCGCTGGCAGATCGACAGGCCCAGGCCCAGGCCCTGCTCGCCCCAGTCGAACGGCTGCTGGTAGCGCTGGAATTCCTCGAAGATCTGCTGCATGTGGTGCTTGGGAATGCCCGGACCGGTATCCCACACCTGCAGTTCCAGTTCCTCGCCGCGCCCGCGCATGCCCAGCACGATGCGGCCCTGGCGGGTGTAGCGCAGCGCGTTGGCGAGGAAGTTCTGCAGCACGCGGCGCAGCAGGCGACGGTCGCTGCGCACCCAGATCGGCCGCGCGAACACGTGCATGCGCAGGCCGCGGCCGGCGGCGACCGGGGTGTACTGCGCGGCCAGTTCGCGCAGCAGCACGCTGGCGTCGAAGTCCTCGATCGTCGGGCGCAGGCCGCCGGCGTCCAGCCGCGACACGTCGAGCAGCCCGTCGAGCAATTCCTCGGCCGCGCGCAGCGAGGCGTCCACGCGCTCGGCCAGGTGGCGCTGTTCCTCGTTCTGGTGCGCTTCGCGCAGCGCCGAAGCGAATAGCCGCGCCGCGTTGAGCGGTTGCAGCACGTCGTGGCTGATCGCGGCCAGGAAGCGGGTCTTGGATTGCTGCGCCAGCTCGGCCTCGCGCGAACGCGCGGCCACGCGCTGCTCCAGCGTCTCGTTGGCTTCCAGCAGCGCCTGCTCGGCGCGCTTGTAGTCGGTGATGTCGTTGTAGCTGGTCACGTAGCCGCCGCCGGGCAGCGGCTGGCCGCGCATCTCGATCACCTTGCCGTCGCTGCGGGTGCGCTCGAACACGTGCGAGGTGCCGGCGCGCAGGTGCGCGATGCGGCGGCTGATCTGCTCCTCGATCCGGCCCTCGCCCAGTTCGCCGCGCTCGGCGTTGTAGCGGATCAGGTCGGCGACCGGGCGGCCGACGTAGAGCATGCCGTCGGGGTAGCCGAACATCTGCTGGTAGCGCCGGTTCCACGCGGTCAGGCGCATCGCCGGATCGACCACGCTGACCCCGGCGCTGATGTTCTCCAGCGTGGTCGACAGGATCTCGCGGTTGAAGCGCAGCTCCTGCCCGGCCTCGTCGAGCACCGCCACCACCTCGCCCAGGTCCATGCCCGAACCGCGCAGCAGGCTGGTCAGCACCAGCCGCGCCGAGGCCGCGCCGATCGAGGCGGCGAGCAGGCGTTCGGTGAACTGCACCCAGACGCGGTCGGCCACTGCGTTGGGCTGCGGCTCGCGGCCGAGCAGCTGCGCCTGTTCGGCGAAAGCGCGGCGCGCATGGCGCTCGCCGACCATGCGCTCGGCCAGGGCCTGCAGATCGACCAGGTGCACCAGCCCGAGCCAGTCGCCGGCCACCGCCGGCCGCTGCGAGTACGGCTCCAGGAACGGCGCCGCGCGCAGCCGCTCGTCCAGGCCTGGGCGCCAGCGCGCCGACACCAGCATCATCGTGCCGACGTTGAGCAGCAGCGACCAGAACGTGCCATGCGCCAGCGGGTCCCAGCCGCTCATGCCGAACAGCTGCTGTGGGCGCAGCCAGGAGATGCCGAACGGCCCGTCGTGCAGCCACTGCGGCGCCAGCCAGCCGGCCTGGGTCAGCGCCGGCAGCAGCAAGGTGTAGATCCACACGACGAAGCCCAGCACCATGCCGGTCTCCACGCCCTTGCGGCTGGCCCCGCGCCAGTACAGCCCGCCGATCACCCCCGGCGCGAACTGCGCCACCGCGGCGAAGGCCATCAGCCCGTACGAGGCCAGGGTGCTGTCGTTGCTGCTGCTGCGGTAGTAGCCGTAGGCGATCAGCGCCAGCAGCAGGATCGCCAGGCGCCGGATCCACAGCACCCGTGAGGCGACGTCGGCGCCGCCGGCGGCCTGGTGCCCGCGACGGCGCAGCAGCACCGGCATCACCAGGTCGTTGCTGATCATCGTCGCCAGCGCGATGCTCGAAACGATGACCATGCCGGTGGCGGCGGAGAAGCCGCCGACATACGCGACCAGCGCCAGCGCGGTGCGGCCCTGGGCCAGCGGCAGCGCCAGCACGATGCTGTCGTCGGCCACGTCGCCGCCGCCGAACAGGGCGACGCCGGCCGCGGCGATCGGCACCACCATCGCCGAGATGATCACCAGGTACAGCCCGAACAGCCAGCGCGCCTTGCGGATGTCGCCGATGTCGCTGCATTCCACCACCGCCACGTGGAACTGCCGCGGCAGGCACACGATGGCCAGGAAGCTGAGCAGGGTCTGCGAGATGAAGCCCACCGGCGGGGTGTTCTGGAACAGCGTGCGCGCCGACTGCAGTACCTGGCCCTCGCGGCCGCTGAGCCACACGTAGGCGAACACGCCGACCGCGACCATCGCCAGCAGCTTGACCACCGATTCCAGCGCGATCGCCAGCATCATGCCGTGGTGGTGTTCGGTGGCATCCACCTGGCGGGTGCCGAACAGCGTGGCGAACAGCGCCATCAGCAATGCCACGTACAGCGCCGGATCGGCATAGAACGGCGCCCCGGCGCTGGACTGGCCGCTGAGCACCTGCAGGCTCATCGCCACCGCCTTGTACTGCAGCGCCAGGTACGGCACCACGCCGATCAGCGCGATCACCGCCACCAGCGCCGCCAGCCGCCGCGAGCGGCCGTAGCGCGAGGAGATGAAGTCGGCGATGGACACCGTGTTCTCGCTGCGCGCGATCAGCGCCAGCCGCTCGATGATGCGCCAGCCGAACAGCAGCAGCAGCAGCGGGCCGAGATAGATCGGCAGGTAGCCGGCGCCGTTGCGCACCGCGCTGCCGACCGCGCCGTAGAACGTCCACGACGAGCAGTACACCGCCAGCGCCAGGCTGTACACCGCCGGGCGCAGCCAGGGCCGCTCCGGGTACAACGGGCGCCGGTCGCCCCACCACGCCACTGCGAACAGCAGCGCCGCGTAGCCGACCGACACCAGCAGCAGGATCCAGCTAGAGACCAAGGGCGAGGCCTCCGCGGCGATCGCTGCAGTCTAGGGCGTGCCCGCCGCTGCCGTTCACGTGGCCGCCGCGGCGCCTGCGTGCAGCGGCAGCCGCAGGCGGAACACGCTGCCCCGCCCGGGCGCGCTCTCGACCAGCAGCGCGCCGCCGGCGGCGGCGATCAGGTTGGCGCTGACCGCCAGCCCCAGGCCGGTGCCCTGGCCGCTGGGCTTGGTGGTGAAGAACGGCTCCAGGCAGCGCGTGCGCACGTCCTCGCTCATGCCGTGGCCGTTGTCGCGAGCGACGATCTCCAGCATCGCGCCGGGCTGCGGCGCCAGCGCCAGTTCGAACTGCCCGCCCTCGGGCATCGCCTGCTGCGCATTGGCGGCGAGATTGAGCACGATCAGTTCCAGCTGCGCGCGGTCGAAGCGCACCGGGCATGGCGCTTCGTGCAGCTGCAGGCGCACCTGCACGTCCGGGCCGAACAGCTGGTCGAGCATGGGGCGCATGCCGGCGATGGTCTCGGCCGGTTCGAACACTTCCAGCCGGGTGGCTTCCTGGCGGCTGAAATCCAGCAGCTTGCGGGTCACCGCGGCCGCGCGCCGCGCCGCCGCGTCGGCGCCCTGCAAGGCGGCCTTGAGCTGCTCCGGATCGTCGCTGCGCCGCCCGCGCGCGGCATAGCCCATGATCAGGCTCAGCAGGTGATTGAAATCGTGCGCCACGCCGCTGGCCAGGCGGCCGACGCTCTCCATCTTCTGCGCGTGCACCAGCTGATCGCGCGAGCGCTCCTTTTCCTGCATCTCCAGCTGCAGCCGGTCGCGCGAGCGGGCCAACTCGTTGCCGCGCTTGCGCGCCAGCGCCAGGCTCTCGCGCAGGGCCGCCACCGACTGGTCCAGCACCAGGGCGACGATCACGAAGCCAACCAGGCTGCCCAGCGCGACTTCCAGTATCCGCGGCCACATCGCCGGCAGGAAGAACAGGCGCGCCGCATCGCGCCATGCGCCCAGCGCGACCACCAGCGCCAGCCACGCCACCGCGCCCCACAGCGCGCGCCGGCTCAGCAGCAGCCCGCCGACCAGCACCGGCAGCAGCTGCCCGAGCTGGCTGCGCAGCTGTGCCTCCAGCCCCCAGCGCGCGTAGCCCACGGTCAACAGCGCCATGCTCACCACCACGAACAACCGTGCCGCCCACAGGAACGCGCCACGCCGCAGCAACGCGAAGCACACTCCCATCGCCAACGCGTTGAGCCCCGCCAACCACACCGCGACCGGATCGATGGCCGTGCCGGCCCGCCACCATGCCACCGGCATCGCCGCCAGCTGATACAGGCCCACGAACACCAGAACCAGTTGCAGCAACGCCGCGTTGCGCCGATCGACGCGATCGGCCAGCGGGATCGCGCGCCACCAGCGCCGCACGCAGGCCAGCGGCCCCGCGGCGGGCCGGTCGCTGGAGTGCTGGGGAGTGGGCAGGTCGGGCATGCGCGGGGCCTGTGGAAGGAGTGCGCCGCCGACAGGCGGGCACGGACTGGGGCTATATTAGCCACCTCCGTCTTCCCGCTGGATGCGACACGGCACTGGACCTGCAGGTTGCCGCGCATGCTGCACGGGCCGATGCCACCGCTCGACGCGCCTGGATTGCAAAACGATGACGCTTCACTTCCTCACCGGCCCGGGCCGGGCCGTGTTCGTGGTCGCAGGCCTGCTCGCCGGCCAGGCACTGGCGCAGACCGTTCCCGGCAACGATCCGTACGAGCCACTGCTGCGCCGCTGCCACGCCAGCATCTCGCAGCAGCCCAGCGCCTCGCTGGACATCGCTAGGGACCTGCTGGCCAAGCCTGGCCTGCCGGTGCCGACCCAGGTGCGGGCGACCGCGTGCCTGGCCACCGCCCAGCAGGTGCTGGGCGACAACACGCAGTCGGTGGCGACGACCGAGCGCCTGCTCGCATTGCTGCAAACGCCGGGACTGCCGCCGATCGTCCATGCAGGCGGCCGCCTGCAGGCGGCGGCGCTGCTGCAGCAGAATGGTCAGTTGACGCGTGCGATGGAGCTGCTGGAGCAGATCCAGGCCGATGCGCAGCGCACCGGCGACACCAACGCGCAGATCGGCGCGCTGGCCGGTATCGCGCTGATGCGTGGCGACGCACTGGACGATTCGGAAGGCGCGCTGCGCTACTTCCGCCAGGCCATCGTCCTGGCCGAACAGGTACAACGGCCGCCGACGCAGGGCGACATGATGCTGTACTACAACTACGGCTACGCGCTGCTGATGCTCAAGCGCTACGACGAGGCCGACGCTGCCTTCGATAGCGCTACAGGGCTGGCAGCCAAGCTGGGCAATCAGGACCTGTTCCTCTATCGCATCGCCAGCCATCGCGGCGAGATCCAGCGCGCCGGCGGGCATACCGAGCGCGCCGAGCCGATCCTGCAGAAGACAGTGCAATGGCAGCAGGCGAACGGCGACCCGCAAGGCGCCACCGTCACGCTGCAACGCCTGGCGCGGCTGCGCCTGGACCAGGGCCGGGCTGCGGACGCGCTGGTCTATGCGGAGCAGGCGCAAGCGCTGTCCGAGCGCAGCCGCTTCACGTCGGAGATTCGCAATGGGCTGGACCTGATCAGCGAGATCCACGCCGCGCTGGGCAATGCCGACGCCGCGGCGCACTACGCGCAACAGGCGCGCGCGATGGATCGCGACAAGGCCCGCGCCGAAACCCTGGCCTCGCTGGCCAAGCTGCAGGCCGACGCGGCGCGCACGCTGCCGCCGGCCACCGCCGCGGGCAAGGCGCGCGCCGACAACGCCGGCCGCATCGCGATCGGCCTGGCGCTGGTGCTGCTGCTGGGCGCCACGCTGGTGATCGTGCACCGCCGCCGCCAGCGCCGGGCCGCCGACCGGAGCCTGCTCGATCCGCTGACCGGACTGCTGAACCGGCCGGAAGCCGAACGCAGGATGCAGGCGCTGTTCTCCACACCGACGCACGACAAGCGCGACGACAGCCGCTGCGCGCTGCTGCTGGTCGACGTGGACGGATTCAAGGCCTTGAACGCGCGCTACGGCCATGCCGCCGGCGACCGCGCGCTGCTGGCGCTGGCCGACTGTCTGCGCGCGAGCTGCGACGCCGGCGACCTGATCGCACGCTGGGGCAGCGAGGAGTTCCTGGTGGTGCGCGCGGACACCTCCGCGGCCGCCGCGTTCGCGCTGGCCGCGCACCTGCGCGGGGCGGTCGAACGCCTGCGCGTGGAAGCCGGCCAGGGCGAACTGCTGCCGTTGACGGTGTCGGTCGGCGCCGCGCCGTTCCCGCTGTTCCGCCGGCCCGATGCGCGCCTGCAGGACACCGTGGCCCTGGCCGAATGCGCGGTGCAGGCGGCCGGGCACGCCGGCGGCAACGCCTGGGCCGGACTGTGGGGCACGCCGGGCGACGTGGCGGTCGCGCCGCAGCAGGTGCTGGAGGATCCGTTGCAGGCGCGCGCGC
This sequence comes from Xanthomonas sp. 1678, assembly GCF_031455575.1. NCBI lineage: Bacteria > Pseudomonadati > Pseudomonadota > Gammaproteobacteria > Lysobacterales > Lysobacteraceae > Xanthomonas > Xanthomonas sp. 1678. Next base: position 82,857 of record NZ_JAVDSZ010000012.1, on the reverse strand, counting down.
AGGGCTGGGTGCTGCTCGATGGCAGCGATCCGCTGCTGTGGACGCGCGCGTTCGCCGCACCGGCCTCGCGGCGCGCGTGAGCGCGTCCGGACGTGGTGCGGCGCCGTGGATCGCGGGCGCCGTACCCTCACCCCCAACCCCTCTCCCGATGGGAGAGGGGCTATGCGCCGCGTGCCGGCAGTGCCGCGCGTGCGGCAGGCTAAGATCCCTGCTGTGAACGCCCACGCCCGCCCACGCTGATGTCGTCCGTCCCGATCGCGTCGCGGGCGAGCTATCTGCAGCAGCAACGGCTGCGGCTGCAGACCCAGCTGGAGCAGGCGCAGGCGCGCCAGGCCGCGGCCGAGACCGAGGTGGAGCGGCACCTGCCGGCGGTGGAACAGGCCGTGGCCGCGATCCGCCGCGACTTCGTCGCGCAAGCGGCGCAGGCGGCGACCGCGGTGCTGCGCCGTGCGCGCCGCCGCGCGTGGTGGCCGGCGCTGCTGCTGCGCCCGCTGCTGCCGGACTGCCGCTGGCGGCTGGCGCTGCTGGTGTTCCTGCTGCTGGCGCTGCCGTGGATGAGCGCGCACTGGTTCGGCGACGCGCACGGCTACCTGGACTGGTGGCGCCTGCTCGGCGTGCAGCGCGACACCCTGCAGTTGGTGCAGCGCGCGCTGCCGTCGCTGCTGCTGTATGCGCTGCTGGTGATCGGCGGCGCGCACCTGCTGGCCCGGCACGTCAGCCACGACGAACGCGCGCTGCTGGCCGGTTTCGCGCGGCGGCCGCTGGCGCTGGTGCAGTTCGCCGACGACGACCGCCACGACCCCGCCCATCCGTACCGCGTCACCCGCGCGCCCTGGCCGCTACGCGAACTGCAGGGCCGCTGGCAGATCGCTGCGGCGCACGGCGACCTGTCCGGCGCACGCATGCTGGCGCTGCACGACGGCGCCGAACCGGAACCGCGCGTGCAGGCGCTGCTGGTGCTGCCCGATGACGCCCATGACGCCGCGCTGATCCCGATCGCCGCCGAGTTCGAGACAAGCGAACAGGCGCAACTACGCGAGCTGGCGCTGGCGGTGGCGGCCAACGCGGCCTCCGAGGCGCAGCCGATCGCCGAACTGCACCGCCACGTGGACGCGTGGATGGAAGCGCGCAGCCAGCAGCGCATGCTGCAACAGCGGCTGCAGAGCATGGACGCCATCCACCGCCACTGGGCCGACGTGGCGCTGCCCGACAACACCCTCGACCAGATCCTGAAGCTGGTGGACCTGTTCGTGTCCGGGCGCACGCCGGCGCCGAAGGGCGTGCTGCTGCACGGCCCGCCGGGCACCGGCAAGACCCTGATCGCGCGCAAGCTGGCGCGCCATGCCGGCTGCCATTTCGAGGCGCTGGGCGTGGCCGACCTGAAGGCCGCGCACGTCGGCCACACCGGGCCCAAGGTGCAGGCGATCTGGCAGCGCTGCCGTGCCAAGGCGCCGGCGATCCTGTTCATCGACGAATGCGAGAGCGTGTTCGCGCGCCGTGGCGGCGTGGACAGCGACAGCTTCGGCGCCGAACTGGTGCAGACCTTCCTCGCCGAATGGGACGGTTTCCACGAAGCGCGCGGCCAGGTGCTGGTGATCGGCGCCACCAATCGGCCCGAACTGCTCGACGACGCGGTGATGTCGCGCTTCACCGCCAGCATCGGCATCGGCCTGCCCGACGCGGCGGCGCGCGCGCGCATCCTCGGCGGCGAACTGGAGCGCGCCGGCTTCGCGCTGGCGCTGGACCCGCGCGTGGTCGCCGACAGCAGCGGCCTGTCCGGGCGCGACCTGCACACCTTGGTGGCGCGGGTGGCGGCCGAGTGCCTGGACGGCGAACTCGACAGCGACGCGCTGCTGGCGCAACTGCGCCTGCTGCGCGGCAAGGGCTCGACCCGCGTGGCACCGCTGGACTGGAACGACATCGTGCTGCCGGCGCCGGTGATCGAGGAATTCGTCGGCCTGGGCAAGGAACTGCGCAACGCCGAGACGCTGGCCACGCTGGGCGTGCCGGTGCCGCGCGGGATCCTGATGTACGGTCCGCCCGGCACCGGCAAGACCCAGCTCGCGCGGATCCTGGCCAGCCAGTCGGGCCTGGCGTTCATCGCGCTGACCGGCGCCGACCTCAAGGCCGCCTACCTGGGCCAGTCGGGCCAGCGCGTGCAGGCCGCGTTCGAACGCGCCCGCGCGCAGGCGCCATGCATCGTGTTCGTCGACGAGATCGACATCGTCGCCCCGGCGCGCGGCGCCGATGGCGACGACGCGCTGACCCGCGAGATCGTCGGCCAACTGCTGCAGGAGCTGGACGGCGTGGCCAGCCAGGCCGGGCAGGTGTTCCTGCTGGCCGCCAGCAACCACGCAGCCGCGATCGACCCGGCCTTGCTGTCGCGGCTGGACCGGCAGATCGAGATCGGCCTGCCCGACCGCACCGCGCGCGGCGCGATCGTCGCGCGCCTGCTGCACGGCAAGCCGCTGGCGTTCGACGCCGCGGAGGCCGCCGACTGGCTGGCCGAACGCAGCGCAGGCCGCTCCGGCCGCGACCTGCAGACCTGGATCAGCCGCGCCCTGCGCCGCGCCGCGCGCCGCGCCCTGCTGGAAAGCGACGACGCGGCGAACACCCGGCTGCAATGGGACGACCTGATCGAAACCGCGGATGCGGTGCGCGCGTAGCAGGGACTACTCTCGCGGCTGAAGCCGCTCCTACAGTGCACCCGGCCGGCCGCATGCTGCCCTGTAGGAGCGGCTTCAGCCGCGACCAGCGCAATGGCGCCGCGCCGATGGCGGACGCCCAAGGCGTGCCCGCTTTTGTGGGAGGGACTTCAGTCCCGACTGCAGCCAACCGGCAGCTCCACATTCGCCAGCCTTGAGCGACCAAAACCGGCCGATCATTCCTACGATCGCCATCCGGATCGGAACTTCCAGATGCGACCGCCTCACCCGACCGGCAACACCACCTCGACCCGATAGCGGCGCCCCGGCTCGATACCCTCGATCCGCGGCACCTCCAACGCCTGCCCATCGACGCTGACCCGCTGCGCAACGCATCCGGCAATACGCTGCATCCGCACCTCGAACGACGCGCCGCGGAACCGGCGCTGCACGGTGGCCTGCGTCCAGTGCGACGGCAGCTGCGGCCGCACGCCCAAGGCGTCGCCTTCGCCCTTCAGCCCGAACAACCCTTCGATCAGGCAGCGGTACAGCCACGCCGCGGTGCCGGTGTTGAACAACTGGCTGGAACGGCCGGCGGTGCGCGGCAGTTCGCGCCAGGCACCGCGGTAGTAGTTGGGCACGAACACCGGCAGCTGGCCGCGCTGCAGATAGTCGGCCAGGTCCGGCCCGGGGATCATCGCGTGCAGCACGCGCCAGGCGCGATCCGCATCGCCGATCGCGTACAGCGCATGCAGGTAGAACGCCGCGGCGTGGTTGTAGACCGAGCCGTTCTCCGCCGAACCGGGATGCTTCTGGGTCAGCCGGCCCACGTCCTCGCGCATCGCGGTGTAGGGCGGCGCCAGCATCGTCGGCCCGTAGGGCGTGTCCAGTTGCGCGTCGACCGCCTGCAGCAGGCGCGCACGCCGGTCCGCGTCGGCGGTGCCGGCGAGCAGCGCCCAGCTCTGCGGATTGAGGTAGATGCGGCCCTCCGCGTCGTCCTTGATGCCGAAGCGCACGCCGTCGTCGGTGATGCCGCGCGCGTACCAGTCGCCGTCCCACAGCTCGCGATTGACCGCGGCGTTGACCGCGTCCGCGCCGGCGCGGCACGCGGCCGCCTGCGCCGCGCGGCCATGCCGTTCGCAGATGTCCGCCCACAACTGCAGCGCGTAGGCGGTGGCCACCGACAGCCAGCCGGACACGCCGCGGCCGCGGTAGCCGACCATGTTCATCGGGTCGCACCAGTCGCCTTGCGCGATGTAGCTCAGCCCGCGCGCATCGCGCGCCCCGAGCAGCCAGCGCATCGCCGCGTCCAGCCGCTCGGCGACGCTGATGCTGCGTCCGTCGGCACCGGTCACGGCCTCCTCCAGCAGCGCCGCATCGCCGGTCTCGTCCAGGTAGGCCGACAGGAACACCGGCAGCCACACGCAATGGTCGGTGTGCGGCACCTGGTTGATGTACTTCAGTTCCGCGCCTTCGATCAGCAGGATGCCGTCCGGCATCGCGCCGCTGGCTTCCTGCTGCGACAGCGCATGCAGCAATGCCGCGCGCGCGGTCCGCGGGCGCAGGAAACTCATGCCCATGTGGTCCTGCAGGAAATTGCGGGTCTGCGGATCGGTGGTCAGGCGGTTGACGTCGCCGTGGTAGAACACCTGCCGCGGCAGCCAGTGGTTGACCAAGTTGTCCAGGCACGGATCGGGCGTGGCGATGTGCAGACAGCCGGCGGCCTCGTCCAGATAGGCTGCGTACGCGTCCGCGGCATCGGCAAAACCGGCGGCGGACAGATAGCGCTGGCGCAACGCGCCGATCTCCGCATCGTCGCGCGCCGGGCCGAACAGGAAGCGCAGCGTGCGTTCCTGCTGCGGCTCCAGCGTCAGGCAGTACTGCAAGGCCGCGGTCGGCATCTCGTAGCGCGCATCGGTTCCGCCAAGCCGCGGCTGCAGCACCGCCGTCGGCGCATGCAGGCCGCCCTCGCCTTCGAACGCCGATTGCCGCGCGTCCCAGGCATCGGGCGGCTGCTCGTGGAGCAGGAACGTGCAGTCCTTGAAGTCCCGGTTGCGGAAATAGTCCTCGACCTTCTGGTACGGGGTGACGCTGCGGCAGACGATGCCGCCCAGGTCGGCGCGGTACTCGCCGCTCTGGTGCATCCACGACATGTAGCCGACCGGGAAATACGCATACAGCGCGATCCGGCGCGCGCGCCCGTCCAGGTTGCGCACCTGGCATTGCCATAGCTCGACGGTGTCGTCGACCGGCAACTGCAGGCGCAGCTCCACCTCGATGTCGGCGTAGCGCGCGCACCAGACGATGTCGCGCTTGCCGACCGAGAAGCGGAACGCCTGTGGCGTCGCCCGCACCGGCTCGTACGGCACCGAGTACACCGCGCCGCTGTCTTCGTCCTTGAGGTAGAAGAAACGGCCGGGATGGTGCGCGTAGTACGGCTGCTCCGGCTGCATGAAGGTCCGCGCCTCCAGGTTCGGCGCATGCGCGTACTTGGCCGGCTCCGGCTGCATGAACTGCGCGGTGGCGTAGCCGCGGCAGGTGGCCTGGATCATCATCCGCCGGTTCCACAGGAAACCGCCGGCATTGGGCAGTGCGGTCGGGCTATACAGCGTGTAGCGCTCGCCGTCGGCGCTGGGCGCCAGCAGATCGGTTGCCTCGCGGTACGCGTCGTTGCTGGAGCTCATGCCTTCGCCTCTTCTGCGGCGCGCTTGCGCGCGGCCAGTTCCTGCTGGATGCGCAGCAGCTTGGCATCGTCGAGCGGGTAGAAGTGCATCGTCCACGCCGCCAACAGCGCGACCGCGCCGGGAATGACGGTCAGCAGCAGCACGATGCCCAGCTGCGAAGCGCCGCTCTGCGCCTGGTTGGCCACGTAGCCCATCGCCGCCAGCATCCACGCGATGCAGGCCGAGGCCAGCGCGCCGCCGAGCTTCTGCGAGAACGTCGCCGCCGAGAACGTCATCGCCGTGGCGCGGCGTCCGGTCTTCCATTCGGTGTAGTCGGCGGTGTCGGCGTACATTGAGAACGCCAGCGGCGATTTCGGGCCCAACGCCAGGCCGATCAACAGATTGATGCCGAACAAGGCCCAGATCGCATCGCGCGGGATGAAGAACATCGCGCAGCTGAGCACGCCCACCAGCACCATCAATCCCATCATCAGCCGGCGTTTGTCGCACAGCCGGGTCAACAGCGGCGTGGCCGCCGCGCCCACCGCCAGCGCCACCGAATAGCTGCCCAGGAACCACCCGGTCAGCTCCGGGCGTCCGATGTAGTACTTGAAGTAGTACACGCCGGCGCCGGCGCGCATGACGATGGTGATCATGATCACCAGCGCCAGCACGAACAACACCCGCCACGGCGGATTGCGCAACAGGTCGGCGATGTCCTGCAGCACCGGCGCGCGCGGCTGCGGCAACGGCTGCACGCGCTCGCGCGTGGTCGCGAACACGATCGCGAACAGCGCCGCCGCGGCGATGCCATAGACCAGCATCGTGCGCTGCCAACCCTGCGCGTCGTCGCCGTTGCCGAACCAGCGCACCATGTCCAGCGTGGCGTAGTTGACCAGCGTGGTACCGGCGAAAGCGGCGATGAAGCGGAAGCTGATCAGCGTGGTGCGCTGCTGGCTGTCGGCGGTGATCACCCCCGACAGCGCCGAATACGGAATGCTGATCACCGTGTACATCAGCATCATCAGCCCGAAGGTGACGTAGGCCCAGACCAGCCGCCCGCCCTGGCCCAGGTCCGGCGTGGTATAGGCCAGCACGCCGCTGGCGGCCATCGGCAGCGCCGCGAACAACAGGTACGGCCGGAACTTGCCCCAGCGCGAGCGCGTGCGGTCGGCGATCGCGCCCATCAGCGGATCGGTGACCGCGTCGACCACCTTGGTCAGCAGGATCATCGTACCCACCGCGGCCGCCGGCAGGCCCATGGTGTCGGTGTAGAAGATCAGCAGGAACGCGGAGATGTTGGCCCAGTAGAAATTGAAGCCCATGTCGCCGACGCCGTAACCGACCTTCTCGGTCCAGCGCAGCGGTGCATCGGCGCGTTGCGGCGGTGTCGGCATCGGCGATCCTGTACGGGTGGGCATGCGATGATGGAACGGCGCAAGGCACGCTGCGCCGATCGTGGCGTGCCGACGCTACACCACGCTGCGCGCATCGCCAACGCCGGCGCACGCATCATGCCAAACCCACTGCAAGGTATAACCGCTCGTGATGGACGCGACATCCCATAATTCCTTGCCGCAGCGCAGCGAAGCCATCGTGGTGATGGGCATTTCCGGCAGCGGCAAGACCAGCGTCGCGCAGGCGTTGGCCGCGCACTACGGCCTGGTGTTTCTGGACGCGGACGATGTCCACAGCGCCGAGGCCAAGGCGCAGATGGCCCGCGGCGTCCCGCTCACCGACGCACAGCGCGTGCCCTGGGTGGCGGCGCTGGCGCTACGCCTGCGCCAGTCGATCGACGCCGGCCGCAGCGTGGTGCTGGCCTTTTCCGGGCTGCGCCGCGTGCATCGGCAGCAGCTGCGCGACAGCGGCGTGCCAATGCGGTTCGTGTTCCTGCACGCCGCCGCGCATGTGATCGCCGCGCGCCTGGCACTGCGCAGCGGCCACTTCATGCCGCCCGGTCTGCTGCAGAGCCAGATCGACACGCTGGAGCTGCCGCTGGAGGAGCCGGACGTGATCTCGGTAGATGTCGACGCACCGTTCGACGCGGTGGTGGCGGATGCGATCGCGCAACTGGATGCGGCGCCCAACGCCGCGTTTGGAAGGGCACGCTGACGAAGTCGCGCCGGCGAAGCCGGGGGATTCCGTGTCACGCACCACGCTGTCTGCGTAATGGTTCTAGCGTCCATGGCGACAATCCATGGACGCACGCTCCTTCTGAGGGCCCGCCGCCAGAGAGCCCGTTGTGATCCTGCTTTCCAGCCTCGCGCTTCTCAGCACTTGCCGCCAACGGCACGATGATGGCGCAGGATCGGCCGGAGCAGGCGCTGCCAGCAACTGGAAGCGTTGCGTGGTCTCTGCCCCGCGGCGCCGGTGCGCGCATCGGCACCGGCGCCGCGCCGCTCGTCAGTGATGGTGGGCGTGTTGGCCATGACGGACCGGGGTGTGCTGATTGGTGAACAGCGGCACCAGTTGCCACAGCGCCGAGACGCCGACCAGGGTGTATACGATCCGCGACAGCGTTGCGTTCTGTCCGCCGAACAGCGCGGCGACCAGGTCGAACTGGAACAGGCCGACCAGGCCCCAGTTCAGGCCGCCGACGATCAGCAGCACGAGGGTGAGGACATTGAGCACTTTCATGGTGGCATCTCGCAACGTGGGAGGAGCCTGCATCCTCCGGTGCGCCACATTGCGCCCACGCGAATGCGATGTGTGCGGCGCCTGAAATGGGTGCTCATGCTCTGTGCACGTTGCTGACTGCACGCGCTTGGCGTGGCTGCGTCAGCCGGGTCCGCTTGGCATGATGAAGTGGCGGTCAATGTCTTTCCCGGGTGACCAGACGCGGTCATGGTGTCGCCAATCCTGGCGAGCGTGCATCGGTCTTCCATGCGATTTTGCATGAAGGGTTCGGCACTGACGCTTTCCGATTGCGGTGACTCCGCCGCGCCTTTTGTCGCGGCTGAAGCCGCTCCTACAAGAGCCTTGCAGCCGACCTCGCCGGGTGCGCTGTGGGAGGGACTTCAGCCCCGACGCCTTCCGGTTACGGCAACCCGTCGCTTCGCTCGTCGCGCTGAAGCCGCTCCTACCAAAGGGCTCGCAGCCGACTCGCTGGGTGCATTGCGGGAGGGACTTCAGTCCCGACACTTGGCGATCCCGGCCATTCCACGCAGCTTGCATGCATGGACGCGCCAACTATCAACCTGTCAGCTCGCGCGAGCACCCTTGCGTTTAGCACCTGGCAACGCAGGCCCCGACACGTTCGGATCGCCCGGCACATACCAGCGCCACATCGCCTCCGTGGCCTTAGTGATGCCGATGCGCGGCGTGGCCACCGGATCGGCCGGCGGCGGTGTGCCGTCCTCGCCCAGCCACAGGCGCGAACTGGTCCGGGTCAGGTCCAACCCGTTGTCAGCACCCGAGGCACCGAGCGCCTTGGCCAGCCGGCCGGGGCCGCGGGTGAGATCGGCGATGCGCGCCGCACCGCGCGCCAGCTGCATCGCCTCGATCCCCGCGACCGGCGCCAGCGCACGGATCAGCACCGCGTGCCCGGGCGCGCCGCCGCACACCGCATTGAGCGCCCAGTGCATGCCATAGATGAAATAGACATACAGATGGCCGGGCGGGCCGAACATCACCTGCGTGCGCGGGGTCATGCCGCGGAACGAATGCGCCGCCGGATCCTCGGCACCGCAGTAGGCTTCCACCTCGACGATACGTCCGCAACGACCATCGGCGGCGACCAGCAGCTTGTTCAGCAGCTCCGGCGCGACCAGGCGAGAGTCGCGCGCGTAGAACGCGCGAGGCAACGGCGTCGGAGATATCGGCAGCATCGTCACAGCCTAGGATCGCCTGCGCGAAGGCAGCGTCGCCTCGCGCAGGCCGCAGCACGCGCGCATCCGCCCCGCGACCGATCGGGCAGCAGATGCAGCACGCCGGCGCCCGCGAGTGGGACGCAGCTCACTCCGGCGGCAAGTGCAGTTCCTGCAGCAGCTGCGGCGCCGGATACACCTTGGCCAGCAGCCAGCGCAGGTAGCGCATGTCCACGTGGATCGCCCGCTTGTAGCGCGGGTCGTACCACCAGCTGGCGCTGACCGCCTCCCAATTGCTGTCGAAGTTCAATCCGATCAGCTCGCCGCGCGCATTGAGCACCGGCGAGCCGGAATTGCCGCCGGTCGTGTCCAGGTTGGTCAGGAAGTTCACCGGCTGGGTCTTCAGCTGCGCATCGGCGGTGCTGCCGAAATCGCCCTTGGCGATCGCGGCGAGCAACGGCTTGGGCGCATCGAACGGCACCTGCCCGGTGTTCTTCTCGACGATGCCGGCCACCGTGGTCACCGGTGCGAAACTCACCGCATCGCGCGGCGCCAGCGGCTCGACCCGGCCATAGCTGATGCGCAGGGTGCTGTTGGCATCCGGATACACCGCCCGCCCCTGCTGCTTGCGCCAGGCGAACAGCGCGCGCATGTAGGCCGGACGCAGGCGCAACTGCTCGCCATCGCGGGCCTTGCGCTCGTCCTCCAGGCGCTTTTGCGCCGGCACCAGCGCCGCGGCCAGGGTCATCAGCGGATCGGCCGCCACCGGCTTGCCTTCGCGCGCGGCGGCGAAGCGCGACAAACGCTCGGCCTCCGCGCCCAGCTTTGTACCGGCGTACGCGGCGTCCAGCGCCCGCTGCAGCTGCGCCGGCGTGCGCCCGAACACCGCATCGAATTCAGGCACGCGCTGCGCATCGGGCAACTGCTGGTAGCGGCCCAGCAACGCGCTCAGCAAGGCTTTCTCCACCGCCGGCGAATAGCGCCGCTGCACCTGTTTCAGCTTGCCCTCGATCAACCCGTGGTCGCGCTGCTGGTAACCGCTCTCGCGCTGCGCATCGGGCGCGGTCGACTCCAGCCGCAACCGCTCCAGCGTCAGCGCCGAAGACAACAACTGGGTTTGCGTGCCCAGCAGGGACAGCAGCAGATCGCGCTCGCGCAGTGCCGATGCCTGGCCCAGCAGCGACTGCAAGGCCGCGATGTCGCGCGCGTCTTCGCCATGCGTGGCGGCGAGCATGCCGCGCTCGTCCTCGCCGCGCAGCCGCACCGCATCGCTGCGCTGCATGCCTTCCAGCTCGCCGGCCGCGCGCTTGCGATTGTTCTTCAGCGACTGCAGCTGCGACGCATAGCGCGTGCGCGCCTCGGTGTCGGCCTTGCCCGCCGCCTCGATGACCGCGATCATCTGGTCGAACACTGCCACCCGCTGCGGCAGCGCCGCGTTCACCTGCTCGTCGAACTCCGCCGCCGTGCGATGCCGGTAGGTGATGCCCGGATAGCCGGCCAGCATCGCGTAGTCCCCGGCCTTCGGCCCCTGCGTGGCGATCTGCAGATGCGCCGGCGGCTGGTACGGCACGTTGTCGGCACTGTAGTCGGCCGGCTTGCCATCCTTGCCGACGTAGGCGCGCAGCAGGGTGAAGTCGCCGGTGTGGCGCGGCCACATGAAGTTGTCGATCTCGTCGCCGTAGTTGCCGATCGCCCGCGGCGGCGCATACACCAGGCGCACATCGCGCAGCTCCAGCTGCCGGATCCGGTAGAAATCGGTTCCGTAGTACATGTTGGCGACGCTGCAGCGCACCCCGCCCTCGCGCTCGCAATCGGCCACGATGCGCTTGCTCGCCGCATCCACCGCGTCGAAATAGGCGCGCCCGGTCTTGCCCTTGGCCGGCCCCAGCACCTCGTCGGTGACCTTGTCGAAGCCCACCGTCACCAGCACCCGGAAATCCGGATTGGCCGCACGCTCGTCGCCACGCTCCTTGGCGATGAACCCGTGGTCGATCAGGTTCTCCTTGGCCGACGTGTTGTACTGGATCACCCCGTAGGCGACGTGGTGATTGGTCAGCAACAGCCCGTCGCCGGACACGAACGCTCCGGTCCCGCCCCCGACCTTCACCACCGCGCTCAACGGCGGCTGGGTCACCGCCGCCAGGTCGCGTGGATCGCCGCGAAAACCTGCCTCACGCAGCGGCTTGGCCAGCTCCGGCAACTGCGACGGCATCCACATGCCTTCGTCGGCTTGGGCGGTGGCGGTGAGGGCGAGGCCTAGGGTGAGCGAGGCGGCGAGAGTGCTGGGTGCGGGCATGCGATCGGTTCGCTACAGGTCGGATCCGAACCTTAGCCGGCCACTGCGCATGTAGCAATCTGCAAGACCTGAGCAGCGAATCGTGCCGCACCAGCACCGGACCTGGAGCAGAGCTGGTCCAGCACTGTAGCCCGCCCCGTACGGCGTCAGCTCGCCAACTCTGGCACCTGCCCGGCCGATTCCGCGGTGGCGCGGGCCTTGGCCCATGCCGCCTCGGCCGCGGCAAGCGTGTCGAAATGCTTGAACGACACATCGCCCTTGTAGCTTCGGGGACCCTTGCGGATCGCCAGGACGGCGGCATCGCGGTCCAGACGCAGGGTGGTCAGGTTGCGTGCGTTGCCGAGCTGCAGGCGCTCGATCCGCGCATCGCCACGTTGCCCATGCCAGAGCAGATCGGCATCGGCGATGTCGCGCGTGAGAGCATCCAGCAGGGTGTCCACCAGCGCTTGACGCAGCGCCGCGTCGGCCAAAGTGTCGCTCGGCACTTCGCCGTCATCGATGTCGGCCGGCACGATCTGCCGGGACACCTCATCGGTATCGCCCAACAGCCACTGCGGCGCGCCATGCGCGTCGACCACCAGCGGCCGTCGCGCAGCCACCGGCGTGGCGGCCAGCACTTCGGCCGGGGACAGCAGCCGCATGCCCTGTCCGGGGTAGCGCCAGCCGATCGCGGCATGCTGCTGCCACAGCGCGACCAGCGCCTCGGGCAGCGGATGCTCGCGGGCTTGCGCCAGCGCCGCGATGTCCGCCTGCGCGGCGGGGCCATCGCAACGGGCCTCCAGCGCGGCGCCGGCCGGCTGCAGCGCATGGGCGGCTAGATAGCCGGCCAGGCCCTCCAGCGTCTGCGACACGGCCTGGGTAAGCGTGTCGGCCTGCTGGTGGCGCAGGTACTCGAACCCCTCCAGCAACGACAGGTCCTGCGGTCGCTTGTCGACGTCCGAGTATGCGATGCCGCAGGTGTAACCACCGACACGGCGCGCGTCCGCTTCCAGGGCATCCATCGCCGCAATGGCCTGTGCACCCACCAGGCATGTGTCGCTGGAGTCGTACCATGCGTTGTAGCGTAGGCACAGCCAGTGATGGTTCTCCCGGCGCGGATCGACCAGGGAGCGCGCGATTGCGCCATGGCCGGGCCGGTACCAGGGGTCGCTGGCCACGAACCCTTGCGGCGGGTGAGCGGCAATGCTGTCCAGCAGGCGCGCCGCGTCCTCCGCCGTGGCGCAGCGGATGGCGATGCGCATCTGGCCGAGGCCCGACTTGCCGTGTACCGCGCTGATCGCCGCGCCAAGCCGGGTCCAGTCGTACAGCGCCTCGCCGCGCCACAAGGTCAGTCGCGCGGAAACATCCACGGCGTCGTGGAATACGTCCGGCCCGATCGCCTGCTCCGCGTGCACCTCGAACGGCGGCGTGGCCAGGCCGTAGCCGTCGAAGTAGTGCACGCCCCCTCGCACGTCCTGGAACAGCGTGGCGCCGGTCGTCGGATGGCTGAACCACAGGAAGGCCGCGTCGGCCCCGGCCAGCTCACCAAGTGCCTTCAGGTTAAGCCCGGTGACGGGCACGCCTTTGCCGCGTGCGTACTGCAGCCGTGACAGCAACCCGCTCTTTTGTTGCTCTTTCTGGCCACGCAGAGCGCCGCGCAGCCTGACCTGCAAGTCGCTCTCGGCGAACGGGTCGAACACGGTGGTGGTGTGCGCTCCCACCGTGTAGGCGGTGGCGTCGATGGCGCTCGCGGCCGGATAGAGGGTGCGCACCTGCACGTACTGCTTCAGCGACAAGGCCGCAACGCAGCCCATCAGCAGCACATATTTGTGCACTCCGCGCTCGGCCGCGTCCTCCGGTAGCGGCCAGGCCAGCACCAGCTCGGCGACGTCCAGCGTTTCGCTGTGGCGGCTTTCCCGGCTGTGACTTGCGCAATAGATGGCCGCCGCGGCGATGGATGGCTGCTCGCGCAGGCGCTCCATGACCTGGTCGTGCAATGCCGGCGTCCAGCACTTGTGCAATGCCCAACACAGTCCGCGCGGGAAGCTCTTCTCGTCCCACAGGCGCGAGAACAGGTAGGCGGTGTTTCCCGGTGCCTGAGGGCCCATGTCGCCCAGGCCCTCGTACAGCATATCGAGCACTTCCTTGTGCGCGTGCTCGCCACGCTGCATCGCGGCCGACGCGTCTTCCAGCGCGGTGTGGATGGTGGCGGCTATGTCCACCGACATCACCGCTTCGAGCACGCGCTTCGCCGGGTAGTCGTCGCTGCCGCCCGGCGCGAGCGCCGTCGCGCGGGCCTGTATGCGGGCCAGCGCCCAGTGGAACAGACGCTGGCGCTGAGAAGTGTCCAGCGCCTTCAGCAGGCGCTTGATGGTCTCGCCGACCCGATCCGTCAGCACGCTGTTCACCGGCGCGGCCTGCAACTGGGCCATCAGCGGCTCGAACAGGCGCGCGTCGCCCCAGAAGGCCTGCAGGCCCGCAAGGACGGCGTTGACCCGGGCATCGGCGTCCAATTCGGAAACAAAATCGCCGGCCGGCGGCTGCTCCCCGATCATCGCGACCAGCATGGGGGCCAGCGCGTCGCCGGCATCGGTGACGCTGCGGCACAGTTCCGGCAACAGGGACATCTGCAGTGCGCCGCTCAGCTGCGGCAGGGCACGCTGCACCAGCGCCATTCGTGTCGGCAGCGTGCTGTCGAGCAGATGGCGGATCGCCCATCGCCGCGCGTCATCGTCGTCCGCCAAGTCCGGGCGGCGCGCCAGCCGCATCGCCATCGCATCGCGCGTGGCCGGTGCGGCCTGGGCGACGCCCTCGGCGAAGCTGGGAGCATCCCAGATGGTGAGCAAGTCCTCGGCCAGACGACGGTTCTGGGCCAGCGCCTCGGCGCTGAGCGCCGGTTCCTCCTCGGCAAGCAACCGTTGCGCATGCTCGGCCAGGTCCAGCACGCGCAGCATCAGGTCGTCCCATGCCAACAGCGGCTTTACGACGGCCAGCAGCGCGCGACCGTCGCCGATGGCCTGGTGAATCGGGTGCAGGATGGCAATGGCCTGCCAATGCGCGGGTGTCGAGGCGGCGAGCAATTGCGTGGCGGTGTCCGCAGCGGCGCCCGCGTCCTGGCCCAGGCGCAGTTGCATGCGTGCGCGCAGCGCCCATGTGGCCGGCGCATCGGTGTCGGGGATGCGATCCAGCGCCTGCAGGGTGGTGGCCGGGTCCAGCGCATCGGGATCGCGTTCCAGCGCGCTGTCGATGTGGTCCAGCACCATCGCCCCTACCGACTTGGGCGATACCGCGAGCGCGCGCAGCCGCTGCGCAACCGGCGCCTTGGTGTCGATCTGCGCCCACACCAGCATGCGTGCGCGGCGGTGGCGGAAATCCGGGACGACCGACAGGTCCGCGTCGTCGGCCATCGCCCCGAAGGTATCCACGAACGCGCGCAGCAATGGCGTCTCCACCCCGGCAACCTGCTCCAGCACCTGCGCAAGCCGCGCGTCCTGGCCGAGCAGGCGGGTGTGCAGCAGCCAGTAGATCGCCAGGTGCACGTCCCCGCTCATCGCGGGCAGCTCCGTCTCGAATTCGCGCTGCTCGTCTTCCTTGGTGGGGAAGGTGCTCAGATAGTGATTGAACGCCTCGGCACCCAGCGCATCCGGGCCCTGCAAGGGATGGCCCTGGTTGTCGCAGGCAGGCTGCGAGAGCGCCTTCATCAGCCATTGGTAGCGCGTGAGCAGGTTGGCGCTGGCAAGGTCCTGCGGGGAGGGCGTCCAGGCGTACTCGTGCAACAGCGCCGCCTCTGCATCCTCCCTGTCGTCGCCCACGTCCCAATCGTCGAGCTCGTCCAACTCCAGCTCTTTTTCCCACATCCGCGCACGGAAGGCCCGGTAATCGGCCAGGCTGGCGAAGCGCGGCTCCACCCGCCGGGTCTCGTGGTCCTGCCACCACACCTGGCCGCCACCCCGCAGGTCCAGCAGGGTGTAGTTGTCGCCCTCGTCGTCCAGCACGACGAAGCCGGAAAGCGTCTTGTCGATGCCGCCGAAGTACCGCGGATTGTTGCCCAGGTGCGCCTGGACCAGATCGGGGACATCCAGCGCGGCGAAATCGGAAGTGATCGCCGCAACGATCTGTTGGGTAAGCGGGAGCGCATAGAAGCGCGAATAGGAAGAAATCAAGTCCACGGTGTCATCCATGTCTACGTAGGAAAGGTGCAGCGAAGCCAGGCACTTCCATCCATGCCTGTAGTCGAGTGTCGTGCCCAAGGCCCGCTACCGGCCGGCGAGTCTACAAGATGTCATCGTGGTAGTGGGCTAGGAACTTTGTTCCGCGCGGACAGCCGCTGACGCAACGATCCGCTTCGGCGACATCGCCGCGTGGGCAAGAAGGCTTTCAAAGATAAAAGACGAAAGCCTACTTCTCCTTCCGCCAATTGATCGACCCGCGATTCTCCACCGTGCTCGATTCCACTTCCGCGTCGAAACCGCGGCCGAGCAGGTATTTGAGGGTCAGCACCGAGCCGCTGCCGACCAGGGAGACGCCGTAGCTGACGTAGAGCCGGGGCGAAAGATATTTGCCGAAGCCGACCACCGAGCCGCCGAGGGCGCGCGATTGGCTGACGCCGGCGTCGTCGAAGCCGAGCCTGGCGCCGAGTTGCGAGGCGAGGATGCCGCTGCCGGCCGACAGCGCGCTGGCCGCGGCGGTGACCTGGTCGGCTTCGTCGCTGCTGGCGTTGCTGAGGCTGCGGCCCAGCACCAGGTACGACATCGCTTCGGATTGCGACATCGACGGGTCCGACCACACGTCGGCACGCGGGGCGGTGGCACGGCCGGTGACGTCGATGCCGGCGGTGACGTCGCCGATCTTGCGTTGCGCGCGCATGTTGATGCGCGGGTCGGAGACGACGTTGTTGCTCCAGGTCAGCTGGCCACGGGTGATGGTCAGGTCCTGGCCGTAGGCCTTGTACTGGCCGCTGACGTCGAGGCCGCCGGTGGCGGTCATCTCGCGGCCCTGGCGCGAGCGTACCTGCATGGTGCCGGTCAGCGCGCCCTTCAGGCCGAAGCCGGCCATCTTGACCTGGTTGCCGAGCACCACGCGCAGGTCCATCTCCAGCGGCGAACTCGGCGCTTCTTCCGGATCGGCCGGGTCCAGCACCACCACGTCCTCGGAGACCGAGGTGCCGCGGTCCAGCCGCTCCAGGTCGATGTCCGCCGACGGCACGGTGACCTGGCCGTTCAACTTCATGGTCTTGTTGGCGATGCCGAACTGCAGGTCGGGATTGGCCACCGCGCGCAGTTCGGCAGTGTTGGAGACCAGCACGTTGCTGCCACGGATGTTCAACTGCAGCGGCGTGGTGTCGCCGTACCAGGACAGGCCGCCGTCGACGTTGAGCGTGCCTTCGCCGGATTTCACCGCGGCGACGATGCGCGCCGAGCCATCGGGTTGGGCGTCGAAGCGGCCGTTGCCTTCGCTCAGGGTCAGGCCCAGCGCCGGCAGTTCGCCGGTGAAGTTGCTCAGCGTGGCGTTGCCGCCCATCGACGGTTGCGAGCGTGTGCCGCGCAGGCTGACGTGGCCTTCGACCAGGCCCTTGGGCCGTACCAGGTCGGGCGAGAACAGCTCCATCCAGTACAGCCGCGACATGTTCATGTAGATCTCGCCGGTGAGCGGCGCGTACGCGTCCCAGCCGGTGTCCACGGTGGCGTCGATGAAGCCGTCGCCCTTGAAGCCGACACCGAGCTTGGAGTGGATGTGCTGGGCGGTGAAGTCGGTGACGAAACTGAACTGGTCGTAGCGCACCAGTTCGCCGCGCGCGTTGTCGCCCAGGCGCAGGCCGCCTTCCGGCGAGGCCAGGCGCAGCGATCCCTGCCAGGCGTTTCCGGCCGGCTTGAAGCTGCCGTCGAGGGTGAGCTCGCCGCGCAGGTAGATCTTGCGGCCGCTGTTGGGCGGCAGCCACGGCTGCACCAGCGACAGCGGCAACGCGTCGCCGCGCACGGTCAGGCCTTGCTTGGGCCAGTTCGCGGCCACGCACAGGGCGCCGCCGCCGGTCGCGCCGAGGCAGGTGTCGGAGAGGGTGAAGGCGCTGCCGGCGATGGCGAACGTGGCCGGCTGCCGCAGTTGCCACGGCTCGCCCTTGGCCGGCGCCACCCGCAGCGTGTTCACGCCGCCCTGCCAGCGCGCGCCGTCGCGGCGCAGCTGGCCGGCCACGGCCAGCGCGCCCAGGTCGTTCTGGGTGTCGGCATCGAGTTGCAGGTTCTCCACCGCGCCGCGCGCATCCACGCGCAGCGTCTGCAGCACCATGCCGGCGCTGATCGCGCTGCCGCGCAGCGCCAGTTCGCCGCCGCTGCCGCGCCACGGCAGGCGCCCGCGCAGGGTGACGCTGTCGGCGCCGTAGCTGTCCCACTTCAGGCCGTTGCCGGTGAGGTCGGCGGTGAGGTCGGGCGCGTCGCGGCGACCCTTCACCTGCACGCTGCCGCGCAGGCTGCCGGTGGCGCCGGGCAGCAGGTCGGCCAGCTGCAGCGGCTGCAGTTGCGCATCGATGTCGAGCTGGTCGCCAACCTTGCCCTGCGCCTGCACGCGGCTGTCGCCGAGCGCCAGCTGCAGCTTGCCTTCGCCCTGCTCGCCCTGCAGCGCGAACTTGCCGTTGGCGTCGAGCGGGCGGCTGCGCAGCTTGCCGTTCAAGTGCGGCACGTCGAGGCTGGCCTGGTAGCCGGCAGCGCTGCCGTCTGGGCGCAGCGGCAACTGCTTGCCCTTGGACGCGAACTGGCCCGACAGGTTGCCGTCCCAGCCTGGCGCGAAATAGCCGGGGTCGAAGCCGGCGAGCTTGCCGCTCAGGTCCCAGCTCAGTTCCGGCGCCCATGCCACCGCACCGCCGAGATCGAGCGTACCGGTGGGCATCGCCGCCTGCAGTTGCAAGATCTGCGCCTGCCGGTCGTCGCCGCGCACGTCCAGCTGCAGCCCCGCGCTGTCCTTGCCGCGCGCGACGGTGGCTTCGCCGTAGGTGGCCCACTGCTTCAGCGTGCCGGCCAGGCCGAGGTTGGCTTCGACCAATTGGATCGGCACCGCCGGTGCGTCCGGCGTGGACGGGTCCGGCGTGGTGGCGAACTTCAGCCCACTGGCGTTGACCGAGAAACGGAAGCTCGCGTTGTCCGGATCGCGGAAATCGGCGGTGCCGCGCAGCCGCGCCTGGCCGTCGAAGGCGCGCAGCTGCAGCGGCGCGACGGTGAGCACCTGGTTGTCCAGGCGCACGTTGGACGGATCCAGCGTCAGCTTCTGCGCGCCGTACGCGAGCTGGCCTTGCAGCTTGGCGTCGCCGCCCTTGCCGGAGGCGCTCAGGTCGAACGCGAGCGGTTCGCCGGCGTCGGCCGCGGCATCGCCGGGCGGCACGAACAGCGACGGGTCCAGCGCCTTGCTGCTGGCGGCGAACTGCCAAGTGGGATCGGTGCGCCCGGTGAACACCAGGGTGGCGCGCAGCGGCGCCGGGGCGTTGCCGGCGATCGCCACTTCCATCTTGTCCAGATTGCCGCGCGCGACCAGGCCCAACCGCGCCGGCGTGCGCCCGCGCGCGGCCGGCAGCACGGCGCTGGCGGTGAGGTCGGCCTTGTAGTCCTGCGCCGGCACGTAATCGCCATCGACGCGGAAATCGCCGCGGTCGCTGGTCACCAGCAATTGCTTCGAGCGGAATTCGCCATTGGCGACCTCGATGCCGCCGCGCAGCGTGCGGATGTCGATCATCGGTTGCTGCGCCTGGGTGATGCGTAGTCCGTCGATGGCGATGTGATCGGCCTGCAGCGCCAGCGGCACTTCGATCTGCGGCAGCGACTGCGGCCAGCTCGGCAGTTCGAATGGTTCCTCGCTCTTGGCCAGGTTGAGCGTGGCGTTCTTCAGTTGCAGCACGTCCAGCTGCAGCTTGCGTCCGAGCAGCGGGCGGATGTCCGGATCCAGGTAGGCGCGCTCGGCGGTGAAGTGGATCTCGTCGTAGCGGAAATCCAGGTTGTACAGGGTCAGCGGGCCGGCCAGCGGACCCTCGGCGCGCTCCCAGGTCAGCGAGGACCCGGCCGGCAGCCGCGCCACGACCTGCGCCAGCAGCACGTCGCGCCCGGCCACGGTCTGCAGCAGCCAGTACACGGCGATCAGGGCAAGCAGGCCGAGCCCGGCGATGGTCAGCGCCGAGCCCCACCAGAAGCGCTTGCGCCGGTAGAAGCGCGGGCGCCGCGGCGGCGGCGTGGCGGGCGTGGCCGAGCCGGTCGCGCTCACAGGTTGGCTCCGATGTTGAGATAGAGCTGGAACTGCGAGTCCGGATCGTTCAGGCCATGCGCGATGTCCACCCGTACCGGCCCCACCGGCGAGCGCCAGCGCACGCCGAAGCCGACGCCGGTGTGCCAGTCGGGGGTGTCGTCGAAGGCGCTGCCGCTATCGACGAAGGCCGCGCCGCCCCATGGCCCGCCCTTGAAGTAATGCTCGTATTCGGCGCTGCCGGTGAGCACATGCTTGGCGCCAAGGGCGAAGCGGTCCGGCCTGGGCGTGCGCGGGCCGACCTCGCGGAACGCGTAGCCGCGGATGCTGTTGTCGCCGCCGGCGAAGAACCGCAGGCTCGGCGGCATCGCCACCAGGGCATTGGTCCAGGTGCTGCCGGCTTCGCCGCGCAGGATCAAGCGGCTGTTGGCGCCCAGGCCCTGGAACCAGTTCAGGCGCAGGTGCGCCTGGGTGAAGCTGGCATCGGAGCCGAGTCCTTCGGCGCCGGCGCGCAGGCTGACGTTGCCGCTGAACCCCTTGCGCGGGAACACCTTGTCGTCCACGCCTACGTAGTCGGCCTCGATCTGCGGATAGACCAGCGTGGAGTACTGGTACAGCGCATCGTCGAACACGGTGTCGGTGGCGTAGCGCCAGCGCTCGCGCAGCGCGTTGAGCGAGGCGATCGCGGTCCAGTGCTCGTTGATCTCGCCGCTGCGGCTGCCGGTGAGCTTGAGGTTGCGCAGGTCGATGTAGTCGGTCTGCTCGTCGTAGGCGCGCATCGAGGCGGTGTACCAGCCGTCGAGCCAGCGGAACGCCGGCACCCGGTAGCTGGTGATCAGGCTCTTGCGCTTCTGCGCGTAGTCCAGCTGGGTGCTGAGCTTGTGTCCGCGCGCGTTGACGTAGCGGCGGTCCACGCCCAGGCGCACGCCGGCGCCGCTCTCGCTGCCGTAGCTGATGCCGCTGGTGTAGATGCTGCGCTTGGCGCGGGTCAGGTTCACGTCGACCGGCACGTTGCCGTCGGCGTCGGCTTCCTGGGGCTTGGGCTGGATGTCGACGGCGCTGAAGTAGTCAAGCTTGACCAGCGATTCGCGCAGCCGGTCGAGCTTGCCTTCGTGGTAGTAGCTGCCCTCGTCCCAGTACACCAGCGGGTCGAACAGGTCCTGCCGGAAGTAGTCCTGGTGGAAGCGGATCGCGCCCATGTTGTAGCGGCGGCCGCTGTCCCAGCTCAGGTCGATGTCGGCGGCGTGGTCGGCGCGGGTCACCTCGACCTTGCGCTGGGTGAAGTCGGCATCGAAGTAGCCGCGTTCGGCCAGGCGCCGGGTGATGGTGACCTTGCTGGTCTCGTAGGTGGTGTGGTCGAAGACCTCGTCGGCCTTGGGCCGGAAGTTCTGCAGGTCCTCGCCCAGGTAGCTGTCGTCCTCGGCCGGGCCGGTGATGCCGACGTGGAAGTTGCGCACCCGCACCGGCTCGCCCTTGTCCACGTGCAGGGTCACGTTGAGCTTGTCGTCGTTGCGCGGCGCTTCGACGGTGATGGTCGGGGTGTAGTAGCCGAACGGTTCCAATGCCTGCCGGGTCTGCCGCTCGGCCTGGCTCAGCAGGTACTCCAGGCGCGATTCGCCCTGAACCTTGCCGATGGTCTGGTACAGCGACAGCGAGACCTCGATGTTCTCGATCATCGCCGCGTCGTCGTCCTCGTCCAGGCCTTGTATCTGGACTTTTTCGATCGTGCCGCGCGCCTGGACGAGGCCGGCCAGCGACAGCAAGGACAAGAGCAGGGCGAGGCGGGGGATGGATCGCATGGGCGCCAGAATACCGACACACGGCGTGAAGCTGTTAACTGGACGTTCGCCGATGGCCAACCGGAGGTTCGCTTGCATCTGCGGGCGATGTCGCGTAGGCGGCCTGCGGCGATGCGGATGGAGGTGGGTCGCGGTGCGGCGGCGGGCGGGACGCTACGGGGTTGCCCGGCATGCGTGCGAAACGGCGTGCATCGGTGTCTGCGGCACACTGCTGGCCGCAACGGGGCGCCCCGGCTGCTGTAATGGCGTCGCTTGAGCAGGTACGGCGCACGGAGTTGCCAGGCTGGGCAGCCGATCGGTTCTCCCTGCAAGGGCGATGTTGCAGGCGCGTTACGCGCCAGGCGAACTCCTGCGACTTGCCAAGCCGCGGAGGTCGCGCCACGCTGGCGCGCTCGTCGTCCCAGCAAGGAACCGGCCATGTCCACCGTGATCGAAACCGCGCGCCTGCGCCTGCGCTTGCTGGAGCCCGATCGCGATGCCGCCGCGATGCTAGCGCTGCTCAACGACCCCGGCTTCCTGACCCATATCGGCGACCGCGGCGTGCGCGACGAAGCCCAGGCGCGCCGCTACCTCGCCGACGGCGCGGTGCTCAGCTACGCCCAGCACGGCTTCGGCCTGTACGCCATGGAACGCCGCGACGACGGCGCCTGGCTCGGCGTGGCCGGCCTGGTGCTGCGCCCCACCCTGCCCGCGCCGGACCTCGGCTACGCCCTGTTGCAGGCCTACCAAGGGCACGGCTATGCCAGCGAAGCCACGCAGGCGGTCCTGGCCTACGCGCAGGACACCCTGGCACTGCCGCGCCTATGCGCGATCGTGGCGCCGGACAATCCGCGTTCGATCCGGCTGTTGCAGGCGCTGGGCTTCACCGCGCAGGGCCGCATCCGGATCGCGGACGACGCGCACGACGCGCACGACGTCGAGCTGTACGCGCGCGACCTGCAGGCACCCGCCGCGCAACCGGAACCCTGAGCCGTGGACACCCTGGAATCGCTGCAACTGCTAGCACGCTACAACCAGTGGATGAACGAGCGGCTCTACGCCGCCGCGGCGACGCTGCCGGAACACGCCATCGCGCAGCCGCGCGGCGCCTTCTTCGGCTCGATGCTGGGCACGCTCAATCACCTGGTGGTGGCCGATACGCTATGGCTGCAGCGTTTCGCCATGCATCCGGCGCAGTATCCGGCGCTAACCGCGATCGCCACCGAGCCCACACCCACCACGCTGGACGCGCTGCAGGCCCCGACCCTGGCCGCATTGCAAGCGCGGCGACAGGCACTGGACGCGACCATCGCCACCTGGATGAAACAGGTAGGTCCGGTGGACTTGGACGTCGTACTGCACTACCGCAACACCCGCGGCGACGCCCACCACCGCCGCTTCGGCGACCTGCTGCTGCATTTCTTCAACCACCAGACCCACCACCGCGGCCAGGCCACCACCTTGCTCAGCCAGGCCGGCGTGGACATGGGCGCGACCGATCTGCTGGTGCTGATTCCGCAGATGGAGGTGGAGTGAGGGATCGGCGCCGCCGGTGACGCGAAGATGATGCGACGCGCTGTCCGTCGCTGAGAAAGGCCGCGCCGGCGGCGACGCTAGCGATCTTGGGAGCGATAAGTCCGCACCACAGCGTGCCTAGCTGTTGAGCCGAACATCCGGCGCGTCGCCTTGCGCGTCGGCGAGTGTAGGGATCCGGAAAGCGCGCTGGTGGGGGCGCGCGCTGGACACTGCCATGGCAGCGTCCAACACAATAAGGCGCTACGTTGTACCGCTCTGCGCCTGCAACCCCGCGACGATCTCGCGCAGCTCCGCCAGCTCCGCCTCCAAGGCCTGCACCCGCGCTTCCAGCTCGTCGTTGCCGGACGCCGCCGGACGCGACTTGAACGACGCCGCCAATGCCTCCGCATCGATCGGCCCACCGAGCAGGTGCATGTAACGATCCTCGCGCTGCCCGCTGGCGCGCGGCAACTGCACCGCCAACTGGCGTTGCGCCAACCGCTCCAACTGGTGCCGCACATCCTCGGCATCGGCGAACCGCGCCATGCGCTCGGCCCGCGACAGCAACTCGTTCACCGTCTGCGGACCGCGCAGCAACAGCAGCCCGACCAGGATCACCTGCTGCTGGGTCAGATCCAGCGCCGCCGCTAGGCGATGCTCGTAGCGCTCGGCGCGCGAGGAGAACTGCTGCCGCGCAAGCCCACGCCCTTCCAACTGACGCAGCGCATGCTGCACGTCGCCCGGACTCAGCGACATCACCGGCTCGCGCGACGTCTTCTGGTTGGCCGCCACCACCGTCGCATTGACCGTGAGCGGATACGCATCCGGCGTGGTGGCCTCCTTTTCGATCAGGCAGCCCAGCGCACGGGCCTCGATGGCGGAGAGTACGGGGGGTGCAGGCGTGTCGGTCATCGTGCTCGGCGTCCAGGCAATGACGCGCAGCATAACGCCGAACTGCGACGGGTTCGCCTGCGACGCGCTGGCTCGGTGGTCGGCAGCGAACGCCATCGTGGCGATGGCGGACACGCCGACGAGAGCCGCGCAGGCGGCGACAGCAGGATTATTGCTGCGTTACCGCCATCGCTTCGACCTTCTCGAACAGCGTCGGGAAGCCCTGTGCGAACTCGGCCGCGCATTGCTCGGAAAGTTCCACCGCCCGCCGCTTGACCTCGGCGTAGTCGTCGGCCTCCCAGGCACCGATCGGCAACTCGATGACGGCCGGCGCGCAACGCTGCGACACCACTGCCTGGCGCACCCCTGCCACATCGGCCGGACGCGCTTCCATCCGTACCGAGAAGTGCAGCTCATACGGCGTATTCGCGTCCGACAGCGACTTGTAGACCAGGAGCCAGTTCTCGGCCTTCACCTTGAAGGCCGCTGGCGGCACATCCTGCGGATGCGCGGCTGCATAGTCACGCAAACGCGCCTCCAGCACGCCCGGCAGCGTACCCAGACCCGGATCGACGATCGCCTCGTTCGGCTCGCCCAGCAGATCCTCCTTCCTGAAGGTCTGCACCCCCACGCCGCCGCCCATCGCGCCGAAGATTCCCTGCATCACCTTCAGGCTCGTCGCCTTGGCGGTGTGCGAGCGCCGCACCACACGCAGACCACGAGTTTTCATGTCCGTAGTGGCGAGCACCGTCAACGGCTTCTGTGCCGGTTCAACGAAAGCGGTCTTTTTCCCGGTGCTGGCGCAGCCGAACAGCACAGGTGCCGCAGCGGCGACGACAATCCCGTATATCCACACTTTCAACGACATGAACGTTCCTTATTGTTTCTGATCGGCGGGGCAAGTAGGCGAACGACTGGGCACCGAGCGGCGGTTGATCCGGCCGTTGGCGTCTTTGACGAGCGCATAGACATCCAGACTGCACGCGCCGGACGCGGTGTTCAGGACAGCCTCGTAGTCCTGCCCCGCTTGCGGCACGAACGTCCCTGCGGCAACGCAGGTGGGGCCATGGCCGATCGGGCGATTGCAGACCATGCGGTAGCCGGGCGGCGCCGGCGGGCACGGTGCCGCAGGCGCGGACGCGCCAGCGTCGAACGCCAGCACGACTGGCTGTTCGGAACGGACATAGAGTTCGAGCGACCGCTTCGGCGTATCGCTCAGGCGCGGCATCTGCAGGTTCCGATGCGCGGTCAAAGGAGAGAACGCAACTCGTCCGAAGCCGGGTACATGGCCGCGATTGCAGGTGGTGCCCGGATAGATCACGGCGTTGTCGGTCGCGCCCAGCATGCGCAGGCGCGTGCGTTCGCCGTCGGCAGGCTCGTCGTAGAGGAATAGTTGCGGGGCGTTCTTGACGATGGCGCAAGAAGCGGTCGTTGCGGCAAGCGACGCCAAGCACAGCCACGAGAGTTTTCTACCGACCATGGACGATCCTTCGCTGGGTATTCAGCACGAGATGTTTGTGCATTCGTAGCGGCACGACCCATCGCTGGAATGCGGTGGGTCGCTGGTGCGACGCAAGCGATCGGCGACGAAACGGAATCCCCTGACTGCGATTCGGCGCTGTTGTATTGTCCTGTGCTGTAGGCAGATCCACCATCCGAGCATCTCCGACGCGGTGTCGGGATAGTCCTGACAATGCAGGCTGGCGATACGCCGCAATTCGCGTTTCGCGCGTTCTCTTCTACCGGTGCCTGTGGTGCTATTCGGGTTCAGCCTCGGGCACCCACCCGCCGCCGCGGGCAGCGCGTTGCCCGCGGCCACGGACACGCTGCCGGTGTCAGTGTCGGTGTAGACCTTGGCCGCCAGAAAACAGGAGTCAGAGTGCACTTTCCCTCTGCCAATTTGACCTTCTGTTTACACCCGCGCAGCGGGGCCGACACGATGGCCGAGCCGGCGCTCAATGGCCGCAAAGAAGGGGCTGTTGCTCAGCGCATGTTGGCGCCATAGGTTCCAACGGATGTAGAGACTAGGGAAACTTCACTCTGACCCCAAGTTTTCGGAGACCAATGCCGGCGTTCGCACATACCGGTTGGCACACCCGGCAACGAAGCGGCCCTATTCGTCGCTACATTCCTGCGCGTCTTTGGATTCGACCGGAGCCAGCGCTACGCCGTCGCTGGTTTCGCTGATCCTGGAGATGGTGAGATGGCAGTACTGGCGCGAGAGATCCAGGGCGACCTCGTAGTCTTGGCCTTTTTCGGGGACGAAGGACACGCCGAAATCCTTGCAGCCGCGCGAAATGCCGCTTGGCCCCGTGGTTTCATAATACGAGGCGTGGATGGCGATGGGCTCGCCGGCGGTGATGACGTATTCGCGATAGAACGCCTTGGCCAGAATGCCGTTGCGCTGTTTGAGGTTGGTGACATTGGGGGTGACCGGCATTCCCAGGGAAATGTTCTTCTTGCTGCCGAAGGCACCGCCGAAGCCGCTGCTGGAGGGCGTTTCGCTTTCAGCATCACCGCCGTAGCACATGGTGTTGCGATAGAACTCCAGGCCAATCACGGCCTGCCCGAAAAAGCGGATCCGCGCCTGGTTGTCAGGGTTGACCCGTGCCTGCTCGTCCTCGTCGTCGTCGGCTATGGCCGCGGCTGGGCAAGCTGCAGCGAAAAATGCGGTCAGCAGAAAAAGCTTGGGTAGGAGTTCCATTCTGGCCTCATCGTGACTTGAGGTAGCGATAGCGGCTGCTGGCGGAGATTCTGAAGCTGTTTGATCGTCCGACAAGGGCCGCGCTGCTCTGGAAAACTACGCTTTTCCAAGGGACGATGTGCTGCCAGCGCACGTTTGCGCCGTGAAACATGATCAGAATGGAGGCATCCCCACGTTTTTCATGAAGGGGCAACCATCTGGTCGAGGACGTGTTCCGGAAGTTCTCGCAGTCGCTGCAGCCACCTCCAGACCGGCTCCATGGGCCAACTTCGGGCCAGCACCTCCCTCCCCACGCGCAGGGTCGGGTACAGCTTGCGCCGCCGTTTGGCCGGATACAGCCATTGATCGATCCCCGTGGCCTCGCAGCCCAGACCGGCCAGCCACTGGTCGCTGCTGATGAAGTTGTCGTAATTGACGAAGCGTGTATCGGTCTCGATCAGGTAGCGGCGTCAACGCCGGCGCTGCGGCTGCGTTGACGCCGCCCAGACCGTTGGTGGCGCGGCCCAGCGCGTTGACGCTGGCGCCGAGTACCTGCAGCGGATTTCCAAACGGATATTTCCTCTTGCCCCGTTATTGGATAAAGCCAATCACTTAAATTTACCCGAAAACACCTACTCATCTTTTAACTTAAGGGGAACTAATGGTTTATTTACCCATGGAACATTGTTTTTTTTGAATAAACTTTGCAGCTCCTCTCTAAACCTATCGAGGGATTCATCATCACTCACTTCTTTTTCCGCAAAACATCTTTTAAAAATCGATTCTCCAAAATCAGTTGAAACCAGCTGAGGCTCAAGCCAAACCCCCATATCCAAAGCATGTTGCCTAGACACTCCCTCAACGGAAGTTGATTTTTTATTTTTGTCGACGCTGGCTAATTTTTCAAAATAATCATCAATACTTTTAAAACCAGCATCCTCTACCCAGTCGTCAGGAAGAAATTCTACTAACCCACATTTAATAAACCGATAAATCATGTCTACCGATAGTTGCTGAGAGGATGTAGAACACGCAGGATACTCATCAAGCCCTGTGCCATCCATCCCAAAGAATATAACCGGCATTTCGCTGAGAATAAGCACGTCCATAATAATGGCCAGCTCTTTAACAATCTCTTTTTTCATATGCTTCACTTTAACCCCTAGGCCCAGCTTCCCCAGTCAATGGAAATTTAAGCTTCAATGGCTTATGACCATTCACCAAGTTTACATCAGGTCTATTTATTTCTCCTGTGGCTGTAGTTGACTTTGTTTTTCGGGAAACGGGGGGTCAGAGTGTACTTTCCTCTCCTGTCAGTCTGACCTTCGGCGACCTACCTATTAGTGCAGCGGGTCCGACACGGCGGCGAAGCTGGAGCTCGATGGCCGCACGGAAGCGCTTGTTGCCCAGCGCATGTTGGCGCTGTAGGTTGAGACGGATGGCAGCTGTCTCATCAGGGCTAATGGCATCCAGAACGAAGCGGCGATAGTGGTCTGCTCGTTCGCCGGTTGGGGCAATGGCTAGAAGTTCCCATGTGGTTGCACCAGCGCGTTAACTTAGCCAAGTCCGTTGCAGCAATGGCTCGACCACCGACAGCTCGCCGGATCGGCGACTATGCCGGCGCGCACCTGATTGAGTTCGATGTAGCGGTAGCAGCGGAACAAATAGACTTCATCCTGCACCCGGCACGATTTGTAGCGGCCTTCTCACAAGGTGCTGGTGCGGCGGTATCGCGTGTTGGTTTAGCGCACATAGTGGCGACCGAGCGACTGCATCAGCGTTGACGTCTTGCCGGTTGCTGGCTGGTGAGCAGCAAGTGCACATGGTTGGTCATCAACACATAAGCATGCACGGCAATTCTGAGCTTGAGCGAAAGTTCGTGCAGATCCTGCAGGTAGCGTGTCCGGTCGATGTCGGTAAAGAAGCATGGCTACCGGTCATTGCCCCGCTGCACGTATGCTGGGCGACACCGGGAAGATCCAGTCGGGGTGGAGTGGCATGTTCCATCCTTCGCTCCGCTGTGGGACCAGCGTCGTTTATCCAAAGGAGCCGTCCCATCGGGTAAGCGCCTGAGCTTTGGTCGGGAAAGTGCACTCTGACCCCGGTTTCCTTGCCAGCGGTGACGTGGTAGCCGCCCTCCCCGGCGAACAGGCCCGACTGTTCGGTCACTCCCGAAGAATTGCCGCTCGCCTTGGCCGAACTCGCGTAGCCGCTGGCATCCCACGCGCTGCCGATGGCCACCTGTATCCGTCCGCCGTATCCGCTTTCCTTGGACTGGATGTTGGCGGTGTCCTGCAACGACTCGATGGTCAGGTCGCCGCCGGTCTGTACGTCGATGCGGTCGGCCTTGGCCACTGCGCCGCGCAAGGTGGTGTCGCCCTGCGTGGCGAGAGAGATGTTCTGGCCCGCCAGCTGCGTGTTCTGCCAGGTGGTGCTTTCCGCATCCGACTTGTGGCTGCCCACGCTGGCCTGCGCGTACACATACACGCCGAACTGTGCGCCCACCGAGGCGCCCACGCCCACTTCCACGCCGGCATTGCTGCCCTTGCTCTGCTCCGAGGCCGTGGACTTGCCCGCTTCCAGCACCAGGTCGCGTGCCGAGTCCAGGCTCAGGGTGTCGCCGGCTTTCAGGTTGCCCTGCACGACGTGCAGGTCGCCCTGCGTGGTGGTCAGGCTGACGTTGCCGCCGCCGCTGATGGTGGAATCTTGCGAGGTCTGGCTGCTGCCCTTGTACTGTTCCGTGCTGGTCGCATAGCCCACGCCAGCTTCGACGGTGACCAGCGAGCCGCTGCCCCCTTTTTGGGCGGTACTGCTGATCGCGCTGGCCGCCTGGTAGCCATTGGCCGCCGCGGCCATGCCCTGCATCGCCGACAACCGGCCGTCGGAGTTGCGTGCCGCATCCACGTTGTTGATCAGGTCGATCAGCGGCGACTTCACCCGCGCGAACACGCCGAACTTCAGCGTGTCGTCCTGCGACGAGGCCGAGTGCGTGTCGTTGGCAGTCAAGATGTCGATCGACGCAGCGGTGATGTCCACGTCCTTGGCCGCCACCACGTTGCTGGCGGACTGGGTATAGGCGCCACCCGCGGTCAGGCTGACGCTGCCGCCCAGGCTGCCCACGCTGCTGGCCACTTGCGTGACCTGTGCGCTGTCGTCGCGATGGTCCTCGGTGTGGTAGCCGGCGAAGCGCTCGGTGTCGGAGATGATCACCGTGCCGATAGCCTTGTTGTTGTAGGTATTGGCGTTGCCGACCGTGTCCTGTCCGCTCTGGATCGTCAGATCGCCCGCCGCGCGAATCGCCGTTGGATTTGCAAAGACCAATCACTCTTCTGGCTAACCACGTCGCATTTTAAATAATAATCTACTAGATGCGAACTATTCCACCACAACCACATCAAAAGAGTCTCCATCATTCACAGATTCATAAGCATTCTTAAATGATCCGTCCGGATAGAAAACTAAATATCGGCCAGTGACGAGGCCCGTGTCTTTAATGCAATCGCCAATTACAACCTCCGTTTTCAACTTAACAGATATGCAAGCAGCCAACTTACCCAGAGACTCTCCATACAAATCAAACAAGCAAACTCCATTCACTAAAGTCTTATAGCCGATTTCAGATAGAATTACCTCCAGTCCAACACTATTTATTTGCTGCTCCAGGGGCAGCCCCCAATATATCGAATCACTCACCACGCCGCATACTTTTTTATTCAAACACTCCAGAAGTGCATTGGCGACATCCGAAAATAAAAATTTATCCTTCAAGGATATCTCAAAAATAGAAGAACTCATTTTTTACTCCCAGATAGTGCAACAAGCTTTTCTTTTGAAATTTCACTAACCCCATTATTCCCAGAACTCAAGAGACCCTCCAATTGCTTGAGTGCGTCACCTTGTAAGCCGCCACCGGTATCGCGATGGCTCCAACGCCTACACGCACTGCCTGCGGCAGTAAGCGAACAGATGACGCTGGCGCTGTAAACGTTGGGATACCTAAGAACCTGACCCTGTTATCCGGTGCACGATGTTGCCAACAAACCGCATCTGCTCAACGCCATCCGCACCTGCAAAAGGGTTGATGATATGACCGAACTTCGCTTTGTATAAGGCGTGACCCGCGATCACTTCTGGCTTGCCGCATCATTTACCTATGAATTTTGATGAATTTCGCCTCCTCTTTAACTAAGATAATTTTAAACACCACGCCCATTATGAATATAAAAAATCGCATTTGATCTTCGAGTTTACAACGTCAATATTCAAAACCACCCCTACCCACGGGCGATCATCTTTAAATAAATTGTTTTCTTTGAAATATGACTTTAACTCAACCAATAGATCTAACATATCACCTGCAACATCATCTCCCGTTGGCAAAAACCAGTTCTCCGTTCCATCCATATTTTCATAGAAATATGTCGCTTTAAGATGGTCATCTCCATACTTCATTTCCGCTTTCATTTTTATTTTCTTTGAATCTTCTGGCGCAGACTTTATTAGCGCCGAAGCAATTTCGCTATAAATTTCATTATCACTCTTCACTTTATATTCCTTTAGGAGAATTTCGGAACGTTTGGACAATAGGTGGCTCTGAACCAATTTGATAGGTTACATTAAACTTATCGGGCCTTCCATTTCCTGTATAAGATGGCTCAATTTTTATTTTGACAGACTTTCCTTCCTTCAGAGCGTCAGCCCACTCATTTTCCATTGCTTTCCAAGCACCCTTATTGAGGTTGGAGTTCATAGGAACCAAGTTTAGCTTTTCACCTGGCCCGTCAAATATGCTTGCCACAAGGTGGCCACCTTCATCGTCTGCGAGGCCGCACTTTCCTGCCTTACATTGCTGATAGGTATTTCTATCTTTAGTGCTTAAAGACAAATTCGCCTCAACATACTCAACATCGCCGTTAGAGTTTGTTCTATATACTTTGTTTCCGTCAACATTATAAACAGTATTCGGTTCCGGCTTATTCAGCTCTTTACTCCATCCGCCCTTTTGACCAGCAGATACATCCACTTCCTTGTAGATAACGCCGTTTGAACCCTGGATTACAACATCGCCCTCATTATTCAGGACGCGCCTAAACCCGTCCGGAAGCCCGCCCGTCTCGTTCGCGGCCGCTCCTCCCGACTTCAACGTGCCATAGCCTGGAGGCAATTCAGGGAAGCCAGCCAAACCAGAGGTATCGATTTCATTGCCCCTGGGCACGTCGACCACGCGGCTTGGGTTAGGCGCCTCTGGCTTCAACAACGGCACCTCGGTGAGTACATCCCCCGTAGTTCCAGTCGTGGCAGTCTCCCTCACCACCAATGGCAACACCGAATCAGAAGCGCCCTTGGTTGAACTCAACGCGTCCTTGATGATGGTGACAGCCTTGCCGGCAACGATCCCGCCCACCTCACCGACCTTGGACAGCACCACAGCGCCAGCGACCGCACTGAGCGCACCCTTCGTGTCGCCCGTCACCAGCTTGTGCGTTACATCCGCGACGAACCCGATATCGCCAGTGAATGTCGTGCCGATACCCCACGCATCGCGGTTCAAGACACCATTGACATAGTCATCGGCCCAGCCAGCATCAGTGCGGTTAAGCAACTGCAATAGATGGCGCTGGTCATCTTGGCTAGTCGCCGTGCGCAGCACTGCTCCGTACACCTGGTCAAGCGCTGGTGTGCCGCGCAAGGCGTCGGCGAACATCGAGTGATCGTTGTACTGAGCCCGGTCGGCGCCAAAGTCTGTGTAATTGCCCTTTGTCTGCGTGATTGACGCCAGGAAACTCTGTGCGTTTCCGTCCTGGGCGACCAACCCACCCATGCCAAGGATGTCGTTCCAGCGGCTGTCCGTTTGACGCATGGCTTGAATCACCAGGCGTTGCCGTGCAGCTTCCACTTGCTCTGGCGTACATGCCTGGCCGCATTCCATGACGGCGAAGGCGGCCGCATTTTCATTGATCTTCTTCAGTTCGTCGGGATGCAACTGCCGGTTAAAGTTCTCGCCATCCACGGCCACTCCCGCGCCGGTCTCGCCACCGGCGACCCCGCCGATCAACGCGCTGACCAGGTTCTGCACAAGCTTCGATTCGCCCTCGGTAAGAGGACGCGCAAGCTCCGCAGCGCCTGCACCTAGCGCACCTTGCATCGCGTTTCCGCCACCAAGGCTCGCGGCGACCGCACCCGCGACTGCATGCAGCAGTGTTTTGCCGGTTCCGCCATCCTTCCAGAGATCGTTTTGCTCCTGGTACTCCGCCATGGTGGCTTTGGCAGTGTCCAGGTTCTGCTGGATCGCGGCGCGCTGCTCCGGAGTGAGATCGTCGCGTTTCAGTTGCTTTTCAGCGCCATCAGCAATGAGTGCTGCATCCTTGTACTTGCTGGTCAGCGCGTCTCCAATTGCTCCAACCGTGCGGAAACCAACCTCCCCCGCAACCTTGGCCATCTCCATTTGATCTTGGACTTTACGTTCGTCGAAGATCTGCTTCAGACCCGACTCCTGTAGCTCAGCCGCGCTGCGGTCCAGGTTTGCGACTGCCGAGTCGTCTCCGTTGCGAACGTCGATGGTTCCTGCGGAGACGCCGCTCTTGGTGACGCTGGTGGTGTTGCCGTTCTGGCCTCCAGCCAGACTCAGGGCGGCTCCCAGCGCTGCCTTCGTCGCACTGGACGCCATGTCCGTGCTAACACCGACGCTGCTGGCTTTGTACTCCGCCTTGTTCTGCAAGTCCTCGACCGTCAGGCTATTGGTGGACAGTCGGTTCTTCTCGGCATCGGCGATGCTGGCGATGGCGCCGCCGATCAGATGTGTATTGCCGCCTACGGTGATGTCGAAGCCGCCACCGCCGGCCTGGATGCCGCTCTGTTCGGTCACGCTGGTGTAGCTGCTGTTGACCTTCTGCTGGCTGTACGAGCCGCTGACGTTGCCGCCGGTGCTGTAGCCGTAGACCAGCTTGATGCCCGCCTGCTGTTGCTTGCTCTGGTAGTCGTTGGTGTCTTGTTCGCTCTGGATCAGCAGATCGCCGCCGATGTTGGCCAGCACCTTGTCACCGACCGCCTGCGCGCCCTTGATCGTGGTGTCGTTGCCACTGGCAAGGGTCAACGTGTCGTTGGCGGTGACGACGCTTTCGGTGTGCAGGTCGCTGTTGCCCTTGGCGCTGCCCTTGCCAGCGTAGGCAGAAAGGTAGACGCCGGTGGTGGTGCCGACGCTCACGCCGATCTCGCCGCCGCCGTTCTTGTTCTCCGACTTGCTGGTGTTGGTTTCCTGATTGCTCAACAGGTTGAGGTTGTTGGCCGCTGCCAGCGCCACGTTCTCACCGCCGATCTTGCTACCGATCACGTTGAGGTCGCCGCCGGTGGCGGCGATGGTGACGTTGCCGTCGCTGAGGATGCGACTGCCTCCGGTCGTCTCCTCGTGCGTGGTGGTCTTGCTCGACGCACTGCTGGCGCCGATGCCGATGCTCAGGCTGACACCCGAGTCACCCGACGCACTTTTCAAGCCCTCTCCGTTGGCCAGCGCATTGGCGCCTGCCTGAGCGCCGGCTATGGCACCCATGCTGTCCTGGATCGCATAGCCTGTCTTGGCGGCATACAACGCCTTCAGGCGATCGTCTTCCACCTCCGTCCCGCGCTTGGCGGTGCTGTACACGGCCTGCGCCGCATCGACGATGCCTCCCGTCAGTCCCAGCGTGAGACCGGCACTCTGCTGCTTGGACGTCTGCACCGTGTCCACGCGGTTCTCGGCCGCGGCGATCGTCACTTCCTTGCCGACGATGGCCGTGCCGGTCTTGCTCAGCACGTCGCTGCCGGTGATCGATACCGCGTTGCCGGCAGTCATCGTCACCGAGCCGTCGGTGCTGCCGACCAGGCTGCCGCTGTTGGTAATTTCGGTAGCGTCGAGCGTATCGGTCTTCTTGCTGGCGCCCAACGTGACGCTGAAGCCGCCGCCGCTGTACAGGCCGGTCTTCTTGACCTTTTTGTCGTGCTTTTCGCTGTGCTCGTTCTGCGCGGTCTCCAGCGTCAGGTTGTTGCTGGCTGCGAGTACCACGTCGCCCGTGCCTGCAACCTGCGCGCCTTGTGCCAACAGATTGTTGCCCGCGGCGATCTGCACGCTGTCGCCGCTGAGCGTGGTGACCACCGCCGTACTGTCGTGCCACTCATCATGCGTGGTCGTGGTCTTGCTGGACAGGAAGCCCTTTTTCTTCTTCTGCATGTCCTGTTCGGCGTCGTGCTGCTCCTGTGCGGCGAGCAGGTTGACGTCGTTGCCGGCGGCCACGGACACGCTGCCGGTGTCGGTGTAGACCTTGGCGGCAGTGAGATTCACGTCGTGACCGGCCTGCAAGGCGATGTCGCTGCCGGCACTGAACTCGGTGCCATGGACGGTCTCGTCGCGGGTGCTGGTGGTCTGCTTGAAGCGCTTGCGCGTCTCCAGCGTGTCGCTGCTGTCCACCGTGGTCAGCGTGGTGCTGTTGATGTCGTTGCCGGCGACCACGGCCAGGCCCTTGCCCGCGTCGAGCTTGGCCGCGACCAGGTTGACGTCGTTGCCGGCGCTGAGGATCAGGTTGCCGCCGGCGCTGAGCGCCTGCTGGTCGAGGTCCTGGACGGTGGTCGTGGTGGTGACTTTGGTCTTGCCCTCACGCGAGTGGTCGGTGGTGGTGCGGCTGTCGCCCAGGACCGATTCGACGTTCAAGTCGTGACCGGCCGCGGCGATCAGGTCGCCGCCGGCCTTCACTTCGGCCTGGCGGATGGTGATGTCGTTGCCGGCCGCCAGTTGCAGGCTGCCGTCGGTGACGATGCTGGTGCGCCCCGTGGCCTTGCCATTGGCGTCGGTGACCGGGGTCAACGACAGGTCGTGGCCGGCCTGCAGGGCGGCGTCGCCGCCGGCGGTGATCGCCACGCCGTGCAGTTGCAGGTCGTTGCCGGCGAGCAGGGACAGGTTGTTGCCGACACTCAGGTCGGTCGCCGCGACGCCGCTGACGCGACCGCGTTCGTCGCGGGTGACAGCAGGTTGCATCACCACGTTGTTGCCGGCCTGCAGCGCCGCGCTGTTGCCGGCCTGCACGGTGGCGCCAGCGAGGGTCAGGTCGTGCCCGGCGCCGATCAGCAGATTGCGGTCGGCACTGATGCCGGACCGGACGTCCAGAGGGCTGCCGCTACTGGTGCTGCGCAGGTCGTTGCCTGCGCTCAGCAACACGTCGCGGCCGGCGATCTGCCCGCCGAGATTGAGCAGGTCCTGCTTCGCCTGCAATTCCACCGTGCCGCTGGCGGCGATGCGGCCCTGGTTGAGCAGGTTGCCGGCCGTGGCGCTGACGTTGGCGCCGCTGATGGTGCCCTGGTTGGTCAGCCCGGCGGTGGCGTTGAGCGACACGTCGCCGTTGCCGCCCGCGAGCAGGGCGCCGTCGCTGCGCAGGGTCAGCGCGGTCTTGGACGACAGGTACACGACCGGCACCAGCACCTTCTGGCCTTGGTACTCCTGCTCGACCATCCACACAATGTCGTCGGTGAGCGCGGCTACCTGGGCGGAGGTCAGGCCGACGCCGACGCTGAGCTGCAGCGAACCGGCCGCCGCCACGCCAGCTTCCAGCAATGCGCGGTACTGCGCCACGCCGTCGTCGTAGTTGCCCAGGTAACGACGACCAGTGAGCTCGGTGATCTGGTCCAGCACCAGGCGCTGTTCGTAGAAGCCGTCGCCCAGGCGGGTCTGGGTCCACTCCGGATCCACGCCGAGCTTGTCGAGCAGGTAGTCGCTGCTGATGAAGTTGTCGTAGTTGACGAAGCGCGGGTCGGTCTCGATCAGGTAGCGGCGGCCGGGGCCGTTGCTACGGTTGGCGTTGATGCCACCCAGGCCATGGGCGGCACGCCCCAGCGCATTGACGCTGCCGCCGTTGGCGCCGACCAGGCGATACAGGCCGCCGATCGGCAAGGCAATGCTGCCGAGCGGAGCACCGATGCCGCCGACCACCTGCGGCACCTGGCCGGTCCCCGGGTCGATCTGCTGGCGCTGGCCGCCGTTACCGGCGACGGACAGGCTGGTCTGGGTCGTCTGCGCCTGTACGTTGGCGGCGGACGCGTCGGTGCCGCCGGCCAGCGCGCGCTGGCCGTCGTCGATGCGGATTGCGCTCAGGCTTGCTGCGGCGATGCGGTTATTGACCGTTGCGCCATCCACCGCGCTGCCGGCCTGGGCCTGCACCGTCTTGCTGCCCGCGCCGTTGGCGCTCTGCACGCTGCGGCGACTCAAGGCCGTGCCTTGGGTCGCACCGAGCGCGGCACCACTGATGCTGCGACCGTCGCTGCCGACTGCACCGTTGTGGATCGTGGCGCCATTGATGGAGACGCCCTGGCCCCCGGTCATGTTGGCGGCGAGAGCGATGTAGCTGTTCTCGAAGGTGCCCGAGCCGACGACGGTTACCCTGTTGCCGCCGATAGTTCCGCCCGCTTGCTCTTCCGAGTCTTCGATGCTGCAGGCCAGCTTTCCCGGAGGTGGCACGCAGCCTTGGGGACCGGTGCCGGCCTTGTATTCGGTATCGGTGTAATTGACCTTCTGCCTCAGCGCCAATGCCTGATTCAGCACGTTCTCGTTGCCGGCGAGCATGCCGTCGGCCAAGCCGCCTACCCCACGCTGGTTGATCCAAAGCGCGCCAGCTGCGGCAATCGTCGAAGCCGTGTTGGTGACACTGCCCGACAGTGCGATGTTGCCACCGGCCGCGATGCGGCCTTCGGCGCTGGCAGCCGTCACCTTCTCCCGTTCTTGTGCGTCGAACGTACGGAAGACGCCCAGGCCGTGCCCCTGGTAATTGGCCGGCTCCGCATCGTTGCGAAGCTCCTGCTCGGGCATCGCCTGGTTCGCCGCCGCTCGCTCTCCGGCAGACAGGGGCGACATGGCAGTCGCTACCAAACGCCGCTGGTTGTTGAGCTGATTGGCCGCAATCAGGATGCTGCCATCGGCCTCGATGCTGCCGGACAGGTTGTTGACCACGCCGGTGCGCGCGGTGATCGTGCCGTTGCCGTCGCGCGCGGCGCCGATGGCGATGTTGCCGAGGCTGAAGATCTTCGCGTCGCGGTTGAGCAGCTGGTCGCGGACCAGCAGGGTCATGCCGTTGGTGGCGCCGATCAGCGCCGAACCGTAGGCCGCGTTGTCGGTGGCGCCGCCCAGGTCGGCGCCGTTGACCAGGGTGCCGGTGTTCACCAGCACGTTGCCGCCGACCAGGCTGCCGGTGTTGTAGATGCTGCCGGCCGTGAGCTGCAGGATGTTGCTGGCGGAAATGTCGCCGGCGTTGTCGATGGTGCCGCCGACGCTCAACTGCGTGTTGCCGGCCTGCATCGTCGCGCCGGCGCGGTTGCCGATGTTGTTGGCGGTCACGCTCAGGCCGCGCGTGGCCTTCAGCACGGATTCGTTGACCAGGTTGCCGCCGACGTTGAGCCGGAAGTCGCCGTTGCTGGTGATGGCGGCGCCGGCGCGATGGGTGTAGTCGTTGCGCACGGTCAGGTCGAGCAGGTTCTGCGCGAGGATGCTGCCGCTGCCGTCGAAGCCGACGGTGTCGATGACCACGTCGCCAGCGCCGCCCACTGTGCTGCCGGCGCCGATCTGGCCGCCGCTGTTGCTCAGGCTCTGCAGGTTCAGGCGTACCGCCTGTTCGGCCTTGATCTTGCCGCCGCGGTTGTCGAGCGTGGCGCCGGCGCGCTGCAGCAGGACACTGTTGCCGGCGTAGACGCTGCCGCGCTGGTTGTCGAGCGCGTTGGTGTTGGCGGTGAGATCGCCGCCGGCGACCAGCTGGCCATCGCTGTTGACCACGCTGCCGGCGTTGAGCACCACGCTGCCGCGCCCGCCCAGGCTGCCCCCTGCATTGCGCAGTTCGCCGCCGGTGGTGAGCTGGGTCAGGCCGCCGCCGTTGTTGGCGATGCTGCCCTGGCTGTTGTCGATGCGGCCGCCGGACAGGGTCATCGCGTTGCCGCTGTCGAGCTGGCCGCCGCTGTTGAGCAGTGCGCCGGTGACCGCGACAGTGAGATCGCGGCCGCCGCCGATGCGCCCGCTTTGGTGGTTGTCGAGCTGGCCACGCGCGGTCAGCGCCAGGTCGCGCCCGGCCTGGACGGTGCCGGCGCTGTTGCTGAGGTTCTCGGCGCCGATGCTAGCGTCGTTGCTGGCACCGAGCAGGCCGCCATCGTTGTTGAGCGTGTGCGCGATCTCGGTCCGCAGATCGCCGCCGCTGCCGCCGTTGGCGACCGCCTGCAGCGTGCCGCCGCGGTTGTCGAGGCTGTCGGCGCGTACGGTCAGGGTGCCGCCGGAGGCCTGCAGCACGCCGCTGCGGTTGTCGAGCGCGCCGCCGAGCTGGGTGTTCAAGCCGCGTGCCGACACGCTGCCGCCGACATTGCTCAGGCTGGCCGCGGTCAACGTGGCGTCGCCGGCGGCGGCGATCGCGCCGTTCTGGTTGTCGATGCCGGCATTGGCGCCGAGTTGCAGCTGGCCCTGGGTCAGGATGCGGCCGCCGGCATTGGCGACGGCGCCACCGATGCTCAGTGTGGCCGTGCCGGTGCCGGCGTGTTCGATGCGCCCCTGGGCATTGTTCAGCGACGCGGCGCTGAGGTTGAGATCCTGGCCGTTCGTGGCCAGCTTGCCGTTGCCGTTGTCGAACGCGCCGGTGATGGCGATGCGGGCCTGCCCGTTGCCGCTCTGCACCAGGCTGCCGCCGGTGTTGCTCAACGACGCTGCGCCCAGATCCAGGCGCGCGGCCTGCAGTTGTCCGCCGACGCCGTTGAGTGTGCCGTTG
This sequence comes from Xanthomonas sp. 1678, assembly GCF_031455575.1. Lineage (NCBI taxonomy): Bacteria > Pseudomonadati > Pseudomonadota > Gammaproteobacteria > Lysobacterales > Lysobacteraceae > Xanthomonas > Xanthomonas sp. 1678. The sequence goes on along the minus strand of NZ_JAVDSZ010000012.1, from coordinate 43,629 downwards.
TCGAGGCTGCCGCCGGCGCGCACGGTCAGCAGGCCACCGGCGAGCAGATCGGCGCCGCGATGATCGAGGCCGTTGCTCGCGGTCAGGCTGGCATCGCCGCCGACGCGGGTGGTGCTGCCGGCCAGGTTGAGTTGGGTGGCCTGCGCGGTGAGGTTACCGGCGGCGATCAGCTTGCCGCTGGCGCTCAGCGTGCGGTCGGCATGCAGATCCAGCGCACCGCTGCTGCCGAGGCTGCCGTCGTTGCGCACGCCAGCCGCGGCGACGCCGCCGATGGCGATATCGCCGCCGCGCAGGCGCAGGTTGCCGCTGGACAGGGTCTGCCCGGCGTTGTCGATGCGCTGCGCCTGCAAGGCGATGTCGCTGCCGTTGACGGTGCCGCGCTGAAGCAGTGCGGCATCGCTGGTCAGGGTGAGCTGGTTGGCCGAGAGCGTGCCGGCCACGTTCAGGTCGCCGTGCGACTGCAGTTGCAGCGTGGTCGCGGTGCTGAGCGCGCCGGTCTGCGACAGCGCGCCGCCGGCTTGGGCACTGAATGCGCCGGCGGCGGCGAGCGTACCGCCCAGGCTCAGGTCGCCCTGGCTGATCAGTGCGACGTCGCCGCTTTCGCTACCGAGCTGACCGCTGCTGGCGACGCTGGCCGCTTCCACGCGCAGCGCGTTGCCGGCGATCAGATCGCCGCGGTTGTCGACGGCGCCGCTGGCGGTCAGTCCGAGGCGCTGCAGGCCGTAGCTCTGCCCGGTCTGCTGCAGCGAGCCGACGTCCAGCTGCAGGCGCTGGCGCGCACGCAGCGCGCCGGCGTTGGTCAGCGTGCCGCTTACGGTCAGGGTCGCATCGCCCTGCGCGGCGAGCAGGCTATTGGCGGCGGTGTCGACGCTGGCCGCGGTCAGCGTCAGGTCGGTGCCGGCCACGACCTGCGCGGCGTTGCTCAGCGCGCCGCCGGCATTCAAGTTCAGCGTCGTCGCCGACTGGGCGATGCCGGCGAGTGCGAGATCGCCGCTGCTGGTCAGGGCAAGCGTGGTGCCAGCGTCCAGCGTGCCCTGGCTGTCGATGCGCGCACCGGTCAGCGCGAGCGCGCCGGCGCTGTGCAGCACGGCTTGGCTGCCGGTGCTCAATGTGGCGCCCGCGCTCAGCGACGCGGCCTGGCCGGCATTGGTTTGCCCGTCCACGTGCAGTTCGCGCTGCGCCTGGACCTGCAGCGACTGCGCGGCCGTGACCTGTCCTGCCAGCGCGACGTCGCGTCCCGCGTGCAGGTCCAGCGCCTGCGCGCTGAGCGTGCCCGACTGCAGCAGATCGCCTTGCGCTTGCGCCTTCAGTTGCGTGGCCGCGGCGACGATTCCGCCAAGCCGCAGATCGCCCTGGCTGGTCAGCGCGACCTGGCCGGTCTCGCTGCCGAGCTGGCCGCTGCTGGCGATGCTGGCGACGTCCACCTGCAGGTCATGTTTGGCGATCAATTCGCCCTGGTTGTCCACCGCGCCGCTGGCGCGCAACGTCAGGCGATCGCCCGCGTAGGCCTGGCCGCTGTGTTGCAGCGCGCCCACGTCCAGAGTCATGGCCTGGCCGGCCTGCAGGCTGCCGGCGTTGCTGAGCATCCCAGGGGTGGAGAGTTGCACCGCGCCCTGCGCGGCCAGCGTACCGCTGGCGGCGTTGTCGATGCTTTGCGCGGCGACGCTCAGGTCGCGGCCGGCCACGATCTGGCCGGTATTGCTCAGCGCCGCACCGGCATCGAGCGCGATATCGCGCTTGGCCTGTGCCACGCCGGCGATCACCAGCGCGCCGTCGCTGCGCAACGTCAGATCTGTGCCGGCATCGAGCGTGCCGCGGCTGTCGATGGCGCCGCCTTGCAGGGTCACGGCAGCTGCGCCTTGCAGCACCGCGGCCGTACCGGTGGCGATGCTGGCGCCGCTCAGGCGCAGATCGCCGCCGGCCAACGCCTGGCCATCGACGCGCAGCGCGCGCTGTGCCTGCAGCTCCAGCGCGGCGGCGGTCTGTGCGCCACCGGCGACGCTCAGGTCGCGGCCAGCGGCGAGCGTGGCCGACTGCGCCTTGAGCGCGCCATCCACGTGCAGATCGCCCAGCGCGTTGGCGCTCAGCGCCTGCGCGGCGATCACGCTGCCGCCCAGTTGCATGTCGCCCTGGCTGCTCAGCGTCACCTGGCCGGTCTCGCTGCCAAGCTGGCCGCTGTTGCTGAGGCTGCCGGCATCGATGCGCAGGTCGCCGCCGGCGATCAGCGTGCCGCGGTTGTCCAGCGCGCCGGCGCTGTGCAGATCCAGCGCCTGGCCCGCGTACAGCTCACCGTTGTGCTGGAAGCTGCCGGCCTGCAGCAGAAGAGACTTCTGGCCGCGCAGGCGGCCGGCGTTGTCGAGCAGGCCGGCGACGCGCAGGTCGAGCGTGTCCGCCGCAGCCAACGTGCCGGTGGCACGGTTGACCGCGCTGGCAGCGCTCAGCTGCAGATTGCGACCGGCGACGACCTGGGCGCTGTTGTCCAACCCAGTGCCGGCATCCAGCACCACGTCGCCGCCGCCTTGGGCGATGCCGGCCAGGGTCAGCTGACCCTGGCTGCGCAGACTCAGATCCGTGCCGGCATCCAGCGCGCCGCGGCTGTCGATCGTGCCCGCGTCCACCTGCAGCGCCGTGGCGGTCTGCACCACGGCGTCCTGGCCGACCGCGACGCTGGCTCCGCGCATGCCCAGATCGCCGCCTGCGACCGCCTGGCCGTCAACGCTCAGCGTGCGCTGCGCCTGCAATTGCAGCGTCGTCGCGCTGCGCAGGGTGCCAGCCAGAGTCAGATCGCGGCCAGCCTGCAGCTGCGCCGATTGCGCCTGCACGCTGCCACGCTGGTTCACGTCGCCGAGTGCGGCGGCGCGCAACGCACCGGCCGCGACCACGACGCCGTCCAGGTTCAGGTCGCCGCGGCTGTCGAGCGCGAGTTCACCGCGCTGGCTGCCGAGCTGGCCGCTGCTGGCGATGCTGCCGGCGTCGATGCGCACGTCGCCGCCGCCGATCAGGTCGCCGCGGTTGTTCACCGCGTCGGTCGCGGCGAGGTCGAGGCTCGCGCCGCCGTAGGACTTACCGGTCTCGGACTGGGCGAAGCTGCCGGCGCTCAGGCGCAGCGCACCATCGGCATGCACGCTGCCGTCGTTGCGCAGCGCCGAGGCGCTGGCGATGGTCGCATCGCCGCCGGCCGACAAGGCCGCGCCGGCGGCGTTGTCCACATCGTCCGCGGTTACCGCCAGGTCGCCACCGGCCACCACCTGCGCCTGGTTCTGCAGTGTGGCGGCGCTGTCCAGCGCAAGGTCGCCGCGCGCCTGCAGCGTGCCCGCCAGGCGCATGCCGTTGTCGCTGCGCAGGGACAGCGCGGTGCCCGCGTCGAGCACGCCGGACTGGTCGATGTCCGCGCCGCGCAGGCGCAGCGCACCGCCGGACTGGATCTGCCCGGCCTGCACCAGCGCGCCCTGCGCGGTGAGCTCGGCGTCGCCGCCGGCCGCCAGCGTGGCGGTGCTGCGCAGTTGCCCATCGGCGCTCAACTGCAAGGCGCCGTCGGTCTTCACCGTGCCGTCCAGCGACGCATCGCCGCCGGCCTGCAGTTGCGCGCTTGCCGCGCTGAGCGTGCCGGACTGGTGCAGCGCGCCCGCGGCCTGCACCGTCAGCGCGCCCTTCGCCGCCACCGCACCGTCCAGCGCGAGGTCGCCACGGCTATGCAAGGTGGTGGCGCCGCGCTGGCTGCCCAGCTCGCCGCTGCTGGCGAACTGCGCCGCGTCCACGCGCAGCGCGTCGCCGGCGACCAGGCTGCCGCGGCTGCGGGTGGCCGCTGCGGTCGCGATGTCGGCGTTGCGGCCGGCATAGCTGCTGCCGTCGTTGGCGAAGGCCGCCGCGTCGATCCGCAGGTCGCGCCCGGCGTAGACGGTGCCGGCGTTATCCAGCGCGCCGGGGGTCGCCAGCGCGACGTCGCCGTTGGCCGAGAGCATGCCGCCAGCGGCATTGCCGATCGCCGCCGCGGCGACGTCCACGCGGCCGCCGGCGCTGAGCTGGCCGGCGTTGTCGACGCGACCGCCGGCCTGCAGCGCCGCGTCCTGCACGGACTGGGCCAGGCCCGACAGGCGCAGGTCGCCGTCGCTCTGCAAACGCAGCCCGGCGCCAGCATCGAGCACACCCGCCGCGTCGATCTGCGCCGCCTGCACGCTCAGCGCGCCGCCGCTCTGCAGCGTGCCGGCGCGTTGCAGCCAGCTGCCGCCGGCGCTCAACCGCGCGGTGCCGCCGGCGTAGGCCACGCCGCTGCTGCGCAGGGTGCCGCTCGCGTCCAGGCTCAAAGCACCGCTGCTGTACAGGGTGCCGCCGGCATCGAGTTCGGAGCCGAACAGGCTGATCGCGCCGGCGCTGCTGCGCCCGCTGTGGACGAACGCGCCGCTGGCACGCGCATCGAGCAGGCTGCTGGCGATGGTGTCGCCGCTCAGGCTCAGCTGCGCGCCGCGCAGGCGCACGCCGGCCTGCTGCGAACCGAGCACGCCCTGCTGGGTCAGCGCGCCCGCGGCACGCAGGTCGACCTCGTCGCGGGCGACGGTGGTGCCGCTCAGGCTGAGCTGGCCGGCGCTGTCGATCTGCAGGCTGCCGCTCTGCGCGGCCAGGGTGCCGCGGCTGACCACGCCGACACCGGCTTCGGTGGCGATCAGGCGGATACGGTCGGCGTACATGCCGCCGAGGTAGGCCACGTCGATGCCGATCGACGGCGCCGCGCCGTCGCTGCCCGGCAGCACGTCCAGCAGCATGCCGTCGTAGCCGATGCGCTGGGTGCCGGTGCTGGCGAGCAGGTCCTTGGCCCAGACCGAGCCGTCCACGCTCAACTGCCGCGACAGCAGATCCAGGCGATCGACGTTGTACGCATCCAGGCCGTTGCCGCCGATGCTGAGCACGCCGCCGGTGATGCCGAAACCGTTCAACGCGCCGTCGCCGCCGAGTTGCGGCGTGCCGGTGGCCAAGGTCACCCGCGAGGCGTTGAGGAAGCCGCAGCCGTCGCAGCTGATGCCGTTCGGGTTGGCGATCACCAGCTGCGCCCGCGCGCCGGCGATTTCGGTGTAGCCCTGCAGGCGGCTGGCGCTGGAGGTGACCTCGTTGAGGATCAGCGTGGCCGCGCCGCTGTGCTTCAGGTTGTCGTTGCCGGCGACATAGCCGCCGAGTTCGGTCTTGGAGATGTTGCCGCTGTTGTTGAGGATCAGGCCATTGGCGCCGACGTCGAAGCGCGAGTAGCGGTTGTGCGAGACGCCGCGCGCGTTCGGGGCGACGATGTCCACCACCGGCACGCCGTTGGCCGCGACCTGCTGGCCCGGCTGCTGGCCGCCGGGGTTGGCGACCGGCACCACCTGCGCGTAGAGCGGCAGCGAGGTCCAGGTGACCGTGCAGCACAGCAGCATCGCCACGGCGCGCTTGCAGCGCTCGGCCACCACGGTACCCAGGCTCACGGAATCCTTGTCCATCACCGTCTCTCTCGTTGCGCCACAGGCGCCAAAAAACCAAAAAAACCGAGCTGCCAGAGGGCAGCCCGGGATCAGAACTGGTAGGTCAGGCGCACGCCGTAGGCCGGCTGCGCGGTTTCGAAATCGCGCGGCGCATGCACATCCCAGCCGGCGAAGCCGTCCCAATTGATCCCGCCGCGCGCCCCGCGCAGGCCGACGAACGCGCCGACCAGGCTGCGTCCGCCCTGCCCGCCGGCGCTGGGGCCGGCGATGCGGCCGGCATCCACGCCCAGGTACGGGACGATGCCCAGGCGCTGCACCGGCAGGTTCAGCGTGTTGCGCCAATACGCGCCGCGTTCGGCGCCGAGCGTGCGTTCGCCGTCGAAGCCGCGCACGCTGTAGCGCCCGCCGATGCTGATGAATTCCGAGCCGAGCAGCAGTTGCGAGGCGGTCTGCGCGCGCAGGCTGCTGTCCCAGCTGGCGGCCATGCCGCCGAGCTTGAACGGCAGCCCGGTGCTGAGGTCGAGCGTGGTGACTCCGTAGCGGAAACCGGGAAACCCCACCGCCGGGTCGTAGCCGCTCCATTGCCCGTCGAACCACGGGGTGCCGCGCCGGTGCGCCAGGCGCACGTCCAACTGCATCGGCCCCAGGTAGCGGCGATGGCTCAGGTAGGCCTCGGCGCTGGTGGTGTGGCGGCGCTGGATGCCGATCTCGATGCCGTCCAGGTAGCTGCGCGCCTCGCGCTTGGCCACCACCACGCCGGCGGAGGTCTTGCTGCTGCCGTTGCGGTGGATGACCCGCTGCAGGTCGAGTTGCGCGCTGTTGGACTCGCCGCTGGACTGGAAACTCTGCAGATAGCCGTCCACGCGCTGGTGGTAGCGGTAGGACGACAGCGACAGTGCAAACGTCCACCAGCCCCACGGCACGCTGTAGCTGAGGCTGTTGCCGCGCGTGCCGCGCTCGGCGCCGTTGTCCGCCAGGTCGTGGTTGTAGCCGATCGACAGCAGATCGTTGATGCCCAGCGGCGCGTCCAGGGCGAAGTCGATGCCGCCCTGCGCGCGGCCGGTGGCGCGCATGCCGGAGTCGTCGGCGTTGAGCACGGTGCGCCAGCGCCGGCCGTGCTGCAGGGTGACCACCAGGTCCGATTCGCCGGGCTGCTCGCCAGGCGCGATGTCGATCTTGGCGTCCTGCGAGGGCACCCGCTTGAACTGCTCCACCGCCTGCTCGATCGCGCGCAGGTCGACCAGATCACCCGGGCGCAGCGGCAGTGCGCCACGCCAGAACGCGCGACCGTCGGCCGATTGCACCCGCACCTGGCGCAGGCGGCCGGGCATCAGCTCGAAACGCAGCACGCCGCTGGACAGCGCCTGCTCGGGCACGCCGATGCGGGTGGTGACCAGGCCCCGCGCGACCAGTTGGTCCAGCGCGCGGCGGCGGATCAGGTCGATGCCGTCGCGGCCGATGCAGCGGCCCTGGTACTGGCGCAGGTACAGCCACAACCACGCGAAGCGCGCGCCATCGGCGCCGGCGCCGCCCAGCTGGATGCGCTGGATCGGGAAGCACAGGGTTTCGGTGGGCAGCGCGGTGCTGCGCATGTCGGCCGGCGCCGCGGCCTCGCGCGGACCGGCGAACGGTGCCTGCCGGTCCTGCTCCTGCTTGCGCTGGACATCCTCGGCCTGGCGCAGCTGTTCCTGGCGGTCCAGCGTGGTCGGCAGTTCCTGCGCGGCCAGCGGCACGCTCGCGCCTGCCAGCAGGCACGCCGCCGACACCGCCAGAGCAAGTCCTTTGTTCCACAACGAGTGCACGTGCTTCCCCTGTACGCATCCGGCGTTTTTCCCAGGCGCTGAAGCGCGGGGGATGGATCGCTTCCTTGACGGCGCTACGCGTCCGCGCAGGCGATGCGAACTGTGGTGCATTCCCCAGGACACGCCAATCCGGCGTTTCCCCACCCGCTGTCGGGAAATTCCCTAGGCGCCTGCCGCGAGCCGCCGCGGGCCGGCCCTCGGCCGCCGCCGCAACCCGCTAAAATCCGCCGATTCCTCCGCCCAGGTTCCCGCGCCCGATGACCCCGATCGCCCGTACCGCACTGGCTTGCGCCGTGCTCGCCCTGTCCGCCTGCAAGCCGCAGGCGCCGGCCGCCGATCCCGCCGCCAAGCCCAGCGCCGCCGCGACTGCCGCGCCCGACGCAGCGGTGGCCGGCGACGACAACCTCAACGCGGTGCTGTGGATGCAGCGCTCGGCCGAGTACCAGGCCGTCGCCGAGCAGACCTATCGCGCCGCCGCCGACCGCCTGGATGCGGCGCTGAAGGAACCGAACTGGGACGCGCTGGTGCCGGAGGAGCGCGGCAACGCCGCCGCCGGGCTGAAACCGGCGGTGGTGATGGACGTGGACGAGACGGTGCTGGACAACTCGCCGTACCAGGCGCGTCTGATCCGCAACGGCAAGGAGTACGACGAACTCAGCTGGGACCAGTGGGTGGCCGAGAAGAAGGCCAAGCCGATCCCCGGCGTGGTCGATTTCGCCAAGGCGGCCAGCGCCAAGGGCATCACCATCCTGTACGTGTCCAACCGCGCGGTACACCTGACCGATGCGACCCTGGCCAACCTGCGCAGCGCCGGCCTGCCGGTGGCCGACAACAGCGTGCTGCTGGGCCTGGGAACGGTGGTCAAGGACTGCGAGCAGAATGGGTCGGAGAAGAACTGCCGGCGCCGGCTGGTCGGCCAGCAGTACCGGGTGCTGATGCAGTTCGGCGACCAGCTCGGCGATTTCGTACAGGTCGTGGCCAACACTCCGGACGGCCGCGCGCAACTGCTGCAGCAGTACCACGACTGGTTCGGCGAGCGCTGGTGGATGCTGCCCAACCCCAGCTACGGGTCCTGGGAGCCGGCGCTGTTCAACAACGACTTCGCGCAGCCGCGCGCTGCGCGCCACCAGGCCAAGCGCGACGCGCTGGAGCTGGCGCAGTGAGCCGCGCGCCGCTGCCGCTGCAGGCGCGCGAACGGCTGATCTTCGCCCTGGACGTGCCCGGCCGCGCCGAAGCGCTGGACTGGATCGAGCGGCTCGACGACGCGGTGGCGTTCTACAAGATCGGCATGGAGCTGCTGGCCTCCGGCGAGTACTTCGACGTGCTGGAGACGCTGGCTGCGCGCGGCAAGCGCGTGTTCGTGGACCTGAAGTTCTTCGACATCCCGGCCACCGTCGGCGGGGTGATCCGGCGCCTGTCGCAGTGGCCGGTGGACTACTGCACGATCCACGGCTGGCACCCGGCGATGATGCAGGCCGCGGCCGAGGCCAACCGCGGCGAGATGCGCCTGCTGGCGGTGACCGTGCTGACCTCGATGGGCCGCGCCGACCTCGCCTCGATGGGCATCGACCGCGAACCGCAGGAGGTCGTGGTGGAGCGCGCCCTGGCCGCGCAGGCGGCCGGCATCGACGGCGTCATCGCCTCCGGCCAGGAAGCGGCACCGATCCGCCGCGCCACCGGTGCCGGCTTCTCCATCGTCTGCCCCGGCATCCGCCCCGGCGGTCCGGTCGGCGACGACCAGCAGCGCACCGTCGGCGTGGCCCAGGCCTTCGCCGACGGCGCCGACGCGATCGTGGTCGGCCGCCCGATCCGCCAGGCCGCCGACCCGCGCGCCGCGGCCGAGGCGATCCAGCGCGAAATCGCCGCCACGCTGGATGGCGCAACGACCCGCTGAGTATCGCCCCATGAATATCAATGACTTAGAAGATAGAACTTAAGCCATTGCATTAGCTTCGTACTGTCGGTAGCATGCGCAGCGTCCGGCTTTGCCGGAGATGCGCCACAAACCGTTCTCCGGCTTCGGTCGGATTTTGAAGAGGCCCGCGCCTTGGTGCGCGTGGCCTCTTTTTTTTGTGCCCGGGAAGCGCCCGGCCATCCGTTCAGAGCGGCGCGGCCGCGCAGTAGCGGTCGATGAAGGCCTGGTGCGCCGGCATCGCGTCCACGCAATGGCCGATGGTCTGCTCGATGCCGGCGACGAAGCGTTCGATGTCCGCGGCCGGTATCTGGTCCACCAGCGGGTGGTAGGCGCGCGGCAGGATGCCCTGCCCGACCATCACCTGCACCCAGCTGATCTCGGCGAACATCTCCTCGCCGTTGCGGTAGAAGCGGCCGCTATCGCGGAACAGGTCCAGCGTCGCCTGCAGTTCGGGTGTGATCGCCATGGCGCGGCACTGCCGCCAGAAGTCGCTGTCGTCGCGCTCGGTGGCGCTGTAGTGCAGCACCAGGAAATCGCGGATGCGGTCGAACTCGAAAGCGATGCGGTCGTTGTAGCGCTGCACCAGCGCCGGGCTGATGCCCTCGCGCGGAAACAGCTCCAGCAGCTTGGAGATGCCGGACTGGATGAGGTGAATGCTGGTCGATTCCAGCGGCTCCATGAAGCCGCTGGACAGCCCCAGCGCGACCACGTTGCGGTTCCACACCTGCTTGCGCCGCCCGGTGAGGAAGCGCAGCGGGCGCGGGTCGGCCAGCGCCGGCCCGTCCAGGTTGGCCAGCAGCGTGGCCGCGGCCTCGTCGTCGCTGATGTGCGCGCTGGAATACACGTAGCCGTTGCCGGTGCGGTGCTGCAGCGGGATGCGCCACTGCCAGCCGGCCGCGCGCGCGGTGGCGCGGGTGTACGGCGTCGGCGGGCCGACCTTGGCGCAGGGCACCGCCAGCGCGCGATCGCACGGCAGCCAATGGCTGAAATCGTGGTAGCCGGTGTGCAGCGCCTGCTCGATCAGCAGGCCGCGGAAACCGGAGCAATCGATGAACAGGTCGCCGGCGATCACCTCGCCCGAGGCCAGGCGCACCGAGACCACGTCGCCCGATTCCGGATGCAGTTGCACCTCCTCGACGATGCCCTCGCGCCGGGTCACCCCGCGCTGCTCGGAGTAGCCGCGCAGGAACGACGCGTACAGCGACGCGTCGAAATGGTAGGCGTAGGCGATGTTGCCCAGCGGCGAATTCGGCGGCGCATCGCTGGCCGAGGTCATGAACTTGCCGCGCTTGGCGGCGACGGTGTTGAGCGTGTAGGCGCCCAGCGGCTTGGCCTTGCCGAGCAGCGCCTGCTTGAACCAGTACTGCTGGAACGGCAGCATCCCGAGCGGATGCCCGATCTCGGTGCCGAAGCCATGGACGTAGGAGGTGCCAGGCCGCTGCCAATCGACGAACTCGATGCCGAGCTTGAAGCTGCCCTGGGTCTGGCGCACGAATTCGGCTTCATTGATGCCGAGCAGGTTGTTGAAGGCCTTGATGTGCGGCACGGTGGCTTCGCCGACGCCGACGATGCCGATCTGTTCCGATTCGATCAGGGTGATGCGGTAGTCCGGGCCCAGCACGCGCGCCAGCGCGGCGGCGGCCATCCAGCCGGCGGTGCCGCCGCCGACGATGACCAGGTTGCGGAGAGGGGCGGCGATCATGCGTGCGCGGTCCTAGGCAGGAAGAAAGGAGGCGACCGATACGCGAACGGGGCCAAGCGGCCCCGTCCGGAAAAACCCCACGCGCGCCGGTCGGGCACGCGCGTGGGCCGTGTTGCGGTGGATCAGAACTTGGCGCCGATCTCGAAGGTCACGGTACGCGGCACGTACAGGATCTCGCCGGTCTTGTTGATGGTGATGTCCGGGTCGAAACTGCCGTTGGTGCCGAAACCGTTGTACGCATACGACGAGTAGTTCTTGAAGTTGAAGGCGTTGAGCAGGTTGATGCGCGCCGACAGCTTGAAGTCGTTGTACACGGCGAAGTCCTTGCTCGCCTGGAAGTCGACCGTGCGATAGCCCCAGATCTTGCCGCCGACCAGGAACTTGCCGCTGCCCGGCGGAGTGACGCCGACCTGCTGGCAGGTGCCGCCGTCCGCATCGACCCTGCCGTAGCAGGCGATGGTGTTGATCGGCTCGGGCGTGGCCAGCACCACCTTGGCGCCGAAGGTGACGCCCCACGGACCGTCGATCGAACCGGAGGCGACGAAGCGGTGCGCCGAGACCGCATCAGACTTCACGAACGGATAGTCGCCCACCGTCGGCTTGTCGAACGCGAACGGCTCGTCGATGTTGCGGTTCTGGCGCGCGCTGGTGTGGGTGTAGGACAGGGTCAGACCCCAGCCCGATTCCTTGGTGTAGGGCTTCTCCGCCGACAGCAGGACCTGGCTGCTGCGCTGCTCCAGACCGTTGTTGCCGATGATGGTGTTCTGGTAGCCCGGGACCGGCTCGCCCCACGGCACGCTGCCGTTCTCGAAGTAGGAACCATTCGGATAGCGGTTGATCAGCGACATCACGAAGCCGTCGTAGCTGAGCACGCGCTGGAAGGTCACGTCGGTCAGCCAGTCGCCGACCTGGTTGCTGATGCCGATGCTGTACTGGTCGCTGTACGGGGTCTTGATGTTGTTGTTGAAGATGAACAGCTCGGCGCTGCCGCTGACGCCGGGAATGGTGTTCAGCTGGTCCACGCCATTGAGGAAACGCGGATCCCACGCAGCGCAGGTGCGATCGCTGCGGAAGCACTGGCCGGTGGCCGGGTTCTCGAAGTACACGGCGACCGGCGACAGCGCGGCCTTGCTGGTTTCCAGCGCGAGCTGCTCGAACAGGTTGCGGTCGTACGAACGGCCGGCGCCGCCGTGCAGGACCGCGGTCTCGTCGCCGAAGAAATCGTACGAGAAGCCCAGGCGCGGTGCCCACGCATCCTTGAAGTTCTTGCGGTTGTTGCCGGTGCTGATGTAATCGGCCGCGTTGATGCCGCTCGGCAGCAGGCGGTTGGCCCAGGGCTGGCCGGGGTTGTCCGGATCGTCGCCGTACAGCGCATCGACGAAGCCCTGCGAGGTGACGAAGTCGGTGTAGGCCGGGGTGTCTTCGTAGTCGTAGCGCACGCCGACGTTGATCAGCAGCTTGTCGGTGGCGGCCCAGTCGTCCTGGATGTAGATGCCGTACTGCTTGGACGGCGACTCCACCGTCGCCCGCTGCCCGGGCGTGGTGTAGGGGGCGACGAAATCCACGCGGTACGGCGTGGCGGCGACGCCATTGGCATCGACGGCGTAGCTGAACTGCGGGTTCACCGCCGCCGCGTCCTGCGAGGTCAGCTTCACGTCCTTGTAGTTCACGCCCATCTTGATGGTGTGTTCGCCGTGCCACTCGAAGCTGGTGAAGGTCAGGTCGTTCTGCAGGAACCAGCCCTTCTGGCTCTTGCGCTGCACGGTGGAGCCGCCAGCCGAGCCGGTGGCCAGGAACGTGTATTCGTCGACGTCGGTGGAGCCGGCGCGCGGTGCCAGGTACTTGTAGAGGATGCCGTTGCCGAGGGTCTTGGCGGTCGGGTTGTTCTCCGAATCCTCGGTGCCCACGATCAGCTCGTTGTACCAGCTGTCGGCGCTGTGCTGCCAGCGCAGGGTCGAGCGCTTGTCCTTGTTGATCTTGTTGGTGGCCTGCTCGGGCGTGTTGAGGCCGCCGACGTTGGCGATCTGGGTCTCGTCGCGGTACAGGGTGCTCAGCTCGATGCGGTCGCGGTCGGTCGGTTCGAAGTCGACCTTGGCGAAGACCAGGTCCTCTTCGAACGGCATGTTCGCCGCGCCGTACTGGCTGGACAGGTTGGCCGGCAGCACGCCGACGAAGGGCAGCGCATTGGCCTCGGCCTGCACGCTCTTGGGCGCCACGTTCTCCTTGCCTTCGTAGGCGACGAAGAAGTGCATGCGGTCCTGCAGGATCGGGCCGCCCAGGGAGAAGCCGTATTCCTTGGTCTGCGAATCGATCTTGCCGTTGTCTTCGTCCGGGCGCTTGTCGCGCAGGTCCTGGTCGGTGTAGCGGAAGAACGCCTCGCCGTGGAACTCGTTGGTACCGGACTTGGTCGCCGCGGTGATCGCCGCGCCGCTGACCTGGCCGTACTCGGCCTTGTAGTTGGAGGTGATGACCTTGTACTCGCCGATCGCCAGCTGCGGGAACGGGTTGCCCTGGGTGTCGGCCTGGCCGGCGATGCCGCCGCTGCGCACGTAGCTCTTCTGGCCGACGCCGTCGATGTACAGGTTGCCGGCGCTGGCGTTGGCGGCGCCGCCGCGCAGCTTGGTGTTGCCGTTGCCGTCGATGGTGAAGACCATGCCCGGCACGGTGTCGGCGAACTCCAGGAAGTTGCGCGTGGCCTGCGGCAGCTGCTGGATCTGGCGCAGCGACACGATGTTGCCGACCTCGGAGGTCTTGACGTCCTTGATCGACGGCGGCGCGGTGACGTTGATCGTGCCCAGCGTGGTGGCGTCGCCCGTCGGCGCGGCGGCCGCGCTGGCGTCGAGATCGACCGTGGAAGAGGAGGCGACCTGCAGGGTCACCGTGCGGGTGACGCCCTTGGACTCGACCGTATAGGTGCCCGGCGGCAGGCCGATCACGGTGTAGTTGCCGTTGGGGCCCACCGGCGCGCGACGCACCGAACCGGTGGCGGTGTTGGTGACGACCACTTCGGCGCCGGCCTGGGCCTGGCCGCGCAGGATCGCGTTGCTGGACTGCGCCATCGCCGGCATCGAGGCGAACAGGCAGGTCGCCAGCGCGCAGCACAGCAGGCTGCGTGCGGGCAGGTTGGAAGCGGAACGCTTGCTCTTCATGACAGTACCCCTCCCAGGGTGGTAAACGGGATCATTCGTGGTTTCTTCTAGTTGGATGCAGACGGTGGTGGTGTGAAACGCGTCGGGCGTGTCAGTCCATGGCGGTTCCCCGCTGGACACTGGACGCACGGACGATCAATTGCGGGGCGATATCGGTGGAGGACGGCGCGGACGCGGTCTGCGGCTCCAGCGCGGCGATCAGCAGCTGCATCGCGCGCGCGCCGAAGCCGGCGATGTCCACCCGCATCGTGGTCAGCGCCGGGTGCACGTAGCGCGCCATCGGCACGTCGTCGAAGCCGGCCAGGGCGATGTCGTCGGGCACGCGCAGGCCGGCATGGGTGAAGGCGAACAGGCAGCCGAGCGCCATCATGTCGTTGGCCGCGAACACCACGTCCGGGCGCTCGCCCTGCAGCAGCGCCTGTCCGGCGCGGTAGCCGGAGGCTTCGTCGAAGTCGCCCGGCAGCACCCGCGGCGGCGTCTGCGGGCTGCGCTCGTGCAACTCGTCGCGGTAGCCGCGCAGGCGTTCGCGCGCATCGAAATTGTCGTCCGGCCCGGAGATGAAGGCGATGCGGCGGTGGCCGCTGTCGAGCAGGTGGCGGGTCATCGCACGCGCGCCGCCGTAGTTGTCGACGTTGAGCACCTGCGTGTCGGCGATGCGCTCGGCGCAGTTCATCAGCACCGCCGGCAGGGCGCCGGGGAGCATGTCGATGGCCTCGTCGGCGCCGCTGCCCAGGTACGGCGACATGATCAGCAGTCCGTCCACGCGCCCGGGCATGCGCCGCACCGCCAGCCGCTGCTCCTCCGGCTCGCCGTGGTAACTGGACACCAGCAGGTGCAGGCCGCGCTCGCGCGCGACGGTGTCGATGCCGCGGATCAGTTCGGAGAAGAACTCGCCGTGCAGGTCGGGCAGGATCACGCCGATGGTGTGGGTGCGGCGGCTGCTGAGGCTGCGCGCGGCGTGATGCGGCACGTAGTGCAGCGTGCGCGCCGCTTCCAGCACCCGCGCGCGCACCGGCTCGGCCACGTGCTGGTGGCCGTTCATGGTGCGCGACACCGTCGCCACCGAGACGTTGGCCATGCGCGCCACGTCCTTGATGGTGATGCTGGCGCGCTGTTCCGGCGCTTGCGCGATCCGCGGGTTCACCAGCGTGCCTCCAGGGTCCGGAACGGCTTGCTCAGCACTACGCCGCCGGCGTCGTAGTCGTCGACGCGGCGGCCGTCCACGCGCAGCTGCGTCGGCCGCGTGCGCGAGGGCCACACCACGCGCACCGCGGTGCCGGCACGCAGCCCGCTGCCGAGTTCGACGCGCAGCACGTCGTCGCGCTGGCGCGCGCGCATGCTCAGCTGACCATAGGCGGTGGGCAGGCGCTGCACCGACAGGCCGTCGCCGGCCAGCCACGACGGCGGCGCGCCCGGCAGCAGCACCAGCGCGTCGTCGCCTTCGTGCATCAGCATGCCGAACAGGGTGCGCGCGTACTCCGCGCCGATCCAGGTATGCGGCATGTCGCCGAGGTAGCGCGGGAAGCGCAGCCGCGACTGCACCACTTCGGCCAGCACCTGCCATTCGAACGGGCGGCGGTCGCGCATCATGTCCTGCAGCAGCTCGTCGGCGACCTGCGGCTGGTCCAGGTGCACGTAGGTCAGCACGTTGCGCATCTCGTACGGCGAGTACGCCCACAGCGCGTTGGGCTGCTTGCGCTTGCGCACGTCGTCCAGGTAGCGCGCGAAGGTGGTGCGCAGCGCCTGTTCCGGCAGCAGGTCCTGCTGGCCGGTGGGATCCAGCGCGATCGACACGCTGCTCGGGTCGCCGTCGCCCAAGTCGGCCGCGGCGGGGATGAAGTCGGCGCCCTTCCAGGCCATCGTGGCGCGGATCGAGGCGGCCAGCGAGGTGCGCAGCGCGGCGTACTGTTCGCGCGCCCAGGCCGCGGTCTGCGCATCGCCCAGCGATTCGGCCAGCCATGCGCCGTCGTGCCAGCCCTTCAGCGCCCAGTAGTCGTCCCAGTAGCTGTGGGTGGGGCTGGAATAGCCTTCGTGGCTGATCGATGGGGCCAGGATGCCGCGGAAACGCTCCGGCGCCGGCTGCTCGGCCATGTAGCCGGGCACCAGGGTGCGCTCGCGCAGTTCCTGCATGAACTGCATCGCCAGCTTCACCTTCGGCAGGTAGGCACGCACGCTCTCCGGGCCGCCGTCCAGGCGCGCCACGTCGGCGACCAGGGTGATGTATTCGCCCTGGCTGTCGTACTCCAGGTCCGAGCCGAAACCGTCGTTGACGCTGCCGTCGTCGTTGAGGATCGGCGACACCAGCCCGTTCGGATGCACCGCGTGGTCGCTGTACCACTGCAGGTAGTCGCGGGCGACCTTGGCCTGGCCCATGCGCAGCAGGACCGCCGAGGTGGCCATGCCGTCGCGGATGAAGGAGCGGTTGTAGTTGCGCGGACCGGGCTGCATCGCCGGGCCGGTCTGGTTGATCAGCATGTACGCGGCCTGCGCGCGCAGCATGTCGACCAGGCTGGCGTCGGGCAGGGTCAGCCCGACGTTGCCGAGCCGGCGCTGCCAATCCGCGGAGACGCGATCGGCCAGCGCGTCGAAGCTGCGGCCCGGATCGCGGCCCGCGGCGCCGAGCAGCGCGGCGCGGTCCAGCGCCGGCGCCGGCGGCAGGCGGCCCTGCTTGTCGGCGTTGGCGGTGCCGAGCGGGAACGCCAGCACCACGTCCTGCTGCGCGCCCGGCGCCAGCGACACCGTGTAGTTCAGCATCGCCGCGGCCAGGCCGTCGGCGTCGTGCGCCTGGCGTTGCGCCGGCAGCGTGCCGGCGGCGACGTGGCGGGTGATCTCGGTTTCCCCATGCGCGCCGAACGCTTCGGCGCCGGCGCCGCTGGGCGCGCTCAGCGATTCCAGCAGCAGGCGGCCATTGACGCGCACCGCGGCGTCTTCGACGGCCACGTCGTGGATCGGCGACAGGCCGCCGTTCTGCCACGGCGGGTTCATCTGCATCGGCCGCACCAGCAGCGACAGCGTGCCGCTGACCGGGGTGGTGCCGGTGTTGCGCAAGCGGTGGCGCAGCAGCGTCACCGGTTGCCCGTTGTGCTCGATCGCGAAGGTCTCGCTGCGCAGTTCCAGCCCCGGCTGCGGCGACCAGCGCACCGACGGCATCGGCTTCCAGCCATCGCGCAGCGCATGCGTCAGCGCATGCCCATCGGCGCCGGCGGCGCTGCCGGACGCGTCGCGCCACAGCGGCTGCACCAGCGGCGCGCCCTTCCACGCCTCCAGGTTGCCGTACTCGTCGAAGATCGATTTCTGCCGGCCGGCGTGGATGCCGACCGCGGTCCAATAGGTCTGCTGCATGTGCAGCGAGGCCGGGAACAGCGCGCGTTCGCCGCGCTGCGCGGCGACCTGGTAGCGCTTCATCGGCGTCATCAGCGCCTTCGGCCCGAGCAGGCGCAGGCGGCGCAGCGCCGGTGCGGCGGCGCCGGGCGCGGCGTCCACGCTCAGGCGCAGCGCGCGCGCCTGCACCGGCGCGGTGCCGGCCAGGTAGGCGCTGTCGCTCTGCCCGGCCTGCGGATCCTCGGCCAGCGTGCTCCAGCGGCCGGCGGTATCCTGCGCCTGCAGCCGCGCCGCGCCATGCGCGCCGGCGAACTCGACGATCAGGCCGGTGCTGGCGAATGCGCGCGGGAAGGCGATGTCCAGCTGCCGTGCCTGCTTGCCCTTGCCGGGCATCGGCACCGCCGCGCCGCCTTGCCACAACGCGGCCGCATCGGCCACCGCCACGCCGCGCAGCTGCGCGCTGGCCGCAGCGCCCAGCGGTTCCATCTCGAAGATCGACACGCCCCAGTCGGCGGTGCGTTCGGGGCTGGCCAGGCGCAGGTAGCGTGCGCGGCGCGGCGCGAAGAACAGCGTCTCGCTGCCGCCCATGGAGTCGGCCATGGTGTAGACCGTGTCCCAGCGCTGGCCATCGGTGGAGGCCTGCAGCAGGAAGCCTTCCGGATTGGCGGTATCCCATTGCAGATGCACGCCGCCGACCTGCGCCACGCGGCCCAGGTCGACCTGGAACCAATGCCCGGGACTGAAGGCGCCGCCGGTGCGAGTGGTCGCGTCGCCGTCGATCAGGTATTCGATCGCCTGCGCCTTGACCTGGCTGGAGGAACTGGAGGCGCGCCACGCATCGCGCGGCGGCAAGCGGCCGTCCTGCGCCTGCACGGGCAAGGTCATGGCGAACCCGCACAGAACGCAGGCCAGCGCCAAGCCGCAGCGGCCAATGCCACCGTGACCCAGCGCTCGGAAGATGTCGGACCTGTATCGCACTGGGACCCCCGTCCAGTACCACCTCAAGTCGAGGTGGGCGGACGGTAACAGCAACTGCAAGCGGTTACATGATGCGCCGCAACATTGCGGAATGTGGCGGCACGCTGTGCGATACGCGGACACAGTGCCGACATCGTTGTCTCGGCGGAACCGAACGGGTCAGGAATTGTCCCGGTGCGACATCCGCGCACGGCCCGGCTGGCGCCGCGCAGGTTCCCGACCGCGGCGCGCGGCTTGCCGGAATCGCCTGCGCCCAGCAAGATGCGGAACGTTTTGGGGAACGAGCCGAATAGAGTATGTCGCCGCCACGCCCGACCCGGCTCACGCCCACGCTTGTCGTTCCCGCGCTGCTGCTGGCGGTGCTGGCCCTGGCCGGCTGCAAGCGCAGCCCCGCCGAACTGCCCGGCGCCAGCGCCGAACCGGCCGCGGCGGTGCGCGAGCTGGCGCGCACGCTGCAACGCAACGACCTGGCCGGCTATGCCCGCGCCGCGGTCCCGCCGGAGCAGTACCGGCGCCTGCAACAGGCCTGGAGCGAGGACCGCAGCCGCTGGCCGCTGACCCAGCTGCCGCTGGCCGAACGCCTGCCGGAGATCCTCGACACCCTGTCCGCGCCGGACGCCGAGCGCCAGCTGCAACGGGCCTTCGATGCGCAGTTCGGCGGACAGGCGGCGAGCCTGCGCCAGGCCGCGCACTCGCTGGGCCTGTTCGGCGTGCAGTACCTGCGCAACCAGGGCGACTATACGCCGGAGCAGCGCGGCCACTACGTGCAGCTGGTGCAGGCGCTGAGCGGCTGGGCCGAACACGCGCCGCTGTCCGAGCGCAAGCGCGCGCAGGCGGCGATCGCCCGGCTCAGTGCCGCCGCACGCCGCACCGGCCTGCGCAGCGAGGCCGATCTGCATGGCCTGGGCATGGAGCAGAGCCTGGCCCGGCTCGGTCCATTCCTGGCCGACCTGAAGGCGGTGCTGGGCGACTACGGCCTGGATCTGGACGCCAGTGCGCGCGAACTGCGCACCGGGCTGGTCAGCCAACAGGGCGACCAGGCCGTGGTGCGCATCCAGTACCCGCTGGCCGGCGCGCAGATCGACACCACCGCGGTGCTGGTGCGCCGCCAGGGCCACTGGTACCTGCGCGATACCCTGCACGAGGTGGACGCGCTGCTGGCCGCCGCGGCGGCACCGATCGCGGGCCCCGCCCCGCCTGCCGATGCCCCGGCGCCCCCGGCCGCCGGCCCCGCGCCGCCGGCTAAGCGATAATGACGCCGATGCCAGAACAAAATCCCCTCCCCTTTCCCGACGACGCCGCGGGCGCGCGCGCGCCGGACCCGGCGGCGTCGCCGCCCGCCCCGGCCAGCGGCGACGCCGCCGAAGCGCCAGGTGCGGCGGCGCTGCCGGTGCCGCCGTCCAGCGTGCGCACCGCCAAGCGGCCGCTGTGGGCGCGCCTGCTCGGGCGCGTGGCCGATCCGTGGCTGGGCCTGAAGATCGAACCGGCCGAACCTGGCCAGTACGACGACGGCCGCCCGGTGGTCTACGTGCTGGAGGACTACGGCCTGTCCAACGCGCTGATCCTGGACAAGGCCTGCCGCGAGGCCGGCCTGCCGTCGCCGCTGGTGCCGCTGCCCGGCGACCCGCTGGGGCGCAAGCGCGCCTACCTGGCGCTGTCGCGGCGCAGCAGCAACAACGCGCTGATCCCCGAGCAGCGCGGCGCCAAGACCCACTCCGACTCGCTGGCCAAGCTGCTGCAGGCGCACCGCGAGCGTCCGGACCTGGACATCCACCTGGTGCCGGTGTCGATCTTCGTCGGCCGCGCGCCGGACAAGCAGAGCGGCTGGTTCGCGGTGCTGTTCTCGGAGAACTGGGCGCTGGTCGGCAGCTTCCGGCGCCTGCTCGGCGTGCTGCTCAACGGCCGCAGCACCATCGTGCGCTTCGCCCCGCCGGTGTCGATGCGGCAGACGATCGAGGAAGGGCTGCCGCCGGAGCGCACCGTGCGCAAGCTGCAGCGCGTGCTGCGCACCCATTTCCGGCGCATCCGCGAGGCGGTGATCGGGCCGGACCTGTCGACCCGGCGCCTGCTGGTGGACCAGGTGCTGGCCGCCGAGCCGGTGCGCGAGGCGATCGCCGCACAGGCCAAGCGCGACAACAGCAAGCCGATGGACGCCTGGCGCAAGGCCCACGCCTATGCCTGGGAAATCGCCGCCGACTATTCCAGCCCGGTGGTGCGCTCGGCCAGCTTCCTGCTCACCCATGTGTGGAACCGCATCTACGCCGGCGTGCTGGTGCACCACCTGGACAAGCTGAAGGAAGCCGCGCCCGGACACGAAGTGATCTACGTGCCCAGCCACCGCAGCCACATGGACTACCTGCTGCTGTCCTACCTGCTGTACGAGCGCGGCATCGTGCCGCCGCACATCGTGGCCGGCATCAACCTCAACCTGCCGGTGGTCGGGCAGTTGCTGCGCAAGGGCGGCGCGTTCTTCATCCGCCGCTCGATCCGCGGCAACGCGCTGTACTCGGCGGTGCTCAGCGAATACGTGGCGCAGCTGGTGGCCGGCGGCTACTCGATCGAATACTTCGTCGAGGGCGGGCGCTCGCGCACCGGCCGGCTGCTGCAGCCCAAGGGCGGCATGATCGCGATGACCCTGCGCGCGTTCCTGCGCCAGCCGCGCAAGCCGGTGCTGTTCCAGCCGATCTACGTCGGCTACGAGAAGCTGATGGAAGGCAACAGCTATCTCGACGAACTCAGCGGCCGGCCCAAGGAGAAGGAATCGATCTGGGGCCTGCTGTGGAGCATCCCCAAGGTGCTCAAGCAGAACTATGGCCAGGTGGTGGTGAACTTCGGCGAGCCGATCGCGTTGAGCCAGGTGCTGGCGCAGCGCGCGCCGGAATGGGACGGCCAGCCGCTGGGCGAGGACGAGAAGCCGAACTGGTTGAACGGCACCGTGGATGCGCTGGCGCAGCAGATCCAGGTGCACATCAACGCCGCCGCCGACGTCAATCCGGTCAACCTGCTGGCGCTGGCGCTGCTGTCCACGCCCAAGCACGCGATGGGCGAGGCCGACCTGATCGCGCAGATCGAACTGTGCAAGAAGCTGCTGGCCGAACTGCCGTACTCGGACCGGGTCACCGTCACCCCGCATTCGCCAGAGCGCATCATCGCCCACGCCGAGGAGATCAACGTGCTGACGCGCACGCCGCATCCGCTCGGCGACGTGCTCAGCGTCAACGGCGACAACGCGGTGCTGCTGAGCTACTTCCGCAACAACGTGCTGCACCTGTTCACCGCCTCCTCGTGGGTGGCGTGCTGCTTCCAGAACAACCGCCGCATGAGCCGCTCCGGGCTGCTGCGGCTGGGCCGCATCGTGTACCCGTTCCTGCAGGCCGAACTGTTCCTGCCGTGGAGCGAGGACCAGTTCGCCGAGCGCATCGAGCGCACCATTGAGGTGTTCGTGCGCGAAGGGCTGCTGCTGCAGGTCAACGACGACGACGGCGGCGTGCTGGCGCGCAACACCGGGCAGACCGACGAGGTGTTCCGCCTGCGCGCGATCGGGCATTCGCTGCAGCAGGCGTTCGAGCGCTACTACATCGCCATTTCGGTGCTGGTCAAGAACGGCCCCGGCAAGCTCGGCGCCGGCGAACTGGAAAGCCTGTGCCAGCAGGCCGCGCAGCGCCTGAGCCTGCTGTATGCCCCGGCCGCGCCGGAGTTCTTCGACAAGACCCTGTTCCGCGGCTTCATCCAGAAGCTGCGCGAACTGAAGCTGGTATGGCCGGACGAGAACAGCAAGCTGCTGTTCGACGAGCGCCTGGACGCCTGGGCGAAAGACGCCAAGTTCATTCTAGGCCGCGAATTGCGTCACACCATCGAGCGGGTCAGCCCGGAAGCGGCGAAGACCGAGGAGCCGGTGGTGCCGCAGGATTGAACGGCTACCGTATCGAACGCAATCCGCTGACGCTTTCTCGCGGCTAGCACAGACCTGTAGGAGCGGCTTCAGCCGCGACAGACACCACCAGTAAGACCCTGTCGCGGCTGAAGCCGCCCCTACAGGTGACGTCGTACGGATCGAAGGCTCAGCCGCCGAACAGATCGCCGGTGACCGGCCCTGCAGGCGCGACATCCGGCGGATAGACCAGTTGCCCGTGCGCGTCGGTACGTGCGGCGGGATTGAGGGTGGCCGGCTCGCGGCGCTTGGCATCGATCAGGTGGATCACCGGGTGGCCGTGGTGCAGCAGGTGATCGCAGACGATCTGGCGGTGGCACTGGCGCCAGTAGGCCTCGGCGCACATCACCGCGCACGCGCCGCGGCTGCCGAGTTCGCGCAGCTGCGCGAACGCTTCGCCGAATTCGGCGCCCAGCGCGTAGTCGGCGTAGTTGTGGAAGCTGACGCTACGCCAATGGCCGTTGCGCTGCGGGTCCACGCCGGGCTGCTTGCCGCGGCGCCCGCCCAGCGCGCGGAAATGCTGGTAGCCGATGCCCTCGGCGGCCAGCGTGCGCGCCAATGCGCTGCCGTCGAACTGCGGGAAGCGCCGCGAATACGGAAACGCGCGCACGTCGGCCAGCTGCTCGATCTGCGCGCCGTGCAGGATCTCCAGGAACGCGTCCAGGCCACGGGTGGAGTGGCCGATACTGAAGAACGTCGCCGCGCTCACGCCGGTTCGTCGGGAATCAGCAGGTTTTCCAGGCGCATGATGCAATCCTTGAGCTGCAGCTTGCGCTTCTTCAGCCGCTTGGCCTGCAGTTCGTCGTCGAGGTTGGCCGGGGTGCGCTGGATCTGTTCGTCAAGCGCACGGTGCTCGCGACGCAGGGCGTCGATGCGCAGGGAGATCTCGGCGGGCGTCATGTCTTCCACGAGGCCCGAGCATACACAGGCGACGGGTCTGCCGTCACCGTGCGCCGCGGCGGCGCTTTGTCGGCGGCGCGGTTGCCGGCACAATGCACGCGGCGCCGCGGCGGAGGCGGCGCCATTTCCCTCGTCCGCATCACCGGCGGCAGGATCGCCGCCCAGAAAGGAGTCTCCATGCGTTTGCGCCCTTCCCTGTTGTTCCTCGCCCTCGCCGTGGGCACGGCCGTGCCTGGCCTGGCCGCCGCGGCCGACGCCAAGTACGACGGCTTCCTGTGCTGCAACATGCGCAGCGACGGCAGCTGGATCAGCGACAGCAACTATGCCGAGAACGGCAAGCGGGTGATTCCCGCCGGCACCCCGGTCAAGGTCACCGGCTATGGCCGCTACCGGGTCAACGTGCTGATCGACGGCCAGAAGCAATCGATCGGCAACGACTACAGCCGCGACCTGGACAACGATGCCTTCGCCAAGCGCTACGTGGTCACGCAGGATCCAAAGCTCAAGCTGGCGGCGTATCCGGCCAAGATCCGCGAGGCGATCGGCAGCAGCCGCGTCACCAAGGGCATGACCCGCGAACAGACGCTGATGGCGCTGGGCTACCCGATCAGCAGCGAGAACCCGAACCTGGACAGCGCCCTGTGGCGCTACTGGCGGAGCAGCTTCGGCGAGTTCCAGGTGTCCTTCGACGGTGCCGGCAAGATCGACAAGGTCACCGCCGATCCGCAGACCCAGAACCTGGTGTGGATGCCGTAATCCGGCGGCGCCGCAGCGCACGTGCAGCGCCGGCTGGCGCTGCGCGTGCGCCGCGGCGGAATTACGCACCGCGGCACGGGCGTCCTGCGCGCGCTCAACCGCCGTAGGGATCGATCGGCGCGATGCGCCCGTGCGCGTCGTGGTGCAGCTCGGTGAGCTTGATGCAGCGCAGATGAGTCACGCCGCCGGACAGCGCCGAGTCGTGATAGAACAGGTACCACCGGCCCTGGAACTGGCAGATCGAATGGTGGGTGGTCCAGCCGATCACCGGACGCATGATCGGTCCCTGGTAGGTGAACGGTCCGTACGGCGTGTCGGCCACCGCGTAGCACAGCAGGTGGGTGTTGCCGGTGGAATAGGACAGGTAGTAGCGCCCATCGTATTTGTGCAGCCACGGCGCTTCGAAGAAGCGGCGCGCATGGTCGCCGGCCAGCAGCGGCTGGCCGTGTTCGTCGACGATGCTGACCTCGCGCGGCGGCTCGGCGAACTGGGTCATGTCCGCGCGCAATCGCGCCACCCGCGGCCCCAGCGCCGGCTCGGCATCGGCCGGTTCCTCGTGCGCCTGCGCATAGACGTTGTCGCGGTACTTCTGCAGCTGCCCGCCCCAGATCCCGCCGAAGTACAGGTAGTGCTCGCCGTCGTCGTCGGCGAACACCGCCGGATCGATCGAGTAGCTGCCGTCGATGGCCAGCGGTTCGGCGGTGAACGGGCCCTGCGGGCGCGTGCCGATGGCCACGCCGATCTGGAAGATGCCGTCGGCGCGCTTGGCCGGGAAATACAGGTAGTAGCGCCCGTCCTTGCACGCCGCGTCCGGCGCCCACATCTGCCGTTCGGCCCACGGCACGTCCTTCACGTGCAGCGCCACGCCGCAGTCCACCACCGGACCGTCGGCGCTGTCCATGCGGAACACGTGATAGTCCTCCATGTCGAAATGGCCGCCGTCGTCGTTGAACGGCACGCCGGCGTCGATGTCGTGCGAGGGGTAGATGTAGATCGCGCCGTCGAAGACGTGTGCCGACGGATCGGCGGTGTACATGTGGGTCACCAGCGGTGGCGAGATGGCGCGGCTGGCCAGGGTCTGCAGGTCGTCGGCGTCGATGGCGGGGGGCATGGCGCGGTGGGGCTCCGGGGGGATCGTGTCGGGTTCAGCCGATGGCGCCGGAGGACGCGCGCAGGCGGCGCGCCTCCAGCTCGCGCTCGATGCGCGCTTCCATGGGCTTGTTGATTTCGTAGAGGAACAGCGCGGCCACGCACAGCAGGAACGGCGTGGCGCTGTACACGCTCACCGCCAGGCGGATGCCGTGGGTGACGGCGGCGCTCTGCTGCGGCAGCGCCGCATCGTAGCCGTAGAACGCCAGGATCGCCGCGACCAGCGCACCGCCGATGCTCAGGCCGATCTTCAGCCCGCACATCATCGCCGAGAAGATGATCGCGGTGGCGCGGCGGTGGTTCTTCCATTCCGAGTAGTCGGCGACGTCGGCGATCATCGCCCACAGCAGCGGGATGGTGATGCCGTAGAAGAAGCCGTGCAGGATGTACGAACCGAACACCAGCGCGATGGCATCGGGCGGATACAGGTAGAACGCCAGCAGGAACAGCGTCGAGACCAGCAACGCGGCGCCGAACACGTCGCGCTTGCCGAAGCGGTCGGCCAGCGGCTTGGAACAGCCGATGCCGACGATCATGAACAGGATGCCGCCGGCGCTGAACGCGCTGAACGCCGAGGTCGGCGCGTCCTGCGGCCATTGCAGCGCGGCCAGGCCGGCGCGGGTGGTCATCGCGTTGGCGCCGGCGATCAGCGTGTTGAAACCGCTGCCGTCGAGGAACCGCGACAGCGCAGCGGCGTCCAGGTAGTACTTGAAGTAGTAAACGTACATGCCGCCCTTCATCGCCAGGTTGACGAACACCAGGATGGTCAGGGCCAGCATCACCAGCCACGGCTTGTTGCGTACCAGGTCGGTCAGGTCCTCGCGCACGCTGGAGGCGCGCTCGGACAGCGGCAGCACCCGCTCGCGGGTGGTGAAGAAGGTGATCAGGAAGCACAGCGTGCCGGTCGCCGCGAACAGCGCCATCGCATTGTGGAAGCCGCGCGCCTTGTCGCCGTCGCCGAGGATCAGCACCAGCGGCAGCAGCAACACCTGGATGATGAACTGCGCGATCATCACCGCCACGAAGCGGTACGAGGACAGGCTGTTGCGCTGGGCCATGCTGCCGGTCAGCACGCCGCTCAGCGCCGAGTACGGCAGGTTGTTGGCCACGTAGACCAGCATCAGCAGCGAATAGCTGGCCAGCGCGAAGACGGTCTTGCCGCGCTCGCCCAGATCCGGCGTGGTGAACGCCAGCAGCGAGGCGGCGCCGAACGGGATCGCGGTCCACAGGATCCATGGCCGGAACTTGCCCCAGCGGCTGCGGGTGCGGTCGGCGAGGATGCCCACCAGCGGCGTGAACACGAACGCGCCGAGCAGGCCGACGACGAAGATGATGCTCGCCGCCGACGCGGCCGGGATCTTGTAGACGTCGGTGTAGAAGAACGCCAGAAAGGTGATCAGGGTCTGGAAGATGATGTTCGCGGCCAGATCGCCGAGGCTGTAGCCGATCTTTTCCGTGATCGAGAGGCGGTGCGCGCTGTTGGTCATGGCCTAGGGGAACCGGTGGTGGGGGCGTTGCTTCCCGCTTCCGGCGGAAGAGGGTCCGCCGGCGAGGGTAAGGCGAACGCGCTGCCCTGCGGCGGGCGGCGCGGGCGCTGCGACCGTGCGGGTCGCCGCTCGCCCGCCCGCTGCGGCGCGGCTGGGTCGGGAGTGAAGGCCATTGGCTGCGGCGCGATCAGAACGAACCGCGGATGCCGAGCATGATGGTGCGGCCGGGCTTGTACAGGTCGTAGGTCGCGTTCGGGTACTGGAAGGTGGTGCGCAGCGGTTCGTCGGTGAGGTTGGTGACGTTGAGGGTGATCTGCGGCGCCGAGCGCATCCACGCCAGCGTGTAGCTGGCCGACAGGTCCAGCTGCCCGCGCGCGTCGGCCATCAGCCGCGCGTCGGGGATGCCGTTCTGGTTGGCGCCGGAGATGATCATGTCGTCGTTCCAGGCGTAGGACAGGCGCACCGAGGCGTTGTTCTTCTCCCAGTACACGGTGCCGTTCCACAGGTTCGGCGCCACGCCCACCGCCACCGCCTGGATGCCGTCGCCTTCGGATTCCTGCTTGACGTGGGTGTAGTTGAGGCTGAAGCCCAGGCCGTCGAACAGGCGGTCCAGCGGCTGCACCCAGATCGCTTCCAGGCCGCGGATGTTGAGCGTGCCGTCGGCGTTGACCTGGGTCTGCACGTCCACGGTGGCCGCGTTGGGGCCGCCGCGCTGGTCGATCGCGGCCTGCTGGGTCGCGGTCAGGTCGGCGTAGGCCACGCCCAGGTCGAGGAACGGGATGCGGCGCACGCCGTTGACGGTGAAGCCGTCGATGCGCTTGTCGAACACGGTCAGGCCGACGAAGCCCTCGCCGCCGGTGTACCACTCGCCGCCGATGTCCACGTTGGTGGACAGGTACGGCGCCAGGTTGGAATTGCCCTGGGTCGCGGTCTGCGCGGACGGGTCGCTGAAGTTGGTGTTGGGCAGCATCGCGCTGGGATCGGGCCGGGTCAGCGTGCGCGAGCCGGACAGGCGCAGCACCACGTTGTCGGCCACGTCCCAGGCCACGTTGAACGATGGCAGCAGTTCCTTGTAGTCCGAATCCAGCACCTGGTAGCGGCGCACGCCGCCGATGGTGACCGGGCCGCTGATGGTCTGGTCGGTGGTCACGTAGCGCACACCGGCGTTGAAGCGCAACGAACGGTTCCACACGTCGGTCTCGGCGTTGGTCTCGACGTAGAAGCCCCAGTTCTTTTCCTCGATGCCGCCGGTGGAGGCGCCGGTGTTGGCGGCGTTGGTCTCCGGCGCGGCGTCGCGCAAGGCGTAGTAGTTGGTATCGCGCAGGAAGCGGTCGAAGTCCACGGTGATGAAGCCGCCCGGGCCGGGCTTGAGGTACGACGCCAGCGCCAACTGCGGTACCAGCGAGCCGGGGCCGCCGGTGCAGGTGGCGCCGCCGCCGCGGCACACCACCGTCTCCCAGGCCGCACTGTTGTCGAAGCCCTGGATCGTCCGCTCGGCCTGGTCGTAGGCCACACCGACCTTGATGTTGCGCTTGTCCTCGCCGAACTGCAGGTCGGCGCGCGCGCCGCGGGTTTCGGTGACGCGCTTTTCGTTGTTGATGTTCAGGCGCCCGCCGGTCCAGCCCCAGCCCAGGTTCGGGTCGTTGAGGTCGAGCGGGCTTTCGATCGACGGCTGGTCGCCGCCCTGGTTGCTGTACTGGACGGTGGTGAACGGCGAGGTCACCAGCACGCTCGGCGATTCGCGGAACATCCAGCTGCGGGTGGCGTTGGCCTGCACGTTGAGCTTGATGTCCTGCTCGGCGCCGAACAGCAGCTCGGCACCCGGATTGACGCTCCAGAACTTGACCTCCTCGCGGTACGGGCGCGCTTCCAGGAAGTACTGCGCGTTGGCGAAGGTGGCGTCGGTGACGACATTGTTGCCGTCCAGCTGCATGCCCAGCGGGATCATGTTCCCGTTGCGGCCGATCAGGTTCATGCTCAGCCGGTCGGTAACGCGCTTGGCCTTGGAGAACAGCGTGTCCAGGTAGAAATGCGCGCTGTCGCTCGGCCGCCATTCCAGCGACATCACCGACGAGTCGCGGTCGCGGTCGCCCTGCATGTACACGCTGCGGCCCAGCCGCGGGATCCGCGCATCGCTGATCTGGTCGATGCTCAGTCCGGGGTTGTTGGCCAGCAGCCATGCCGCGTCGATGGTCTGGCCCGGGGTCAGCCCGGCGCCGGCCGCGGTGACCGGCACGGTGTCGGGGATGCGCCAGTTGCCGCCGCCGTTGACGTTGCACGCGGCCGGCTGCGCGGTCGCCGGGGTGCCGGCCGGCGGGGTCAGGCCGCATTGGGTGTAGGTCAGGCCGGGATTGGTCCAGCCCACGGTCTCGAAGCCTTCCACGCCGATCTTGCTGCGCACCGAGGCCACGCCGAACAGCGCGCCGAAGGTGCCGGCCTCGTTGGTCCAGCTGCCCATCAGCGCGCCGCGCGGAGTGGTCTTCTCGCTGGTGCTGTTCCAGTCGCCCTGCAACTGGTAGGTCAGGTGCGTGCCGACCCGGTCGAACGGCCGCGCGCTGCGCATGTCGACCACGCCGGACACGCCGCCTTCGAGCATGCTCGCGGTCGGCGTCTTGCTCACCGTCAGCTGGGTGAAGAACTCGGTCGGGAACAGATTCAGATCCACTTCGCGGTTCTGGTTCTGCGCGTTGATGCCGATCGAGGCGGTCGCGATGCTGGAGCCGTTGAGCGTGGTCTTGGTGAAGCTGGTGCCCAGGCCGCGGATGGCGATGTTCAGGCCTTCGCCGTTGACGTCGCGCGCGAGCTGCACGCCGGGAATGCGGTTGAGCGACTCGGCGATGTTCATGTCCGGGAACTTGCCGATGTCCTCGGCGAACACGGTGTCGCTGAAGGTCACCGAATCGCGCTTGGCGTCGGTGGAGAACTGGATACTGCGGCGATAGCCGGAGACGGTCACCGTATCCAGCTGCTTCACCGCATCGTCGCTTGCCGCTGCCGGCGCGGTCGCCTGCGCCGCGGGCGCCTGTGCCGGCGGGGCGGTCTGCGCCCAGGCCGTACCCGCGGCCATGCCGAGCAGCGCCGTGGCCAATGCGTGAGACAACGTGGTGCGCGCGTAACTGTTCTTCACCGTGATCCTCCCCAAAACAGGTGACCTGCGGCTCTGCGATGCCACGCGGAGCGGCCAGCCGACGAATTGCCGAGCGACGGAAAAACCTGAGCGACTTCGCTGCCCATGCGGACAGTGGCCGAGATGGTAGCGCTACCAAGATGGGTGTCACGCTGCACGGCAACATATGGCTGGCCGTGCCGCCACGGGCCAGCCAACGTGCGTCGCGGTATGGCCGATGCGCGATGGGCACCATGCGACCTCATCGTGTTTCATGCTGCTGTGCACGATGGATCGCGTGCGCCGGCATGTTACTGATAGCGCTACCAATCGCGGCGGCCGCCGCATCCTGCGGGGATCCAAGCGCATGCATCGACCCGGGAACAGCGCAGTTTGCGGACTGCATCGCACCATCCGACACGCCCGCGCGCGCGCCGCCGTGCGCTGCCGGCATCCGCAGCGCGCTGTGCGGCGCATACGCGCAACATCGGTGCAGCGCGCATGATGCCGCTGCCCGGCGCCGACACCGCCGCGCCGACGACCGCCGGCGCGCGCCTGGGGCGCATGCGCTGGCGTATCTGCGCGCTGCTGCTGGCCGCCACCACCATCAACTACATCGACCGCCAGGTGCTCGGCGTGCTGGCGCCATTCCTGCAGACGCAGATCGGCTGGAACGAGATCGAATACGGCTACATCGTCACCGCGTTCCAGGCCGCCTATGCGCTGGGCCTGCTGTGCAGCGGCGCGGTGATCGACCGCTTCGGCACGCGCGCCGGCTATGCGCTGGCGATCGGCATCTGGAGCCTGGCGGCGATGAGCCATGCGCTGGCGGCCAGCGTCGTGGGTTTTGCGATCGCGCGTTTCTTCCTGGGCCTGGGCGAATCGGGCAACTTCCCGGCGGCGATCAAGACCGTGGCCGAATGGTTCCCGCGACGCGAGCGCGCGCTGGCCACCGGCATCTTCAATTCCGGCTCCAACATCGGCGCCATCGTCGCGCCGCTGCTGGTGCCGCTGATCGCCAGCGCCTGGGGCTGGCAGTCGGCGTTCCTGTTCACCGGCGCGCTCAGCGCCACCTGGCTGGCGGTGTGGTGGCTGACCTACCGCGCGCCGGAGCAGCAGCCGCGCCTGAGCGCGGCGGAACTGGCGCATATCCGCAGCGACCCGCCCGAACCGATGCAACGCCTGAGCTGGGCGCAGGTGCTGCGCCACCGCCAGGCCTGGGCGTTCGTGGTGGCGAAGTTCGTCACCGATCCGATCTGGTGGTTCTTCCTGTTCTGGCTGCCCAAGTTCCTGCATGCCGAGTACGGGCTGAGCCTGCTGCAGCTCGGCGCGCCGCTGATCGTGATCTTCGTGCTCGCCGACATCGGCAGCATCGCCGGCGGCTGGATCGCCGGGCGCTTCATCGCCCGCGGCTGGAGCGTCAACCGCGCGCGCAAGACCGCGATGCTGATCTGCGCGCTGTCGGTGGTGCCCATCGTGTTCGCCGCGCGCGCCGACAACCTGTGGCTGGCGGTGGGCCTGATCGGCCTGGCCACCGCCGCGCACCAGGGCTGGTCGGCGAACCTGTTCACCCTGCCCTCGGACATGTTCCCGCGCCACGCGGTGGCCACCGTGGTCGGCATCGGCGGCTTCGCTGGCGCGGTCGGCGGGATGCTGATCGCCACCTTCATCGGCTTCCTGCTCGAGGCCACCGGCAGCTACATGCCGGTGTTCATGATGGCCGGCTCGGCCTACCTGCTGGCGCTGGCGCTGGTGCAATGGCTGGCGCCGCGGCTGCAGCCGGCACGGCTGGAAGGGGCGGAGTGATGCCGCTGCGGCAAACGCGAGTGCAAGGCCCTCGCGATGTGTCGCCGCCACGCGTCCGCCTGGCCGCTCCGCGACGGCGGCAGCGCGCGGCCGGCGCCGGCCCGGTTGCGCGATGATGCCGCCAGCATGCCGTGGCGCGGCGCCCACCTCTTCCGACCATCACTCCCTACGCGCATCCCGACCATGACCCTGTCCTCCCCCGCCCTGTCCCTGCATCCCGACCGCCTGCTACCGCCGGAGCCGGGCATGCGCGCGATCGCGCGGCGCCTGTACGCGCAGGTCGCCGCGCTGCCCATCGTCAGCCCGCACGGACATACCGACCCGGCCTGGTTCGCCACGGATGCGCCGTTCGCCAACGCCACCGAACTGCTGCTGGTCCCCGACCACTACGTGTTCCGCATGCTCTACAGCCAGGGCGTGGACCTGGACGCGCTGGGCATCCCGCGCGCCGACGGCAGCCGCGCCGCGGTGGATCCGCGCGCGGCCTGGCGGGTGTTCGCCGAGCGCTTCCAGCTGCTGCGCGGCACGCCCTCGGCGCTGTGGCTGAACCATGTCTTCCACGAGGTGTTCGGACTGCGCGTGCGCCTGGACGCGGCCAGCGCCGACCTCTACTACGACCACATCGGCGAAGCGTTGCAGACGCCGGCATTCCGGCCGCGCGCGCTGTTCGATCGTTTCGGCATCGAGGTGATCGCCACCACCGAATCGCCGCTGGATCCGTTGCAGCACCACGCGACGATCCGCGCCAGCGGCTGGGGCGGGCGGGTGCTCACCGCCTACCGCCCCGACGCGGTGATCGATCCGCAGCACGAGCAGTTCCCCGAGGCGCTGCATCGTTTCGGCGAGCTGACCGGCGAAGACGTGTACGCCTGGGACGGCTACCTGCGCGCGCATCGCCAGCGCCGCGCGTTCTTCGCGCAGATGGGCGCCACCTCCACCGACCATGGCCATCCCAGCGCGGCCACCGCCGACCTGCCCGCGGCCGAAGCGGCACGGTTGTTCGCGCGCGTGCGCGGCGGCGGCGCCAGCGCCGCGGACGCGGAACTGTTCCGCGCGCAGATGCTGACCGAGATGGCGGCGATGAGCGTGGACGACGGCCTGGTGATGCAGCTGCATCCCGGCTGCTTCCGCAACCACAACCGCAACCTGTTCGCGCGCTACGGCCGCGACAAGGGCGCCGACCTGCCGCTGCGCACGGACTACGTGCACGCGCTCAAGCCGCTGCTGGACCGCTTCGGCAACACCCCGGGCTTCACCCTGATCCTGTTCACCCTGGACGAGAGCACCTACGCGCGCGAACTGGCGCCGCTGGCCGGGCACTATCCGTCGCTGCTGCTCGGCCCGGCCTGGTGGTTCCACGACGCGCCCGAAGGCATGTGGCGCTTCCGCGAGCAGACCCTGAGCAGCGCCGGTTTCTACAACACGGTCGGCTTCAACGACGACACCCGCGCGTTCCTGTCGATCCCGGCGCGGCACGACGTCGCCCGCCGCGTCGATTGCGCGTTCCTGGCCAAACTGGTGGCCGAGCATCGCCTCGACGAGGACGAGGCGACCGAGATCGCGATCGACCTGGCTTACCGGCTGCCGAAGCGGGCCTACAAGCTGTGATGGCGGGTGCGGCATGCGCTGCCGGCGCGCCGGCGCGCGAAGATGCGCAGGCGACCGTGACGACGCCCAGGCGCGCGCTGCGGCGCGCGATCGCGACGCTGCTGGCGCTGGCCTGGCTCGCCGCCGGCAGCGTGATCGCGGCACCCACGCCGCCGTCGCCGCGCGAGCGGCTGTCGCTGGATGCCGATTGGCGCTTCCATCGCGGCGACGCGCCCGGCGTCGGCGACACGCTGGACTACGACGTGCGCCCGGAGATCGAACGCAGCGCCGACGGCAAGGTGGCCGATGCCCGTCCCGACGCCGCCGACCGCCTCGCTACGCGCACCCGACCGGTGCTCAAGCCATGGATCCTGCCCACCGGCAACGCCTTCATCGCCGACCCGGCGCGACGCCACCAACGCCCGCCCGGCGACCCGGGCGGCGACGTGGCCTTCGTGCGCGCCGATTTCGACGACAGCGCGTGGACCCGCGTGG
The DNA here is from genome assembly GCF_031455575.1 of Xanthomonas sp. 1678. Lineage (NCBI taxonomy): Bacteria > Pseudomonadati > Pseudomonadota > Gammaproteobacteria > Lysobacterales > Lysobacteraceae > Xanthomonas > Xanthomonas sp. 1678. The sequence goes on along the minus strand of NZ_JAVDSZ010000012.1, from coordinate 10,098 downwards.
ACCTGCCGCACGACTGGGCGATCGCCGGGCCGTTCCTGAAGGACGGGCCGTACGGCGGCATGGGCCGGCTGCCGAGCTGGGGCGTGGGCTGGTACCGCAAGCGCCTGGACATTCCCGCCAGCGACCGCGGCCGCGCGGTATTCCTCGACATCGACGGCGCGATGTCCCACGCCACGGTCTGGCTCAACGGCCACCTGGTCGGCGGCTGGCCGTACGGCTACAGCTCCTGGCGCGTGGACCTGACCCCGTACCTGATCCCTGGCGGCAGCAACCAACTGGCGATCCGCCTGGACAATCCGCCCGAGTCGGCGCGCTGGTATCCCGGCGGCGGCCTGTACCGCAGCGTGTGGCTGAGCAAGACCGCGCCGGTGCATGTCGGCCAGTGGGGCACGCAGGTCGCCATGCCACGCGTATCGGCCCAGGCGGCGGACGTGCAGCTGGCGGTGACGCTGGAAAACAGCGGCGACAGCGATGCGCAGGTCCAGGTGGCCAGCGCGATCTACGCGCTGAACGCCAACGGCAAGCGCCAAGGCGCGCCGGTCGCGCGGATCGCGCCGGCCAGCGCACGCATCGCCGCGCGCGCCAGCACCACCCTCAACGGCGATGCGCGCATCGCCAAGCCGCGACTGTGGGGGCCGCCGCCGACGCAGCGGCCGCACCGCTACGTCGCGGTCACCGAGGTGACGCAGGACGGGCGCGTGGTCGACCGCTACGAAACCCGGTTCGGCGTGCGCACGCTGCGCTGGGATCCGGAGCGCGGCCTGCTGGTCAACGGCGAACACGTGCCGATCCGCGGCGTCAACAACCACCACGACCTCGGCGCGCTCGGCGCCGCCTTCAACCTGCGCGCCGCCGAGCGCCAGCTGCAATTGTTGCAGGGCATGGGCGCCAATGCGATCCGCATGAGCCACAACCCGCCCGCGCCGGAGTTGCTGGAACTGACCGACCGCATGGGCCTGCTGGTGATCGACGAACTCTTCGACAGCTGGGAAATGAAGAAGACCCCGCTGGATTTCCACCTGCTGTTCGCCGACTGGCACGAGCCGGACCTGCGCGCGCTGCTGCGCCGCGACCGCAATCACCCTTCGGTGATCCTGTGGAGCGTGGGCAACGAAGTCGGCGAGCAATACACCGGCGAGGCCGGCGCCGCCATCGCGCGACGGCTGCAGGCCATCGTGCACGAAGAAGATCCCACCCGCCTGGCCACCGCGGCGATGAACTACGCCGCGCCGGACATGCCGCTGCCCGCGACGCTGGACGTGATCGGCCTCAACTACCAGGGCGAAGGCATTCGCGACACGCCCGAGTTCGCAGGCACCGAGCGCATCCGCAAGCCGCCGCAGTATCCGCTGTTCCACGCGCGCTTCCCGCACAAGCCGATCTTCAGCAGCGAGACCGCCTCGGCGCTGAGCAGCCGCGGCGTGTACCTGTTCCCAGTCACCGTGGACAGCAGCGCGCCGGTACGCGACGGCCGCGGTGGCGATTCTGCGGCGCACCAGGTCAGCGCCTACGAACTGCACGCGGTGGATTTCGGCGCCAGCGCCGACAAGGTGTTCGCCTCGCTCGACCGGCATCCGTACGTCGCCGGCGAATTCGTGTGGACCGGCTTCGACTACCTGGGCGAACCGACCCCGTACTACTCCTCGCGCAGTTCCTACTCCGGCATCTTCGACCTCGCGGGCTTTCCCAAGGACCGCTACTGGCTGTACCAGGCGCGCTGGCGCCCGGAGCTGCCGATCGCGCACCTGCTGCCGCACTGGACCTGGCCGGGCCGCGAGGGCCAGGTCACGCCGGTGCACGTGTTCACCTCCGGCGACGAGGCCGAACTGTTCGTCAACGGCGTCTCGCAAGGGCGTAAGAAAAAAGCGCCGCTGCAATACCGGCTGCGCTGGGACGAGGTGGTCTACGCGCCGGGCGAACTGCGCGTGCAGGCCTACAAGGACGGCAAGCCCTGGGCCAGCGAGCGCGTGCGTACCGCCGGCCCCGCGGCGCGGCTGCAGGCCACGCCGGACCGCACCACGCTCCGCAACGACGGCCGCGACCTGGCCTTCGTGACCGTGCGCCTGCTCGACCGCGACGGCATTCCCGCGCCCACCGCGGGCGACCGCCTGCGCTTCCGTGTCGAGGGTCCGGGCGAACTCGTCGCCACCGACAACGGCGATCCCACCGACCTGGAATCGTTCGCCGCGCCCGCGCGCAACGCGTTCAACGGCCTGGCCCTGGCGATCGTGCGCGCGCTGCCGGGCAAGACCGGCACCATCACGTTGCATGTCGAATCAGACACGCTGCAGGCCGCCAGCACGCAGATGCGGGTGCAGCCATGAGCGGCGCGCCCGCCGGCATGCAGGCGCCGCCTGCACTTTGCTGCACACGTACTCCGCATTCGCGTGACACCCACCACGCTCGAACAAGGACCACCGCCATGCCCGCATTACGCAAGAAGCGCATCGCGACCCTGCTGCTGGCCTGCCTGCTCGGCACGGCGACGGCGGGTGCCGCCGACCAGCCTGCCGCCACGTCGCGCACGCCGAACGTAGCCGCGGACGGCCGTGGCCTCAAGGACGCCTACGCCGGCGCGTTCCTGATCGGCACCGCGGTCAACGCCGACATCGTCTCCGGCAAGGACGCGGCCTCCGCCGCGCTGGTGCCGCAGCAGTTCAACGCGATCACCGCCGAGAACGCGATGAAGGCCGAAGTGGTCAATCCGCGTCCCGGCGTGTTCGATTTCGCCGCCGCCGACGCCTTCGTCGAGTACGGCCGCCGCCACCGCATGTTCGTGGTCGGTCACACCCTGGTCTGGCACAACCAGACCCCGGACTGGTTCTTCGTCGATGCGCAGGGCAAGCCCAATGGGCGCGATGCGCAACTCGAACGCATGCGCGCGCACATCCAGGCGGTGGCCGGGCGCTACGTCGGCAAGGTGCAGGCCTGGGACGTGGTCAACGAGGTGATCGACGAGGACGGCAGCTACCGCAACACCAAGTGGGTGGAGCGGGTCGGCGACGGCGACGAACTGGTGCGGCAGGCGTTCCGCTTCGCCGCGCAGTACGCGCCGGATGCGCAGCTGTACTACAACGACTTCAACGCCTGGCGCCCGGAAAAGCGCGACGGCATCGTGCGCATGGTGAAGATGCTGCAGCGCGCCGGCATCCGCATCGACGGCGTCGGCATGCAGGGCCACTGGGGCCTGGACTACCCCAGCCAGCACGATATCGAGGCGGCGATCGACGCCTACGCCGCGCTCGGGGTCAAGGTGATGATCACCGAGCTCGACGTGGACGTGTTGCCGCTGACCAAGGAAGGCCAGGTGATCGGCACCGGGATGGCGCACAAGCAGTTCCAGCTGCCCGAGTTCAGGCGCTACCTCGATCCGTATCGCGACGGCCTGCCGGCGGACGTGCAGGCGCAGCTGCGCGACCGCTACGCCGAACTATTTCGGCTGTTCTGGCGCAAGCGCGACAAGCTGACCCGAGTGAGCGTGTGGGGCGTGGACGACGGCATGTCGTGGAAGAACGACTACCCGGTGCCCGGGCGCCGCAACTATCCGCTGCTGTTCGACCGCGAACGCAAGCCCAAGCCTGCGTTCGACGCGGTGCTGGCGGTGCCGGCGCAGGCGCAGTAGCGCGCCCGGGCGGAACACCAGCCCAAGCGCATCGCCCGTGACGTCGAGCAGGCGCGCAAGTTCGCCAACGAGCACCTGCGCAGACGCAACCGCTTCGACCGCCGCAGCACGCGCTGGCCTTTTGTCAGGCAACCAGCCGCACCGCCGCGAAGGCCAGCGCACGTACCACCGCGCCGGCGGTGGCTCAGCGCGTCAACACCTGCGGCGCCTGGGCCTGGGTCTGCGCCTGCGTGGCCTGTTCCTGCGCCTGCACCGTGCGTTGGGTCTGCGCCTGCTGCAGCGATTGCTCCTGCAGCTGCTGGTAGGTTTCCTGCGCCGGCCGCGCGATCGCCTCGCTGGTCGGCATCTGCGCGCGATTGGCGTAGGGATCGGGCGAGGCGGTGTGGCCGTCGCGATACACGAACGCCAGTTCCCCGCCCGGGTGCGTCGCCGTGGGCCGGTTGAACCCCACCGACAGCTGGTCGCGCTCGCTGAAACCGTTCTGCCTGGCCAGCAGGGTCAGGCTGGCGGTCATGCGTTCGCTGTTGTCGTCCCAACCCTTGCCGATCGCCTGCTCGGCCTGCGCGACGCCGCCGCGGACCTTGTCGTGCAGGGCGCGGTCCGCACCGGTCGGCTCGGCCGCGGGTGCGGCGGCGCGCGGCGCCGGCGGGGTCGCGCCGGTATCGCGGAAACCGTTCGGGATCCACTCCGGCCGTACCTTGCCCTGGTCGATGCCCAGCGCCTTCAGGTCGGCGCGGACTTCCGGCTGCGCACGCTTGGGATCGCGCAACTGCGCCGCATCCTCGGCCTCAGCCACCATGCCCAGGTCGCGCGCGCCGTAGTGCTGCGGATAGCCGCGCGCGTCGTAGAACAGCTTGCCCATCGTCTCCACGTTCTTCGGCGCGTTCGCGTCGATCTTCAGGTCGTTGCCGAAGGTCAATCCATCCTTGGCCTTGTAGGTCGCCTTGGCGCCCTCGCCGTCCTTGTCGATGTAGTTGGCCATCTCCGTGCTGGCGTTGTACAGGTCCTTCAGTGTCGCCTTGGGATTGCTGTGCTTGACGTAGTCGGCCAGCGTGTTGACGCCGGCGATCTCGTCCTTGGACTCGCGCGTGCGCTCCTCGGCAGCGTGCGCCTTCAGCGCCGCGGTGTAGTCATGCGGCGAGGGCGACTTGGCGATCTCGTCGATCCTGTCCTTGAACGCCGCGTCGGATTTCTCGATTTCCACCTTGTTGATTGCATGGCCGATCTCGTGGCCAAGGATGATCCGCGCGGTATTGGCCGAATCGTCTCGCGGCGCATCCATCTTGGCGGTGCGCAGCACGTCCATCGGCAGCTGGATCTGGCCGGTTTCCGAATTGTAGGAACCGCCACCGTTGCGCGGATGCGGCCCGAACCCGGACAGCTGCTTCTGCTCGATCGCCTGCTCCACCCGCGCCTTGAGCTCGGGCGTGTTGTCCAGCATCTGCCGCAGCGCCTGGCCTTCCTTGGCATGGTCCGCTTCGAACCTGTCCACCATCTTCTTCAGATCGTCGTCGTTCGCCATCACACCCTCTCCTTATGCGGTGGCCAGGATCTGCAGCGCGGACACGCAGGCCTGCAGGTCGTCCTGCGCAGCGTCCTTGCCGACGAACGCGTACACCACCACGGCGCCGCGCTCGAAGTGCCAGCGGCCGGGGCTACCCAGGCGCGGCGGCGCGATCCACTGCGCGGCGAAACCGGCCTCGGTCAGCGCCTGCTTGTACGCGCCGAGCGGCTGCGTGCAGCGCGCCGGCGCGGCGGATGCCGGCGCGAACGCGAAGTCCAGCCGCGATGGCGGCTGTCCATCGGCATCGGCGACCGACTCCAGCGAATAGCGCCCGCCGCCGGCCACCGGACCGGACGCACTGAATTCCTGCGCGCTGTCGCCGGCGTCGACCTGCAAGCCCGCATGCGCGGCGATCTGCGCCGGGGTCAGGTCCTGCTTGCCGCCGATCGCCAGGATCAGCCGCACTACGCCTTGTGCCAGTTGTTCTGGCGTCATTTCCGACATGGCCCGCTCCTTTGCAGTGGTAGTCGATGGGGAATGGGGTTGCGCACCGGCGCAAGCGGCCAGCAGCGCCGCAGCCAGCACCATGGCGCCGCAGCGCCCGCGCCGGTGGCCAGCGCGCGGCGGCAACGGGCGGTAGCCGTTGGGGGAAACAGGGTCCATGGTGCGCCTCTCCTTGAATGCCCGTCGCGGCTGTCCGCGGCCGGCATGGTGGCCGCGATTGTAGCCATCGTGTCCGCGCAACGCAGCCCGGTGGCTGCCGCGTACGGCAGTTCGGTGCCATCGCCGTGCGGGCAGCGCGAGCATGCGGCGCCGCGGCATGCACCGAAGTGAAGAAGCAGGCGCCGCGCGATGGCATCATCGCCCGACACCACACAGGAACCTCCCGATGCGATTCCCGACCCGCGTCCTGCTCGCCGCCTCCGTGCTGGCATTGCTCGCCTGCTGTGCGAAGAGCCAGGCGCCCGCGCCGCGCTTCCCGGTCATCGGCCATGTCACCGCGTTCGACCCTGCGTTCGGCGATACCGTGGCGGCGGACACGCGCATCGAGCGCATCGCCGAGGGCTTCACCTGGGCCGAGGGCCCGGCCTGGGTGCGCGATGGCGGCTACCTGCTGTTCAACGACGTGCCGCAGAACACCATGTACCGCTGGTCCGAGCGCGACGGCCTGTCGGTGTTCCTCAAGCCCTCCGGCTACGCCGGCCCGCCACTGGCCGCCTTGCGCGAGGCCGGCGCCAACGGCCTGCATGCCGAAGCGTCGGGGACCGTGCTGCTCGCCGATTCCGGCACCCGCGCCATCGCCCGGCTAGATCCCGCCACGCGGCGCAAGACCGTGCTAGCCAGCGCCTACGACGGCCACCGCCTCAACAGCCCCAACGACCTGATCCAGCGCAGCGACGGCGTGGTGTTCTTCACCGACCCGCCGTACGGCCTGAAGGACGGCGACAAATCCCCGGTCAAGGAACTGCGCTACAACGGCGTGTACCGGCTGGACACCGACGGCAGCGTGCACCTGCTCGACGACAGCCTGAGCCTGCCCAACGGCATCGCCCTGTCGCCGGACGAACGCACCCTGTACGTGGCCAATTCGGACCCGGCGCGACCGATCTGGAACGCCTACACGCTCGACGCACGCGGCAACGTCACCGGCAAGCGCCTCTTCGCCGACGCCTCGGACATCGTCGGCGACGCCAACCCCGGCCTGCCGGACGGCATCGCCGTGGCCAGCGACGGCCGCCTGTTCGCCACCGGCCCCGGCGGCGTGCTGGTGTTCGCGCCCGACGGCCGCCGCCTGGGCCGCATCAAGACCGGCAGCCCCATCGCCAACTGCGCCTTCGGCGACGATGGCCGCACGCTGTACATGACCTCGCACAAGATCCTGGCGCGGGTGCGGGTGAAGGCGACGGGGCTGGGGTTTACGCCGTAACCGACCGACGGCTCGGCCGTCCATTCAAGCCGCCTCGGGCGGCCAACGCGGGAATTTGGCCTATGGAAATCACGCGATTCGCGGATGCAATAAAGCAGGACGATCCCGCAGATGCGGTCTTCACGACTGCGCTCGCCCTGGTCTTCGACAAGGGCGACGGCGTTACGGAGCATATCGATCGCCTCTCCCCTGAAGCGCGGCTTGTCTACTTGCTGTGGTGCTTCGACGGAGAGGTACACAATGGCGGCTTCGACCAACTTTTCACCAACTCGCTGGGCAACCATTGCGTCGAGATCCTTGGCCACTTGGAAACCGTCGGCGCCGGCAAGTCCCACGACCTTCTGTCCAAAGCGGTTTCGTGGTTTCCGAACGCAACGCCGTCAAGAGACCGCCGGGTCAGGTGGTCGCAACGTGAATCCTTCTCCGGCACGCCTGGGTATGAGGCGGAGATCGACAGGCTGGATGCCGAGTTCTACAAGTACGAGGACAATCTGGGTTCACTGCTGAACTCGTATGTGGCCGAGCACCCCAATGCGTTGATCAGGGCCTGATTCGCTTCAACGTTCGCCTCTTAGCAGGCATTCCACGGCTCGCCTTGCTGTCCATTTCGCCCTGTCGGAAGAAGATGTCGCGTCTTCTATCTGAGCAACGTAACGAAGAACGTCTGGCCGTCGTCGAGGAAGAAAATCGAGGGACGCTGCTTTGAGCAGTCCGGAAGCAAAGTCCCTTCTCCCCTCGGGAGAAGGTGGCGCGTAGCGCCGGATGAGGGTACGGGCGACCTAGGCAGTCGCACCGCACCTCAGGCTATTTTTTTCAAGGCAGGCATCCACAGTGGACGCTCTTCAATCCAACCATTCGCGTCGCCGTAATATCTGCCGCTTCGTTCGTCGCGGTTGAAGCCGCTCCTACAGAGAGAATTCAAACGTCTTCTCTCTGTAGGTAGCGAGGCGGCGTCGCTGCGGAACACACGCTGATCTGTGTTTGAGTTTTCTCAGCCGCCTTCTTGCCCGATCCGATCCAACGCAGCCAACACATCGTCCGACAACGACAGTTCCGCCGCCGCCAGGTTTTCCCGCAGATGCGCAACCGACGAGGTCCCCGGAATCAGCAGGATGTTCGGCGCACGCGCCAGCAGCCAGGCCAGCGCCACCTGCATCGGTGTCGCACCAAGTTCCTGCGCAATGGACGACAGCGAGTCGGACTGCAACGGAGAGAAGCCGCCGAGCGGGAAGAACGGCACGTAGGCGATGCCGTCGCGGCCGAGCGCGTCGATCAGCGCATCGTCGGCGCGGTGCGCGAGGTTGTAGTGGTTCTGCACGCAGACCACGGGGGCGATGCCGCGCGCCTGCACCACCTGCGCGGCGGTGGCGTTGCTGATGCCCAGATGCCGGATCAACCCGCGCTGCTGCAGCTCCGCGAGCGCGGCGAACTGTTCTTCGATCGAGCCCTCGCTGGGCGCGTGCACGTCGCCCATCACCCGCAGGTTGACCACGTCCAGGACATCCACGCCGAGGTTGCGCAGATTGTCGTGCACCGCCTGGGTCAGCTCGGCGGGGCTTTGCGCCGGCAGCCAGGACGCGTCGTCGCCGCGCACGGCGCCGACCTTGGTCACGATCGTCAGCTGCTGCGGATACGGATGCAGCGCCTCGCGGATCAGCTGGTTGGTGATGTGCGGCCCGTAGAAGTCGCTGGTGTCGATGTGGTCCACGCCGGAGGCCACCGCCTCGCGCAACACCGCCAGCGCCGCGGCGCGGTCCTTGGGCGGACCGAACACGCCCGGCCCGGCCAGCTGCATCGCGCCGTAGCCGATGCGGGTCACCGTGCGGTCGCCGAGGGAAAAGGTGCCAGCTGTCGAAAGCTTGCTCATGACTGCCTCCAGAAGTGGTGGGCCGAAGCCCGGATGAGGCCTGCACTGTAGGCCGCGCGCCGATGCGCGATAATCCGGTCGAATCGGCACGGGCTGTGCGGGATCTCGAACAATGACCACGGACCTGCAAGACCTCTTCGCCTTCCTGGCGGTGCTGCGCGGCGGCGGCTTCCGCGAAGGCGCCCGGCTCAGCGGCAGCTCCGCCTCCCGCCTGAGCGAGGCCGTGCGGCGCTTGGAAACCCGCCTCGGCGTGCGCCTGTTCAACCGCACCACCCGCAGCGTGCTGCCGACCGAGGCCGGCGCGCGCCTGGCCGAACGCCTGGTCCCCGCCCTCGGCGAAGTGGAAGCGGCGCTGGACGTGGTCAACGGCTTCCGCGACCGCCCCAGCGGCACCCTGCGGCTCAACGTCCCGGGCGTCGCCGCGCGCCTGGTGCTGCCGGCGATCGTCACCCCGTTCCTGAAGGCCTATCCGGAGATCAGGCTGGAAGTGATCGTGGAAGACAGCTTCGTCGACATGCTGGCGGCCGGCTGCGACGCCGGCATCCGCTACGACGAGCGGCTGGAGCAGGACATGATCGCCGTGCCGATCGGCCCGCGCGTGCAGCGCTTCGCCACCGCCGCCGCGCCCGGCTACCTGGTCGAACACGGGCATCCGCAGCACCCGCGCGACCTGCTCGCGCACGCCTGCCTGCGCGGCCAGTTCGCCAGCGGCGCGATCCCGGCCTGGGAATTCGAACGCGACGGCGAGATCGTGCTGGTCGAGCCGACCGGCCCGCTACTGGTGCGCCTGGGCGCCGCGGTGGACCTGGCCATCGACGCCGCCATCGGCGGCCTGGGCGTGATCCACCTGTTCGAAGACTGGCTACGCCCGCACCTGGACAGCGGCGCACTGGAGCCGGTGCTGGAACCATGGTGGCAGCGCTTCAGCGGCCCGTTCCTGTACTACCCCGGGCGCCGCCACCTGCCCGCGCCACTACGCGCGTTCGTGGATTTCATTCGGTCGCCGTGAGCGCGGTGCAGGCGGTGACGCCACGTCGCCGCTCCGGCATCCGCAAGCAACGCCAACCTGCGCTCCCTGCTCCCTGTAGGAGTCAACTGTCATGCAGAAGCGATCTCCGGAGGAGCGTAAGGCGCCTGGTCTCGAGCAATGGCATTGAGCCATCGCAGGTACTTGTGCA
>NZ_JAVDSZ010000011.1:0-182735 GCF_031455575.1 Xanthomonas sp. 1678 | reverse complement strand
GCTGGAGTACCTGGGCCGCGGCGACGCGCAGGTGAAGGTGCGCGGCTACCGGATCGAACTGGGCGAGATCGAGGCCGCGTTGCATGCCTTGGCCGACGTTCGCGAGGCGGTGGTGCTGGCGCAGGGCGAAGGCGCGGACAAGCGGCTGGTGGCCTACCTGGTCGGCGCGGCGGGAGTCGAACTGGAACCGGCCGCGTTGCGTGCGCAGCTGCAGCAGGTGCTGCCGGAGTACATGGTACCGACGGCGTACGTGCGGCTGGAGGCGCTGCCGCTGACGGCCAACGGCAAGCTGGACCGTGCGGCGTTGCCGGCGGTGGACGGCAGCGCGGTGGCGAGCAAGGACTATGTGGCGCCGCAGGGCCCGACCGAGGCGGCGATCGCGCAGGTGTGGCAGGAACTGCTGGGCCTGGAGCGGGTCGGCCGCCACGACCACTTCTTCGAACTGGGCGGGCACTCGTTGCTGGTCCCGGTCGTCGCGCACCGATTGGCGCAAGCCGGCATCGCGGTCGGCCTGATCGACCTGTTCGTCGCGGATACCGTCGCCGGCATCGCCGAGCGCCAGATGCGCAACGGCCTGCCGTCCGCAGCCGCGTCCGAAGCCGCATTGCCGCCACTGATCCGGGCAGGAACCGGCGGCGATATCCGCCCGCTGTTCCTTGTTCACGACGGCAGTGGATTGCTGCTCTACGCCCACGCGCTGGCGGCCAGGCTGGACGGCGGCGTGCCGATCTACGGGCTGCACGCGCAGTCCGACGCCGGCCCCGTGCTGCACACCATGCAAGGCATGGCGGCGCGCATGGTCGAGCTGATGCGCGCCGTGCAACCACAAGGCCCGTACCGGCTGGCAGGCTGGTCGTTCGGCGGGACGCTCGCCTACGAGATCGCCTGCCAGTTGCTCGGTGCGGATGAAGAGGTCGCGTTCCTGGCGCTCCTGGATACGGTCCACCTGCCTGCGACCAGGAGACGGCGATCCTGGCGTCGCAACGACGCTCAGGCTTTCCTGGCGATGCTGCGCACTGCCATCGCCGCCGAGCGGGCGCCGGATCTGCCGGAGGATTTCCTGCAGACCCTCCTGGACGCTGACGATGCGGCGCTGCCCGAGGCGATCACCCAAGCGCGCCTGCGTGGGCTGCTGCCGCCCATGCTCGGCGCCTATTCCGACCAGGAACTGGTGCGGATCGTGGCGCGGCAACAGGCGTGCGCCGCCGCGGCGCAGGACTACAACCCGCAACCGGCCCCGGTGCCTGTCTTCCTTTGTCGCGCGCAGGAGCAGCCGGCGGACCTGGAGATGGGCCAATGGCAAGGCTGGGACCGGCTGTTGCCAACGGCGCACCTGGACGTGGCGACCGTGCCTGGCGATCATTTTTCCATGTTGCAGCCGGGGCAGATCGAACTGCTGGCAAAGGCGATCAACGCGCGTCTACGGTCCCTCGACGCGGAGCGGCGATCGCCGGCCGCGCGCAACGCGAGCGATCCATCCGATGGACTGATCACGCTTCGCCATGCGCCGACCGGGCGCCCCTGTCTGCTCTGCATTCCGGGGGCGGGGGGCAGCGTGACCAGTTTCGCCGCACTGATCGACTGTCTGGACGCGTCCATACCGGTGTACGGATTGCAGCCGCGCGGCGTGGATGGCCGTGACATACCGCATACGACGGTAGAGGCGGCTGCCTGGCGCTTCCTGGGTGCCGTCCAGCGCCTTGCGCCGACCGGCGTTGTCCGCATCCTGGGTCATTCGTTCGGCGGATGGATCGGCTTCCAGTTGGCCGCATGGCTGCAGGAGCAAGGCATCCGGGTGCAACTGATCCTGCTAGACAGTGAGGCGCCGGAAGGCGTGGCGATCCGCGAATATCGGGCTTCGCAGGTGCTGGAGCACTGGCGGGAGATCGTCGAACAGGCGCATGCGCGGCAGCTGCCGGTCGACCTGTCCGGCATCGACCCTAGCGACGATGTGCAGGTCGCTGCGGCGTTGCATCGAGGACTGGTTGCGATCGGCGCCCTGTCGCCCAAGTCCAGCCCCGCAGCCCTGCATGGCTCGCTACGCAGCTTCGCCGCCTGCCTGCGCACCCGTTTCCGACCGCAACGGCCGTTCGAGGGGGACGTCCTGCTGGTCACGGCGTCCGAGAATGATGCACCCGGGAGCGGAGCCCAGCCGGGCGAGGTGGCGCAGCAATGGCGGCGCTGGGCGCCGGCGCTGCGCCATCGCGTGCTGCCTGGCAATCACATGAACCTGTTGCAGGCCCCGCAGGTGGCGTCGCTCGCCGAGCTTCTGTTCCCTCGGTCTCCCGGCGAGTCCTAGGGATCGGCATGTGGTGCCGACCCGGCTGCCGCTCGGCAGCCGGGTCGGGCGGAGAGACTCCATCCCGATGCCATGATCCCAGGCGCCGGCCACGGCAGCGTGCCGACGGCAGCGGCAGACGCGTGTCGCAGGTGGCTGCCGCGGCGGTGGCATCGCGTGCGATCTGCGGCCTTCGGGCGGCGCGGGCACTGCGGCCCATCGCATGCGATGCATCGGCAATGAGCGCGATCACCACGCGTAGTGGGTCAGCAGCAGGTCGTCTTCCATGCGCATGAAGCCGATCTTGCAGACCTGCGCGCAGGCGAATTGCGCGCACAGCGTTTCGGTCAGGCGCAGGTGCAGGCGCTGGCCCGCGATGTCGACCCGGCACAGGCGGGCCGCGGCGAAATCGAAGTAGTGGCCGACCACGCCGAACGCGGCCTTGAACAGGCTTTCCTTGGCCGAGAACAGCGCGGTCAGCAGGGCGTCGTGCGACCACTGCGCGCCAGCCACCGCGGCCAGCAGGGCCGCCTCCTCGGCGTCGATCGCCACGCTCAGCACGGCGTCGCGCGCGGCCGGCGCGAGCACCCCCTCCAGGTCGATGCCGACACCGTTGCGGCGTCCGCTCGGCAGCGCTACCGCCGCCGCGCAATGCTCGCTGTGGGAGATGCTGCCCAGGCTGCCTGGCGGCCAGCATGGCGCGCGGGTTGCGCCGATCGCGATCTCGGCCTGCGCCTGCGCCGGCCCGAGCGCTTCCAGCAGCGCCAGCCGCGCGGCGAGACGCCCGAACAGGAACTCCGCCTGGCGCTTGCGCACGCTGCGCGCGACGCTGTCCGGGCAGGCGATCGCCACCGCGGCGAAGGCGTCCACATGGAAACGCCCGGCGTCGAAGTCGAGCGCGTACAGCGCGGTGCCGTCGTCCAGCACCTGCCGGTAGGCGCCGCGCAGCGCCGTCGCCACCACGGGCGGCAGCTCCAGCCGCAGCGCCTGGCCACGGCGGGAGGGCACGTGGGTGTAAGGCAGGCCGCTCATCGCGCCCACCCGCCTGGCCAGCGCGGACGGCGGCGCTCGGCGTGGGGTGCGCCGCGGTCGACGCATGGGCAGTTGGCCACGGGCTAGGCCTCGGCTTGGACGGCAGCGTCCGGCATCGGCTGCCGCGTCGCGGCAGGTGCGAGGGCGGGAAGGCGGCGCGGTCGGTTGTTCACCTTGCCAGTGTCGCAAAAAACCGGCGAGAGTCCGAACGACGGCCCTGGCGCCTGCAGGGAGGCCCCAAATCCGGTCGCTGCGCCCATGGATCTGCCCAGCGCAAGCGCCTGCGTCCAGCCACCGTGGCCGGCAATGGCGCCGACGCTGGCAATGGCCCCCAGTGCCGGCCCCAGCCAACCCATGCGCGCCCGTACGGTCGCCACCTTGCGGGCGGGCGCCTGCGCTGCCATACTTTCCGGCTTCCTGCGCCCGTCGTGGCGGGAACCCTTGCCCCACCGCACCCGTCCCGGGCCTGGCGGGGGGCTGTCCGGCCCTCGGGCCACATCCGAAAGGTATAACCACATGAGTCGTCATTACGAAATCGTGTTCCTGGTCCATCCGGACCAGAGCGAGCAGGTCCCGGCCATGATCGAGCGCTACAAGTCGCTGGTCGAGAACGGCAGCGGCACCATCCACCGTCTGGAAGACTGGGGCCGCCGCCAGCTGGCGTACCCGATCCAGAACCTGGTGAAGGCGCACTACGTCATGCTCAACATCGAAGTGGACCAGGCCATTCTCGCCGAACTGGTCGAGAGCTTCCGCTTCAACGACGCCGTGCTGCGTCACCTGGTGATCAAGCGCGACGGCCCGGACACCGAGCAGTCGCTGATCATGAAGAGCAAGGACGAGAAGGGCGACAAGCCCGAGCGTAGCGAGCGCCGTCGCCGCGACGACGAGGAAGGCGATGCGCCTGCCGCCGCCACCGATACCGACGGCGACGCCGCCGAAGCCGCCTAAGGAGCACTGCCATGTCCAAGTTCTTCCGTCGCCGCAAGTTCTGCAAGTTCACCGCCGAGGGCGTCAAAGAGATCGACTACAAGGATCTCAACACCCTGCGCCAGTACCTCACCGAGAACGGCAAGATCGTGCCGAGCCGCGTGACCGGCACCAAGTCCAAGTACCAGCGCCAGCTGGCCACGGCGGTCAAGCGCTCGCGTTTCCTGGCGCTGATCCCGTACACGGACAACCACGACATCTGATGTGACTGCTGCGGAAGCGCCCACACGTCTGTGCGGGTCCTTCCGAGCAACAGCCCGCACATCCGTGCGCGGGTTATTCAATAGAAGTCCTGGTGATCGAAGAGTGCGGTGTTGGTTGGGGGTTTTGCGATTCCCGATTCCCGATTCCCGATTCCCGGCTTCTCCTATTCGGACAGCAAGCGTTGCGGGCGCCCACGGGCGTGCGCTAACGAATAACGGAGCAACACCATGCAACTGATTCTCCTGCAGAAAGTGACCAACCTGGGCGGTCTCGGCGACAAGGTCGACGTCAAGCCGGGCTATGGCCGCAACTTCCTGGTGCCGCAGGGCAAGGCCGTGCCGGCGACCGCCGCCAACATCGCCGAGTTCGAGGCCAAGCGCGCCGACTACGAAGCCAAGGCGCAGTCGATCCACGCCGACGCCGAGGCCCGTGCGGCCAAGCTGGAAGGCGCCAGCGTGACGGTCAAGGCCAACGCCTCCACCGAAGGCAAGCTGTACGGTTCGGTCGGCCCGCGCGACATCGCCGAGGCGTTCACCGCCGCCGGCCTGCCGCTGGAAAAGGGCGAAGTGGTGCTGGGCGAAGGCGCGTTCCGCAACATCGGCGAGTACGAGGTGCTGGTGCGCCTGCACGCCGACGTCGAGACCACGGTCAAGGTCGTGGTCGAAGCCGAAGCCTGATCCACGGCTTCCATGCTGTACCGAAACGGGCGCCGCAAGGTGCCCGTTTCGTTTGCGGCCTCCGGCCCCGGCGCCCGCTGGGGCCGTTATACTCACCGGTTCGTGCCTGTTTCCTGTCCGGCGATCGTAGTCGTATCAAGGGTTTGGAAGCGGGACTTCACCTGGATATTCACTAGCGGCAGCGCGTGCCGGCCTGCCGGCCGCCGCTGCCATGGATTGCCTGCCCCATGCGCCTGTCGACCATCAAGCTGTCCGGCTTCAAGTCCTTCGTCGATCCGACCACGCTGCACCTGCCGACCAACATGACCGGCATCGTCGGTCCGAACGGCTGCGGCAAGTCGAACATCATCGACGCGGTGCGCTGGGTGATGGGCGAAAGCTCGGCCAGCCGCCTGCGCGGCGACTCGCTGACCGACGTGATCTTCTCCGGCTCCTCGGCGCGCAAGCCGGTGTCGCAGGCCACGGTGGAGCTGATCTTCGACAACGCCGACCACACCATCTCCGGCGAGTACGCCTCGTTCAACGAGATCTCGGTCAAGCGCCAGGTCAGCCGCGACGGCAGCAGCAGCTACTACCTCAACGGCACCAAGTGCCGGCGCCGCGACATCACCGACCTGTTCCTTGGCACCGGCCTGGGCCCGCGCAGCTACTCGATCATCGAGCAGGGCATGATCAGCCAGATCATCGAGGCGCGCCCGGAAGACCTGCGCGTGTACCTGGAGGAAGCCGCCGGCATCTCCAAGTACAAGGAGCGGCGCAAGGAAACCGAGACCCGCATCCGCCATACCCGCGAGAACCTGGAACGGCTGGGCGACCTGCGCGAGGAGATCGGCAAGCAGCTCGAGCACCTCAAGCGCCAGGCGCGCCAGGCCGAGCAGTACCAGGCGCTGCAGGAAGAACGCAAGATCAAGGACGCGCAGTGGAAGGCGCTGGAATACCGCGGCCTGGACGGCAAGCTGCAGGGCCTGCGCGAGGCGCTGGGCCAGGAAGAGACGCGGCTGCAGCAGTTCATCGCCGAACAGCGCGACGCCGAGGCGCGGATCGAGACCGGCCGCGTGCGCCGCGAGGAGGCCGCCGACGCCTTGAGCAAGGCCCAGGCCGAGGTCTACCAGGTCGGCAGCACGCTGGCGCGCATCGAGCAGCAGATCCAGCACCAGCGCGACCTGTCGCAGCGCCTGCACAAGGCGCGCGACGAAGCGCAGCTGGCGCTGGCCGAGCTCGGCCAGCACATCAGCGGCGACGAGGCCAAGCTGGCGTTGCTGCGCGAGTCGGTGGACGTGGCCGGGCCGCAGCTGGAGCAGTTGCAGGAAGACAACGAATACAAGCAGGAAGCACTGCGCGAGGCCGAGGCCAGACTGGCCGACTGGCAGCAGCGCTGGGAAGCGCACCAGCGCTACACCGCCGAGGCCTCGCGCGCCGGCGAGGTCGAGCGCACCCGCGTCGATTACCTGGACCGGCAATCGCTGGAAGCCGAGCGCCGCCGCGAAGCGCTGGTCGCCGAACGCGCCGGGCTGGATCTGGACGCGCTGGCCGCCGCGTTCGAGCAGGTGGAACTGCAGCACGAGACTCAGCGCAGCGCGCTGGACGGACTCAACGAACAGGTCGAAACCCGCAAGCAGGCGGTGACCGCGCTGCAGGAACAGCAGCGCGGCGCGCAGGCCGAACTAGCCGAGGTGCGCAAGCAGGCGCAGGCGGCGCGCGGCCGGCTGTCGTCGCTGGAAACCCTGCAGCAGGCCGCGCTCGGCCAGGAGCAGGGCGCCGCGGTGGCGTGGCTGCAGGCGCGCGGGCTGGATTCGGCGGCGCGCGTGGGCGAGCGCATCAGCGTGGAAAGCGGCTGGGAAAACGCGGTCGAAGGCGCGCTCGGGCAACTGATCGAAGGCGTGCTGGTCGATGCGCCGGAGACCTTGGTCGATGCGCTGGGCGAACTCGGCGAAGGCCGCATCGCGCTGGTCAGCAGCGACGAGGAGGCCGGCAGCTTCGCGCCGACCTCGCTCGCCGCCAAGGTGCAGGGCCCGATCGCGATCCGCCGGCTGCTGTCGCGGCTGCACGCGGCCGAGGACCTCGCCGCCGCGCGCGCCCTGCTGCCGCAGCTGGGCGAGGGCGATTCGATCATCACCCGCGACGGCGCGCGCCTGGGCGAGGGCTGGCTGCGCGTGTCGCGCTCCGGCGCGGCCAAGCAGGGCGCGTTGCTGCGCGAGCGCGAGATCCAGGATCTGCGCGGCCAGATCGACGCGCTGCAGGACCGCGAGGCGGAACTGGATCAGCGCCTGGCGAGCTTCCGCGAGCAGTCGCTGGCTGCCGAACAGCAGCGCGAGGACGCGCAGCGCCAGCTGTACCAGGCGCACCGCAGCGTCTCCGAACTGGCCGGCCAGCTGCAGAGCCAGCAGGGCAAGGTGGACGCCGCGCGCACCCGCATCGAGCGCATCGAGACCGAGATCGCGCAGCTGCTGGAAACCCTGGACAGCAGCCGCGAGCAGGCGCGCGAGGCGCGTTCCAAGCTGGAGGACGCGGTCACCAGCATGGGCGACCTGGAAACCACCCGGCACGCGCTGGAGAGCGAGCGCCGCCAGTTCACCGAAGCGCGCGACCTGGCCCGCGATGCCGCGCGCCGCATACGCGAGGCCTCGCATGCGCTGGCCCTGACCCTGGAATCGCAACGCGCGCAGATCGCCTCGCTGAGCCAGGCGCTGGAGCGCATGGGCAACCAGCGCGGGCAGCTGGATTCGCGCCTGGGCGAACTCAGCGCGCAGTTGAGCGAAGGCGATTCGCCGGTGCATGCGCTGGAAGCCGAGCACCAGGCCGCGCTCAGCGAACGCGTGCGCACCGACCGTGCGCTCGGCGAGGCGCGGGCGCTGCTGGACGGCATCGACAACGAATTGCGCGGCCTGGAACAGACCCGTCAGCAGCGCGACGAGCAGGCCCTGGCGCAACGCGAGCGCATCGCCCAGCGCCGCCTCGACCAGCAGGCGCTGGTGCTCAGCGCCGAGCAGCTGTCGGCCGCCGTGGTCAAGGCCGGCTTCGTGCTCGAGGACGTGATCAACGGCCTGCCCGAACAGGCCGATCCGGCCGAATGGGAGCAGGCGGTGCAGCAGATCGATGGGCGCATGCGCCGGCTGGAGCCGGTCAACCTGGCCGCGATCAGCGAATACGGTGAAGCGGCGCAGCGCGCTGAATACCTGGAGGCGCAGGACATCGATCTGAACACCGCGCTGGAGACCCTGGAGGATGCGATCCGCAAGATCGACCGCGAGACCCGCGGCCGCTTCAAGGACACCTTCGACCGGGTCAATTCCGGCGTGCAGGCGCTGTATCCGCGCCTGTTCGGCGGCGGCCATGCCTACCTGGAACTCACCGGCGAAGACCTGCTCGACACCGGCGTGGCGATCATGGCGCGGCCGCCGGGCAAGCGCGTGTCCAGCATCTCGCTGCTGTCCGGCGGCGAGAAGGCGATGACCGCGGTGGCGCTGGTGTTCGCGATCTTCCAGCTCAATCCGGCGCCGTTCTGCCTGCTCGACGAGGTCGACGCGCCGCTGGACGAAGCCAACGTCGGCCGCCTGGCGGCGATGGTCAAGGAAATGAGCGAGAAGGTGCAGTTCCTGTTCGTCAGCCACAACAAGGCGACGATGGAAGCGGCGCACCAGCTCAGCGGCGTCACCATGCGCGAACCGGGCGTCAGCCGCCTGGTCAGCGTGGATCTCGAGGAAGCCGCGCGTTTGGCGGGCGCTGCCTGACGTGACATGCTAAATACGTTGTCTTCCCCCTACGCACCCCTGCCGGAGTAACCCCTCAATGTCCGACATGGCACTGCTACGCATCGGCATCCTCGCCGCCGGCCTGCTGCTGATCGCGGCGATCTTCCTGTTCGGTCGCCCGAAGAAACCGACCCAGGGCCGGCGCGTGGACGCGGCCGATCCGGCCACGCCGACGCCGCGCCGCGAGCCTTCGCTCGGCGACGCCGCCGCAAGCGGCGAGGCCGACGCCTTCGCCGCACCCGAGCAGGACGGCGCCCTCGGCCAGCCCGAGCTGGGCCTGCCCGCCGCCGAATCGGCCAATGCCGACCTCGGCAAGCGGCCGAGCCAGGACTTCGACAAGATCGTCTCGCTGTACGTCGCTGCGCGCGCCGGCCAGGTGCTGCGCGGCGAGGACATCGTGGTCGCCGCCGAGAAGACCGGCCTGGTGTTCGGCCACATGAACGTGTTCCACCGCCTGGTCGAGGGCCATCCCGAGCGCGGCCCGATCTTCAGCATGGCCAGCATCATGAAGCCGGGCAGCTTCGACATGGCCCACATCCGCGAGATGGAGACCCCGGCGATCGCATTCTTCCTGACCCTGCCGGCGCCGCTGACCGCGCTCGACGCCTGGGAAAAGATGCTGCCGACCGTGCAGCGCATGGGCGAACTGCTCGACGGCGTGGTCCTGGACGACAGCCGCAACGCCCTCGGCCGCCAGCGCATCGCCCACATCCGCGACGACCTGCGCGCCTACGACCGCCAGCACCAGGCGCCGCCGTTGACGAAGGCCCCACGCTGGTAGCGTGGGGCCGGGATTGGGCATTCTGGATTGGGGATTCGTAAAAGCGAATCTGCTGGCGTCTCCCTTCTCCCATCGGGACTCACGGCCCCCTTTTGGGGGGAAGGTGCCCCGAAGGGGCGGATGAGGGTACGGGAGCCGAGGAGGTTACCGGCCGATGAGGTTAGCGGCGAAGTCAGCTTTTACGAATCCCCAATCCCAACTCCCCAATCCCAAGCCCGCTACTTGCGCGCCTTCAAGAACGCCTCGCGGAACCGCAGCATCTCCGCCTCGGTGCCGACGGTGATGCGCACCAGCTTCGGCCAGATCGGCCAGTTGCGGCCGACCATCACGCCTTGCTTGGCCATCGCCGCGGCGAAGGCCTTGCCGTCGCGCTTGACGTCGACCATGAAGCAGTTGGACTGCGACGGCAGGCATTTGTGGCCCTTGCTCTGCAGCCAGGCGATGGTCTCGTTGCGGATGCGCGCGTTCTCGGCGCGCCGCGCCGGCACCAGTTGCACGTCGCGCAGGCTGGCGATGCCGGCGGCGACCGCGGTCACCGCCACCGGGTTCTCGCCGAACGCGGCGAGCTTGGTCAGCAATCCCGGCGAGGCCACCGCCAGGCCCAGGCGCAATCCGGCCATGCCGTACAGCTTGGAGAAGGTGCGCAGCACCAGCAGGTCCTGGCGCTGGCCGATCAGATCGACCACCGACGGCTGTTCGCTGTAGTGGATGTAGGCCTCGTCGACCAGCAGCACGCTGGTGGCGGGCTTGTTGGCCAGCAGCCATTCGATGTCGGCGCGCGCGGTGATCGAGCCGGTCGGGTTGTTCGGGTTGCACAGGTAGATCAGCCCGGCGTTCGGATCGGCGCTGGCCATGGCCTTGACGTCGTGCCCGCCGTCGGCGCGCAGCGGCACCCGCCGCACCGGGGCGCCGTTGGCGGCGGCGACGTCGGCCACCGCCTCGAAGGTCGGGTCGGCCACCACCACGCCGGCGCGTGCCGAGGTGAATGCGCGCGCGGCGCGGTTGAGCGGATCGCTGGAACCGGGGTAGACCGCGATGTGGTTGCTGGGCAACTGGTGCTCGCCGGCGAACAGCGCGATCAGGTCGTTGGGCAGCTCGAACAGGTAGCGGCCGGCGCGCGGCAGGATCGTCTGCACGGCGTCCAGCGCGGCCGGGGAGGGCCCCAGCGGGCATTCGTTGAAATTCAGGTAGACCGGGCCGACGGCCGGCGCCACGCCCGGAGCCGCGGCCGCCGCCTTGCGCTTTGCCGCCTCCGCGCCGGGCGCCAGGCCCAGGGCGCCGACGGCCAGGCCCGAGGTGGCGAGGGAAAGGAAGGAACGGCGCGAAACGGGTAACGACACGGCACTTCTCCAGGCGGAACGTCGAAACAGGAACGCAAAGCTAACGTTCCCTTAACGTTGGGGCAAGGCTTGTGGCCAGGACTGGGATTGGGATTCGGAGATGCAGGGGTTCGGGATTCGATAGGGCGGAACCGCAGGACTCGGGGTCGGATGGGAAATAGGGTCGGGGAGTGGAGAAGGTGCGGGTAGTGCGGAGTGTCCGCTTAGCCCCTCTCCCACCGGGAGAGGGGTTGGGGTGAGGGTACGGCTGTCCATGAACGCAAGACGTTCGGTGGCAGGCTTGCCCTCATCCGCCCCTTCGGGGCACCTTCCCCCAAAAGGGGGCGTGAGTCCCGAGGGGAGAAGGGAGTGATCTCGGCATCGTTCAGGAGCTTGCAATCCCGAATCCCAATCCCGAATCCCGGCCCCGCCCAACATTTCCCCTTGCCAGGCGCGCAGTTACTATCGCCCCCTCTCCGTCACCTGTCCCGGCCGCGCATGACCGCTTCATCCGATCTCCAGCAGCGCGTCGCCACGCTGCGCCAGCGCATCGAAGACGCCAACGATCGCTACTACGTGCACGACGATCCGTCGATCACCGATGCCGAGTACGACGCGCTGATGCGCGAGCTGGAGGCGCTGGAGGCCGAGCATCCGCAACTGGCGCGCGACGATTCGCCGACCCGCACGGTCGGCGCGCGTCCCGACGGCGGCTTTCCGGAGGTGCGCCACGCGATCCCGATGCTGTCGCTGGCCAATGCGTTCGAGACCGCGGGCGTGGCCGACGACGCCGACGACCGCACCCGTTTCGCCGAGGTCGCCGATTTCGAGCGGCGCATCGAGCGCCAGTTGGAACTGGCTGCGCCGGTGTTCTCGGTCGAGCCGAAGCTGGACGGCCTGGCGATCAGTCTGCGCTACGAGGACGGCGTGTTCGTGCAGGGCGCCACCCGCGGCGACGGCAGCACCGGCGAGGACGTCACCGCCAACCTGCGCCAGGTGCGGTCGGTGCCGCTGAAGCTGCGTGAGATCGGCATGTCGGCGCCGGCGGTGCTGGAAGTGCGTGGCGAGGTCTACATGCCGCGCGCGGCGTTCGCCGCCTGGAACGCGAAGGCGCTGGAGCGCAACGAGAAGCTGCTCGCCAACCCGCGCAACGGTGCGGCCGGTTCGCTGCGGCAACTGGATCCTGCGGTCACCCGGCGGCGGCCGCTGGCGTTCTTCGCCTATTCGGTGGGCGAGGTGCGCGGCCTGGAACTGCCCGAGACCCATTCGCAGACGCTGGAGCTGCTGCGCCGCTTCGGTTTCCCGGTGGCGCCCGAGGTCGCCACCGCCACCGGCTTCGACGGCCTGATCGCGTATTTCCGCCATATCGGCGCCAAGCGCGACAGCCTGCCGTACGACATCGACGGGGTGGTCTACAAGCTCGACGACTACGACCAGCAGGCGGCGATGGGCTTCGTCTCGCGCGCGCCGCGCTGGGCGCTGGCGCACAAGTTCCCGGCGCAGGAGCAGTCCACCGTGTTGCGTGCGATCGAAGTGCAGATCGGCCGCACCGGTGCGGTCACGCCGGTGGCGCGGCTGGAGCCAGTGCAGGTGGCCGGCGTCACCGTCACCAACGCGACCTTGCACAACGCCGACCAGATCGCGCGGCTGGACGCGCGCGAAGGCGACACCGTGATCGTGCGCCGCGCCGGCGACGTGATTCCCGAGGTGGTGCGGGTCATCGAAGAGCGGCGGCCGGCCGGCACGGTGCCGTGGACGATGCCGGCTACGTGCCCGGTGTGCGGCTCGGAGCTGGTCAAGGAAGAGGATGCGGTGGCCTGGCGTTGCAGCGGCGGGCTGGCCTGCGCGGCGCAGCGCAAGGAGGCGGTGCGCCACTTCGCCTCGCGCCGGGCGCTGGACATCGAGGGCCTGGGCGATCGCCAGGCCGATGCGCTGGTCGAGTTCGGCTTCGTGCATTCGCTGGCCGACCTGTACGCGCTGAGCGTCGAAGACCTGGTGCGGATGAAGGCCGCGCTGGATGCGGCGACCGCGGCCGACCTGGCGCAGGCGGTGGCCGACAGCAAGGGCGCGCTGGCTTTGGATGCGCAGGGGCAGCAGGCGCTCGCGCAGGAAACGCCGGACTGGACGCGCGCCGAGTTCCTGCGCGCGCACCTGGCCGTGGACCTGGGCGGCAAGCTGGCGACGAAATGGGCGGAGAACCTGGTCGCCGGCATCGACGCCAGCCGCAACACCACCTTGCCGCGCTTCCTGTTCGCGCTGGGCATTCCGCATTTGGGCGAGACCACCGCCAAGGCGTTGGCGCACTGGCTCGGCTCGCTGGCGTTCGTGCGCAGCACGCCGGCGGTGCTGCTGCAGGCACTGCCCGACATCGGCGGCGAGGTCGCGCGCTCGATCGCCACCTTCTTCGAACAGCCCGGCAACGCCGCGGTGGTCGATGCGTTGATCCAGGCCGGCATCCGCTTTGCCGACGAGGACGCGCCGCCGGCGGAACTGCGCGAGCGCCTCGACCTGGCGCACCTGCTGACCACGCTGCCGGTGGACAAACTCGGCGGCAAGAGCGCGCAGCGATTGGCGTCGACCTACGGCACGCTCGACGCGCTGCTGCGCGCCAACGAAAGCGGCTGGACCGGCGCCGGGATATCGACGGCGGGTGCGGCCAATCTCGCCGCGTATCTCGCAGATGACGCGCGGCTGCGTGCGTTGCGCGAGGCCGATGCGGCGATGCGGCGCCTGCTCGATGCGGCGCCGGCGCAGGCCGAGCGCCGCGCCGCGCCGCTGGACGGGCAGACCGTGGTGCTGACCGGCACCCTGCAGCAACTCAGCCGCGATGCGGCCAAGGCGCGGCTGGAGGCGCTGGGCGCGAAGGTCGCCGGCAGCGTGTCGAAGAAGACCACGTTCGTCGTCGCCGGCGCCGAGGCCGGCTCCAAACTGGACAAGGCGCAGGAGCTGGGCGTTGCGGTGTGGGACGAGGCGCAGCTGCTGGCCTTGCTCGGCGAGCACGAGGGGCAGGGATGAGCCGGGCGCCGGACGCGGCGCGCGCGAGCGGATCGCTGCGATGAGCGATGCCGTGGACCTGGCCGCGCTGCGCCTGCGCGCCGCGCTCAACGCGCGCATCCGCGCCTTCTTCGCCGCGCGCGAGGTGCTCGAGGTGGAGACGCCGATGCTGTCGGCGGCCGGCAACACCGAGCCCAACATCGACAGTTTCCAGACCCGCTTCAGCGGTCATGTCGATGGCGGTCCGGCGCTGCGCTGGCTGCGCACCTCGCCCGAATATCCGCTGAAGCGGCTGCTGGCCGCCGGCGTCGGCGACTGCTACGAACTGGGCCGGGTGTTCCGCAACGGCGAGGCCGGCGGCCGCCACAATCCCGAGTTCACCATGCTGGAGTGGTACCGGGTCGGCTGGAACCACCTGCAACTGGTGGACGAGACCGTGGCGCTGGTGCGCGAGGCGCTGGCGCTGGTCGCGCGCACGGCGACGCTGCACGTGGTCACCTACCGGCAACTGTTCCTGCAGGCGCTGGAGCTGGATCCGTTCCTGGCGCCGCTGGAGGCATTGCAGCAGCCGTTGCGCGACGTGCGCATCGACCCGGCGGGACTCACCCGCGACGACTGGCTCGATCTGCTGATGACCCACCGCCTGCAATCCGCATTTCCGGCCGATCGCATCACCGTGGTCCACGACTGGCCGGCCACGCAGTGCGCGCTGGCGCGCATCCGCGACGCGCAACCGCCGGTGGCCGAGCGTTTCGAGTTGTACCTGGGCAGCTACGAGCTGGCCAACGGTTATCACGAACTCAACGACGCCGCCGAGCAGCGCCGCCGCTTCCTGCGCGATCACGCGTTGCGCAGCGCGCGCGGTGCGGTGCTGCCGCCGCTGGACGAGCGTTTGCTGCAGGCCTTGCCGGCGCTGCCCGACTGCGCCGGCGTCGCCGTCGGCGTGGATCGCCTGCTGATGGCCATGCGCGGCACGGCATCGATCGGCGACGTGCTCGCCTACGATTTCGCGCGAGCCTGAACCGCGCAGCGTTCAGCAAGCATTTCCTTGCTTTGTCGATGCCGATGATGGTTTGATCCAGCCAAGCATGCGGTCGATGCGCGGTGGA
Organism: Xanthomonas sp. 1678; assembly: GCF_031455575.1. Taxonomy (NCBI): domain Bacteria; kingdom Pseudomonadati; phylum Pseudomonadota; class Gammaproteobacteria; order Lysobacterales; family Lysobacteraceae; genus Xanthomonas; species Xanthomonas sp. 1678. The sequence goes on along the minus strand of NZ_JAVDSZ010000011.1, from coordinate 167,599 downwards.
GTGGTCTCGTTGTTCAGGTTCTACGCATGGGGGCAGCGCCAAGCATGAAGTGGTCGTACGGGCTCGGCAGCTGGTGTTGGCTGGGATTGGCCGTCGCGGCATGGCCGGCGGCGACGCCGGCGCAGGTGCCAGACGCCTATGCGGCCGCGGTGGTGCGCTGCGAATCGCGCGACATGGGCTGGGTGCATTGCCCGATGCAGACCGGGCAGGGTGTGGAACTGGTCCGGCAACTGTCCGACAACGATTGCATCCGCGGCAGCGAATGGGGCTCGGACGGCACCGGCGTGTGGGTGACGCTGGGCTGTCGCGCCGAATTCCGTTCCAATCCGCCCGAACCCACGCGCAGCGCGATGCGCCGCGTGTTGCGCTGCGAATCCGATGGCCGGGTCGAAAGCTGCCCGGTGATGCTGCGCGGCGCGCCGGTGCGGCTGATGCGCCAGTTGTCCTCGGTGCCGTGCCGCGAGGAGCGCAGCTGGGGCGTGCGCCGCAACGAGATCTGGGTGTCGCGCGGCTGCCGCGGCGAATTCGAGATCGGCGCCAGCGACGGCTCCGGCTTCCCGGTCGGCGCGCGTCCGGTGCTGTGCGAATCCAAGGGCCGCTCGCGGCGCCGCTGCGGGGTCAGCATCCACAGCAGCGTGCAACTGCGCCGGCAGCTGTCCGGCACCGCCTGCGTGCAGGACGACAGCTGGGGCTGGGACCGCGACGGCATCTGGGTCGACAAGGGCTGTCGCGCCGAATTCAGCGTCAACTGAGCAAGTCGCCACGGTCGCCGACGTCCCGCCGGGGCTCAGGCGAGGGTCCTAGGCCGCCGGTCCGCGTCGCATTTGCGAATCCCCGCTTTTCCACAGCCGTATGGCTGGTCATCCTCAATCCCGGGCCGTTTACAATAGCCCGATGAACGCCGCCCTCGATATCGACTACGCCCGCTACGACCATATCCGCCCGATCCTGTGGACCGGCGACGCGCTGGAGCTGCTGGACCAGCGCAAGCTGCCGTTCGTGGTCGAGCACGTGCAATGCACCGACAGCGACCAGGTCGCCGCCGCGATCCACACCCTGGCGGTGCGCGGTGCGCCGGCGATCGGCATCGCTGCCGGCTGGGGCGTGGTGCTGGCCGCGCGCGACGTGCAGGCCGACGACGGCGCGCAGGCCCTGGCCAAGCTGGAACCGGCGCTGCAGCGGCTCAATGCGGCGCGTCCCACTGCGGTCAACCTGGCCTGGGCGCTGATGCGCATGCGCAAGGCGCTGACCGCGGCCGGCACCGACTGGCGCGAGGCGATCGCCCGCGAGGCGCAGGCCATCGCCGAGGAAGACCTGGCCGCCAACCGCCACATGGGCGCGCTCGGCGCCGGCCTGATCGCGCCCGGCAGCGGTGTGCTGACCCACTGCAACACCGGCTCGCTGGCCACCGCCGGCTTCGGCACCGCGCTGGGCGTGATCCGCGCCGGCATGGCCCAGGGCCGCATCGCCAAGGTGTTCGCCGGCGAGACCCGGCCGTGGCTGCAGGGCGCGCGGCTGACCGTGTGGGAACTGCAGCAGGACGGCATCGACGCGACCCTGATCGCCGATTCGGCGGCCTCGCACCTGATGAAGACCGGCGTGGTGCAGTGGGTGATCGTCGGCGCCGACCGCATCTGCGCCAATGGCGACACCGCCAACAAGATCGGCACCTACCAGCTGGCGATCGCCGCGCGCCACCACGGCGTCAAGTTCATGGTGGTGGCGCCGTCGTCCACCGTGGACATGGACACCGCCGACGGCGCGCAGATCGAGATCGAGCAGCGCGACCCGGGCGAGCTGTTCGGGGTGGGCGGGGTGCGCACCGTGGCCGACGGCATCGCCGCCTGGAACCCGGTGTTCGACGTGACCCCGGCCGATCTGATCGATGCCATCGTCACCGAGCGCGGGGTGATCGAGCGGCCGGATCCCGAGCGCATGCGCGCCGCGTTCGGCGGCTGAGCCGCGGCAACCGCGCCAGACCCCCTGCACGGCCCCGCAAATCCACGCAAGTGCTTGTTCGGGCCGGCAAAAACCGGGCATTCGCGCGCCTGTCATGATAGAATCCGGCGGTTCGATCGACCGCTGCGCGCCGTAGATTTCCGGCGCCGGCAGGCCCGCTTGCCGCGGGCCGGCGTCCTGGTCGATTAGCCACCAGACTTACGGAACCCGAATGGCAGAATCCGCCAAGGAAATCATCCAGGTCAACCTGGAAGACGAGATGCGCAAGAGCTACCTCGATTACGCGATGAGCGTGATCGTGGGGCGTGCCCTCCCGGATGCGCGCGACGGCCTCAAGCCGGTGCATCGCCGCGTGTTGTTCGCGATGAACGAGCTGGGCGCGCACAGCAACAAGCCCTATTACAAGTCGGCGCGTATCGTCGGCGACGTCATCGGCAAGTACCACCCGCACGGCGACCAGTCGGTGTACGACACGCTGGTGCGCATGGCGCAGCCGTTCTCGCTGCGCTACCTGATGGTGGACGGGCAGGGCAACTTCGGCTCGGTCGACGGCGACTCGGCGGCGGCGATGCGCTACACCGAGGCGCGCATGTCGCGCCTGGCCCACGAAATGATGGCCGACATCGACAAGGAAACCGTCGATTTCCAGCCCAACTACGACGAGAAGGAACTGGAACCGACGGTCATGCCGACCCGGTTCCCGAGCCTGCTGGTCAACGGCTCGGCCGGTATCGCGGTGGGCATGGCGACCAACATCCCGCCGCACAACCTGACCGAATCGATCAATGCCTGCCTGGCGCTGATCGACAACCCGCAGATCGACGTCGACGGGCTGATGGAGTACATCCCCGGCCCGGATTTCCCCACCGCCGGCATCGTCAACGGCACCAGCGGCATCGTCGCCGGCTACCGCACCGGCCGCGGCCGCGTGCGCATGCGCGCCAAGGCCGAGATCGAGATCCAGGACAACGGCCGCGAAGCGATCGTGGTCAACGAGATCCCGTACCAGGTCAACAAGGCGCGGCTGATCGAGAAGATCGCCGAGCTGGTCAAGGAAAAGAAGCTCGAAGGCATCAGCGAACTGCGCGACGAGTCCGACAAGGACGGCATGCGCATCTACATCGAGATCAAGCGCGGCGAAGCCGCCGATGTGGTGCTGAACAACCTGTACCAGCAGACCCAGATGGAGTCGGTGTTCGGCATCAACATGGTGGCGCTGGTCGATGGCCGCCCGCAGCTGATGAACCTCAAGCAGATGCTGGAGGCGTTCATCCGCCACCGCCGCGAAGTGGTCACCCGCCGCACCATCTTCGAACTGCGCAAGGCGCGCGCCCGCGCGCACATCCTCGAAGGCCTGACCGTCGCGCTGGCCAACATCGACGAGATGATCGAGCTGATCAAGACCTCGGCCAACCCGACCGAAGCGCGCGAGCGCATGCTGGCCAGGCGCTGGGACGCGGGCCTGGTCGGCGCGCTGCTCGGCGCCGCCGGCGCCGATGCCTCGCAGCCGGAAGACCTGCCGGCCGGGGTCGGCCTGCTCGCCGACGGCTACCAGCTGACCGACGTACAGGCCTCGCAGATCCTGGAAATGCGCCTGCACCGCCTGACCGGGCTGGAGCAGGAGCGGCTGACAGAGGAATACAAGCAACTGCTGGAGACGATCGCCGGGCTGATCCGGATCCTGGAAAACCCCGACGTGCTGCTGCAGGTGATCCGCGAGGAACTCATCAGCATCCGCGAGGAATACGGCGATGCGCGCCGCACCGAGATCCGCCACAGCGAGGAAGACCTCGACATCCTCGACCTGATCGCGCCGGAAGACGTGGTGGTGACGCTGTCGCATGCCGGCTACGCCAAGCGCCAGCCGGTCAGCGCCTACCGCGCGCAACGCCGCGGCGGCCGCGGCCGTAGCGCGGCGGCGACCAAGGAAGAGGATTTCATCGACCAGCTGTGGCTGGTCAACACCCACGACACGCTGCTGACCTTCACCAGCAGCGGCAAGGTGTTCGCGCTGCCGGTGTACCAGTTGCCGGAGGCCGGCCCGAACGCGCGCGGCCGCCCGATCATCAACTGGATCCCGCTGGAGAACGGCGAGCGCGTGCAGGCGGTGTTGCCGGTGCGCGACTATGCCGGCGGCCGCTACGTGTTCTTCGCCACCCGCAACGGCATGGTCAAGAAGACCCCGCTCAGCGACTTCGCGTTCCAGCGCAAGGCCGGCAAGATCGCGATCAACCTCGACGAGGGCGACGCCCTGGTCGGCGTGGGCCTGACCGACGGCGAGCGCGACGTGCTGCTGTTCGCGTCCAACGGCAAGACCGTGCGCTTCTCCGAACGGCCCAAGGACGACGAGGCCGAGGACGGCGCCATCGACGAGGGCACGGGCGAGGACAACGGCGACGATGAGGTCGCGCTGGCCGAGGCCGTCGAGGACGGCGACGACGCGCGCAGCCCGCGCCGCAAGAGCCGCGGCGGGGTCAAGCCGACCGGCCGCAGCAGCCGCGGCGTGCGCGGCATCCGCCTGGCCAAGAGCGAATACGTGGTCAGCCTGATCGTGGCCGAGCCGGCCGAGGGCCAGGACGAGGATGCCGAGGACATCGAGACGGCGCCGGAGACGGAGGCCGACGTCGAGACCGAGGCCGTGGTGCGCAACGGCGACGAGCCCGATGCCTACATCCTCACCGCCACCGAGAACGGCTACGGCAAGCGCACCCCGCTGGCCGAGTACCCACGCAAGGGCCGCGGCACGCAGGGCGTGATCGGCATCCAGACCAGCGAGCGCAACGGCAAGCTGGTGGGCGCGGTGCTGCTCAGCACCAAGGACGAGGTGTTGCTGATCTCCGATGGCGGCACCCTGGTGCGCACCCGCGCCTCGGAGATCTCCCGCGTCGGCCGCAACACCCAGGGCGTGACCCTGATCCGCCTGTCCAAGGGCGAGAAGCTGCAGGCGGTGGAACGCCTGGACGGATCGCTGGCCGAGGAAGAGCCGGTCGATCCGATCGCCGGCGAGGAAGGCAGCGTCGAAGTTGCCAGCGAGGCGCCGTCGCAGGACTGAGTCGGGCCCGAGCGGGACAGGACGACGCCGGCGCAATGCCGGCGTCGTCGTTTGCGGCGCGCACGAGTGCGGCAATGCCAACCGCCGCCACGCAATGTGGGCGCGCATGCCATGTCGCAGACATCGCCGCGGCGCGCACGATGAAAAGCACGCAGCGGAACCAAAGCCCCTCTCCCCCGGGAGAGGGGTTGGGATGAGGGTACGGCGCGAAGCCTCGCGCTGCCCGACTGCACGCTGCTTCGCCCGCACCCTCATCCGCCCCTTCGGGGCACCTTCTCCCAGCGGGAGAAGGGGAGCTGGGACCAGCTGCTACGCAAGCACTGCATAGCAACAGTACGTGCCATCGCCCACGGCGATAGAACGCGCTCCGTTCACCGCCGGCTTGGGATAACGGTGCGCGGCGCATCGCGCCCCGGCCGCAGCGGATGCTCCGCGCGGCGGTTTTTCCTGCGAGGAACGGCAATGAACAATCTTGATCGAACGGAGCATCGCGGCAGTTGGCCGCTACGGCTCCTGGGCGGCGCCTGCGCGCTGATCGGCCTGACGCTGGCCGCCGGCGGCGCGTGGCTGCTGGCGCTGGGCGGCTCCTGGTATTACCTGGTCGGCGGGCTCGGCCTGCTGCTGTCGGGCGTGCTGCTGGCGCGCGGCCGACGCAGCGGCGCAGCGTGGTTCGCGGCGACCTTCGTGCTGTCGCTGCTGTGGGCGGGGTGGGAATCCGGCGCCGACTATTGGCGCTGGGTGCCGCGCATAGGCCTGATGGTGTTCCTGGGCCTGCTGCTGGCGCTGCTGCTGCCGCGGCTGGACCGCCCGGTCTCGCGCGGCGTGTCGCGCGCCCTGGCCGGCGCGCTGGCGCTGGTGTTCGTGGTCGCCTTCGCCCTGGCCTTCGTGCCGTACGGCGTGACCGAGGCCGACGGCCTGCTCGCGCACGCCGCCGGCATGGCGGCGGCGGTCACCACACCGCGTGCCGGCGCGCAGCCGGCCGAGGCGCCGGCCGACGCCGACTGGGCCGCCTACGGCCGCGACAACGCCGGCAGCCGCTACAGCCCGCTGCGCCAGATCACCCCCGGCAACGTGGCCCAGCTGCAGACCGCCTGGACCTTCCGCACCGGCGACCTGCCGGCCAAGCGCTGGGGCGCGGAAACCACGCCGCTGAAGATCGGCGACAGCCTATATCTGTGCACCGCGCGCAACCAGCTGATCGCGTTGGACGCGCGCAACGGGCGGCAGCGCTGGCGCTACGATCCGAAGGTCGCGGACAAGTCGATTCCGTACACCGCCGCCTGCCGCGGGGTCAGCTACTACGAGGTGCCGGACGCGGCGAACGCGCCAGACGGTACGGCGGCGCCGGTCGCGCTGACCGCCGACCAGCGCGCCTGCCGTCGCCGCATCATCGAAGGCACCCTGGATGGCCGCCTGATCGCGGTCGACGCCGCCAGCGGCAAGCCGTGCGAGGACTTCGGCACGCATGGCCAGGTCGACATCACCGCCGGCATGGGCGACACGCCGCCGGGCTACGTGTCGATCAATTCGCCGCCGACCATCGTCCGCGGCGTGGTCGTCACCGGCCACCAGGTGCTGGACGGGCAGCAGCGCTACGAACCGTCGGGCGTGATCCAGGGCTTCGATGCGGTGACCGGCGAGCTGCGCTGGGCCTGGGACATGACCCATCCGCAATGGAACGGCGCACCGCCGCCGGGGCAGAGCTGGACCCGCGGCACGCCGAACATGTGGACGTCCGCGGCCGGCGACGAACAACTCGGCTACGTCTACCTGCCGATGGGCAACTCGACGGCCGACTACTGGAGCAGCTCGCGCACCGCGCCCGAGGACAAGTACGCGACCTCGCTGGTGGCGCTGGACGTCACCACCGGCAAGCCGGTGTGGAACTTCCAGACCACGCACATCGACGTCTGGGACTACGACCTGGGCTCGCAGCCGACGCTGGTGGATTTCCCGCACGGCGGCGGCAAGGTGCCGGCGGTGATCCTGCCGAGCAAGCAGGGCGAGATCTACGTGCTCGACCGGCGCAACGGCCAGCCGCTGGTCGGGGCCGAGGAGCGCCCGGTGCCCGGCGGCGGCGTCGAACCGCAGCGCCGCGCCAAGACCCAGCCGTTCTCGCTGTACCACTCGCTGCGCAAGCCGGACCTGACCGAGCGCGACATGTGGGGCATCACCCCGATCGACCAGCTGGTGTGCCGCATCCAGTTCCGCAGCGCCAGCTACAAGGGCATCTACACCCCGCCGGAGGCCGATCGCCACTCGATCGAATATCCCGGTTACAACGGCGGCTCGGACTGGGGCAGCGTGGCGGTGGATCCGCAGCGCGGGGTGATCGTGGCCAACTACAACGACATGCCGAACTACAACCGGCTGGTGCCGCGGGCCAAGGCCGACAAGCTCGGCTGGGCGCCGCGCGACCAGGTGCGCGGCGACGCCGGCGGTGCGGAAGGCGCCGGCGATCCGCAGGCGGGAACGCCGTACGCGATCAACGTCAACGCCGGCTGGCGCCTGCCGTTCACCGGCCTGCTGTGCAAGCAACCGCCGTACGGCGGCATCCGCGCGATCGACCTGGCCAGCGGCAAGACCCTGTGGGACCGCCCGCTGGGCAGCGCCCGCGGCAATGGCCCGTTCGGCATCCACTCCGGCCTGCCGATCGAGATCGGCACGCCGAACAACGGCGGCGCGGTGGTCAGCGCCAGCGGCCTGATCTTCATCGCCGCCACCACCGACGACATGATCCGCGCGATCGACCTGACCACCGGCAAGCGCGTCTGGGAGGCCAAGCTGCCGGCCGGCGGCCAGGCCACGCCGATGCTCTATGCGGTCGACGGCCGCGAATACCTGGTGATCGTGGCCGCCGGCCACCACTTCATGGAGACCAAGAAGGGCGACTACGTGATCGCCTATGCGTTGCCGACGTCGTAACCGGCGCCAAGGCAGTGTGCGCGGCGTGCGGGGTCGGTCCCGCCGCCGCGCAGCTCGTGTCGCGATGCGCGGCGTGCCATGTGTGGCGGGGAAGTAGTGCCTGTCGCGACTGAAGCCGCTCCTACAGATGTACCTGCACGCGAACGGCGGCGGTCCATCTCCGGTGCCGCGCTACTCCGCTGTGTCGAAGCGCATGGAAAGCGCGACTCGGTGTGCGCCGTTGCAGCGTTCCGATCGGATATTCACGGTAACCGATAGCGTTGTGGGAGCGACTTCAGTCGCGACGGGCTTTACCGATAGCGCCCGTCGCGACTGAAGTCGCTCCCACAGGTGTACCCACACGCGAACCGCGGTGGCGGATCTCCGGTGTCGCGCTACTCCAACTGCTCGCGCGCGAATGCCGCGTCCAGCGCTTCCATCGCATCGCGCGGCTTGAGCTTGGCTGCCTTCTCGAATGCGCCGGCGGCCGCGTCCTCGCGCTTGTCGCCGTGCAGCAGCAACAGCACGTTGGCGTGTTCAACATGCGCGATCGGCGTGTCCGGCGCCAGCTTCAGTGCCTGCTGGATGTGCTGCTCGGCGGTCGCGGCCTTGGCGCCGTAGGTCAGTCCGCCGATCATCGCGCCGACCTTGCCGATGATCTCGGCGTGGTACAGCGCCAGCGCCATGTGCGCCTCGGCGTGCTTGGGCTGCAATTCCAGCGTGGTCTCCAGCGATTGCCGCACCTTGCCAGCGATGCCCTGCTTGAGCGCCTTGACGATGCTCAGCCCCTGGCTGTAGCGGCCCAGCGCGAAGGCGTGGCGATAGTGGCTGTTGGCTTCGTCCGGCAGCGCGGCGATCGCCGCTTCGGCCAGCGTCGCGGCCTGCTGCAGGCGCTGCAGTTGTTCCTTCTCGTCCTCGACCAGATAGCCGGCGTGGATGCCGAGCGCCTTGACCGCGACCGAGGCGCCGAACACGCCCAGCGCCTGCCCGGCGGTGTAGGCCTGCTGGAACTGGCCCTGGTGGAAGGCGCGCCAGGCCTCGATCAGGGCCGCCGACAGCGTCTGTGCGTCGTGGCCTTTTCCGGCCTTGCCGGCGGCGTCGATCAGCGCCTGCGCGCGCGCCGGATCCGGGTACGGTTCGCAGTCGCCGGCGTGCAGCTTCGGCCAGGCCTTCTTCAACGCCTCGCCCGGGTAGGCGTAGGCCTTGGCGTCGTGCGGAAACGGCGCCCATGCGGTCGGTTTTGCTGCCATGCGTGGCCTCCCTGTAGTCGCGCCGAGCATGGCGCCGCCATGGCCGCCTGGCAAGCTGCACTGCGGATAGTGTGTTTGCTCAAGCCGCTGCCGCCAGCATGCGTCGCATCGGTGCCGCTGTCGGCACCCGGGAGACCTGCGATGGCGACGAAGAAGCGTTCCACCTCCGCACACCGTTCCGACACGCTGGCGCCGCGGCATCTGTGGCTGGCCGGCCTGGGCCTGGTGTCGCTGACCCGCAAGCGTGCGCTGGCCGCCGCGGCCGATGCCGCGGTCGGCGCGAATACTCTCAAGGCGCTGGTGGCGCAGCTGGCCGACGGCGCCGAAGCCAGCGTGCGCGAGGGCGCCGCGGCGCTGCGTGGCCAGGTGCAGCCGTTGAGCGCCGAGGTCGAGGCGCGGCTGCAGCCGGTACTGGTCAAGCTCGGCCTGCAACCCGCGCCACACGCTGCGCCGCGCAAGCGTGCCGCCACGCCCAAGACCGCCAAGCGGGCGGTGAAGAAGACCGCCGTTGCGCGGCGCCCGCGTGGCGCGGCCACCAAGCGCAGCGCGCGTTCGCAGTAGCCGCAGCAGCGGCGGCAAGCGGCGACGGTAGCGCGTCGGGTTTTCCGGTGTCGGTCGTGGCCTGTGGCATCAACAGGCCGCACCGCGGCTGTTTCTCCGCGCACATCCGGATGCGCGGTGAGGCGAGGACGGCGGCGCAATCGCAAGGAGCCGCCGTCGGCCTTGACCTGGCGGAAGGCGGCGGCGACGCGACGAGGCGGTGGTCTGGCAGCAGGATCCGCTTTGCGAGAAGGCGCCTGGCCTGTGCGGGATCATGGGATCGCTGGATATCCCTGTGGGAGCGACTTCAGTCGCGACGGGGCGTTCCCGGGAACGCCTGTCGCGACTGAAGTCGCTCCTACAACGGACATCAAAATGCCGCTTCGACCGTCCTAGCGCGGCGTCCGCACCATGCGCTCGAGCAGGTGCTCGAGCACGCGCTCGGGCTGCGCGGTGCGGCCGACATGCGCCGACGACATCTGGATCACCGAGCTGCGCCGCGCGGTCAGCCAGTGGAAGCGTGCGCGCGGCGGCAGCAGCGCGATCGGGCCGGCGTCGGCATCGCCGCGGCAGATCGCCGGGATCGCATCGAGGTAGGGCCGCAGGCGTTCGATGTCCAGGGTCGGGTCCAGCGCATGCAACCGCGCCGGCTGCAGTTCGATCGCCGCCTGCAGCAATTTGGAGGTCGGGCAGGACACGATCACCCCGACGTTGACGAATTCCTCGCGCTCCACCCGCGGCACCACGCGGATGACCGCGTAGTCATAGGTGTGCGGCGTGAGCACGGAGCGCCTCCTCGACGAACGCGGCGCGCAGCGCGAGCCGCCGTTTCAGGTAGTCGGCATAGGCCTGGCGATGCGCGTCCAGGTCGTCGAAGCAGGCCTCGGCCTGCAGCCAGGCGTCCGGGATCCGCGCCACGATCGCATCGATGACCGCATCGGTCAGCCGCGGCGCGAGTTCCGCGTCGGCCTGGGCGATGGCGCTGGCGTAGGGCAGCAGCACGTGGTCGCGGATGCGCGCGAACGCCGAGGCGCAGGCGTTGCCGGCATGCTCCCAGTCGTGGTGGAAGTACAGCGCCGCGCCATGGTCGATCAGCATCAGCTTGCCGTGCCAGACCATCAGGTTGGTGTTGCGCGCGGTGCGGTCGACGTTGGTCACGTACGCGTCGAACCAGACGATCGCCGAGGCCAGCGCCGGATCCGGGCGCAATGCCGCCGGGTCGTAGTTGATCGCGCCGGGCAGGTAGTCCAGCGCCAGGTTCAGGCCCTCGCTGGCGCGGATCAGGTCCTGGATTTCCGGATCCGGCTCGGTGCGCGCGAACTCGCGGTCGAGCAGCGCGAACACCAGTTCCGGCATCGGCAGGCCGAGCGCGCGCGCCAGTTCGCCGCCGAGCAGTTCGGCGATCAGCGCCTTCGGGCCTTGCCCGGCGCCGCGGAACTTCAGCACGTACAGGCCGTCGTCGTCGGCCTCGACCACCGCCGGCAGCGAGCCGCCTTCGCGCAGTGGGGTCACGTAGCGGGTGGCGACGACGGTTCTCACACGGGTTCCGGGCGATGGCGAGGGCAGGGCGGCAAGCCTAGCCGATGCCGGCGGCGCTTGGCGAATCGGTGGACGCGGTGCGCGAGGCAGACGGTGCCGTGGTGCTGCGTTGCTACGTTGCGCAGACGCATCGGTCCAGTTCGTCGCGACGGGGACCAACCTTCGATGGCGCGCGCCATCGACGACAGTCCCGGCTCACCTTGGCGTAGTCCTGGCGCCGATGCGCCGCTTCCAGTTCGGCCCGTGCCTGCTCGATCTGCTCCTTGATCTTAGTCGCGCCTGCGCCGGAACCGAGCGCTTTGCGCGTGATCGCTAGCGAGTGCCGTCGCTCGCGATCGATGCGGTCTGCCCGTCCGGCGTCACATCGCTGCATCGCCTGCATATGCACCCAGGGGCGCGCGATGCGCGGACAAACGGGAGCGAGTCCCGATCACCGCTGTTGTCGCCAGGGTGGCGCAGCGAACGGCGCTCGATGCCAACCGCAGCCGGCCGTGCGTCCCGCGCTCAGTCCAGATAGGCCTGCATCAACGTGGCCAGATGGGTGCGTTCGGCCTCGCGCAGGAACGGGCTGATCAGCAGCATCACCTGCACGATGCCGTGGCGGATCGCCAGTTGCTCGTCCTTCTCGCCGCGCGCGGCGGCGTAGTTGAGCCAGAACGTGGCCACCACCAGCACGTTGGTGGCGATGCCGCCCAGTTCCTGCGCGGTGGCGCGCATCGCGCCGGCCTGCGCCAGTCCCTGGAACACCGCCTGGGTGCTGTCGTCGGCGCGGCGCAGGATGCGCGCGAAACGCAGGCGCAGGCGCCGGCTGCGGCTGAGGATCTCAATCAGGTCGCGGTACAGGAAGCGGTAGTCCCAGATGCACTCGAACACCAGGTGCAGTTGCAGCCAGATGTCCTCCAGCCCGGGCAGGCGCGCGCTCGGCAGCTCCAGCGCCGCGTCCATGCGCTCCTCGTAGCGCGCGAACAGGTGCTCGATGATGTCGTCCTTGTTGCGGAAGTGGTAGTACAGGTTGCCGGGGCTGATCTCCAGCTCGTCGGCGATGTGGTTGGTGGTGACGTGCGGCTCGCCCTGCGCGTTGAACATCGCCAGGGCGGTGTCGAGGATGCGCCGGCGGGTGTCGCGCGCCATCAGGCCAGCAGCTTCTTCACCAGGTCCACGTACTTCTTCTGCGCCTCGGCCTGCGGCATGCCCTTGAGCTTGGCCCAGGCCTCGTACTTGGCGGTGCCGACGAAGTCGAAGAAGCCCGGCTTGGCGCCGGCGACGTCGCCTTCCGCGCCCTGTTTGTACAGCGCGTACAGGCGCAGCAAGGTGTCGTTGTCGGGACGCTCCTCGCGTTGCTTGATGTCCTTGGCCGCTTTCTCGAAGGCCGCCTTGATGTCTGCCATGTCGCTGCTCCCGCCCGGATCGGGACGCATCACAGCACGGGCGACCGGCCCGGTCAACGCGGGCGCGGCCGGCGCGGCGGCCGTCGCGATGCGATCGGCCTGCCTGCTTGCGTTCGCTGCGGGCCACGCCCCGCTGGCGTCAGGGTCGCGCGCCTTCGCGGCGCGCGCGCGTCAGGCGAGCGACGTTGCCGGCGCCTGCGCGCTGGCCAGCATCTGCGTCTGCGCCTGCCGCGCCAGCGACGCCTTGGCCGCGATCGAGCGGATGGCGTCGGTCACGTCGGCGAGCGGGACGTGGCTGCTCAGGCGCTGGAACGTGTCGCGGCTGTTGTAGCCGGAGCCGTCCTTGAGGTACTGCTCGTACATCGACAGCAGTTCGGTGCAGGCGGCGGTCAGCGTGTCCACATTGCCCGTGGCCAAGGCATGGCCGATTTGGTCGAGGCTGTGCAGGCAGTCGGAGAGCCAATGCAGGTCGTAGCGCGCGCTGCTCAGTTCAGGCGCGTTGTGGCCGCGGCTGTAGGCGCTGTAGCGGCGGATGCTCCTGGCCACCCGCGCCACGTGCGCGAGCAGCGTGCCGACCTCGGTGGCGATGTCCAGGCGTTCCATCACCAGGATCGGCACCGGCGGCCGCTCCACGGTGTCCTGCGCCGGCGCCTGTTCCTGCGTCTGCAGTTCCAGCGTCTGCCGCAGGCTGGCGTAGGCCTGCTGCAGCGTCTCCAGCTCCCGCGCGCTGACCGCCGCACGCGCCTTCATCTGCGACAGCGCGGCTTGATGGCGCGCCAGGCTGTCCTGCGCACTGGCCTGCTGCTGCTGTTCGCGACGCAGGCGCCCGAAGAAAATCCAGGCCAGCACGCTGGCGGTGAGCGCCCAGAGCGCGATGGCGGGAGTCAGGTAGATCAGGATGCCCATGAAGGCTCCTCGAAACGTTGCATCCTTTGTCGGCGCCAGGCGCGCGAACTTGAGCCCGGGTGTGGCGAGGCGTGACCGCGTTGGTCCTGCGCGCGCTCCGCGGTGCTCGCCGAAACGCCCGGCCTACTCGAAGCGCCAGCGCGCTCCGGCATATACGCCGAACCCCTCGCCGGGCGTGGAGCGCGCGGCGTCCCTGCCGGCGTCGTCGTAGCCGGGCGTCACCGTGGCCGCGTAGTGGCGGTCGCCGAGGTTGCGCAGCTCCAGCCAGCCCTGCCAGCGGCCGCCGGGGGCGTCGTAGCCGAGGCGGCTGCCGACGATCAGGTGGCTGTCGGCATAGACGCTGTTGGCGTAGTCCACCGCCATCTTCGAGGCGTACTCGGTGCTGAGCGCGGCGTACGCGCCGGCGCCATGCGCGTAGCGCAGTTCGGCCTGGTAGTAGTGGCGCGGCAGGCCGGGCAGGCGGTTGTCGCCGAAGCGCGCATCGTCGCGGTAGCGGAAGTCGCTGAAGGTATAGGCCTGGCGCAGCGCCAGCCGGCCGGCCGCGCCCTGCCAGAGCGTGCTGTCCAACCCGCCCTCGAGGCCGCGATGCACGGTGGGGCTGGCGTTGGATTCGGCGACCAGCAGGTTGGGCGCGGGCTGCAGTTCCACGCTCAGCAGTTCGTGGCGAACCTGGGCGTAGTAGCCGGTCAGCTCCCAGCGGCCGAACGCGCCATCACCGCGCGCACCCAGTTCCAGCGTGGCCGCGGTCTGGTTCCGCAATGGCACCGCGGCGCGCTGGCGGCCGCTGGCGGCGCCGTTGCCGGCAGCGAAGTACTTGTTGGACCCCCAGAGCATCGACCACGGATGCGCCGGTTCCACCGAGCGGCTCAGGTTGCCGAACCACTGCAGGTGCGGGCTGGCCTGCCAGGTGAAGCCCAGGCGCGGGGCGTAGTCCCAATCGCGCCGGGACAAGCCCTCGCCGGTGGTCGGCCAGGTCACCCGCACCTGGCTGCGGGTGTACACCAGGGCCAGGCCGGTCTGCACGCGCAGCGCGTCGCTCAGCGCCAGGTCGTTGCCCAGGTGCAGCACGCTGTTGCTGCCGCGATGCCGGAAGTCGCGCGTGTGCGTGCCGGCCGGGTAGCCGTTGCTGACAAAGCGCAGCGTTTCGCGCACGTCGGCGCGCAGGTCGTGGGCGACACGCAGGCCGACGCGGCTGACGCTGTCGTGGCCGAACAGCGCATGGCGGTGGCGATAGTCCAGCGTGCCGTTGAGGTCGGCGTAGTCCAGCTGCTGCCGGTACAGGCTCTCGTTCAAGTCCATCGGGTACTTGTGGTAGACCAGCCCGGCCTGCAGCGTGGAGTGTTCGTCCAGCTGCAGCGTGGTGCTGTTGCCGATCCAGGTGCTGCCCGGCTGCGGACGGCGCGCGTCGATCGCCAGGTTGGCCGGGTTGGCGTCGCGCGGGCGGTGGCGGATCTGCGCGCGGGTCAGCCGGCCGGGCGTGTCGTGCTCGGTCTCGCGGTAGCGCAGGAACCAGCGGGTCTGTAGCGCGGGGGTCACCTGCCAGCCGACATTGGCCATCGCGCCGCGGCCGTCGCCGGCGGCATGCGCCTGGTAGCCGTCGTACGCGGTGTCGGTGTAGGCGAGGTAGTAGTCGAGCGCGCCGCGCACCCCGCCGATGCCGGCGCTGCGCTTGCGGTAGCCATGGCTGCCGCCTTCGTACTGCAGTTCCAGGCTGGGCGCATCGCGGCCGCTGCGGCTGACGTAGTCGATCGCGCCGCCCAGCGCCAGCGCGCCGCGCTCGAAGCCGTTGGCCCCGCGCAGGACCTCGACCCGGCTCAGCCACGATGGCTCCAGCAATTCGTAGGGCGTGCCGCCGGGGCCGGTCAGCGGCAATCCGTCCAGCGACACCGACAGGCCGGAGGCATGCGCGCCTGGCGCACGGTTGATGCCCGAACCGCGGATCGACACCTTGACGCCCTCGTTGCCCGGCGATTGCGCGTTGATGCCGGGCTGATAGGCCAGCACGTCGGCGCTGCCGGCCAGGCGGCCTTGGCTGAGGTCGGTCATGTCGATGACGTTGCCGGCGCCGGGAACGCGCCGCAGCGCCGCGCGTGCGCGGTCGCCGGCATCGGTCGCGGTGACCTCGACGGTGTCGAGGGTGGTCGCCTGCTCGGACGCGGTGGCGGGCGCGATGGTGGCGAGGCCGCCCAGGACGGCGATGGAACGCAGGGAAAGCTGTGTAGAACCGTGGGAAAGCCGGCGGGGAGGCAGAACGAACATGGGCAAGCACTATCTTTCGTTGGATGCTCGCTCGGCTGCCCGCTCCGGCCGAGCCGCGTGTTGCGGCGTCCGCAACAGGACCAGGCAAGCCAAACGAAGAGCAGGAAGGTGATGCCTGCCCGAGCGGCGTCGCCGGCTCGGCCTGTCAACTGGCATCGGGGGCGGGAAGTTTACAGTAGGCGTCCGACGCGTCACGCGCCGTGGTCTCAGCCCGCGGCTCTGTCTGCCATGCGGAGGCGGTCGCGCACGTCCCGCCACAGGTCGTTTCGCATGCCGGGTTCATGCCAGCCGGGTTCGTGCCGGCGGAAGCACCGCGGGCGCTGCAGCACGCGCCGCAGCGCAGGCCTAGGTCGGATCGCCGCCGGTCGCGTCCGCCGCCAGCGGTACCGCCAGCCCGGGCGTGACCGCGGCCACGGCCGCGGCAGGGCGCTTGGGCAGCAGCAGGCGCGTGCCCAGGCCGCGCAGCAGCGTGTTGCCCGGCATCTCGACCAGCCGGTACATCGCCCAGGCCGCCACCAGGATCGCCGCGGTGACCGGCACCGCCAGCCATGGGCTAGGGCGGACGTCGTCGCCGAGCAATGCCATCGCCGCGTAGATCAGCGGAATGTTCAGCAGGTACATGGAGAAGCTGCATTCGCCGCACATGGTGATGAACCGGTTGCCGAACAGGCGCGTGCTCAGGCCGGTGTCGAACGAGAACAGGAATACGAAGACGCCGGCGAACAGCGCCGGTTCCAGGCCCAGATACAGCTCGCGCTTGGTGCCGAGGTCGATGTCGATCACGCCGGCCACCACCAGGCCGATCGCGGCCAACGTCAGCGCCTGCATGGCGCCCAGGGATCTCAGGCCGACGCCCGCGGCGACCCGGCTGCGCAGCAGGCCGAACAGCACGCCGGTGAAGAAGTAATGGATCTTGGAGCCGACGAAGGTGCCCGGTAGTGCCGCGCGTTGGGTCATCAGGGCGAACACGGCGACCAGCGCCACGATCAGCAGCGCCGCATTGCCGCGGCTGCCGAGCGACCACAGCGCCGCCCACAAGCCGACGAAGACCACGTAGAACTGCACTTCGGGCGGAATGCTCCACAGGGCCGAGACATTGCCGGAGAACAGCAGGTGGCGGGCGAGGTTGCGATGGGTGATCGCGTAGACGAAGTTGGAGTCGACCAGGTTGTAGATCAGGTACGACGCGATCACCACCGTGAGGTAGGCGGGGGCGATGCGCGAGAAGCGGGAGATGCCGTAGCGCGCCACAGCGGTGTAGTCGAACGGCTTTTCGCCGTAGAGGAACGCCATCAGGAAGCCGCTGAGGGTGAAGAACACCATGACCCCCATCTCGCCGGGGTGCAGCGGGCTGATCGCGAAGAAATGCTCCTCCGCCAGGTGCGCATAGACCACCAGCAGCGCGGCCATGCCGCGGATGCCGGTGAGCGAATCGATCCGTTGTTCCTGACCCATCGAGGGCATCTCCGTGACAATGGCGAGTCAATCGCATCCATGCCCCGCGCCCGCACGCTGCCTCGAGCGGCGCGCGGCCAGAAGGCATAGCGTTATTTCATGAGTCGATCAACGTCGACGCGTTGGCGCGCACCCGGCCAACGCAGACCCGCTTACATCGTGGCCGGATTGTAGGGGATCCAGGTGTAACGGCAAGCAACCGCGGTCGCGCTTCGCGACTGGCGCCCGTCGCGAAGCGCGCCGGGCTAGCGATCGTTGGGGCGCCCGGGGGCCAGGCGCTGCCTGGCTCCGGACGGCGCGAGCGGCCTTGGCGCGGCTCAGCCCAGGATGCCAGGCAGATCCAGTCCCTTTTCCTTCGCGCAGTCGAGCGCGATCGGGTAGCCGGCGTCCGCGTGCCGCATCACGCCGGTGGCCGGGTCGTTCCACAGCACGCGGGCGATGCGCTTGGCCGCCGCCTCGGTGCCGTCGCAGACGATGACCATGCCGGCGTGCTGGGAGAAGCCCATGCCGACGCCGCCGCCATGGTGCAGCGAGACCCAGGTGGCGCCGCTGGCGGTGTTGAGCAGGGCGTTGAGCAGCGGCCAGTCGGAGACCGCGTCGGAGCCGTCGGCCATCGCTTCGGTCTCGCGGTTGGGCGAGGCGACGCTGCCCGAATCCAGGTGGTCGCGGCCGATCACCACCGGCGCCTTCAGCTCGCCGTTGGCGACCATCTCGTTGAAGGCCAGGCCCAGCCGGTCGCGATCGCCCAGGCCGACCCAGCAGATCCGCGCCGGCAGGCCCTGGAACTTGATCTTCTCGGCGGCCATGTCCAGCCAGCGGTGCAGATGCGGGTTGTCCGGGATCAGTTCCTTGACCTTGGCGTCGGTCTTGGCGATGTCCTCCGGATCGCCGCTCAGCGCCGCCCAGCGGAACGGGCCGATGCCGCGGCAGAACAGCGGGCGGATGTAGGCGGGCACGAAGCCGGGGAAGTCGAAGGCGTTCTCGACGCCTTCTTCCAGCGCCATCTGCCGCAGGTTGTTGCCGTAGTCCACGGTCGGCACGCCCAGCGCGTGGAAGGCGAGCATGGCGCGGATGTGGTTGGCCATCGAGTCGCGCGCGGCGGCTTCGACTTCCTTAGGCGCGCTCGCGCGCTTTTCGTCCCACTCTTCGACGCTCCAGCCCTGCGGCAGGTAGCCGTTGACCGGGTCGTGCGCGGAGGTCTGGTCGGTCAGCAGGTCCGGCTTGACCCCACGGACCAGCAGTTCGTCCAGTACGTCGGCGACATTGCCGAGCAGGCCCACCGACAGCGGCTTCTTCGCCGTGCACGATGCCTCGATCAGGCGCAGCGCTTCGTCCAGGTCGTCGGTCCATGTGTCGAGATAGCCGGTGCGCAGGCGCATCTCGATGCTGCTCTTGCGGCATTCCACCGCCAGGCACGAGGCGCCGGCCATCACCGCGGCCAGCGGCTGCGCGCCGCCCATGCCGCCGAGGCCGCCGGTGAACAGCCACTTGCCGGCCAGGCTGCCGGCGTAGTGCTGGCGACCCATCTCGACGAAGGTTTCATAGGTGCCCTGGACGATGCCCTGCGCGCCGATGTAGATCCAGCTGCCGGCGGTCATCTGGCCGTACATGGCCAGGCCTTTCTTGTCCAGTTCGTTGAAGTGGTCCCAGGTGGCCCAGCGCGGCACCAGGTTGGAATTGGCGATCAGCACGCGCGGCGCATCGGCGTGGGTGCGGAACACGCCGACCGGCTTGCCGGACTGCACCAGCAGGGTCTGGTCGTCGTCCAGGCGCCTGAGCGCGGCCACGATCGCATCGAAGGATTCCCAGTCGCGCGCGGCGCGGCCGATGCCGCCGTACACCACCAGTTCCTGCGGGCGTTCGGCCACGTCGGGATCCAGGTTGTTCATCAGCATGCGCAGCGGCGCCTCGGTCAGCCAGCTCTTGCAACTGAGGGTACTGCCGGTGGACGCGTGGATCGTGCGGGTGGTGTCGAGGCGGGTCATGCGGCGCTCCGGGAGTGGGCGAATTCAAGGCAGGACGCGAGCACCTGCTGCAGCGTGCGGCGCAGCGGTGCGGCGTGGTCGGGGTCCAGCGGCGTGGGCCAGGTGCGCTCGTTCACGTGCTCGGGTTCGTGCATGTAGCCGCGGCAGGCCAGTTCCATCTGCAGCGTGTGCACGCCGCCGGGAACATCGCTGTAGTGGCGGGTGATGTAGCCGCCCTTGAAGCGTCCGTTGCGCACATAGCCCATGCCGCTCGCCGCGCACAGCCGCTCGACCGCATCGGCGAGCGCGGGGTCGCAGCTGGTATCGGGCGCACCGGACCGGCCGGCGCTGCCGATGTTGAACTGCGGCAGCTCGCCGTCGAACAGGTGCGGGATATGCGAGCGGATCGAGTGCGCGTCGTACACCACCACGGTGCGGTGGATCGCGCGCAGGCGGGCGATCTCCGCGGCCAGCGCGGCGTGGTAGGGCGCGAACCAGGTGTCGCGGCGGCGAGCGATCTCGGCCGCGTCCGGGCGCTCGCCGTCGCGGTACAGCGGCTGGTTGTCGAAGGTGGTCAGCGGGCACAGGCCGGTGGTGTTCTGGCCCGGGTACAGCGAGGCGCCGCTCGGGTCGCGGTTGAGATCGATCACCGAGCGCGACACCGCAGAGCGCAGCGTGGTGGCGCCCATGTCGCCGGCGAACGCGTACAGCTCGTGCACCCACCAGTCCGCGTCGCGGCGGGCTAGCCAGGGGGACACGAAACGCGCGGCCAACCCATCCGGCAGCTCGGTGCCGGTATGCGGGAAGCTGACGATCAGCGGCGCATCGCCGCGGTGGACGCTGAGCCAGTCGGGCAGGGATGTCATGCGAGGCCTCGCTTTGCTTCTTTTGTAGGAGCGGCTTCAGCCGCGACCGGATGTCACTGGTGACGGCTGGTCGCGGCTGATCCCGAAAAGGGGACAAGAGCCGCTCCTACAAGGGGTCATGATCCGGACGTTGCATCGGGCAGGGACACATCGACCGCGCCCGCCAGCGCGCCATCGCGCACCAGCGCCGTGGCGGCGAGCATGTCCGGATGGAAGTAGCGGTCGTCCTGCAGCGCCGGCACCTGCGCGCGCAGCAGCGCGCGCGCCGCTTCCAACGCGGCGCTGGAGGTCAGCGGCGCATGGAAGTCGCAGCCCTGCGCGGCGGCGAGCAGCTCGATGCCGACCACGTTGGCCGCGTTCTCGGCCATCGCCAGCAGGCGCCGCGCGCCGTGCGCGGCCATCGACACGTGGTCTTCCTGGTTGGCCGAGGTCGGAATCGAATCGACGCTGGCCGGGTAGGCGCGCTGCTTGTTCTCCGACACCAGCGCCGCGGCGGTGACCTGCGGAATCATGAAGCCGGAGTTGAGCCCCGGCTTCGGGGTCAGGAACGCCGGCAGCCCGGACAGCGCCGGATCCACCAGCATGGCCACGCGGCGCTCGCTGATCGAGCCGATCTCGCACACCGCCAGCGCCAGCATGTCGGCGGCGAAGGCCACCGGTTCGGCGTGGAAGTTGCCGCCGGACAGGGCCTCGCCGGTGTCGCTGAACACCAGCGGATTGTCGGACACGCCGTTGGCCTCGATCGCCAGCGTGGTCGCGGCCTGGCGCATCACGTCCAGCGCCGCGCCCATCACCTGCGGCTGGCAGCGCAGGCAGTACGGATCCTGCACGCGCACGTCGTTGTCGCGATGCGAGTCGCGGATCGCCGAGCCCTGCATCAGCGCGCGCAGCGCCGCGGCGGTGGCGATCTGCCCGTGCTGGCCGCGCAAGGCGTGGATGCGCGGATCGAACGGGGTATCGGAGCCCTTCGCCGCTTCGGTCGACAGCGCGCCGGCGACCAGCGCGGCATGGAACACGCGCTCGATCTCGAACAGCCCGGCCAACGCGTAGGCGGTGGAATACTGGGTGCCGTTGAGCAGCGCCAGGCCTTCCTTCGCGCCCAGCGCCAGTGGCTGCAACCCGGCCTGCGCCAGCGCCTCGTGCGCCGGCAGGCGCCGTCCGCCGACGAAGGCCTCGCCGACGCCGATCATCACCGTGGCCAGATGCGCCAACGGCGCCAGGTCGCCGGACGCGCCGACCGAGCCCTGGCACGGCACCACCGGCACCACGTCGTGGCGCAGCAGCGCTTCCAGCAGGGCCAGCGTGGACGGGCGCACGCCGGAGGCGCCCTGCGCCAGGCTGGCCAGCTTCAGCGCCATCATCAGCCGCACCACCGGCGCCGGCATCGGCTCGCCGACCCCGGCCGCGTGCGACAGCACGATATTGCGCTGCAAGGTGTCCAGGTCCTCGCGCTCGATGCGCACGCTGGCCAGCTTGCCGAAGCCGGTGTTGATGCCGTACACCGGCGCGCCCTTGGCGACGATCGCCTCCACCGTCTGCGCGCTGCGCAGCACCGCCTCGGCGCAGCCGGGGTCCAGGCGCACGCCGGCGCCGCGGTACACGTCGCGCCATTGCGCCAGGCTCACCGCGCCGGGGCGCAGCAGGATCTCGTGGTCGTTCATTGTCCCCTCCAGATGCGCGCATGCAGCGGGTTGAAGCCCATGCGGTAGACCAGTTCGGCCGGTTGTTCGATGTCCCAGATCGCCAGGTCGCATTGCAAGCCGGCGCGCAGCCGGCCGACCTGCGCTTGGCGTCCCAGCGCGCGCGCCGCCTCGCGGGTGAAGCCGGCGATGCATTCGGCCACGGTCATGCGGAACAGCGTCGCCGCCAGGTTCATCGCCAGCAGCGGGCTGGTCAGCGGCGAGGTGCCGGGATTGCAGTCGGTGGCCAGCGCGCGCGGCACGCCGGCGTCGCGCAGCGCGGCGATCGGCGGCAGCTGCGTGTCGCGGGTGAAATAGAACGCGCCCGGCAGCAGCACCGCCACGGTACCGGCGGCGGCCATCGCGGCGACGCCGGCGTCGTCCAGGTATTCGACGTGGTCGGCCGAGAGCGCGCCGTAGCGCGCCGCCAGCGCCGCGCCGCCCTGGTTGGACAACTGTTCGGCATGGATCTTCAGCGCCAGGCCATGCCGTTGCGCGGCCTGGAACACCTGCTCGGTCTGCGCCGGGCTGAAGGCCAGGTGCTCGCAGAACACGTCCACCGCCTCGGCCAGGCCCTGCGCGGCGACTGCGGGAATCATCCGTTCGCAGACCTCGTCGATGTAGGCCTGCGCGTCGACGCCGGGCGGCACCGCGTGCGCACCGAGGAAGGTGGGCGCCACCGCCACCGGGCGCAGTTCGCCCAGCCGCCGCGCCACGCGCAGCAGGCGCAGTTCGTCGTCCAGGGTCAGCCCGTAGCCGGACTTGATCTCCACCGTGGTCACGCCCTCGGCCAGCAGCGCGTCCAGCCGCGGCAGGCTGGCGGCGAGCAGCGCGGTCTCGTCGGCGGCGCGGGTGGCGCGCACGGTCGAGACGATGCCGCCGCCGGCGCGGGCGATGTCGGCGTAGCTGGCGCCGAGCAGGCGCTGTTCGAACTCGCCGGCGCGGTTGCCGGCGTAGACCAGATGGGTATGGCAGTCGATCAGGCCGGGGCCGATCCAGCGCCCGCCGCAGTCGACGCTGTGCAGCGCGGCCAGCGGTGCCGGCAGCGCCGCGGCGGCGCCGGCGTAGACGATGCGGCCATCGCGGCAGGCGACCACGCCGTCGCGGACCAGCCCCAGGCCGCCGTCTTCGGCATCCAGCGTCATCAGGTGGGCGTTGTGCCAGAGCGTGTCGCAGGGCATGGTCACGGGCAGGCTCGTCGGTTATTTTGTATATACAATATTGTGGTCGACGGAGGGTGTCCAGTGCAGACCCTGGCGCAGCAACAGGTGGGCGGGAACGGGCAGGCGAGCGGTTTCTGGTGCGCACAGGCGCTGTTGCCGGAAGGCTGGGCGCGCGACGTGCGGATCGAGGTCCGCGGCGGGCGCATCGCTGCGGTGCAGGCCGGCGTGGCCGCGGTGCCAGGCGACTCGACGCTGGCGATCGCCGTGCCCGGGCTGGGCAACCTGCACAGCCACGCCTTCCAGCGCGGCATGGCCGGGCTGACCGAGCTTGGCGGCCGCAGCGGCGACAGCTTCTGGAGCTGGCGCGAGCTGATGTACCGCTTCGTGCAGCGGCTGGATCCGGACAGCATGCAGGCCATCGCCGAGCAGGCCTACGTGGAGATGCTCGAGGCCGGCTTCACCCGCGTCGGCGAATTCCACTACCTGCACCACGCCGCCGACGGCCGGCCGTATGCCGACCGCGCCGAGATGGCGCAGCGCCTGGTTGCCGCGGCGCAGACCAGCGGCATCGGTTTGAGCCTGCTGCCGGTGTTCTACGCGCATGCGGACTTCGGCGGCGCCGCGCCGAACCCGGCGCAGCGGCGGCTGATCCACGACGTGGACGGCTATGCCGACCTGCTGGCCGGCAGCCGCCGCGCCTTGCGCAGCCTCGACGACGCGGTGCTCGGCATCGCCCCGCACAGCCTGCGCGCGGTCACCCCGGACGAACTGGCCGCGCTGCTGCCGCTGTGCGACGGCCCGGTGCACATCCACATCGCCGAGCAGACCCGCGAGGTCGACGCCTGCCTGGCCTGGAGCGGGCATCGGCCAGTGCAGTGGCTGCTCGCGCACGCGCCGGTGGATGCGCGCTGGTGCCTGGTCCATGCCACCCATGTCGATGCCGGCGAAGTGCAGGCGATCGCCGCCAGCGGCGCGGTGGTCGGCCTGTGCCCGATCACCGAGGCCAACCTCGGCGACGGACTGTTCCCGATGCGTGCGTTCGTCGATGCCGGCGGGCGCTTCGGCGTCGGCTCCGATTCCAACGTGTTGATCGATGCGGCCGAGGAACTGCGCCTGCTCGAATACGGCCAGCGCCTGCAGCTGCGCGGGCGCAACGTGCTCGCCGGCGACGCCGCGGCTTCCAGCGGCCGCTTCCTGTTCCAGTCCGCGGCGCAGGGCGCCGCGCAGGCGTTGGGCGTGGAGCAGGGCCTGCGCGTGGGCGCGCCGGCCGACCTGGTCGAACTGGATCCCGCGCACCCGGCGCTGTGCGCGCGCAACGGCGATGCCTTGCTCGACAGCTGGATCTTCGCCGCGCGGCGCGGTGCGGTGCGTTCGGTCTGGCGCAACGGCCGCGCGCTGGTGCGCGATGGCCGCCATCATCGCCGCGACGCGGTCGCCGCGGCCTACGCGCGGGCGCTGACCGCGCTGTTGGACGCATGATCCGGCGCCGTCCGCTGCGCGCCGCAGCGCAGGCGCGCCGATGAGCCAGCCCCGGCCCGCGGCGACGCTCAACCACCGCATCCGCAGCGACATCGAAGGCCGCATCCGCAGCGGCGAATGGCCGCCGGGCCATCGCATCCCGTTCGAACACGAACTGATGGCGCAGTACGCCTGCTCGCGGATGACGGTCAACAAGGTGCTGGCGATGCTCGCCGACGCCGGCATGATCGAGCGCCGGCGCCGCGCCGGCTCGTTCGTGGCGCGGCCGCATCCGCACATGGAACAGGTGGCGCTGGAGATCCCAGACATTCCGGTCGAGGTCGCCGCGCGCGGCCACGCCTACCGTTTCGAACTGCTCGAGCGGCGCCAGCGCGCGCCGCGTTCCGAGCTGCCGCAGGAGGCCGAGGTCGCTGCCGCCGGCACGCTGCTGTCGCTGCACTGCCTGCATTTCGCCGACGGGCGCCCGTTCGCGCTGGAGGAGCGGGTGATCAATCCGGTGGCGGTGCCGGAAGCGCTGCAGATGGATTTCGCGGTGACCGTGCCCGGCAGCTGGCTGCTGCAGCACGTGCCGTGGACCCGTGCCGAACACCGCATCAGCGCGGTCGGCGCCAACCCCGCGCAGGCGGCGCGCTTGCAGGTCGCGGCCGGCACCGCCTGCCTGCTGATCGACCGCCAGACCTGGCGCGGCGAACAGGCCGTCACCTTCGTGCGCCAGGTGTTCCTCGGCGACACCTACGACCTGGTCGCGCGGTTCTCGCCGGGCGCGCGCTGAGCCCGGCGGCGCGGCGTTGATCGGCTGCGTCGGCCGCGTCGGCCGCGTCCGATGCTGCGCCGCCGCACGCTCGCGCCGCAGCGTGCGTTTGTCCTGCCTGCCGCACTCTGGCAAGTTAGCGTCCAGGACGGACGCGGCGAGGGGCCACGGCCGCAGAACGAGGGATGGTTCGGCATGACGTATTTCGTTACGGGCGCCACCGGTTTCATCGGCCGTTATCTGATGGCCAACCTGATGCGGCGCAAAGGCCTCATCCACGTCCTGGTCCGCAAGGAGTCGCAACGCAAGTTCGATGCGCTGGTGCGCGAGCAGGGCTGGGACGCCAAGCGCCTGGTGGTGCTGCATGGCGATGTCGGCGCCGAGTGCTGCGGCCTGGACGAGGCGCAGCGGCAGGCGCTGCGCGGCAAGGTCAAGCACTTCTTCCATCTGGCCGCGCTGTACGACCTCACCGCCAAGGCCGAGGCGCAGCGCGTGGCCAATCTCGACGGCACCCGCAACGCGCTGGAACTGGCCGCGCAACTCGATGCCGGCATCTTCCACCACACCAGCTCGATCGCGGTGGCCGGGCTGTATCCGGGCATCTTCCGCGAGGACATGTTCGAAGAGGCCGAAGGCCTGGACGATCCCTACCTGCGCACCAAGCACGACGCCGAGGCGCTGGTGCGCGCGGAAACCCGGATCAAGTGGCGCATCTACCGTCCCGGCATGGTGGTCGGCGATTCGCGCACGGGCGCGATCGACAAGATCGACGGGCCGTATTACTTCTTCCCGCTGATCAAGAAGCTGCGCCAGCTGCTGCCGCCGTGGGCGCCGATGCTCGGCATCGAAGGCGGGCGCATCAACCTGGTGCCGGTGGATTTCGTCGCCGACGCGATGGACCACATCGCGCACAAGCCCAAGCTCGACGGTCACACCTTCCACCTCACCGATCCTGAGCCGTTGCGCGTGGGCGAGGTGCTCAACGTGTTCTGCCGCGCCGGCCACGCGCCGGAGATGACCTTGCGGGTGGACGCGCGGATGTTCGCGTTCGTGCCGTCGGGCATCCGCGCCGCGCTCGGCGGCCTGCCGCCGATCCGCCGCTTCACCGGCATGCTGCTGCGCGATTTCCGCATCCCGCGCGAGGTGCTGAAGTTCATCACCTATCCCACGCGCTTCGACAGCCGCGAGACCGAGCGTGCGCTCAAGGGCAGCGGCATCGCCGTGCCGCGGCTGGAAGACTACGCCTGGCGCCTGTGGGACCACTGGGAACGGCACCTGGATCCGGACCTGTTCGTCGACCGCACGCTCAAGGGCAAGGTGCGCGGCAAGGTGGTGCTGATCACCGGCGGGTCCTCCGGCATCGGCCTGGCCACCGCGCAGCGCGTGGCCGAGGCCGGCGCCACCACGATCATCGTCGCCCGCGGCGAGCAGGAGCTGTTCGCCGCACGCGATGCGATGAACGCCAAGGGCGGCAAGGTGTTCGCCTATACCGCCGATCTTTCCGACCTGGCCGGCTGCGACGCGCTGCTCAAGACCGTGCTGGAGGCGCACGGCCACGTCGACGTGCTGATCAACAACGCCGGCCGCTCGATCCGCCGCTCGATCGAGCTCAGCTACGACCGCTTCCACGATTTCGAGCGCACCATGCAGCTGAACTACTTCGGCAGCCTGCGCCTGATCATGGGCGTGTTGCCGGGCATGACCGGGCGGCGCAAGGGCCACATCATCAACGTCAGCTCGATCGGCGTGCTGGCCAATTCGCCGCGTTTCTCCGCCTACGTGGCGTCGAAGGCGGCGCTGGACGCGTGGAGCCGCTGCGCGCAGGGCGAACTGTCCGGCAAGGGCATCAGCTTCACCACGGTCAACATGCCGCTGGTGAAGACGCCGATGATCGCGCCGACCAAGATGTACGACAGCGTGCCCACGCTGAGCGTGGACGAGGCCGCGGACCTGATGGTCAAGGCGATCATCGAGCGCCCGAGCCGGGTGGCCACGCGCCTGGGCATCTTCGCCGCGCTGGTCAACGCGGTCGCGCCGAAGGCCTACGAAGTGGTGATGAACACTGCCTTCGAACTGTTCCCCGACTCGGCCGCGGCCAAGGGCGACCGCAAGGCGCTGCGCGAAGCCAAGCCGAGCCAGGAGCAGATCGCGTTCGCCGCTTTGATGCGGGGGGTGCATTGGTGATGAGCCGGGATTTGCGCGTCGGGATCGGGGATTCGCAAGAGCGTGGCGCCTGCGAATTCATCGTCCCGCTGTCTGCATCCGGCGCGGCGAATCCGCTTTTACCAATCCGGAATGCCCAATCCCGAATCTCGGCTCAGAACGTTCTACATTGCCGCCAGCGGACCGGCTCGTCGTGGCCGGGACGCGGATTGAGTTGGATGCGCACGGTGCGCAGCGCGGGATAGCGTTCCACTTCCTTGCAGATCAGCGGCAGCACCTGTGCGTCGTCGCCGCTGCGGTCGATCACCAGCGTCATCTGGGTCTGCCAGATGCCGCGGATCACCCCGGGTGTCCTGGCCATGGCCTTGGAAACCGCCCGGCGATGGCCGGCTTCGGTGGCGGCGTCGGGTTCTGCGGCCGACGGCGCGGCCTCGGCCGCTGAGCTGGGGTGTGTTGCGGCGGCGACCGGCGCAGCGCCTGGCGCGGCGACCGGTGTCGGCTTGGGCGCGGCGGGCGTGGCCGCAGCAGGCGCGGGCGCTGCAGGAGCGGTAGGAGCCGGGGTGGTGCCAGGCGCGGGCAGGGCGGCGCTGGACGCGGCATCGGCGTTGCGCTGCTGCAGCGCCAGCCCGCCCAGTCCGACCAGCAGGCCCAGGGTCAGCGCGGCCAGCGCGGCGATGGCGGTATGCCGCTGCGCGCGCCGGCGGGAAGCGCCGATCACGCCGTCCTCCAGTTCGCTGGGCAGGTAGCGCTTGAGCATCGGCCAGATGCGGCGGCCGTCGAGGATCTCCACCGACTGCTTGTCGGCGGCGGCGATGCCGTCGCGCTGCACCTTGCCCTCGGTGACCAGGATGCCGCCCTGCGCGCCCATCAGCCGCGCCGCCGCGCCCAGTTCGTTGACCGCGGCCGAGCCGATCCGGTAGGCGCGGCCGTGCTTGCACGACAGCAGCCAGCGCGCGTCGCCGCGGGTCATCACGAAATCGCTTTGCGGTTCCAGCGCCGCATCTTCGTCGACCGCGTCGTGCAGGTCGCGTTGCTCGCGCATCGCGCGGCGCACCATGCGCGAAAAGTCGCGCCAATGCAGTCCGGCCAGGGCGTGCAGTCCGGCGGTGGTCTCGTTCTCGCGGCGGCGGACCAGCCACAGGTAGAGCGTGGCAGCGAGCCATGCTCCGACTGCCAAGACCGTTGCCACTATCCAGGAAACCATGCTCGTACCCGCGTAACGCTATTCGATGACGCCAGTTTATCGCCAGCGTGTCACGGCGCCGGCAAGGCGACAGCGGGGAACGGCGGACAGGAGAAGACCCGCCAGTCCGAAGCCGTGAGGGGAGGGGAGCAAACGGTCTTCAGGTGGACTGGCGGGCCCGTTCCGATTGTCGGAAAAAACCTGCTGCTTTGCAACAAAACGTCATTCGGACGTTGCAGGTGCCGCCGCGCGCTTGCGGTTGGCGCGTTTCGGCGCGGGGGCGGCGCTGGCGACGACCGGACCGGCGCGGCGCCGTGCCGGTGCCGGTTGCTTGGCCGCACGGGGCTTGGGTGCGGCGGTCTTCGCCGCTTTCTTGGCCGCTGGCGCCTTGGTCTGGGCCTTGCGTGCGCTGCGACCGCCGCCGAGGTTGCGCAGTTCGGCGTTCAGGGCGTCGACGCGCTCGACCAGCGTGCCGAGGTCTTCGCGGCTGGGCACTTCCAGCCGACGCAATGCGCGCTGCACCCGGTCCTCGAACACCTTTTCCAGCCGGTCCCAGGTATCGGCGGCGCGTTCGCGCGCCTGGCCGACCCGGTTCTCCACGACATCGCGCACCGCCTCCACGCCGCCGCCGGCCAGCTTGCGCGTGCTCTGTTCCAGGGTCAGGCCTTCCTTCACCAGGGTCTCGAACAGCTTGCCGCCTTCGGCCTGGGCGCGGCCGAACGCGCCGACGCCGGCCAACCACACCTGCTGCGCCGATTCGCCCAGGCGCTTGGACAGCTTTTCCGCCTGCGCCTGCAGGCCCTCGTCGCTGGCGGCAGTCTTCTTCTTGCGTGCGGACTTCTTCAGGGTGGCCATGGCGGTGCGGTTCCTTCGGCAGTTGGGTGGCTGGGTTCGAGACTCACGACGTTGGTTAGAGTAATCACACCAGCGTCGCGACGTGTCAGTCGGCGGGCGGCGATGGGCGCCGCGTGCGGCGGGTGGCGCGGCGCTTGGCGATGACCTGGTCGACGTCGTCGAGCGCGCGGCGCAGGCGCGCGGTGGTCTCGGTCATGCGCCGCGGCTGCACGTCCACGCCATCGGTGAAGGTGCGGTGGCGATCGTTGAGGATCTGGTGGCGCAGGGCGATGCCGTGCGCGGCCAGCATCGGCTCCAGCACTTCGGCGTTGCGGCGCAGGTCGGCCAAGGTGTTGCGGTAGGCCAGCTGGCAGACGCGATGGCGCGCGGCATAGCTGAACAGATTGGTGAAGAACAGTTCGCTGTTGTCGGCATTGGGCTCGAACACCAACTGGTCCACCCGCGGGTATTGCCGCGCGTACTTCTCCAGGCCGACCTGCATGCGCGATTGCAGCAGGGTGCGGAAGGTCTGCGACAGCACCGCCGGCAGACCGCCGCTGAGCAGGCGCGCGCGGTCGATCTGGCCGTTGCGGCGCGGCGCGTGGGTGGCGTCGTAGGGCACCAGCGGGTTGATCCCGATCATCAGGTCGATGCCGCGCTCCAGCAGCGTGGAGGCGTGCATCGTGCGCCGCAGCGCGCCGTCGACGTAGTGGTGGCCGCCGATCTCCACCGGCGGGTACAGCCCCGGCAGCGCGGCGCTGGCCTGCACCGCCAGCGAGATCGGTACCTGGTCCAGGCCCGGCTCGCCGAAGCGCACGGTGCGGCCGCTGTCCAGGTCCACCGCGACCACGAACAGGTCCGCGTCCAGCGTGCGGAAATCGTTGCTGCGGCCGCGCCGGCTGAACACGTCCTGCATGAAGCGCTCGACCCCGGCGTTGTCGAACAGCCCGCTCGGCACCAGGCCGCCGAAGCGGGTGATCAGGTCCGACCAGCGGGTCTTGCGCGGCTCGGTCAGCAGGTCGTGCCACCAGCCGTAGGCGAGCTTGGGCAGGGTCGCGGCGCGGCGCAGGTATTCGTAGACGTTGGGACGCAGGAAATCCTCGGGCCGGAAATGCGCATCGTCGCTGTTGCCGGTGACGAAGATCCGGCAGATCTCGGCGCTGCTGATGCGATTGGCCAGCCCGGCGGTCAGGAACGCGCCGGAACTGACCCCGACGTAGCAGTCCAGCCGGGTCAGATCGAGCCCGTCCAGGGCATCGTCCAGCGCGCGCAGCGCGCCGAGTCCGTACATGCCGCCGATCGGGCCGCCGCCGGCGATGGCCAGGCCGATGCGGCCATGGGAACGAGGGCGTGGCGAGGCGCTGTGGAGGGAAAGCATGCGCGGTCCGCAAGAGGCGTTGGCTGGAGTGTAGCCGAGCGGCATGATGCTTGCGGTCGCGCGCGGCTGCCACCATCATCGGCGCCCATGGCGCGCAGCAATCCCGTCCTCGAACGACTCGGTCGCCGCTTGGCGTGGCACCAGGCCGTGCACGATCCGGCACACGAGCCGCGCAATGCGCTGCGCTGGCTGCAGGAACTGCGGCGCTGGCAGTCGCAGCGGCTGGAGCGCAGTTTCGAGCACTTCCTGGAAGACCCGCAGCGGCGCCCGGCGGCGATGTTCTTCCTCACCGATGTCTATGGCGACCGCGATTTCAGCCGTCGCGACGCCGACATCGTCAAGGTGCTGCCGATGATGCAGCGGCTGATGCCGGCCACGCTGCTGGACACGGTCGCCGACGGCATCGAGCTGGGCGTGCTGACCCACGCGCTGGACCTGCGCATGGCCGAGGCGCTGCAGGCGCTGGCGCCGCGCCGCAAGCGCCTGGACGATGCGCTCTACGCCGAGGCGTACCAACAGACCGGCCTGCGTCGCCTGCGCCTGCACCAGATCGACCTGATCGCCAGCGTCGGCCTGGGTCTGGCCAACGCGGTGCACACCCCAGGCGTGCGCATGCTGCTGCGCTTCGCGCGCGGCCCGGCCAAGGCGGCGGGCCTGTCGGAGCTGCAGGGATTCCTGGAGCGCGGCTTCGACGCGTTCTCCAAGCTCGGCGATGCCGAAGGCTTCATCGGCGACATCGAGGGCACCGAGCGCGAGGTATCGCGGCGCCTGTTCGCAGGGCACCCGCAGCCGTTCGCTTTCGACTGAGTTGCGCCGTCCTTCTCCCCTTGGGAGAAGGTGCCCCGCAGGGGCGGATGAGGGTACGGGCGCAGCCTCGTGCACTCAAACTCGGCGAGACGCTTTCGCGCCGTACCCTCACCCCAACCCCTCTCCCGGTGGGAGAGGGGCTAGCGCTGTTCCTTCTCCCCTTGGGAGAAGGTGCCCCGCAGGGGCGGATGAGGGTACGGGCGAAGCCACGTGCTCCCAACTCAGCGAGACGCTTTCGCGCCGTACCCTCACCCCAACCCCTCTCCCGGTGGGAGAGGGGCTAGCGGCCGTTCCTTCTCCCACCGGGAGAAGGTGCCCCGCAGGGGCGGATGAGGGTACGGGCGTAGCCACGTGCTCCCAAATCAGCGAGACGCTTCGCGCCGTACCCTCACCCCAACCCCTCTCCCGGTGGGAGAGGGGCTATTGCTGCTCAGCCCAGCTTTTCCACCAGCACGCGGCGGATCTCGCTTTCCACCGTGCCCTTCAGCGCCGACAGCAGGAAGCCCAGTTCGGCGGTGACGTGCACCTGCTTGGGCAGCAGCTCGATGCGCCCGTCCACGCCGGAGCGCGAGAACAGCAGGGCATCGCCGTCCCAGCGCGATTCCAGGTCGAAACGTTCGGACAGCTTCTTGGCGGCGGTTTCGATCGCCTTGCGCGCCTGCGCGGGGGTCTTGTCGTGGTCGTGGCGGATGTCGATGCTGGACATGCTGGCTCCTGTGCGGGCATGCGGCCCGCGTAAACGATCAGGCATTGTGCGTATGCGCGGAGTGTTGTCCAGGTGCGGCGCGCTTCTTCAAGCGCGGGCAACCTGCTAGGCTCCCCGCCGTGCCCGACCTGCAAGTCCATTTCAGCAACCGCCAGCAACCCGACCGGCCCCTGCGCGCGGGCGTGCACCGCATCGTGCGGCAGGCGTCCGGGCATGTGCGCGTGGTCGACGACACCCAGGGCGCGCTGCTGCTGGCGCAGTTCTGCCTGGACCGGCGCGGGCTGTGGCTGCAGGTGGCCAACGGCGCCCGCGGCATCCATGTGAACGGACGTCCGGTGCGGCGCATGGCGCTGTTGCGCGCCGGCGATGCGGTCTATGCCGATGGCGTGGAAATGGTGGTGCAGGGCGTCTGCGAGCCGTTGCAGCGGCTGCCCGACGTGGCGGAAGGCGAGAGCGACGACCCGCGGCTGGTGCTGCGCGGCGTCGGCGGCCAGCACCATGGCCGCAGCTACACCCTGGACCGGGTGCGCAGCATCGGCCGCCTGCGCGACTGCGACATCTGCATCGACGATCCGGCCTTCGCCGAGCGCCACGCGCGCCTGGAGCGGCATGGCGAGCGCGTGCTGCTGCGCGGGCTCGGCGATGCGCAGACCCAGGTCAACGGCAATGCGGTACGCGATTGCTGGCTGCAGCCGGGCGACCAATTGGTGTTCGACGCGCAACACCGCTTCGTGCTGGAAGTGCCGCAGGCCGCGGTCGGCGAGCCGCTGAAGCACGATCCGGCGAGCGCCGCGTCCGCCGCCGCGCCCGAAGCCGCGCCGCGCGCGGCCACCGCGTTGCGCTGGCCGTGGCTGCTGCTCAGTGCCCTGCTGCTGGCGGCCGCGCTCAGCGGGCTGCTGTGGTTCGGCGCGCGCTGAGCGCCCGCCAGACCCGCCAGCCCAGCAGCAACGCCAGGATCGCCGCGTACAGCAGCGGTTCGCGGATGTCCGACTTCACCAGCCACCAGAAGTGCAGCACCGCCAGCACGCCGATCGCGTAGATCGCCTTGTGCAGCTTGCCCCAGTTGCGCTTGAGCCGGCGCATCCAGCCCTGGGTGGAGGTGATCGCCAGCGGGATCAGCAGCAGCCAGGCGGTGAAGCCGACGGTGATGTAGGGGCGCTTGACGATCTCCTCGAAGATCTGCGCCCAGTAGCCGCGCAGATCCAGGCCCAGGTACACGCCCAGGTGCACGCAGGCATAGAAGAACGCGTACAGCCCGAGCATGCGCCGGAAGCGCAGCAGCACCGACTGCCCGGTCACCTGCCGCAACGGCGTGATCGCCAGGGTCAGCAGCAACAGGCGCAGCGCCCACAGCCCGGTGCGGTGCTCGATCTCGGCCACCGGATCGGCGCCCAGCGCATCGCTGCCGGCCTGCCACACCTGCCAGAACTGCCAACCCAGGTAGGCCAACGGCGCCAGCGCGAGCGCATGCACCAGCGTCTTGGCCGCGATCAACGAAGCGGATGTCTTAGCCATGCGGTCTCGGTAGGTCGGCGGTGGCGAGGCAGATCGGACGCGAGTTGGAAGGCCGCATAGCGGCCGCGCGCTCCGAATCCCGAATCCCGAATCCCCAATCCCGGCTCAATACCATTTCTTCAGATCCATCCCCGCATACATCCCCGCCACCTGCTCCCCATAGCCATTGAACGGGCGGGTCGGGATGCGTTCGGCGAACAGCTTGCTGGCCTTGCCGGCGATGCGCCGCTCGGTCTTCTGGCTCCAGCGCGGATGGTCCACCGCCGGATTGACGTTGGAGAAGAAGCCGTACTCGGAGGCCTGCAATTCGTGCCAGGCGGTTTCCGGCATGCGCTCGACGAAGCGGATCTCGACGATCGACTTGATGCTCTTGAAGCCGTACTTCCACGGCACCACCAGCCGCAGCGGCGCGCCGTTCTGCTGCGGCAGCGGCTTGCCGTACAGGCCGGTGGCGAGCAGGGTCAGCGGGTTCATCGCCTCGTCGATGCGCAGGCCTTCCTTGTACGGCCAGTCGATCGAGCGATAGCGGATGCCGGGCATCTGCTGCGGGTCGGCCAGCGTGGTGAAGGCGACGTACTTGGCCTTGGAGGTCGGGGCGAAGCGTTTGAGCACCGCAGCCAGCGGTACCCCCAGCCACGGGATCACCATCGACCAGCCCTCCACGCAGCGCAGCCGGTAGATGCGCTCCTCCGGCGTGTTGCCCTTGAGCAGGTCGTCCAGCGCCAGCGTGCCAGGCTTGTCGCATTCGCCGGACACCTTCACCGACCACGGCGCGGTGCGCAGGGTCTTGGCCGCCTTCGACGGATCGGTCTTGTCGGTGCCGAACTCGTAGAAATTGTTGTAGCTGGTGACGTCCTCGTAGCGGGTCAGTTCTTCGCTGGTGCGGAAGCCGCTGCGTGCCTGTTCCGGGGTCACCACGGTCTTCGGCGGGGCCGGCGGTTCGGCGTCGGCGCAGCCGGCCAGGCCGATCGTCGGCAACAGCGCCAGGGCCTGCAGCAGGCGCCGCCGGTCGCGGTAGACCGCCTCGTCGGTGATCTCGCGGCTGGGAATGTTGAGTGCATCGCGCAATGACATGGCTGACTCCTGGGGGGCGGGCGACGGCTGACGGCTTCGATAACAGACTACGCTTGCGCCGGCGGAATGGATGCAAATGCAACCTAAATTGCCCGGGCCGCAAGCTGGTGCACTGCGGCATACTAGGCGTCTTGTCCGATAGGTGTCCCATGACGCGCGCGTTCAATTTCAGTGCCGGCCCCGCTGCATTGCCGGAATCGGTCCTGCGCCAGGCGCAGGCGGAGATGTTGGAGTGGAACGGCGTGGGCGCCTCGATCGTGGAGTTGAGCCACCGCGGCGCCGAATTCATGGCGGTGGCCGCCGAAGCCGAAGCCGACCTGCGGCGCCTGATCGGCATTTCCGACGACTATGCCGTGCTGTTCCTGTCCGGCGGCGCCACCACCCAGCAGGCGCTGCTGGCGCTGAATTTCGCCGCGCCCGGACAGACCGTGGACTATGTGGTGACCGGGCACTGGGGCAAGACCGCGATCAAGCAGGTCGCCCCATACGCCAACGTGCACATCGCCGCCAGCAGCGAAGCCGGCGGCTTCCATGACATCCCGCCGCGCGCCAGCTGGCAGCTCAACGCCGATGCCGCCTACGTGCACATCACCGCCAACGAGACCATCCACGGCGTCGAGTTCCGCGACGCGCCGGACGTGGGCGAGGTGCCGCTGTTCGCCGACTTCAGTTCCAGCATCGCCGCCGAGCCGATCGACGTGTCCAGGTACGCGGTGATCTACGCCGGCGCGCAGAAGAACCTGGGGCCGGTCGGGGTGGCGGTGGTCATCATCCGCAAGGACCTGTTGCAGCGCAGCGGCCAGCCGCGCGCGGACATCTTCGACTACCGCTCGCACGCCGCGCGCGATTCGATGCTAAACACGCCGCCGACCTGGAACTGGTACCTGGCCGGGCTGGTGTTCAAGTGGATGCTGGCCGAGGGCGGGGTGGAGGAGTTCGCGCGCCGCAACCAGGCCAAGTCGGCGCTGGTGTACGCGGCGATCGACGGCTCCGGCGGCTTCTATCGCAATGAGGTGATGGCCGATGCGCGCTCGCGGATGAACATCCCGTTCTTCCTGCCGGACGACACCCTCACCGCGCGCTTCGTCGCCGAGTCCAAGGCGGCCGGACTGCTGGCGCTGAAGGGCCACAAGGCGGTCGGCGGCATCCGCGCCTCGCTGTACAACGCGATGCCGGTGGCCGGCGCGCAGGCGCTGGTCGCGTTCATGCGCGACTTCCAGCAACGCAACGGCTGAGCCATCCCCCCATGTAGGAGCGGCTTCAGCCGCGACCGGATGCTTCACAGGCTCCGGAACATCGAGGAACCACGATCCATGGCCGCAAAGCCGAAGAAATCCCCCGCCGCAGATGCGCAGCCGACCAAGCCGGCCAAGCCGAAATCCAGCGGCGCCGCCAAGCCCGCGGTGGCCACGCCGGCGCTGTCCGACGTGCGCGCCAAGATCGACCAGATCGACCGCACCATCCAGGCATTGATCGCCGAGCGCGCGCAGTTCGCGCACCAGGTCGGCAAGGCCAAGGGCAAGCTCGCCGCGGCGGTGGACTATTACCGCCCCGAGCGCGAGGCGCAGGTGCTGCGGATGGTGGTGGACCGCAACCAAGGTCCGCTCAGCGACGAGGTGCTGGTGCACGTGTTCCGCGAGATCATGTCCGCCTGCCTGGCGCAGCAGGAGCCGCTGAAGATCGGCTATCTCGGCCCGGAAGGCACCTTCAGCCAGCAGGCCGTGCTCAAGCACTTCGGCCGCTCGGCGGTAGGCCTGCCGATGGCGACGATCGAGGAGGTGTTCCAGGAAGTGGAAAGCGGCAACGCCGATTTCGGCGTGGTGCCGGTGGAGAACTCCGGGCAAGGCACGATCCAGGTGACCCTGGACATGTTCCTGACCTCGAACCTGAAGATCTGCGGCGAGACCGAGCTGCGCGTGCACCAGTATCTGCTGTCGCGCACCGGCCGGCTCGATGCGATCGAGCGGATCTATGCGCATCCGCAGTCGTTCGCGCAGACCGCGGGCTGGTTGCGCGCGCATCTGCCGAAGGTGGAGAAGATCCCGGTATCGAGCAATGCGGAGGGCGCGCGGCGCGCGCGCAATGCGGAGGATGCGGCGGCGATCGGCGGGGAGAGCGCGGCGCATGTGTATGCGCTGAAGAAGGTGATCATGAAGTCGATCGAGGACGACGACGACAACACGACGCGCTTTCTGGTGATCGGGCGGCAGATTTTCCCGCCGTCGGGGCACGATCGGACGTCGGTGCTGGTGTTCATCCACGACAAGCCGGGTGCGTTGTTCGATGTGCTCAGTCCGTTCGCGCGGCATGGGATCAGCATGAACCGGATCGAGTCGCGGCCTTCGCATCAGGCGAAGTGGGAGTATGGGTTCTTCATCGATCTGGCCGGACATGTGGAGGACGAGGCGATGAAGCAGGCGTTGGCGGAGTTGAAGGCGCATTCGGCGCAGATCAAGGTGTTGGGGTCTTATCCGGTGGCGGTGCCTTGATCTTGCTGTGTAACTGCGACCGCTGATGCAACAGCAATAGCAACAGCAGATGCAAAGGCAAAGGCTTTCGCGCGTTGCGCGACTTACTTTTCTTTGAACGGCCAAAGAAAAGTAAGCAAAAGAAAGGCCGCCCCAGTCGGGTCGCCCCGCGCTGCGCGCGGGGTCCGCGAGCAACCTGGGATTTTTCGATGGCACATCCATGTGCCAGCGAAAAACGACGCGCATCCTGCGCGTCGCCCCTGCGGGGTTTTTCCCAGGTCGCTCGCCGACCCTCAATGGGGGCCCCTGAAGAGCGCATGCAACAGCAACGGCAAGATCAACAGCAAGATCAAGAGCAACGGCAACGGCAAGATTGACGGCGATGGCAAGAGCGACAGCGGGGCCCGCTTGCGGGTGGTGACGGATATCTCAGGAACGGTGATGAGCAACGAGCAGTACTGGATCGCGACGAAGGGCTCTGCTTTGCAGGGGACGTTGAATGTGCCGGGCGACAAGTCGGTGTCGCATCGGGCGGTGATGTTCGCTGCGCTGGCCGATGGGGTGTCGCGGATCGATGGGTTCCTGGAGGGCGAGGACACGCGTTCGACCGCGGCGATCTTCGCCAGGCTCGGGGTCAGGATCGAAACGCCGTCGCCGTCGCAGCGGATCGTGCATGGCGTCGGGGTCGATGGCTTGCAGGCGCCGCAGGGCGAACTGGATTGCGGCAATGCCGGGACCGGCATGCGGCTGCTGGCCGGGCTGCTGGCGGCGCAGCCGTTCGACAGCGTGCTGGTCGGCGACGCGTCGCTGTCCAAGCGGCCGATGCGCCGGGTGACCGAGCCGCTGGCGCTGATGGGCGCGCGGATCGAGACCGACGCCAACGGCGTGCCGCCGCTGCGCATCCACGGCGGGCAACCGCTGCACGGGATCGATTTCGTCTCGCCGGTGGCCAGCGCCCAGGTCAAGTCGGCGGTGCTGTTGGCCGGGCTGTACGCCGATGGCGTCACTACGGTGCAGGAACCGCATCCGACCCGCGACTACACCGAGCGCATGCTGTCCGCGTTCGGCGTGGAGATCGACTTCGCGCCAGGCCAGGCGCGGCTGCGCGGCGGTCAGCGCCTGCGTGCCACCGATATCGCGGTACCGGCCGATTTCTCTTCGGCGGCGTTCTTCATCGTCGCGGCCAGCATCATTCCTGGCTCGGAGATCACCCTCAAGGCGGTCGGCCTCAATCCGCGGCGCACCGGTCTGCTCGCCGCGCTGCGGCTGATGGGCGCGGACATCGTCGAGCACAACCACAGCGAACATGGCGGCGAGCCGGTGGCCGATCTGCGGGTGCGCTACGCGCCGCTGCGCGGGGCGCAGATTCCCGAGGCAGTGGTGCCGGACATGATCGACGAGTTCCCGGCGCTGTTCGTCGCCGCCGCCGCGGCGCAGGGCCGCACTGTGGTCACCGGCGCCGCCGAACTGCGGGTCAAGGAATCCGATCGCTTGGCGGCGATGGCCACGGGCCTGCGCAGCCTGGGCATCGTCGTCGACGAGACGCCCGACGGCGCCACGATCCATGGTGGCGCGCTGGGCGGCGGGGTGATCGAAAGCCACGGCGACCATCGCATCGCGATGGCGTTCGCGATCGCCGGCCAGCTGGCCGATGGGCAGGTGCGGATCAACGACGTGGCCAACGTCGCGACCTCGTTCCCAGGCTTCGACACGCTGGCGCGCGACGCGGGATTCGGGTTGGTCGCTGCCGGTTGAGGGACGACCGCGGCCCGCAGGGCGCAGGCCGCGCGGTGCGTGAATCGATCGCCGCGTCGCGGCGAAGCTGGCGGGCGCGCCGCTACGGCGCGCGCGGCGGATCGTTGGCGGGCGTCGCCGGAGCCGGTGCATTGGAGGGGACGTCGTTTGCGCGATCGCGGCTCAGCCACCAGCCGCCGGCCGCCACCACCAGCGCGACGACAAGAATCCATGCCCACGGCGATCCGCGATGGGCATGCGAACGTGCCTCGGCATGGTTTTTCCGCGCGTACAGCTCCTGGGTATCGTGCGGTCTGGACATGGTCGTGCTCCTGCGTCTTTAGGACGCGACCAGTCTTGCCTCGATCCGGTTCGGCGTGTGTCAGCCGCCCGTGAATGCGGGGCGCGCGCCGCAAGCGTGGTTCAGCTTACTGAGCCGGTTTGAAATCGAACGGAATCTCGAGGCTGCCGGCCACCGCCTGGCCCTTCTGTTGCGCCGGACGGAAGCGCCAGCGGCGCACGGCCTCCATCGCCGCACGGTCCAGTTCGCGCGAGCCGCTGCGCTTGACCAGGGCCACGCCACCGGGGTTGCCGCTGGCGTCCACCTCGACCCGCACCACCACCGTGCCGCTGTCGCCGCGGCGCAAGGCTGCCGACGGATAACGCGGCGGCGGTTGCCCTTCCAGCGGCACCGGACGATCGCCGGGTGCCAGCGCGGTGGCGTTCGTCCCCGCACCTGCGCCTTCGGCGCCACCGGGCACCGGTGCCATCGCATCGGCGGGGGGCGGGGCAGGCGGTGCGGTCTCGACCAGCTTCGGCGTGTCCTCCGCAGCGGCCGGCTTGGCCTGCGGCATGTCGCTGGCGCCGCTGCCGGCGGGCAGCGGCTCGGGCAGCGGCTTGATCTCCGCCGTGTCCTGCTGCACCTGTGCCGGTTGCGGCTTGTAGAAGTCGTTGTCCTTGCGCCCGGCCAGCCACACCGCCAGGAACAGCAGCAGCCCGGCGCAGAACGCGATGCCGACGATCAGCAGGAGGCGCCGCGGCAGGCGCAGCACGATGCCGGTGTTGGAGGAGGGAGGCGACGTGGACATGGGACTCACCGTAGGGAACCGCTGGATTCTGGCATAGCCGCGGTTAATCGGTCGCGCAGCGCCTGCGCGTGGCCGGCGGCGGCCTCGCCGTTTCGGCAAAAGCGCGGCCGACAGGCGATAATGCGCGGCTCCGATCCATCCACGTGCCGCGCCCATGCTCGATCCCGTCCTGCTCCGCCAACAGCCCGCCGACCTCGCCGAGCGCCTGCGCACCAGTCGCGGCTACGCGCTGGACGTGGCCGCCCTGGAAGCCCTGGAGGCCGACCGCAAGCGCATCCAGGTGCGCACCCAGGAACTGCAGAGCCTGCGCAACAGCCGCTCCAAGGCGATCGGCCAGGCCAAGGCCAAGGGCGAGGACGTGGCCGCGCTGATGGCCGAAGTGGCCGGATTCGGCGACGAACTGAAGGCCTCCGAGCAACGCCTGGACGAGATCCGCGCGCAGCTGGAAACGCTGGCGCTGGAGATTCCCAACCTGCCGCAGGCCGACGTGCCGGCCGGCAAGGACGAGGCCGACAACGTCGAAGTGCAGCGCTGGGGCACGCCGCGCGCCTTCGATTTCGAGGTCAAGGATCATGTGGAACTGGGCGCGCGGCATGCCTGGCTGGACGGCGAGACCGCGGCCAAGCTGTCCGGCGCGCGCTTCACCGTGCTGCGCGGGCCGATCGCGCGCCTGCACCGCGCGCTGGCGCAATTCATGCTCGACCTGCATACCGGTCCGCACGACTACCAGGAAACCAACGTGCCGGTGATCGTCAACGCCGACAGCCTGTACGGCACCGGGCAGTTGCCCAAGTTCGAAGAGGACATGTTCGCCACCCAGCTCGGCGAGCAGAAGCGCTACCTGATCTCCACCTCGGAAATCTCGCTGACCAACCTGGTCCGCGACGAGATCGTCGAGGGCGAGCGCCTGCCGCTGCGCATGACCGCGCATTCGCTGTGCTTCCGCTCCGAGGCCGGCAGCGGCGGCCGCGACACCCGCGGCATGATCCGCCAGCACCAGTTCGAGAAGGTGGAGTTGGTCAGCATCTGCCGTCCCGAGGACAGCGCCGCCGAGCATGAGCGCATGACCCGCTGCGCCGAGGTGGTGCTGGAGACGCTGGGGCTGCCGTACCGCAAGGTGCTGCTGTGCACCGGCGACATGGGGTTCGCCGCGACCAAGACCTACGACCTGGAAGTCTGGCTGCCGTCGCAGCAGACCTACCGCGAGATCTCCTCGTGCTCCAACTGCGGCGACTTCCAGGCGCGGCGCATGCAGGCGCGCTGGCGCAATCCCGCTACCGGCAAGCCGGAACTGCTGCACACGCTCAACGGCTCCGGCACCGCGGTCGGCCGCGCGATGATCGCGGTGATGGAGAACTACCAGAACGCCGACGGTTCGATCAGCGTGCCCGACGCACTGCGCCCGTACATGGGCGGCCTCGACCGCATCGGTTGAGCCTCAGGCCTCGACTGCGCAAACGCAGCGGGGGCGGCTTCGCAGAATTGGTGGCAGACCACCGGTTCGATCGCTCCGGCGCATTCGGCCCGGATTCGCCTTTTGTGGGAGCGACTTCAGTCGCGACGGGCTCTACTGAGACACCCGCCGCCTGCACCCGCTCCCACAATGCACCATCTGAAAAGCCTCTGCCGGGTGTCCAGAACCATGGCCGCTGTCCGGCAGCTCCGGGCATACCAAGCGCAGCGCGGACTCCGCGGTCAGCCGGATATATCCGATCGCATTGGCGCACCGTCGACCAAGACGCCGCTGCCGCCTGGTGCTTGAATCACTTCGATCTCATCTCTTCCAGGCCAGCCGTTCCAGCCAGCAAGGCACGACCAGTGCGGAGAGTCGCGCACCATCAGCTCAGGTAGATCCCGCCGGCCGATGTCGAACACGGGTGTAGAGCGACTCGGGCACTCGCCGCGCTCTTGTCCACCCAAGCTGCGGGTAGGGCGGGCAATACGACAAGAGCCCGATTGCACAGCCAGGATCGTTGTGGGAGTAGAATGAACCCAATGCGATTTCATTCATCGTTCTAAATATCGAAAGAACATGCACGATCTCAACGACCTGTACTACTTCGCGATGGTGGTCGACCACGGCGGTTTCGCCGCGGCCGAGCGTGCCCTGGGCATCCCCAAGTCGCGCCTGAGCCGCCGCATCAGCCAGCTGGAAACCGACCTGGGCGTGCGCCTGCTGCAGCGTTCCACACGCCGCTTCGCCGTCACCGACCTGGGCATGAGCGTGCATCGCCACGCGCAGACGATGCTGGCCGAAGCGCAGGCCGCGCGCGAGGTGGTGGACCGGCTCAGCGCCGAGCCGCGCGGCCTGGTGCGGGTCAGCGTGCCGGTGTCGCTGGCGCAGATGCAGCTGCCCAAGCTGCTGCCGATGTTCCTCGACCAGTACCCGAAAGTGCGGTTGCAGTTGAACATCAGCAACCGCCGCGTGGACATCATCAACGAGGGCTACGACGTCGCACTGCGCGTGCGCTCGCGCCTGGACGACGACGGCAGTCTGGTGATGCGCAGCTTCGGCCAGGTGCAGGAACTGCTGGTGGCCAGCCCCAAATATCTGGACCGCGCCGGTCGTCCCAAGGATCCGGAAGAACTGGCCTCGCACGTCACCTTGAGCATCAGCGAGGACGAGGCGCGGCAGCGCTGGGAACTGCACGGACCGGCCGGCGAAGTGCGCCGCGTCGACCTGCAACCGCGCGTGGCCGGCTTCGATTTCCCGCTGCTGCAGTCGATGGTCAAGGACGGCTTCGGCATCACCCTGCTGCCGGAAACCGTCTGCGCCGACGCCGTGCGCAACGGCGAGCTGGAAGTGGTGCTGCCGGAATGGTCGCTGCCGCAGGGCATCTGCCACGCCGTGTTCGCCTCGCGCCGCGGCCTGTTGCCGGCGGTGCGCGTGTTCATCGACTTCCTCGCCGAACACCTGCCGCGGCAGATCGAGGCTTCGCGCCTGGATTGCAGCGGCTGCCCGGAGCGGATCAAGGTCAAGCATTCGACCCTGGGCGCGATGGCGGTCGAAGCCGGCTGAGCAAAACCCGCGCGGCCGTGCGAAAATGCGCGGCCGCACGCTGGCGCGCACCATCGCGATGCCTGGCGATGGTGCGGCCACGTTGCGCGATGACGTATTGGCCGAAAGAGCAGGGCACTATCCTGTCTGCGTTCGTCCAGCGTGAGGCGGTCTGGTTGCAATCGGAGAGATGGCCGAGCGGTTTAAGGCACCGGTCTTGAAAACCGGCGAAGGGTCAAACCTTCCGTGGGTTCGAATCCCACTCTCTCCGCCATTCGGTTTCGACCTGTTTCTTCGACAAGCGCCGAGCGCGTTCTTCGCATGTGCGATTGCGCTGGATGCATGCGCCATGCGCGCCTGAAATGTGGTCGTTGTGGAGCGTCAGAAAATTACGCTTCGGTACGGCGTACAAGTGATGCATTGAAACTCGGATTTCGGATCGCGCGAGGTCAGGGAAATCTGACCCGACATCAGGCTTTGTCCTGATAACGTTGTCGCCGGCAGGTCGCGATACTGCACCTGCCTGACGCAGGTACCGCCGCGCTTTCCTAGAGGAGCGAACAGGCTGGTCACTCGCCCTGCGTGCCGAGCCTTGAGTAAGCTCGGCGTGGTGTTTTTTTCGCCATGATGACAGCGCCCTGCTGCTTACTTAGCGTGGTGTGAAATCTGGATGATTTGTCTACAGATTCTTGTTGCCCTGAACAATTCACGCCGCTAGTCTGATCGCGTGGCGTTCGCTGCGTTGGGGTTATACGAGATGGCCATCAGGGTTTTTCTGGTCGACGATCACGCTCTTGTCCGTACCGGGATGAAGCTGATCCTTTCGAATCAAACAGATATCGAAATCGTCGGCGAGGCCGAGAGCGGCGAGGCCGCGATGCCGCAGATCCGTCAGCTGAAGCCCGACATCGTGCTGTGCGATCTGCACATGCCCGGGGTCAGCGGACTGGAAGTGACCGAGCGCATCGTCAAGGGCGATCACGGCACCAAGGTCATCATCGTTTCGGTGCTGGAGGATGGTCCGTTGCCCAAGCGCCTGCTCGAGGCCGGCGCGTCCGGCTATGTGGGCAAGGCCGGCGACGCGCAGGAACTGTTGCGCGCGGTGCGCGACGTGGCGATGGGCAAGCGCTATCTCGGTGCCAACATCGCGCAGAACCTGGCGCTGGCGAACCTGGAGGGCGGCGGTTCGCCGTTCGACGCCTTGTCCCCGCGCGAACTGGAAGTCGCGCTGCTGCTGACCCGCGGGCTGCGCCAGGAAGACATCGCCAAGCGCTTGAGCCTCAGCGCCAAGACGGTCAACACGCACAAGGCGCGGCTGTTCGAGAAGGTCGGCATCCACGACAACATCGCGCTGGCGCGGCTGGCGACGCAGTACGGATTGCTGGATCCGGCGCATCCGTTGTAGCCGTAGCCGGCGCGCTTGCGTCATGCACAAAAATAAAGCGACCCGACCGGTCGCTTTTTTTGTGCCGCGCCATATGCGTCCGGCGCGGCTTGGCGGTGCCATTGTGATCGTATCCCTTGGATCGACTGGACGAGGGCGCTACCTGTTCAAGATCGTGCAGTCTCGATTTTTCGGCCGCGCTTTGCGTTATGCATAAGGCCGTCGCGACTGAAGTCGCTCCCACACGCAAGAGCCGGTTCCGGGTTGATTGCCTGCAAGGCAGCGTGCGGATGGCGTCTGTCGCGACTGAAGTCGCTCCTACAGGGAGCGGGATTGGGATCTTTGGCTGAATTGGGTGTCGGGTATTGTGCGGCGAGATGGCAGGCGCGCTATTTGTCGTCCGGCTGTATGAGGTCGAGCCCTGGGTCATCGTGCCCGAACCACATTCGCATCGTCTTGCGTAATAGCTGCA
This sequence comes from Xanthomonas sp. 1678, assembly GCF_031455575.1. Classification (NCBI taxonomy): domain Bacteria; kingdom Pseudomonadati; phylum Pseudomonadota; class Gammaproteobacteria; order Lysobacterales; family Lysobacteraceae; genus Xanthomonas; species Xanthomonas sp. 1678. The sequence goes on along the minus strand of NZ_JAVDSZ010000011.1, from coordinate 122,641 downwards.
AGGCGCGCGGACGACAGGCAAAAAAAAGCGGCCCGAAGGCCGCTTTTTTCTGTTGCGAAGAACGGCGCCGATCAGCTGGCGCGTTCCTTGTGCTCCTTGTCGTCGCCGCCCTCGCTGTCGTCGCTCTTGGGGCGCGGCGGCTGGTGCTGGGCGACCGCGACCGGCGCATCCGCCGGAGGGGCGGGCGGTGCGTCGAACAGGCCGCTGCCGGCCGTATCGGCAGGCGCCGGCTCTGCGCTGCCGACATGGCTGCTTTCGGCGGCGTTCGACTGCGGGGTTGCGGCGATCGGCGCGGGCGCCGGGGTCGTCGGTTCGACGGGCGCGGCGGGCTCCTCGGGGAAGACGTCCAGCAGCGTGGTCTGCACCGGCATGTAGGCCGGCTTGCTGGGTTCTTCCTCGGCGAGCGGCTGCGCTGCCGGCGCGGCGTCCTGCCGCGGCTCGGTAGCCGCCGTTGCCGGTTGCTCGACCGGCGCGGCCGACGCTGCAACGGTTTCCGTTCCGGCGGCGCTTTGCGTCGTGGCGACCGGGACGGGCTGCTCGACGATCGGCGCAGGTGTCGGCTGCAGCGCGTCCTCGATGGTCTCCGGCGGTGCCGCTTCGGAAGCGGCCGACTCGGTGACGATCGACGGAGCAGGCTCCGCGGCAGGCACTGCCTCGGAACGCGCCGCTAGCGCTTCGCGGACGGGCGGCAGCGGTGCTGCCGCTGTCGGCGGCACCGTTTCTGCCTGCGCGGTGCCGACCGATGCTGCGTCGACCGCTGCGGTCTCGGCAACGGAGGGCGGAGTTGCGATCGCTGCGACTGGCGCGACCTGCACCTGCGCGGTGTCGTCCTCGGTCTGGGGCGCTGCGGTTGCAACTACCGGTGCGGCCTGCTGCGTCGGCGCGGTATTGCCCTCGGCCTGCGGCACCGCGGTTGCAGCTGCGACGACCGGCGCCGGGGCGTTAGCGGCCTGCTCGTGCCGCGGCGGACGCGGCTCGCGCTTTTCCCGCGGCGCGCGCGGCGCCTGCTGCGGCTTGGCCTCGGCGGCTTCGGCCGGGGCGGCGTCGTCGTCGAAGTCGAACTCCGGCTGGCTGCGGCTCGGCGCCGGCGCGGTTTCGCCGTCGCTGTCGCTGTCGCCGGCATCCAGTTCGTTGTCGTTGTCGTCGAACGCTGCGCCCTCGCTGCCGCTGCCGGCTTCGCCGTTACCGCGACGGCGGCGACGGCCGCCACGACGGCCACGACGGCGGCGGCCGCCGGCCTCGCCGTTGGCGTCGTCGGCATCGCCGCTCTCGCCAGCCGGCACGGCCTGTGCGGTTTCCGCGGCGCTCTCGCGTTCATCGATGTTCGCCTGGACCACGTCCTGCTGCGCGACCGGTGCCGGCGCGGTGGTGGTGACCTCGCTGGTCGGCGCATCGTTGCTGAGCGCGGCGGCACCGCCGGCCACGGCGGCTGCCGCGATCGTGGTGGCGTCCTGCGCAACGGCGGCCGGTGCGGTGGCGGGCTTGGCTGCGGCCTCGTCCTGGCGCGGCTGGCGCGGCGGCCTGTCGCCCTGCAGCGCGGCCTGTGCCGGGTCCTGCTGCGGCTTGGGCTGGCGCGGCGGGTTCTGCGGCTGCTGCTGCTTCGGCGCCTTGGGCTGCTGCTGCGGGTTCTGCTGCTGCGGCTTGGCCTGCTGCGGCGCCTGCTCGTTGCGCGGCGGCTTGGACGCGAGGTTCTGCTGGCTGCCCTGCGCGTTGCCACCGCCATTGCCCGGACGGCGCTCGTCGCGGCGCACGTTGCCGCCGTTGCCGCGCGCGGCATTGCCGCCCTGGCCGCCGCGGCTGCCGTCGCGACGCGCATTGCGGTCGCCGCGGTCGTTGCGGTTGCGGTTGCCGTCATGGGCGCGCTGGCGCTGCGCCGGTTCGCTGGCGGTCGGCGCCGGGGCTGGGCTTTCGCCGGCACCGAAGATCCGCTTCAGCCAGCCGACCACGCCGGTGGCCGGAGCCGGGGCCGCGACCTGGGCGGGCGCCGGGGCCTGCACCTGCACGGGCGCGGCGACCGGTTCCTGCACGTCGGCCACTTCGCGCACCGGGGCCGGCTGCGAGTGCTTCACATTGGTCACCGCCGGCGCCGGAATGTTCAGCTGCGCCTTGGTCAGCGCATGCACCGGCAGCTTGCGCGGAGTGTTGCGCTGGTAGCTGGGCTTGGCGCTTTCCTCGCCGAGCTCGTTCTCGCGCAGGCGGGTCACTTCGTAGTGCGGGGTGTGCAGCTGTTCGTCGGCGACGATGACGATTGGCGCGTCGTGGCGCTTCTCGATCTCGCTGAGCGCGCGGCGCTTCTCGTTGAGCAGGTAGTTGGCGATCTCCACCGGGGCCTGCACCAGCACCTGTCCGGTGTTCTCCTTCATCGCATGCTCTTCGGCGACGCGGATGATCGACAGCGACATCGACTCGACGCTGCGCATGCGGCCATGGCCGTCGCAACGCGGGCACACGATCTGGCTGGACTCGCCCAGCGACGGACGCAGGCGCTGGCGGCTCATCTCGAGCAGGCCGAAGCGCGAGATGCGGCCGATCTGCACCCGTGCGCGGTCGTACTTGAGCGCGTTCTGCAGGCGGTTCTCGACCTCGCGCTGGTGCTTGTTGGAAGCCATGTCGATGAAGTCGATGACCACCAGGCCGCCGAGATCGCGCAGGCGCAGCTGGCGCGCCACCTCTTCGGCGGCCTCCAGGTTGGTCTGGAACGCGGTGTCCTCGATGTCGCTGCCCTTGGTCGCGCGCGAGGAGTTGACGTCCACCGCGGTCAGCGCCTCGGTCTGGTCGACCACGATCGAGCCGCCGGAGGGCAGGCGCACGCTGCGCTCGTAGGCCGCCTCGATCTGCGATTCGATCTGGAAGCGGTTGAACAGCGGGATGTCGTCGGTGTAGTGCTTGAGCTTGCGCAGGCTCTGCGGCATCACCTGCTGCATGAACTCCTGGGCATCGCCGTACATCTCGGGGGTATCGACCAGGATCTCGCCGATATCGGCGCGCAGGTAGTCGCGCAGGGCGCGGATGATCAGCCGCGATTCCTGGTAGATCAGGAACGGCGCCGGCTTGGCCAGCGCGGCCTCGGCGATCGACTTCCAGACCTGCAGCAGGTAGTCCAGGTCCCACTGCAGCTCTTCGGCATCGCGGCCGACGCCGGCGGTGCGGATGATCACGCCCATGTCGTCGGGAATGTTCAGCTTGTCCAGCGCTTCCTTCAGCGCGGCGCGGTCCTCGCCCTCGATCCGGCGCGAGACGCCGCCGGCGCTGGGCGAGTTCGGCATCAGCACCATGTAGCGGCCGGCCAGCGAGATGAACGTGGTCAGGGCGGCGCCCTTGTTGCCGCGTTCTTCCTTGTCCACCTGGACCACCACTTCCTGGCCCTCGCGCAGCAGTTCGCGGATCGTCGCCTTGTTGTGGTCGACGCCGGCCTGGAAGTAGTCGCGGGAGATTTCCTTCAGCGGCAGGAAGCCGTGGCGCTCGCCGCCGTATTCGACGAAGGCGGCTTCGAGCGAGGGTTCGAGTCGCGTGATGCGGCCCTTGTAGATGTTGGACTTCTTCTGTTCCTTGGACGGCTGCTCGATGTCGATGTCGTACAGGGTCTGGCCGTCCACGATGGCCACACGCAGTTCTTCCGCCTGCGTGGCGTTGATCAGCATTCGCTTCATTAGTTGCGTTCCTCGCGCTGCTACCGCGCGGAACGCCATGGGGTTTCGCTTCTGGTCACGCTTCGCCGCCCATCGCGCAGGCGCGGGGAGGGCGGCTTGGGTTTCCAGCGCTACGACACCACGGCGAGCCGCGGGAGCGCTTCTTTCTTTTAGGTGGTTCAGGACCGGCGGCGACTCCAGCCAGGCTGGGCGCCGCACGGGGCATGTTCAGCGCGGACGCTTGTGGCGTCCGGCGATGGCCGGGTAGGCCGGTGAGCCGCTAACATGGCCGCCCCGGGGGCGGTGGTCGCGCACTGTGCCGGAATCGTCGCAAGCCGGGCTTCTGGCCCTTAGCTAACTTCCAACGAAATCAAACCCTTATCTCGCCCCCCGAGTGTAACAGAATAAACTGCCCGATGACTTCCCCCCCGATCCCCCCCAAGCCGCGCGATGTCGCGACCAGCGCGGTGCGCATTCTCAAGGTCCCGGAAGACAGGGCTGGACAGCGCGTAGACAATTTCCTGCTCGGCCAGCTCAAGGGCGCGCCGCGCAGCCTGATCTACAAGCTGATGCGCAGCGGCCAGGTCCGAGTCAACGGCGGCCGCACCAAGGCCGAGCGCAAGCTGGAGGCTGGCGACGAGGTGCGCATCCCACCGGTGAAGCTGCACGAGGAGGGCGAGAAGACCGCCCCGCCGGACGCGTTCATGGCCCGGCTGGAGGCGGCGATCGTCTATGAGGACGCGCGGCTGCTGGCGCTGAACAAGCCGTCCGGGGTCGCCAGCCATGGCGGCAGCGGGATCAGCTTCGGCGCCATCGAGACCCTGCGCGCCCTGCGCCCGAACCAGACCCTGGAGCTGGTGCACCGGCTCGATCGCGACACCTCCGGGCTGCTGATCGTGGCCAAGAAGCGCTCGGCGCTGACCGAGATGCAGGCGCTGATGCGCGAGGACGACCGGGTCGAGGGCCGCGGCATCAGCAAGCGCTACCTGACCCTGCTGGTCGGGCGCATGCCCGACGGGGTGATGAGCGTGGACGCGCCGTTGCACATCGGCCTGCGCCAGGGTGGCGAGCGCCATGTGCAGGTGAATGCGGCCGGCAAGGCATCGCTGAGCCACTTCCGGGTGCTGGAGCGGCGTGGCGGGCATTCCTATTGCGAGGTGCGGATCGAGACCGGCCGCACTCACCAGATCCGCGTGCATGCGCAGCACCTGGGGCATGCGGTCGCCGGCGACGACAAGTACGGCGATGAGGCGATCAACAAGCGCCTGCGCGAGCAGATCGGGCTCAAGCGCCTGTTCCTGCATGCCGCCTCGCTGGAATTCACCCTCGACGGCGGCAAGACCCCGTACCTGCTGAATGCGCCGCTGGCCGACGAACTGGCCGAGGCGCTGAACCGCCTCGGCGGCTGAACGAGCGCGACCGGGCGGCGGAGACGCACGCCGCCCCGGCCGACGCCTTCTATCCGTTGTGCTTGTCGTGGTCGTGCGCGTGGTGCGGCTCGGGGTGCGCTGGCGCCGGCCGCGGGGCAGGGCGCGGCGTGGCCGCGTGCATCGGCTGCGGCCGCGGCGTCGCGATCCGGGCCATGCGCTGCTCCTGCATCGGCGGCCGCTGCTGTTGTTCTTGTCGCGGCATGGGCTGAACGCGCTCAGGAAACTCCCGCATCGGCGCCTGCCGGTGCGCAGGTGCCGGCTGCGGGGCATTGGAGGCGGCGAACGCGTGCGGCGCCGGCCGTGGCGGTTCGGACTGGGCAAATCGGGCCTGCGGCGCGCGCGGATCCTCCCGGTGCGGCGCGGGCATGGACATCGCGTGCTGCGGCGTTGCATGCGTCATCTGCATGTTCCCCATCGGCATCGGCGCGTTGGTGTGCGCTGCCTGCGGCATGTCGCGCCGTCGCGCTGCTGCGGCGTCGGCGATCGGCATGGCGTGGCGGGGATCGGCCGCGGACATCGGCATCGGCGCGTGCGGCGCTTGCGCCAATGGCGGCTGCGCATGCGCATGCGCATCGCGTGCGGTGCCGGCTGCATTGGGGCCGCCAAGCACGGGCAGCGGCGGCCGCTGCGCCGCCGCCGCCGCGACCGGACGGCCCGGCTGTAGCATCCGTTCGTTGAATTGCGGCGTGGACAGCTGCGCATAGTCGACCGTGTGGCGTGGCGCCGCCGCCGGCGCGACCTGCGGCGCGGGGCCGCGCGGGTTCTGCGCCAGACGCGGCGCCAGTGCGGCGGCCGCCGCCGCAGGCATCGCTGCCAGCGCCGCCTGCTGTGGAAAGCTGCGGTTGTCGTTGTGCACGAAGCTGCGCGCGTCGATGCGGTTGTTGGTGATGGTGTTGTTGATGATGGTGGTGCGCGGCGCGTAGACATGGTTCTGGTAGACCACGTAGTGCGGTGCCGAGGGCGCTCCGTTCCAGTTCATGCCCCAGCTGTTCCAGCCCCAGCGATGCCAGGCCGGTTCCGGCTCCAGCCAGGCCATCGGGCCGTGACGGCGATGCTCGAGCGCGTCGCCGACCAGCACGCCGACGCCGAAGGAGACGATGCCGGCGGTCACCAGATCGCCTTCGCTGTAGTAGCGCGGGCGGTAGCGATACTCGCGGTAGACGTCGACCGGCGCGCCGTAGACCACGTCCGGATCGTAGCGCGGGACGTAGACGACATCCGGTTGCGCCGGTTCGACGACGATGGTCTGGCGCGGCGGCGGGATCCGCGCATCGGCATAGGTCGGTTCCACCAGCGTGCGTTGCACCACCTGCACCCGTTGCTGCGGGCTGCTGCGCAGATGACCTTGCGCCTGCGCGCGTCCGCGCATGACCTGGATCGCGTCGAGGACCTCGTTGGGGTCGTGCGCATAGGCATCGCCGAGCGCGCGGGTCCAGTCGCCGTTGCCGGCCAACTGCTCGATCACATCGGGAAACGCGATCAGCGCCTTGACGCTGGGATCCCAGGGCTGCGCCGCGGCGGCCTGCAGACGGTTGGCCGCCGCCAGGCCGCTGTTGCTGCGCAACCAGCCTTGTGCGTCGGCGACCTGGTCCGGGTAGACCGAAGCGGCCAGGGTCTGCGCGAGCAACTTGTCGGGAAACAGCGCGATCGGCGCCACCAGCTTGTACAACTGGTCGGCGCTGGGCGGCACGTAGGGTGCGGCCACAGATGTGGCGGGTGCGGGCGTTGGTGTCGGTTGCTGCTGGCATGCACCCAGCGTCAGCACGCTCATGGCGGTGGCCAGCGCCAACGCCGACCTGGTTGATGGCAGGGAGCGGAGATCCATGCGGCACCTCTTCGACGTGGCATTGCTGAAGACGCGCGCAGCATGCTCCGGGTTGCATGTCTGCCAGCTTTCTTCGCCGCATCGCCACGACGACGTGCCTGGTGTCCGTTCAGCCAGTGCGCGACAGCCGGCTCAGGGCGTGGTGGACAGGCGGAACAGCACCAGGCTCAGCGCCAGCGTGGCCATGCCGGCGACCAGGCCGTACACGGTCTCGTGGCCCTTGGCGTAGCGCTTGGCCGCGGGCAGCAGTTCGTCCAGGGCCAGGAACACCATCACCCCGGCGATGACCCCGAACACCGCGCCGAAGATGGCTTCGGACAGGAACCGCGACAGCACCGCATAGCCGATGATCGCGCCGATCGGCTCGGCCAGGCCGGACAACAGGCTGGCGGCGAACGCATAGGACTTGCGCCCGGTGGCGTAGTGCACCGGCACCGCGATGGCGATGCCTTCGGGGATGTTGTGCACGGCGATCGCGAACGCCAGCGGCATGCCCACGGTGGGATTTTCCAGGGTCGCGAAGAACGTCGCCAGGCCCTCCGGGAAGTTGTGCGCGGTGATCGCCACCGCGGTCAGCAGGCCGACGCGCTTGATGTAGGCGCGGTTGTCGTCGCGGAACAGCGGATCCTTGGCGTTGAGGCTTTCGTGGGGATTGGGCACCAGCCGGTCGATCACCACGATCAGCGCCATGCCGGCCAGGAACGCCAGCGTGGCGTAGGCGTAACCCAGGTTCGGATCGAACGCCTTGGTGAACGAGGTGATCGACTTGCCGAGGATTTCGGTCAGCGATACGTACACCATCGCGCCGCCAGCGAAGGCCAGGCCGAACGCGAGCAGGCGCGGGTTGGGACCCTTGGTGAACAGCACCAGCACGCTGCCCAGGGCGGTGGCCAGGCCGGCGGCCAGGGTGACCGCCAAGGCGATCCAGACGTTGTGCGACGAAATTTCCAGCATGCGCCAGGCGGCTCCTGTGTCGGGACAGCGATGAAAGCGGGCGCGAGGCTGGCGGAGTGTGAAGACGGCGCGCCGCCGCGTCGGCGGTGCGTTCGGGGGCGGCCGGCGGCTTGGCTCAGCCGGCGCCGTGCGCCTGCGCGTCGAGCGCGAAGCAGCGGTCCGGGCGCGGTTGCGGCACGGTGAAGTTGACCGGCACCTGGATCGTCCACGGCACCGCCTGGCCATTGCGGGTGGCGGGCTTGAACACCCATTCGCGCACGCGCTGCTGCGCCGAGGCGTCGAGCTTGGGCTGGCCGCTGCTGCTGACCAGCTGCACGTCGGTCGGCTTGCCTTCCACGCCGACCACCACTTTCAGCACCGCCTTGCCGCCGAGCCCGGCGCAGGCCAGCTCGATCGGATAGTCCGGCGGCGGGGTCTGCACCGCGGCGACCTCGGTCGGCGGCGCCGCCACGGCCTGGGTCTGCGACTGTTCGGACTTGCCGCAGCCGCCCAGCAGCACGGCGGCTGCGAGGCCGGCGAGCGCCGGCAAGCGGGTGCAACGAGGGGACACGATGGGCATGGCGTTCATTCCGGAAGGGCCGACGCCTTGGCGGCGCAGATGAAGTCGTTTTCGCTGAGGCCGCCGACGTCGTGGGTGGAATAGCGCACCACCACGCGGTCGTAGTGCACGCCCAGGTCGGGGTGGTGGTCCTCGCGGTGCGCGATCCAGGCCAGCGCGTTCACGAACGCCAGCGTGCGGTAGTAGTCGGGGAAGCGGAACGTGCGGCTGATCGCCATGCCGTTCTCGACCAGGTCCCAGCCGGGCACCTGCGGCAGCAATTCGGCCAGGCGCGCCTGGGTGAGCTTGTATTCGCTGCCCTTGCAGGGCGCGCAATGGGCGCGTTCGAGCGGGATCAGGTCGTTCATGTTCGGAGCCTCCGCGGCGGGGCGGCTGAACGCGCCGCCGATGGGGAAAGTTCGCGATGAGCCGATCGCGTGGAAGCGCTAGAATAACCGCATGATCCAGATCTCCGACAACGCGCAGACCCATTTCCGCAAACTGCTCGAACGCGAGGCCGTGCCCGGCATGGGCGTGCGCCTGAGCGCGGTCGACCCCGGCACCGCACGCGCCGACGCGCGGCTGGAGTTCGCCGAGCCGGCGGACCTGGCCGGCGACGAATGGGCGATCGATTGCGCCGGCTTCACCCTGTACGTCGCCGCCGACAGCGTCGGCTGGCTGGACGGTGCCGAGATCGACTACGTCACCCAGGGCACCGGCCAGCAACTGACGATCAAGGCACCGAAGATCAAGGGCGAGGCGCCGGGCGAGGCCGCATCACTGGTCGAGCGGGTGCGCTGGGTGGTCGAGAACGAGGTCAATCCGCAGCTGGCCCAGCATGGCGGCCGGGTGGCGGTGCAGGAAGTGTCGGCCGAGGGCGTGGTGCTGCTGCGCTTCGGCGGCGGCTGTCACGGTTGCGGCATGGCCGACGTGACCCTGAAGCAGGGCATCGAGAAGACGCTGATGGGGCGCGTGCCGGGCATCACCGCCGTGCGCGACGCCACCGACCACGACAGTGGCAGCGCGCCGTACATCCCGCGCGACACCGCGGCCTGATTCCTCCGCGACGCCGGTGACGCGCGCCACCGACATCCTCGACGCGCTGTTGGCGCGCTCGCCACGCAAGCTGTTGCGCGATCGCCGGACCGGCCTGCCGTATGGCTGGGCGCACTGGATCGCTTCGCAGCCGGTCAAGCCGCGCCCGTTCGTCTCCTCCCAGCTGATCGCGGCGCTGCCGGCGCCGGCGCTAGCGCCGACCGCGCGGCTGCCGGCACTGAGCGCATGGCAGGCATTCCGCCGCCTGTGGTGGCAGGACTGGGATCCGGCACCTTACGACCAGCGCTGGTGGCGGCGGATCGCGGCGCTGGTCAGCCTGGCGCTGCACTTGCTGTTCGCGCTGTTCCTGTTGTGGGTGGCATTCGTGCGCCTGTTGCCGCCGCGCCCGGACGCGGGCGAGGCCGGGCGCGTGCAGGTGGAATTCGTCGGCCGCGGCACGCCGGCCGAGACCGGCGGCGGCGCGGCCGCGCAGGACGCCGCTGCCGCCGCGGCCGCACAGCAGGCCGCCGCGGCGGCAGCGCGCCAGGCCGCGGCGACCGCCGCAGCGCAGACCGCCGCCGCGGCGCGTGCCGCGTCCGCCACGCCGGCGAGCGCGGCACAGGCGGTGGCCAGCCCGCCGCCGCTGCCGCCGGAGCAGCCGCTGCAGGTCACCGAGACCGCGCAGCCGCGCAGCGATTTCGTGCTGCCACCGCCCAGCGTGCGCGAACCGGCGCTGACCCCCCGCGAGATCGCGCCGCCGAGCGTGCAGGTGACCGAGCGCCAGATCGACGTGGTCACCGAGGTCCCGATCGTGGCGCAGATCCGTCCGCGCGAGGTCGCGGTGCCGCGCCCGCCGGCGCCGCAGCTGCAGGTGCGCGAGCGCGAAGTGCCGGCGCCGCTGCCGCAGGTCCAGGTGCAGGTGCCGCAGATCCGCCCGCGCGAGCCCGCGCCGACGCTGCGCGCGGCCGAAGCGCCGCAGGTGCGGCAGATCGAACTGCCGACGCCGGCTGCGGCGGCGGCGCCGGTCGTGGCGCCACCCGCGCAGCCATCCGACGCCACCGCAAGCGCGCCGGCCAACGCCGCGGCTTCGGCGCAATCTGCGACCCCGACCAGCACCGCCGCACAAGGCAAGGCGGAGACCCAGGCGCCAGCCGGCACCGGCGCCGCGCCGCCCGGCAGCCGGGCGGCCGCGCCGGGCAGCGGTCCGGCCGCGGTCGCGCGCGATGGCGGTTGGGCGACGCCGCAGCGCGGCGACGACTGGGGCGCGTCGGCGCGCAACCGTGCCGGCGATGCCGGCGCCGGCCAGCGCAATGGCCTGTTCAACGGCGATGGCAGCGTGCGCGTGCCCGGTGGCGAAGGGCAGGGCAAGGCGCCGCCGCGCGGCGCGCCCGGCACCGAGACCGACAGCTGGTCGCGCGACCAGATCGCCAAGGCCGGTGAGTGGCTCAAGCGCCCGCCGTACGACTACAAGCCGACCTCGTTCGACAAGTACTGGCTGCCGAACGCGACGCTGCTGGAAGAGTGGGTGCGACGCGGCGTCAAGACCGTCAACATCCCGATTCCCGGCACCACCAGCAGCATTTCCTGCGTGGTCTCGATCCTGCAGCTGGGCGGCGGCTGCGGCATCACCGATCCGAATCTCAACGACCAGCCCGCCAGCGCGCGCCCGCCGCCGGACGTGCCGTTCAAGCCGGGCCTGCAGGAAGACAACGGCAGCGTGAAGTAGGCGCCGAGTGCGTGCGCATTGCGCTGCTGCGGCATCCAGGCAGCCATGATTGCGGCATGGATGCGACAGCGATCCGCCGCATGCAGACGCCTGTCTCCTGTAGGAGCGGCTTCAGCCGCGACAGAATCTATCGGTAACGCGTGTCGCGGCTGAAGCCGCTCCTACAGAAGAGCGGCTCGCCGCCGACATGCGGGCGATCACGCCCGATTCGGAGGCGCGTGCACCCTCAGTCGATCGCGGCCGGCGGCGCGAAGCCCGGCACCTGAAGCCGGCGCCGCCGCGTTTGCCGCACGGACTGGCGGTGGAACCGGCGCCGGCGAGACGCCGGCGCTCGCGGTTACTTCAGGCCGTGCATGTCGCGCAGCTGGGTGGCGCGCGAACCGAAGTACGCTGCCAGATCGGCGACGTCCTGATCGCTGAGCGCCGTCGCCTGCGGGGTCATCAGCGGATGCTGGCGATCGCCGGCGCGGTAGGCCTGCAGCGCATGGGCGAGGTAGTCGCCGTACTGGCCGCCGAGCTTGGGATAGGTCGGGTCGATCGGCGCGTTGCCGTCGGCACCGTGGCAGTCGATGCAGCTCTGCCCGGTGGCCTTGCCCTTGGCGTTGGCCAGTTTCTCGCCGGCGGCGACACGCCCGGTGGGCAGGCCGGCGGACGAGCCGGAGCCGTGCTCGCCGCTGGCATGGCCGGCGTCGCCGGCGGACTGGCTGGTGGATTCAACCTGCGATTGCGAACATGCCCCCAACCACAGGGCAGCAAGCAGGACGATGGCGGGACGCAGTGCGTGCTCGGCTTTCGGCATGGGAAGGCTACTTGAGGGTGGTCAGGAAAGCGGCGATGTCGGCGATATCCTGGTCGGAGAAGCTTTCCGCCTGGGCCTGCATGGTCGGGTGCTTGCGCTTGCCGAGCCGGTATTCGGTCAGCGCCTGGGTCAGGTACTGCGCCGATTGGCCGCCGATCTTGGGAATGCGGTAGCTCGGATAGGCATTCTTGTAGCCGGTGACGCCGTGGCAGCCCTGACAGGTATAGGTCAGCAGCTTGCCGTTGGCGGCATTGCCGGCGGCGGGAGCAGCGGAGGCTGCCGGAGCCGGAGCGGTGGCTGGAGCGGGAGCGGCGGGCGCCGGCACGGTCTGCGCCGCTGCCGGGGTGATCCCGAGAGAAGCGAGTACGGCCAGAGCAAAACAAGCGGCTAGCGGCTGCGTGCGCATGGTTTCGTGGTCCGGAGGACGGGACTGGGGGTTCCGGCGTGGGGGAACACGGAACGACCCGAGTATAGCCTGGCCTTTCGCGGCTCCGAAACAGTCCTCTGTCTCCGCACATGGCACGGAGGGCGGGCACCATGACCTTTGGCTCATTCACCTTGGTGTCATCAGGTGATCTACTTACCTACAACACCATTCACGCCATCCACCAGGGACACGACGATGACGCGATATTCCACGCGCCGACGCACCGCCAGCTGCGCCGCCGCGCTGTTGATCACCTCCACGCTGCTGCTCGGCGGCTGCAAGCCGGCCGCCGGTGATGCCCAGGCCAAGCAGAAAGAGGCCGAGAAGGCGCCGGACGCGGTCCCGGTCGAGGTGGCCAAGGTGACCCGCCGCGCGGTGGCGGCCAGCTACAGCGGCACCGCCGCGCTGGAGGCGCGCGCCGAATCGCAGGTGGTGGCCAAGACCTCCGGGGTGGCGCTGGCGGTGCTGGCCGAGGAGGGCCAGCAGGTCCGTGCCGGCCAGCCGCTGGTACGGCTGGACCCCGACCGCGCGCGGCTGGCGGTGGCGCAGAGCGAGGCGCAGCTGCGCAAGCTGGAGAACAACTACCGGCGCTCGCAGCAGCTGGTCGGCCAGCAGCTGGTCAGCGCCGCCGATGTCGACCAGATCAAGTACGACCTGGCCAACGTGCGCGCGCAGCACCAGCTGGCGTCGCTGGAACTGTCCTACGCCACGGTGGTCGCGCCGATTTCCGGGGTGATCGCGTCGCGCTCGATCAAGACCGGCAACTTCGTGCAGATCAACACGCCGATCTTCCGCATCGTCGACGATTCGCGCCTGGAGGCCACGCTCAACGTGCCCGAGCGCGAACTGGCCACGCTCAAGGCCGGGCAGCCGGTGACCCTGCTGGCCGATGCGCTGCCGGGCAAGCACTACCTGGGCAGGGTCGACCGCATCGCGCCGGTGGTGGATTCGGGCAGCGGCACGTTCCGCGTGGTGTGCGCGTTCGAAGAGGGCGCCGAGGCGTTGCAGCCGGGCATGTTCGGGCGCATCCGCATCGACTACGACCAGCGCGCCGATGCGCTGGTGGTGCCGCGCCTGGCGTTGCTCGACGACGGCGAGCCGGCGGTGTTCAAGGTCGCTGCCGGCAAGGTGGCGCGGGTGCCGGTGACGCTGGGCTATTCGGAAGGTCCGTGGGTGGAGATCCGCGCCGGGCTGCAGCCCGGCGACCAGGTGGTCACCGCCGGCAAGGTGGCGCTGCGCGACGGTAGCCGCGTGCAGGTGATCGCGCCGCAGCGCGAGGCCGCCGGCACCGGCGGCGGTGCCGCGGTCGGAGCGCACTGATGACCAGCGCCGGTTCCGATCACGGCAGCGATCCGCACGAACACACGCCGCCCGGCGTGCACGGCGGCGGGCTGGTCGAATTCGCCACGCGCCGCCGCGTCACCATCGCCATGGCCACGGTGACGCTGCTGCTGTTCGGCGTGATCGCGTTGAACAGCCTCAAGGTCAACCTGCTGCCGGACCTGAGCTATCCGACCCTGACCGTGCGCACCGAGTACACCGGCGCGGCGCCGTCGGAGATCGAGACGCTGGTGACCGAGCCGGTCGAAGAAGCGGTCGGCGTGGTCAAGAACCTGCGCAAGCTCAAGTCGGTGTCGCGCACCGGACAGAGCGACGTGGTGCTGGAGTTCGCCTGGGGCACCAACATGGACCAGGCCAGCCTGGAGGTGCGCGACAAGATGGAGGCGCTGGAGCTGCCGCTGGAAGCCAAGGCGCCGGTGCTGCTGCGCTTCAATCCGTCCACCGAGCCGATCATGCGCCTGGTGCTGGCGAGCAAGGCGACGCCGGCCAGCGACGCCGACGCGGTGCGCGCGCTGACCCAGCTGCGCCGCTACGCCGACGAGGACCTGAAGAAGAAGCTGGAGCCGGTGGCAGGGGTGGCCGCGGTCAAGGTCGGCGGCGGCCTGGAGGACGAGATCCAGGTCGACATCGACCAGCAGCGCCTGGCGCAGCTGAGCCTGCCGATCGACAACGTCATCACCCGGCTCAAGGAAGAGAACATCAACATCTCCGGCGGGCGCCTGGAACAGGGCTCGCAGCGCTACCTGGTGCGCACGGTCAACCAGTTCGCCGACCTCGATGAGATCCGCAACCTGCTGCTGACCACCCAGGGTGCAGGCAGCAACGCCGCCGACGCGGCGATGCAGCAGATGTACGCGATTGCCGCCTCCACCGGTTCGGAAGCGGCGCTGGCCGCCGCCTCGGCGGCGCAGAGCGCCTCGTCCAGTTCCACCACCACCATCGCCGGCGGCATGCCGGTGCGGTTGAAGGACGTGGCCGAGGTGCGGCAGGGCTACAAGGAGCGCGAGGCGATCATCCGCCTGGGCGGCAAGGAAGCGGTGGAGCTGGCGATCTACAAGGAAGGCGATGCCAACACCGTGTCCACCGCGGCATCGCTGCGCAAGCGCCTGGAGCAGCTGAAGACGCAGATCCCGCCCGACGTGGAGCTGACCACGCTGGAGGACCAGTCGCGCTTCATCGAGCACGCCATCGGCGACGTCAAGAAGGACGCGGTGATCGGCGGCCTGCTGGCGATCCTGATCATCTTCCTGTTCCTGCGCGATGGCTGGAGCACGTTCGTGATCAGCCTGTCGCTGCCGGTGTCGATCGTGGCCACGTTCTTCTTCATGGGCCAGCTCGGCCTGAGCTTGAACGTGATGTCGCTGGGCGGGCTGGCGCTGGCCACCGGCCTGGTGGTGGACGACTCGATCGTGGTGCTGGAAAGCATCGCCAAGGCGCGCGAGCGCGGCCTGAGCATCCTCGATGCGGCGATCGCCGGCACCCGCGAGGTGAGCATGGCGGTGGTCGCCTCGACCCTGACCACGATCGCGGTGTTCCTGCCGCTGGTGTTCGTCGAAGGCGTGGCCGGGCAGCTGTTCCGCGACCAGGCCTTGACCGTGGCGATCGCCATCGCGATCTCGCTGGTGGTGTCGATGACCCTGATCCCGATGCTGAGCTCGCTGAAGGGGCGCCCGCCGCTGGCGTTCCCGGCCGAGCCGGAGCAGCCGCAGTGGCAGCCGCAGCGCGGCTGGCTCAAGCCAGTGGCGGCAGGTCGGCGCGGCGCCGCGGCGGCGGTGCGCGGCAGTTTCTTCGGCGCGGCGTGGCTGGTGGTGCGGTTGTGGCGCGGTGGCGTGGCGGTGGTCGCGCCGGTGATGCGCAAGGCCAGCGACCTGGCGATGGCGCCGTATGCGCGCGCCGAACGCGGCTATCTGCGGCTGCTGCCGGGCGCGTTGGGGCGGCCGTGGCTGGTGTTGGGCCTGGCCGCGCTGGCGTTCGCGGCGACGCTGGCGGTGGTGCCGATGCTCGGCGCCGACCTGATCCCGCAACTGGCGCAGGACCGCTTCGAGATGACGGTGAAGCTGCCGGCCGGCACGCCGTTGCGGCAGACCGATGCGCTGGTGCGCGAACTGCAGGAAAAACACGGCAAGGACGCCGGCGTGCAGGCGCTGTACGGGGTCAGCGGCAGCGGCACCCGGCTCGACGCCAGCCCCACCGAGAGCGGCGAGAACATCGGCAAGCTGACCATCGCCATGGCCGGCGGCGGCAGCGAGCAGTTCGAGGCGCAGCAGAGCGACCGGATGCGCGCGACGATGCGCAACCATCCGGGCGTGCAGGTCGGTTTCAGCCGCCCGGAGCTGTTCAGTTTCTCCACGCCGCTGGAAATCGAACTGCGCGGGCAGGACCTGGAGACGATCCAGCACGCCGGGCAGAAGCTGACCGCGATGCTGCGCGGCAATAGCCACTACGCCGACGTCAAGTCGACGGTGGAAGAGGGCTTCCCGGAAATCCAGATCCGCTTCGACCAGGAACGCGCCGGCGCGCTGGGCCTGACCACGCGGCAGATCGCCGATGTGGTGGTGAAGAAGGTGCGCGGCGATGTCGCCACCCGCTACAGCTTCCGCGACCGCAAGATCGACGTGCTGGTGCGCGCGCAGCAGAGCGACCGCGCCAGCGTCGACAGCATCCGCCGGCTGATCGTCAATCCGGGCAGCAGCCGGCCGGTGACGCTGGACGCGGTCGCCGACGTCGTCGCCACCACCGGTCCCAGCGAGATCCACCGCGCCGACCAGATCCGCGTGGCGATCGTGTCGGCCAACCTGCGCGACATCGACCTGGGCGGCGCGGTGCGCGAGGTGCAGGACATGGTCGCGCGCGAGCCGCTCGGCGCCGGCGTCGGCATGCACATCGGCGGCCAGGGCGAGGAGCTGGCGCAGTCGGCCAAGTCGCTGCTGTTCGCGTTCGGCCTGGCGATCTTCCTGGTGTACCTGGTGATGGCCTCGCAGTTCGAATCGCTGCTGCATCCGTTCGTGATCCTGTTCACCATCCCGCTGGCGATGGTCGGCGCGGTGCTGGCGCTGCTGCTGAGCGGCAAGCCGGTGTCGGTGGTGGTGTTCATCGGCCTGATCCTGCTGGTCGGGCTGGTGACCAAGAACGCGATCATCCTGATCGACAAGGTCAACCAGCTGCGCGAGGAGGGCGTGGCCAAGCGCGAGGCGTTGATCGAAGGCGCGCGCTCGCGGCTGCGGCCGATCATCATGACCACGCTGTGCACGCTGTTCGGCTTCCTGCCGCTGGCGGTGGCGGCGGGCGAGGGTGCCGAGGTGCGCGCGCCGATGGCGATCACCGTGATCGGCGGCCTGCTGGTGTCCACGCTGCTGACTCTGGTGGTGATCCCGGTGGTCTACGACCGCCTGGACCGCCGCGCCGACGGCTACTACGCCGAGCGCGGCCAGCGCGCGCGCAAGCGCCTGCAGGGCCTCGCCGGCAGCGCCGGCACCGACGCGGACGAACCGGCATGAGCGTCGCCGAGTTCAGCATCCGCCGTCCGATCACCACCATCATGTGCTTCGTGTCGCTGGTGGTGGTCGGCCTGATCGCCGCGTTCCGGCTGCCGCTGGAGGCGCTGCCGGACATCTCCGCGCCGTTCCTGTTCGTGCAGTTGCCGTACAGCGGCTCGACCCCGGACGAGGTCGAGCGCAACCTGGTGCGGCCGACCGAGGAAGCGCTGGCGACGATGACCGGAATCAAGCGCATGCGCTCGACCGCCACCGCCGACGGCGCCAACATCTTCATCGAGTTCTCCGACTGGGACCGCGACATCGCCATCGCCGCGTCCGACGCGCGCGAGCGCATCGACGCGATCCGCGCCGACCTGCCCACTGACCTGCAGCGCTACCACGTGTTCAAGTGGTCCAGCAGCGACGAACCGGTGCTGAAGGTGCGCCTGGCCGGCGCGGCCGACCTGACCGGCGCCTACGACATGCTCGACCGCGAGTTCAAGCGGCGCCTGGAACGCATCCCCGGCGTGGCCAAGGTGGAGGTGTCCGGCGCGCCGCCGAACGAGGTCGAGATCGCGATCGCGCCGGACCGGCTCGGCGCGCACAACCTCAGCCTCAACGATCTCAGCGAGCGCCTGGGCAAGCTCAATTTCTCGCTGTCGGCCGGGCAGATCGACGACCACGGCCAGCGCCTGAGGGTACAGCCGGTCGGCGAACTGCGCGACCTGCAGGAACTGCGCGACCTGGTCATCGACAACAAGGGCCTGCGCCTGGGCGACATCGCCGACATCCGGCTCAAGCCGACCCGGATGAACTACGGCCGGCGCCTGGACGGGCGCCCGGCGGTGGGCCTGGACGTGTACAAGGAGCGCAGCGCCAACCTGGTCGAGGTGTCGCGCGCGGTGCTGGCCGAGGTGGAGCAGATCCGCACCCAGCCGGCGCTCAGCGACGTGCAGGTCAAGGTCATCGACAACCAGGGCAAGGCGGTGACCTCGTCGCTGACCGAGCTGGCCGAGGCCGGCGCGGTCGGCCTGCTGTTGTCGGTGACGGTGCTGTTCTTCTTCCTGCGCCACTGGCCGTCGACGCTGATGGTGACGCTGGCGATCCCGATCTGCTTCACCATCACCCTGGGCTTCATGTATTTCGCCGGGGTGACTCTCAATATCCTGACCATGATGGGCCTGCTGCTGGCGGTGGGCATGCTGGTGGACAACGCGGTGGTGGTGGTGGAGAGCATCTACCAGGAACGCGAGCGCATGCCCGAGCAGCCGCAGCTGGCCTCGATCATCGGCACCCGCAACGTCGCCATCGCGCTGTCGGCCGGCACCCTGTGCCACTGCATCGTGTTCGTGCCGAACCTGTTCGGCGAGACCAACAACATCAGCATCTTCATGGCGCAGATCGCGATCACCATCTCGGTGTCGCTGCTGGCCTCGTGGCTGGTGGCGGTGAGCCTGATCCCGATGCTGTCCGCGCGCATGCGCACGCCGGCGCTGGTGCGCTCCGAGCGCGGCCTGATCCCGCGCCTGCAGCGCCGCTACGCGCGCGTGCTCAGCTGGTCGCTGGCCCACCGCGGCTGGAGCGTCGCCGCGATCGCGCTGATCACCGCGCTCAGCGTGATCCCGATGATGCAGACCAAGAAGGACATGTTCGGCGGCGACGGCGGCGAGCAGATCTTCATCAGCTACGCGTGGAAGGGCTCGTACACGCGCGAGCAGCTGTCCGCAGAAGTGGCCAAGCTGGAACGCTTCATCGACGCGCGCCGCCAGCGCTACCACGTCACCCAGGTGTATTCGTGGTTCAGCGAGGTCGAGGGCAGCAGCACCACGCTGACCGTGGACCTGAAGCAGGTGCGCGACCTGCCGGCGTTGATCGAACAGATCCGCAAGGAACTGCCGCGCTCGGCGTTGACCGACTACAGCGTCGGCAGCAACGGCAACGGGCAGGGCGGCGGCAGCGGCGCGCAGAGCGTGCAGGTGCAACTGGTCGGCGATTCCACCCAGGCGCTGCGCGCGATCGCCGACGACGTGGTGCCGCTGCTGGCGCGGCGCAAGGAACTGCGCGACGTGCGCGTGGACACCGGCGACCGCACCACCGAACTGGCGGTGCGGGTGGACCGCGAACGCGCTGCGGCGTTCGGCTTCAATGCCGAGCAGGTCGCCAGCTTCGTCGGCCTGGCGTTGCGCGGCGCTTCGCTGCGCGAGTTCCGCCGTGGCGACAACGAGGTGCCGGTGTGGGTCCGCTTCGCCGGCGCCGAGGAGACCACACCCGAGGACCTGGACAGCTTCAACGTGCGCACCAAGGACGGGCGCAGCGTGCCGCTGCTGAGCCTGGTCGACGTGCAGACGCGGCCGGCGGCGACCCAGATCGGGCGCACCAACCGCCAGACCACGCTGACCATCACCGCCAATCTCGGGCTCAAGGTCACCCCGCCGGAGGCCAAGCAGGCGATGGAGGAGACGCTGAAGGGCGTCAGCTTCCCGGCCGGCTACCACTACAGCTTCGACGGCGCCGACGGCCAGGACGACGACCAGGCCGGCCAGCAGATGATGTTCAACCTGCTGATCGCGCTGCTGATGATCTACGTGGTGATGGCGGCGGTGTTCGAATCGCTGCTGTTCCCGGCGGCGATCATGAGCGGCGTGCTGTTCTCGATCTTCGGCGTGTTCTGGCTGTTCTGGCTCACCGGCACCAACTTCGGGATCATGGCCTTCATCGGCATCCTGGTGCTGATGGGCGTGGTGGTGAACAACGGCATCGTGATGATCGAGCACATCAACAACCTGCGCCGGCGCGGCCTCGGCCGCACCGAGGCGCTGGTGGAAGGCTCGCGCGAGCGGCTGCGGCCGATCATGATGACGATGGGCACCGCGATCCTGGCGATGGTGCCGATCTCGCTGACCACCACGCAGATGTTCGGCGACGGCCCGGCCTACTACCCGATGGCGCGCGCGATCGCCGGCGGCCTGGCCTTCTCGACCGTGGTCAGCCTGCTGTTCCTGCCGACCATCTACGCGATCCTCGACGACCTCAGCGGCGGCGTGACGCAGTTGGTGCGCCGCGCGCGCGGCGGCCGCGGCGTGGCGGCGCCGTCGGTGTCCTGACCAGGGGAGCGGGCCACGCGCCGGAATGGCCGGCGCGCTTGGCGCCTGCCGCATCGCGCGGAACGACTTGTGGGAGGGGCTTCAGCCCCGACGCCTTATCGATCACGCGTCGGGACTGAAACCCCTCCCACAATGTTCAACGACATGGCGGCCGTGCGATGAGGCAGGGCGCTGGCCGCGCCGCCGCGGTGCGCTCAACCAGCCAGCTTGCCGAAGATGCGGAAACCCGCCAGCCACACGCCGACCATGCTGCCCAGATTGGTCAGCAGGAAGGTCAGCACCACCCGCGAGACGCGGTTGCGGTACCAGCCGCGCAGGTTCTGCGCGTCGTCGCGCAGCGCCAGGAAATCGCCGTAGGCCGGCTTGCGCATGTGCACCTCGACCAGCGCGCTGAACGCACCGGCCGGCACCCCGGGGCGGAACGGCTTCAGCGGCGCAGCGATGGCGCCGGCGACGATGCTCAGCGGATGGCCGCCGGCCAGCAGGCAGCCCAGCCCGGCCAGGCCGCCGGTGAACAGTACCCACTGCAGCAGCAGGTCGGTGCCCAGCGCGAAGCCGCCGCGCCAGTAGCCCCAGGCGACGCCGCCCAGCACCAGCGCGGTCAGGGTCAGGGTGATCCACGGAATCTTCTTCTTGGTCGGCACGTCTTCCAGTGCCTTGCGCAGCGCTGCCGGATCGTCCTGGTCGTCCTGCAGGTGCCTGGCCAGGCCGGCCAGATGGCCGGCGCCGACCACCGCCAGCACCTCGTGGATGCCGCCGGCGCGCGCGGCGTCGACGAAGTCCGGGGTCGCGATCGGCGTCTGGCTGGGCGCGGCCCGCTGCGCGTGTTCCTCGCGCAGGCGCGTGGCCATGTAGCGGTCGCGTTCGGCGATGATGGTGTCGTACAGCGCCGGGCTTTCGCTGGCGAAGTCGCCGAAGCTGGCTTCGAGCATGTCGCCCTGCTTGAGCTTCTCGATCTCCGCCTCGCCGACCTCGTCGGAGGCGAACAGGCCGCCGAGCAGGCCGCTGCCGAGCTTGAGCTTGCCGAAGAAACCGAGCCGGCCGGAGGCGCGCTTGAAGGTCAGCCCGACCTCGCGGTCGATCAGGTACACCGGCAGTTGCCGTTCGCGCGCCAGCAGCACCGCGCGCTTGAGCTCGGCGCCGGGTTCGATGCCCAACTGCTCGGCCAGGCGCCGCTGGTAGGCGGCCAGCGCCAGGTTCGCCGCGAACAAGGCCACGCGGCCCTTGCGGATCACCTGCACCAGGTCCAGCTTGGTCAGCGCATCCGGATCGGTCAGCGCCTGCAGCCGTTGCGGATCCAGTTCGACCGCGACCGCATCGAAACGGCCGCTGTCGATCGCCCGTTCCACCGCGGCGACGCTGGCCAGCGAGACGTGGGCGGTGCCGAGCAGGGTATAGCGCACGCCATCGCGTTCGACGATGCGGTACGGCTGGCCGGCGAACAACGCGTCGTCGCCGGCCTGGGAAAGTTCGTTCATTCCATCACTCATCGAAGGGCGCCTCATCGGCGCCGGGGCCCAGCGGGCGTTGCATCTGTAGCGTGTCCAGCCAGCGCCCGTGCTTGCGGCCGAGCCCGCGGAACACGCCGACCGGCCTGAAGCCGAAACGCTGGTGCAGGCGGATCGAAGCATGGTTGCTCGACTCGCCGATCACCGCCACCATCTGCCGGAAGCCGCGCGCCTCGCAGGCCGCGATCAGCGCCTGCAGCAGCGCCGAACCGACGCCGCGGCCGTGCAGCGCCGGGTCCACGTAGACGGTGTTCTCCACGGTCCAACGGTAGGCGACGCGGGCCCGGTAGCTGCTCGCGTAGGCGTAGCCGGCCAGGCGGCCGTCGGCGGCATGCGCGACCAGGTAGGGATAGCCGCGCGCGATCACGTCCTGCATGCGCCGCAGCATCTCGGCCTGGTCCGGCGCGTCGTACTCGTAGGTATTGACCTGGCTGCGCACCTCTTCGGCGTACAGCGCGGTGATCGCGGGGATATCGGCGGCCTCGGCGGCGCGCAGTTGCAGGTCGTCCAAGGCGGTGGCGGCTCAGTCGATGTAGCGCTTCAGCAGGTCGCCGTAGGCGTCGATGCGGCGGTCGCGCAGGAACGGCCAGATCCGCCGCACGTGCTCGCTGCGCTGCAGGTCCACGTCGCACACCAGTACGGTCGGCTCGGCGCCGGCCTCGGCGATGAACTCGCCCTGCGGGCCGAGCACGTGGCTGTTGCCCCAGAACTGGATGCCGGCCGCGCCGACCACGCCATCGGCGGCCAGCGGCGAGGCTTCGTGGCCGACCCGGTTGCAGCTGAGCACCGGCACGCCGTTGGCCACGGCATGGCCGCGATGGCTGAGGATCCAGGCGTCGCGCTGGCGTTCCTGTTCGGCCTGCTCGTCGCTGGGGTCCCAGCCGATCGCGGTCGGGTACAGCAGCAGTTCGGCGCCGGCCAGGGCCATCAGCCGCGCCGCTTCCGGATACCACTGGTCCCAGCACACCAGCACGCCCAGGCGCCCGACCGAGGTCTGGATCGGGGTGAAGCCGAGATCGCCCGGGGTGAAATAGAACTTCTCGTAGAAGCCCGGATCGTCCGGGATATGCATCTTGCGGTACTTGCCGAGCAGGCGGCCGTCCTTCTCGAACACCACCGCGGTGTTGTGGTACAGGCCGGCGGCGCGGCGCTCGAACAGCGAGGCGACCAACACGATACCGTGACGCTTGGCCAGCGCGCCGAGGCGCTCGGTGCTGGGGCCGGGAATCGGCTCGGCCAGGTCGAACTCGTCCACCGACTCGTGCTGGCAGAAATACGCGCCGTTGTGCAGTTCCTGCAGCAGCACCAGCTGCGCGCCCTGCGCCGCGGCCTCGGCCACGCGCGATTCGATGACCGCCAGGTTCGCCGCGGCATCGCCATGGTTGCGCTCCTGGATCAGCGCGACGGAAAGAGTGTTTCGGCTCATTGCGTGAAGGATGATCGGCGAAAGCGGGAATGGTAGCGCGGATGGCGCCGCGGCAGGTTCCCGGCAGATGAATGCCGCGTTGTGCGCTTGAAGGCGGCGCTGAGGCGAAGCGGAGCGGGGCGCAAGCGGCGTCCGTCGCTCGTGCAGCCGGCAAGCGTGACGTCGGCGCCGCTACTGCCAGCGCGGCGCCGGATCGAAGTCCTGGCACGGCGGCACGGCCGTTTCCGGGGCAATGCGGGTAACGGACGTTTCGGCGAGGCCGCGCCCGTTCCGGTCGCGGCACGGACCCGCCGAAGCGTCAGGCTGCCAGCACGCCCTCGGGCAACTGCATGGTGATGCAGTGCAGGCTGCCGTTCTGCCAGATCAGCGCGCGGCACGGAATCGGCACGATCTCGTGCTGCGGGAACGCCTGCGCCATCACCGCCTGCGCCTGCGCATCGGCGGCATCGCCATAGGCCGGCATCAGCACCGCACCGTTGACGATCAGGAAGTTGGCGTAGGACGCGGCCAGGCGCCGGCCGTGGTCGAGCACCGGCTGCGCCCAGGGCAGCGGGAACAGCCGGTACGGCTGGCCGTCGGCGGTGCGCAGCGCGGCCAGTTCGGCGCCCATCGCCTGCAGTTCGGCGTAGTGCGAATCGCCGGCGTCGTCGCAGGCCTGGTAGACGATCGCGTCCTCGCTGGCGAAGCGGGCGAGGGTGTCGATATGCGCGTCGGTGTCGTCGCCTTCCAGATAGCCGTGGTCCAGCCACAGCACCCGCTGCTGCGCCAGCCAGTCGGCCAGGTCATGGCTCAACGATTCGCGCGAGCGCTGCGGATGGCGTTCGTGCAGGCACTGCCAGGTGGTCAGCAGGGTGCCGGCGCCGTCGCTGTCGATCGCGCCGCCTTCCAGTGCGAAGTCGATGCTGCGCACATCGCTGCCGGCGAACAGTTGCTGCGCCGCAAGCGCGCTCACCAGTTGGTCGTCGCGGCTGGCCTGGAACTTGCCGCCCCAACCGGTGAAGCGGAAGTCCAGCAGCTGGAAACCGCCGTCCTCGCGGGCCAGGGTGATCGGACCGGAGTCGCGCAGCCAGGTGTCGTCGTACTCGGCCTCGACGAACCGCACGCGCTGCATGTCCACCCGCGCCGAGCGCAGCCGCGCCTCGGCGTAGATCTGCAGGTCGGCATCGGCGACGCAGATCAGCACGCGCTGGTAGCGCACGATCGCCGCGACCAGCGCGATATAGGTCTCCTCGACCTCGGCCAGGCGCTCGGCCCAGTCGGTGCCGGCATGCGGCCAGGCGATCAGGATGGCGGACTGGGGCTCCCATTCCGCGGGAAGGCGAAGGCGATCAGTCATTGCAACCACTACTCAGGTGCTGCCGGACCGAAGCCAGGCTGTTATTTAAATCCCCGCACATGGATGTGCGGGCTCTTGCGAGGGACTCGCACTAACGAATGGCAGGCTTGGGCCCGACCTCGTTGGCGTCGGCCTTGTTGGCGACCACGTCGACCACCTTGTGCTTTTCGAAGTACACGGTGAAGGCCGGATACACCCAACGGTTGATGGTCGGCCATTGCCGCTTCTGTCCGCCGCGCGGTTCCAGCTTCGACTGCGGGGCGCCGTAGCGCGCTTCGACCTCGCCCATGCTCAGGCCGCGCGTCGGCAGCGCCGCGACGGGTTCCTGCTTGACCCGCTCGACCAGCAGGGTCTCGGCGTGGGCGACGCCGGCAACGCCCAGAACGACCAGCAGCAATGCGGACAGACGGTGCTTCATCACGATGTGCTCCCAGAGGACGAACGGCGATTACAGCAAACTTCGACAACAAAAAACCGCCCGAAGGCGGCTTTTGTCGATGACCGGCAACCGTGCGCGCGGAGCCGCAGGGTGGGCCGTCGTCGGATCAGCGCTGGCGAGCCTTGAAACGCGGGTTCGACTTGCAGATCACGAAAACCTTGCCGCGGCGGCGGACCACCTTGCAGTCGCGGTGACGGGTCTTCGCCGACTTCAGGGAGGACAGGACTTTCATGGCACACCTCGGCGTAAACTTGTGGATTAGAGAAGGGTGCGGCGTGGCGAAACCACGTCGCTGGATCAGTAAGCCGGCGATTGTAGCCTGGTTTTCTTCATGGTTTCAACTGCTTGCGCCAGCGCGGCCGGCACCGGGGCTACAATGCGCCGCCCCCCGTCCAAGGAACCGCATGAACGACCCCGCTCCCGTCCTGACCATCGATGGCCCGTCCGGGGCCGGAAAAGGCACCGTCAGCCGCATCGTGGCCGCCAAGCTGGGCTGGCACTACCTGGATTCCGGGGCGCTGTACCGGGCCGTCGGGGTGGCCGCCAGTTGGGCCAACCTGGACATTTCCGACGCCGCGGCGCTGGTGCGCTGCACCTTCGACACCCGGGTGACCTTCGAGGACGTAGCCGGCGGCGGCCTGCGGGTCAGGATCAACGACGTCGACGCCACCGACGAGCTGCGGCTGGAGACCACCGGCGCGGTGGCCTCGGCGATCGCCGCGATCCCGGAGGTGCGTGCGGCGCTGAAGCAGCGCCAGCGCGCGTTCCGGCGCCTGCCGGGGCTGGTCGCCGACGGCCGCGACATGGGCACGGTGATTTTCCCGGACGCCCCGTACAAGGTGTTCCTGACCGCCAGTGCCGAGGAGCGCGCCATGCGCCGGCATAACCAGTTGAAGGAAAAAGGAGTTTCCGTTATATTCGACGACCTGCTGCGCGAGATCATGGCCCGCGACGCACGCGATGCCCAACGTTCGGTGGCGCCCTTGAAGCCGGCAGACGATGCCGTCCTCCTCGACACCACCGGCATGGACATCGACCACGTGGTCGGCCGCGTCCTGGAATTGCTGCCCGCCTGAGGGTCGCACCGGGAATCGGTGGCAGCATGGCGCCGGTCCGGCGCCGGTCCGGCGCCGTGGAGGCGAGTTGCACCGCAGTGGGCTTCACCGTAATGCCGCAATACCGTTGTTCCAAGCTCCGCCGCGCAATCCCGCGCTGCGGTTTTCCCATTTCACACCCGGCCGCGGTTTGGGCCGACTAACAGGTGGGCAGTTCGCCGTTTCCAGAAGAAACGCACTGTCCGTGTGTCCACTAGAGTAATTTCAAAATGACCGAATCTTTTGCCGAACTGTTCGAAGCCAGTCAAAACAATCTGGCCAAGCTGAAGCCGGGCTCCATCGTCACCGGCGTCGTCGTGGAAGTCCGCGGCGACGTGGTGGTGATCAACGCCGGCCTGAAGTCCGAAGGCATCGTGCCGATCGAACAGTTCCGTAACGACGCTGGCGAGATCGACGTCGCCGAAGGCGACCTGGTCAAGGTCGCCCTCGACTCGCTCGAGAACGGCTTCGGCGAAACCGTGTTGTCGCGCGAGAAGGCCAAGCGCGCGATGGTGTGGGACGAGCTGGAAGAAGCGTTGGAAAAGAACGAGACCATCACCGGCCGCATCAGCGGCAAGGTCAAGGGTGGTTTCACCGTGGACATCAAGGATGTCCGCGCGTTCCTGCCGGGTTCGCTGGTCGATGTGCGCCCCGTGCGCGACCCGGCCTACCTGGAAGGCAAGGAGCTGGAGTTCAAGCTCATCAAGCTGGACCGCAAGCGCAACAACGTGGTGGTCTCGCGTCGTGCGGTGGTCGAGAGCGAGCATTCGGAAGAGCGCGAGCAGCTGATGGACAAGCTGCAGGAAGGCGCGATCCTGAAGGGCGTGGTCAAGAACCTGACCGACTACGGCGCGTTCGTGGACCTGGGCGGCATCGACGGCCTGCTGCACATCACCGACATGGCCTGGAAGCGCGTGCGCCATCCGTCCGAAGTCGTGAACGTGGGCGACGAGCTGGACGTGCGCGTGCTGAAGTTCGACCGCGAGCGCAACCGCGTTTCGCTGGGTCTGAAGCAGCTGGGCGAGGATCCGTGGGACAACATCGCGCGTCGCTACCCGGCCAACAGCCGCGTGTTCGGCAAGGTCTCCAACGTCACCGATTACGGCGCGTTCGTCGAGATCGAGCCGGGCGTGGAAGGCCTGGTGCACGTGTCGGAAATGGACTGGACCAACAAGAACGTCAACCCGTCCAAGGTCGTGCAGGTCGGCGACGAGGTCGAGGTCATGGTCCTGGACGTGGACGAGGAGCGTCGCCGCATCTCGCTGGGCATGAAGCAGGTCGCCGCCAATCCGTGGGAGACCTTCGCGGCCACCCACAAGAAGAACGACAAGGTGTCCGGCCAGATCAAGTCGATCACCGACTTCGGCATCTTCATCGGCCTGGACGGCGGCATCGACGGCCTGGTGCACCTGTCGGACATCAGCTGGAACACCACCGGCGAAGACATCGTGCGCAACTTCAAGAAGGGCGACACGCTGGAAGCGGTGGTGCTGGCGGTGGACCCGGAGCGCGAGCGCATCAGCCTGGGCGTCAAGCAGTTGGAGCAGGATCCGTTCGGCCAGTACATGGCGGCCAATCCGAAGGGTTCGAAGGTCGAGGGCGTGGTGCGTGAAGTGGACGCCAAGGGCGCCACCATCGACCTGGCCGACGGCATCGAGGGCTACGTCGCCGCGCGCGACATCGCCAACGAGCGCGTCGACGATGCGACCCAGCACCTGAAGGTCGGCGACAAGATCGAAGCCAAGTTCGTGGGCATGGACCGCAAGGGCCGCACCCTGCAGCTGTCGATCAAGGCCAAGGACGATGCCGAAATGCGCGAAGTGCTGGAGGAATACCAGTCCGCGTCGGGCGGCACCACCCAGCTGGGTGCGCTGCTGCGTGCGCAGTTGAACGGCAACAAGTCCGAGTAATCCGCCACACGCAGCGTTACTGGCACGGCCCGGTCATCCGGGCCGTGCCGGGTTGCGACCCCACCGCACGAATCCGTAATGACCAAGTCCGAACTGATCGAAATCCTGGCGCGCAAGCAGGCGCATCTGAAGTCGGACGACGTCGATCTGGCGGTGAAATCGCTATTGGAGATGATGGGCGGCGCGCTGTCCGGCGGCGACCGCATCGAGATCCGCGGTTTCGGCAGTTTTTCCCTGCATTACCGGCCGCCGCGCCTGGGACGCAATCCCAAGACCGGCGAGTCCGTCGCGCTTCCCGGCAAGCACGTGCCGCACTTCAAGCCAGGCAAGGAATTGCGCGAGCGCGTCAGCGGCGTCGTTCCGGTCGAATCCGACACGCCCTGAGCCAACCGAAGCCCTGACTCCGGGTTTTTTCCGGAATCCCAGTCCGTTCGGCTAATCTAGCGTCTCCCGACGTTGGAGACCTTCATGAAAATTGCCCGTCTGCTGATATTGCTGGTGTTCCTGCTGGCCGGTCTGGTCATCGGATCGCTGAATTCGCAGCAGATCGTCGTCAGTTTCGGTTTCACCGACCTCCATACCACCTCCGGTATCGCCATCATCGTCTCGCTGTTCGCCGGCCTGGTGATCGGTGCGGCTCTGGTGCTGGCGGCGCTGGTGATCCCGCTGTACGCCAAGCTGCGCCGCGCCAACAAGGCCGCGGTCGCCGCTTCCGCGCCGGCCGTCGCGCCGGTACCGACCTATACCCAGCCCGTGGACGGACGCTGATCTTCGATGGACTTCCTGACCGAGTGGTTCTGGTTCTTCCTGTTCCTGCCGCTGGCAGCGCTGAGCGGATGGGTCATCGGCCGCCGCGGCGGCCAGCGCCATGGCGACACGCAGGTCAGCCGGCTATCCAGCACGTATTTCCGCGGCCTGAACTACCTGCTCAACGAAGAGCCGGACAAGGCGATCGAGCTGTTCCTGCATATCGCCGAGCTGGACAAGGAAACCTTCGAGACCCAGGTCGCGCTCGGTCACCTGTTCCGCCGGCGCGGTGAAGTCGACCGGGCGATTCGCCTGCATCAGGGCCTGGTGCAGCGCGCCGACCTGAGCGACCCGCAGCGCGTGCAGGCCTTGCTGGCACTGGGCGAGGACTACATGAAGTCCGGCCTGCTGGACCGCGCCGAGACCGTGTTCACCGAACTGGCGCAGATCGACCAGCGCGCGCCGCAGGCGCTCAAGCACCTGATCGGCATCTACCAGGCCGAGCGCGACTGGGAAAAGGCGATCGACAACGCCACCCGCTACGAGGAAGTGACCGGCGAGCCGATGGGCAAGCTGATCGCGCAGTTCGAATGCGAGCTGGCCGACCGCTACCGCGCATCCGGCACTTCCGAACTGGCGCGCGCCGCGATCGCGCGCGCCTACCAGGCCGACGCCACCTCGGTGCGTGCCGGCATCCTGGAAGGGCGCATCGACGTGGACGACGGCAACGACGAGGCCGCGATCCGCGCCTTCGAACGCGCCGCGCGCCACGACCCGGACTACCTGCCGGAGATCATGCCGGCGCTGATGGATTGCTACCGGCGCGGCCACGATCTCAGCGGCGCGCGCGCGTTCCTGTCGGAAATGACCGAGCACTACCGCGGCATCGCCCCGGTGCTGGCGCTGACCCGGCTGATGGAATCGCAGGAAGGCGTGTCCGCGGCGCGTGCCTACCTCGGTCGGCAGCTGAAGGATCGGCCCTCGGTACGCGGCGAGTCGGCCTTGATCGACCTGACCCTGGCCGAAGGCGCCGATTCCACCGCCACCCTGCAGGACCTGAAGCACATCACCGACCAGTTGCTGGTGCGCAATCCCAGCTACCGCTGCACGCGCTGCGGCTTCGGCGCACGCACCCACCATTGGCAATGCCCGAGCTGCAAGGAGTGGGGCACGGTCAAGCCGCTGCTCAACTACGCGGTGGTGTAGGTGCCGGTTGCAGGTTGGGCGCTGCTCGCGGCGCTGGCGGCGTTCAGCGCGATCGGGACGTGGCTGTCGCGCCGCTACGCCCTCAAGCGCAACTTGCTGGACGCTCCCGGCGAGCGTCGCAGCCATACGGTGGCCACGCCGCGCGGCGGCGGTGTCGCGATCGTGGCGACGGTGCTGGCGGCCTGCGCCTATGCGGCCTCGGTCTGGCCGCAGCAGGGCGTGGCCATCGCGCTGTTCGCTGCCGGGCTGATGCTGGTCGCCGGCATCGGCTGGTGGGACGACCACCGCCCGCTGTCGGCCGCGCTGCGGCTGCTGGTGCACGCAGTTGCCGCCGGCCTGCTGGCTGCACTTGTCTACCGAGTGCACCAAAACCCGTGGCTGGCCGCGCTGACCTGGTTGGCGACGATCTCGCTGATCAACATCTGGAACTTCATGGACGGCATCAACGGCCTGGCGACCAGCCAGGCGATGCTGGCGGCGCTGGGTTTTGCCGGGTTCCTGCCCGAACCGCTGCGCTGGGCGTGCCTGGTGTTGGTCGCGGCCTGCGCCGGCTTCCTGCCGTTCAACTATCCGCGGGCGCGGATCTTCCTCGGCGACGTCGGCAGCGGCGCGCTGGGCTATCTGCTCGCCGCGCTGTTCGCGCTGTGCAATGTCGCGACCGGGCTCACACCATGGTTGCTGCTGATACCGATATCGGCGTTTGCCATCGACGCCGGCTTCACGTTGTTGTCGCGCATGCTCGCCGGCGAACGTTGGTGGCAACCGCACGCGCAACATGTCTACCAACGTTGGGTCCACGCAGGCAGGAGCCATACGGTCGTGACCCTCGCCTATGCCCTGTTCAGCATTGTCGCGATTACAATTGCCTGGTTCGGTGGAACGTTGCAGACCGGGGGGCAGATTGCATTGGCGCTTGGCTGGTATCTATCGGGAAGTGCGCTTTGGCTGACTTTGCGTAAGGGATTGCGCTGAACTCATATGGAAAACTGATGCTTTCGATCCGCGACCGTTTGACCGAGATGTTCCCCAAGGCCTCCGTGGTCGTCCACGATCTGGCGATCGTCTGGATCTGCTGGCAGTTGCTGCATGCGGCGCGCTACACGATGCTGCCCGGCGAGCATCCGCTGCCCTTGTGGAACCTCAATACCGCCATCGTGCTGGCGGCGCAGGGCCTGGTGTTCTGGAAGGTCGGCCTGTATCGCGGGCTGTGGCGCTTTGCCAGCGTTCCGGACCTGTTGAACATCTTCAAGGCCAGCTTCTACGGCCTGGTCGCGATCGTGCTGGGGCTGGCCTACAGTCGCTTCGATTCCATTCCGCTGTCGGTGCTGATGGTGTATCCGTTCGCGCTGTCGGCGCTGCTGGGTGCGCCGCGGCTGCTGTACCGCGCGTGGAAGGACTACCAGATCGCGCATTCGGACGAGACCGCGCGGCGCGTGCTGATCGTCGGTGCCGGCCGTGCGGCCGAGGCGTTGGTGCGCGACCTGCGCCGCTCCGGCGCCTATCACCCGGTCGGATTCGTCGACGATGCCGGCCATCTGCACGGCGCCAAGCTGCAGGGCCTGCCGATCCTGGGCCGGATCGACGAAGCCGGGGCGATCGCCAAGGAAACCGCGGCCAAGCTGCTGGTCATCGCGATCCCGTCGCTGGACGCGGCCGGCATGCAGCGGGTGGTGGCGATCTGCGAAAGCACCGGGCTGCCGTTCCGCACCGTGCCGCGCCTGCTCGACGTGCTCGAGGGCCACTATCTGCCGGGCGAACTGAAGGAGGTCGCGATCGAGGACCTGCTCGGGCGCAAGCCGGTGACCCCGGACTGGAAGCTGATCAAGGGCTGGTTGTCCGGGCGCACGGTGATGGTGACCGGTGCCGGCGGGTCGATCGGTTCGGAACTGTGCCGGCAGTGCGCGCGCCATGGCGCACGCAAGGTGGTGCTGCTGGAGATCGACGAGCTGGCGCTGATCACCATTCACGCCGATCTGCACCGCACCTTTCCCGACCTGGAAATCGAGTGCGTGCTGGGCGACTGCGGCGATCCGGCGGTGACCCGCCATGCGATGCGCATCGCCGAGCCGGATGCGGTGTTCCATGCCGCGGCCTACAAGCAGGTGCCGCTGCTGGAGAAGCAGTTCCGCGAAGCGGTCCGCAACAACGTGCTGTCCACCGAGACCGTGGCCCGCGCCTGCGTCGCCGCCAAGGTCTCGACCTTCGTGTTCATCTCCACCGACAAGGCGGTCAATCCGGTCAACGTGCTCGGCGCGTCCAAGCGCTACGCGGAGATGGTGTGCCAGTCGCTGGACGACCAGACCGTGGGCACCCGTTTCGTCACCGTGCGCTTCGGCAACGTGCTGGATTCGGCCGGCAGCGTGGTGCCGCTGTTCCGCGAGCAGATCCGCCAGGGCGGTCCGGTCACGGTGACCGATCCGCAGGTGACCCGCTACTTCATGACCATTCCCGAGGCCTGCCAGCTGATCGTGCAGGCCGCCGCCTCGGCGTCGCACGGCGCGATCTACACGTTGGACATGGGCGAGCCGGTGCCAATCCGTCTGCTCGCCGAGCAGATGATCCGCCTGGCCGGCAAGCAACCCGGCCGCGACATCGCGATCGTCTACACCGGGTTGCGCCCGGGCGAGAAGCTGCACGAAACCCTGTTCTATGCCGACGAGAACTATCGTCCCACCTCGCACCCGAAGATCCTGGAAGCCGGCGCGCGCAGCTTTTCGCGCGAAGACATCCTGCAGGGCCTGCAGCAATTGCGTGCGGCCGTGGCCGAGTACGACAGCGACGGCATCGAGAAAGTACTGCGCACGACCATGCCCGAATTCGCGCCGTTGCGACAACAGGCCGGTCACGATAGCTCCGCTACAATCGTCCCTTTCCCCGCACGCGAGGCCAGAAGGCTCTGATGAGCAAGAGAATCCGCAAGGCAGTTTTTCCGGTTGCAGGTCTGGGTACCCGCTTTCTTCCCGCCACCAAGACGGTGCCCAAGGAAATGCTGCCGATCATCGATCGGCCGTTGATCCAGTACGCCGTCGACGAGGCGATCGAGGCCGGTTGCGACACCCTGATCTTCGTCACCAACCGCTACAAGCACGCGGTTGCGGATTATTTCGACAAGGCCTACGAGCTGGAGCAGAAGCTCGAGCGCGCCGGCAAGGTCGAGCTGCTGGAAATGATCCGCAACGTGCTGCCCAAGGGCGTGCGCGCCGTCTTCGTGACCCAGGCCGAAGCGCTGGGCCTGGGCCATGCGGTGCTGTGCGCCAAGTCGGTGATCGGCGACGAACCGTTCGCCGTGCTGCTGCCGGACGACCTGATCTGGAACCGCGGCGCCGGCGCGCTCAAGCAGATGGCCGACCTCAACGAGGCCAGCGGCGCCAGCGTGATCGCTGTGGAGGACGTGCCGCACGAGAACACCGCCAGTTACGGCATCGTCGCCACCGACGCCTTCGACGGCCGCAAGGGCCGCATCGCGCAGATCGTCGAAAAGCCCAAGCCGGAAGACGCGCCCAGCGACCTGGCGGTGGTGGGGCGCTATGTGCTCAGTCCGAAGATCTTCGAACTGCTGGAAAGCACCGGCACCGGTGCCGGCGGCGAGATCCAGCTGACCGATGCCATCGCCGCGCTGCTGAAGAGCGAGCAGGTCGACGCCTATCGCTTCGAGGGAACCCGTTTCGATTGCGGCACCCACCTGGGCCTGGTCGAGGCGACCATCCGCTTCGCGCTGGAGAACAAGAAGCTGGCCAAGCCGGCGCGCGCGAAGCTCACGCAGATGCTGGCCGAAGACTGACCGAGCCTGCCGCCGCGCCCGCTTCGTTGCGGTGCGCGGCCGGAATCCTCGTGCCGGCAACGGAAAAGGCAGCCTCTCGGCTGCCTTTTCCGTTGCTGCGCCAGCCCTGCGAACGTCTTGCCGATCGGTGAAGCGGATCGGCAAACAGGCGGGGAACGACTAATCCGATGCCGCAGGCGGCAATGGCTGGATGGGTGGCGCGGGCGGGCTGCATTCTTACCCGCGCCACGCAACCCATCAGGGGTGATTGCCTTACAGCGCCTCGATGATCCCGGCCGCGCCCATGCCGGTGCCGATGCACATGGTGACCATGCCGTACTTCTGCTGGCGGCGGCGCAGGCCGTGCACCAGCGTGGCGGTGCGGATCGCACCGGTGGCGCCGAGCGGATGGCCGAGTGCGATCGCGCCGCCCAGCGGATTGACCTTGGACGGGTCCAGGCCGCTGTCGCGGATCACCGCCAGCGACTGCGCGGCGAAGGCTTCGTTGAGTTCGATCCAGTCAATCTGGTCCTTGCTCAGGCCGGCCTGCTTGAGCGCCTTGGGAATCGCCGCGATCGGGCCGATGCCCATCACTTCCGGACGCACGCCGGCGACCGAGAAGCTGACGAAGCGGGCGAGGGGGGTCAGGCCGTAGTCCTTGATCGCCTGCTCGGAGGCCAGCAGCACCGCACCGGCGCCGTCGCTCATCTGCGAGGAGTTGCCGGCGGTGACGCTGCCGCCGAACTGGCCGTTGCGGAACACCGGGCGCAGCTTGGCCAGGCCTTCGATCGAGCTGTCCGGGCGCGGGCCTTCGTCGGTATCGACCAGGCGCTTGCGCAGCGCGATGACATTGCCGGCCAGGTCGGGCTGGTGCGACAGGATCTCGTATGGGGTGATCTCGTCGCGGAACTCGCCGGCGGCGATCGCGGCGATGGCCTTCTGGTGCGAGGCCAGCGCGAACGCGTCCTGGTCCTCGCGCGACACCTTCCATTCCTCGGCCACCTTCTCGGCGGTGATGCCCATGCCGTAGGCGATGGCGACGTGGTCGTCGGCGAACACGCTCGGCGACAGCGCGACCTTGTTGCCCATCATCGGCACCATCGACATGGATTCGGTGCCACCGGCCAGCATCAGGTCGGCGTTGCCCAGGCGAATCTGGTCCGCGGCCAGCGCCACGGCCTGGATGCCGGAGGAGCAGAAGCGGTTGATGGTCTGCCCGGCCACCGAATTCGGCAGCCCGGCCAGCAGCACGCCGATGCGCGCCACGTTCATGCCTTGCTCGCCCTCGGGCATCGCGCAGCCGATGATCGCATCGTCGATGCGCGAGGTATCGATGCCCGGCGCCTGCGCGACCACCGCGCGCAGCACGTGCGCCAGCATGTCGTCCGGACGGGTATTGCGGAACACGCCCTTGGGCGCCTTGCCGACCGGCGTGCGGGTGGCGGCGACGATGTAGGCGTCTTGGATTTGTCTGGTCATTTGGGGAGTCTCGAATGGCTGGAAGTTTGCTGGTTCGGGACCGGGGACCCGGGACCAGGGACCCGGAAAGTCAAAAGCGTCGCTCCGCTCCTGCCTTTCCGGGTCCCCGGTCCCTGGTCCCTGGTCCCGTCTTCAATCAGTTCCGCAAGGGTTTGCCCGTCTTCAGCATGTGCCCGATCCGCGCCTGGGTCTTTTCCTGCTGGGCCAGTTCGACGAAGTGCTTGCGCTCGAGCTTGAGCAGCCATTCCTCGTCGACCAGTGCGCCGCGATCGACCTCGCCGCCGCACAGCACGGTGGCGATGCGGGTGGCGATCTCGTAGTCGTACTCGCTGATGAAACGGCCTTCCAGCATGTTGACCAGCAGCATCTTGAAGGTGGCGATGCCGACGTCGCCGGCGACCTGGATGCGCCGTGCCGGCAGCGGCGGGCGGTAGCCGCCCTCGGCCAGCGCGCGCGCTTCGGCCTTGGCGATGTACAGCGCCTCGTAGCTGTTGAACACGACCTTGTCGGTGCCGCGCAGCAGACCCAGTTCCTTGGCGTTGACCGCCGAGGTGGAGACCTTGGCCATCGCCACGGTCTCGAAGGTCTTCTTCAGCTCGGCGAACACGTCGCCGCCCGGGCCGGCCGCCTGCGAGGCGCGCACCGCGATTTCCTTGAGGCCGCCGCCGGCCGGCAGCAGGCCGACGCCGGCCTCGACCAGGCCGATGTAGCTTTCCAGCGCGGCCACGGTCTTGGCGCTGTGCATCTGGAATTCGCAGCCGCCGCCCAGAGCCAGGCCGCGCACCGCCGCGACCACCGGCACCAGCGAATACTTGATGCGCTGGCTGGTGGCCTGGAAGTTGGCGACCATCGCCTCGAACGCATCGACCTTGCCGGCCTGCAGCAGGCCCAGCGCGCCGGCCAGGTCGGCACCGGCGGAGAAGGGCTCCTTCTGCTGCCAGATCACCAGGCCCTTGAAGCCCTTCTCGGCGCGGCCCACCGCTTCCTGCAGGCCGTCGAGGACCTGGTCGGAGACGGTGTTCATCTTGGTCTTGAAGCTGACCACGGCGATGTCGTCGCCGTCGTGCCACAGGCGCAGGCCGTCGTTCTCGAACACGGTCTCGCCCGGGGCGAACTTCTCGCCCAGCAGCGGATCGGGGAAGCGCTGGCGCTGGTACACCGGCAGCGCCGAGCGCGGCAGCTTGGCGTTGCGCGCCGGGCTGTAGCTGCCCTCGGCGGCGTGCACGCCGTCGCGACCGTCGAACACCCAGTCCGGCAGCGGCGCGCTGGACATGGTCTTGCCGGCGACGATGTCGTCGGCGATCCACTGCGCCACCTGCTTCCAGCCGGCGGCCTGCCAGGTCTCGAACGGGCCCAGCGACCAGCCGTAGCCCCAGCGGATCGCCAGGTCCACGTCGCGCGCGGTTTCGGCGATGTCGGCCAGGTGATAGGCGCTGTAGTGGAACAGGTCGCGGAACGTCGCCCACAGGAACTGCGCCTGCGGATGCTGGCTCTCGCGCAGCTTGGCGAACTTCTCGGCCGGGTTCTTGATCTTCAGGATCTCGACCACTTCCGGCGCCGCGCTGCGGTCGGCAGGGCGGTAGTCCTGCTTCTGCAGGTCCAGCACCACGATGTCCTTGCCGACCTTGCGGAAGATGCCGGCGCCGACCTTCTGGCCGAGCGCGCCCTTGCCGATCAGCGCGTCCAGCCACTTCGGCGAAGCGAAGTACTGGTGCCACGGATCGTCGGGCAGGGTGTCGGCCATGGTCTTGATGACGTGGGCCATGGTGTCCAGGCCGACCACGTCGGAAGTGCGGTAGGTCGCCGATTTCGGCCGCCCGACCAGCGGGCCGGTCAGCGCGTCCACTTCGTCGAAGCCCAGGCCGGACTGCGCGGTGTGGTGGATGGTGGACAGGATCGAGAACACGCCGATGCGGTTGCCGATGAAGTTCGGGGTGTCCTTGGCGTAGACCACGCCCTTGCCCAGGGTGGTGACCAGGAACGCTTCCAGGCCTTCCAGCACCGCGGCATCGGTGCCCTTGGCCGGGATCAGCTCGGCCAGGTGCATGTAGCGCGGCGGGTTGAAGAAGTGCACGCCGCAGAAGCGGTGGCGCAGCTGCTCGGGCAGCACGTCGGACAGCGCATTGATGCCCAGGCCGGAGGTATTGGAGGCCAGCACCGCGTGATCGGCCACGAACGGGGCGATCTTCTTGTACAGGTCCTGCTTCCAGTCCATGCGCTCGGCGATGGCTTCGATGATCAGGTCGCAGCCGCGCAGCTGCTCCAGGCCGGAGTCGTAGTTGGCCGGGGTGATCGCCTCGGCCAGCGACGGGCTGGCCAGCGGTGCCGGGCTCAGCTTGGTCAGGTTGGCGATGGCCTTGAGCACGATGCCGTCGGGATGGCCTTCCTTGGCGGGAAGGTCGAACAGGACGGTGTCGACGCCGGCGTTGGTCAGGTGCGCAGCGATCTGCGCGCCCATCACGCCCGCGCCCAGGACGGCGGCACGGCGGACTAGCAGGGGGTTGGACATAGCGATCAGCCTCTGTGGGTCAACGATTGCGGGTTCGGGTCTGGAAGCAGTGGGTGGTGCGAGACGGTTCTTTCGGATCAGGGCGCGGCGCGGGCCAGGAAGCCCGCTTCGGCGAAACGGATCAGTTCGCGCGCGGCGTGGGCGCGGTGCGCGCCTTCGCTGACGCCGGCGGGGCGCTTGATCAGGCCGAAGTCGGCCATGGCGTAGGTCAGGGCGCCGGCCAGGAAATCCAGGCGCCAGTACAGTTCTTCCTTGCTCAGCTCGGGCACGCACACGGCGATGGCCTTGCCGAATTCGCGCAGCACGTGGCCGTAGTGGTCGGACAGGAACTGGCGCAGGCTGTCGTTCTTCTCGGCGTAGGCGCGGGCGATCACGCGCACGAAGGCGCCGCCGCTCTGGCGGTCCTGGGCCATCGCCAGCGCCGGCTCCACGAACGCGGCCAGCACCGGGCCGAGCTGGCCCGGATGCTGGCGCTGCGCGGCGTCCAGCTGCGCCAGGCGTGCCGCGGTCATCTCGTCCATGCGCCGCCGGAACACCTCGTTGACCAGGTTTTCCTTGGAGCCGAAGTGGTAGTTCACCGCGGCGATGTTGACGTCGGCCTGGCTGGTTACCTGGCGCAAGGAGGTGCCGGTGAAGCCGTGCTGGGCGAACAGTTCCTCGGCCGCGCTGAGGATGCGGTCCTTGGTGGAGAAGTGCGCTTGCTTTGCCATGCGGCCGCCGGAATCAATCAAACGATTGTTTGAGTCTAGGCTTCGCCACCGGGCGCGTCATGTTGCAATGCAGCACGATTCAGCCGGCGCCCGTGCAAACCCCGCTGCGATTGGATAGAATTGTCCATCGCAATTCTGGCTAAGCCCGCGTTTTGACGCGGGTTTTTTTCATGCTAACCTCGGGCCATCTAGTCTAGTGGCCCGCCCAACGGAGAAATTCCCATGGCGCTGGAGCGCACCCTGTCCATCATCAAGCCCGATGCCGTCGCCAAGAACGTCATCGGCGAGATCTATTCCCGCTTCGAGAAGGCCGGCCTGAAGGTCGTGGCCGCCAAGTACAAGCAGCTGTCGCGCCGCGAGGCCGAGGGCTTCTACGCCGTGCACCGCGAGCGTCCGTTCTTCAACGCGCTGGTCGAGTTCATGATCTCCGGCCCGGTGATGATCCAGGCGCTGGAAGGCGAGAACGCCGTGGCCGCGCACCGCGACCTGCTCGGCGCCACCAATCCGAAGGACGCCGCACCGGGCACCATCCGCGCCGATTTCGCCGACTCGATCGACGCCAACGCCGCGCACGGTTCCGACTCGGTCGAGAACGCCGCCAACGAAGTGGCGTATTTCTTCGCCGCCACCGAAGTGGTTTCGCGCTAAGAGGTCATCGTGAACGAGGTCGTCCACACTCCGTTGGCGCTCGCCGATCCGATCCGGACCGGCGGCGCGACCAAGCAGAACCTGCTCGACCTCGATCGCGAGGGCCTGGAGCGTTTCTTCGCCGAGACCCTCGGCGAAGCGCGCTACCGCGCCCACCAGGTGATGAAGTGGATCCACCACCGCTACGTCACCGACTTCGACCAGATGACCGACCTCGGCAAGGCGCTGCGCGCCAAGCTGCAGCAGCATGCCGAGGTCGTCGTCCCCAACATCGTGTTCGACAAGCCGTCCACCGACGGGACCCACAAGTGGCTGCTGGCCATGGGCACCGACGGCAAGAACGCGATCGAGACCGTGTACATCCCCGACAAGGGCCGCGGCACGCTGTGCGTGTCCTCGCAGGTCGGCTGCGCGCTGAACTGCACGTTCTGTTCGACCGCCACCCAGGGCTTCAACCGCAACCTGTCCACCGCCGAGATCATCGGCCAGGTGTGGGTCGCGGCGCGCCATCTGGGCAACGTGCCGCACCAGCAGCGCCGTCTCACCAACGTGGTGATGATGGGCATGGGCGAGCCGCTGATGAATTTCGACAACGTCGTGCGCGCGATGAGCGTGATGCGCGACGACCTGGGCTACGGCCTGGCCAACAAGCGGGTGACGCTGTCGACCTCCGGCCTGGTGCCGATGATCGATCGCCTGTCCACCGAGAGCGACGTGTCGCTGGCGGTCTCGCTGCACGCGGCCGACGACGCGCTGCGCGAGACGCTGGTGCCGCTCAACAAGAAATACCCGGTCGCCGAACTGATGGCCGCGTGCGCGCGCTACCTGCGCGCCAACAAGCGCCGCGAGTCGGTGACCTTCGAATACACGCTGATGAAGGGCATCAACGACCAGCCCGAGCACGCGCGGCAGCTGGCGCGGCTGATGCGCCAGTTCGACAATGCGGTGCAGACCAAGGATGCGGGCAAGGTCAACCTGATCCCGTTCAATCCGTTCCCGGGCACGCGCTACGAGCGCTCCGGCGATACCGAGATCCGCGCGTTCCAGAAGATCCTGCTCGATGCGCAGGTGCTGACCATGGTGCGGCGCACGCGCGGCGACGACATCGATGCGGCCTGCGGCCAGCTCAAGGGGCAGGTCCTGGACCGCACGCGCCGCCAAGCCGACTTCCAGCGCGAGTTGCAGACGCGGGCGGACCGGGATGCGGCGGCCTAAGCATCCTCTGGCCATCGCCGGGTTGAGCTTGGCGCTGCTGGCGCTGGCCGCTTGTGCCGGGCGCAGCAGCACGCCGGGCAAGCTGCGCAGCGTCGAGCAGGTGGCGCCGGACTACGATTTCCGCGACGACGGTGCGGTCAAGGCGCGCTATGCGCTGCAGGAGCAGTTGGGCCTGGCCGGCAACCGGCTCAACGGCGGTGATCTGGCCGGCGCCGAGGAGCATGCGCGCAAGGCGCTGGCGCTGGCGCCGGAGTCGGTGCAGGCGCAGACCTTGCTGGCTGTCGTCGCCGACCGCCGCGGCAATGCCGCCGCGGCCGGCGAGCACTACCGCAAGGCGGCCGAACTGGCGCCGAACCGCGGCGAGACCTTGAACAACTACGGCGCCTGGCTGTGCGCCAACGGCGCCGTCGCCGAATCGCTGCAATGGTTCGACCGCGCCCTGGCGGCGCCGGGGTACGCCACGCCGGCGTCGGCCCTGGCCAATGCCGGCGGTTGCGCGCTGCAGATCGGCCAGCGCGAACGCGGCGCGCGCGACCTGCGCAAGGCGCTGGCGCTGGAGCCGGGCAATGCGTACGCGTTGGAAGCGATGGCGCGCGATGAAGCGGCGCAGGCGCGCTTTTTCCAGGCGCGTGCGTTCTCCGAACGGCGTTTGTCGGCTGCGCCGGCCACCGCATCCGTGTTACAACTTGCTATTCAGATTGAACAAGGGCTGGGCGACAGGGCTGCCGCCGGCCGTTACCAACAGCGGTTGCGCAAGGAGTTTCCCGACGCCGCGACCACGACTCCCGGGGCTAGTGCATTGTGATCAGTGATTCCAATCCGAACGCTTTCGATGGCGCCAAAGGTTGCGGGCAACACCTCCGCGAAGCGCGCGAAGCGGCGGGCCTGAGCATCGACGACGTCGGTAGCCGCTTGCGCATGCCGGTGCACGTGATCCGTGCGCTGGAAGAGGAGCAGTGGCAGCGCCTCGGCGCGCCGGTGTTCGTGCGCGGGCAGTTGCGCAGCTACGCGCGCCTGCTCAAGGTGGATCTGGAGCCGCTGCTGGAGAGTGCGCACCTGGCGCCGGTGCAGCCGGTGGAGCTGATCAGCCATACGCATACGCCGCCGTTGCGGCGCATGCTCGAGAGCGCCACCCGGCGCCTGGTGTACGTGGTGATCACCGCCGGACTGGCGGTGCCGGTCTGGTATGCGACCCGCACCCATTTCGCCGAGGACGGCCCGAATACCGCTTCGCTGGACGTGGTGCCGACCGCTCCGGGCGACGCTGCACAGCCTGCGCCGTCCGGCACAGGCAACCACGCCGCGGCCGCCGCGCCGGTCGACCGCGCCGCGCCCAGCGCCGCGCCGTACATCGCCTCGTTGACCCCGCTGCCGCGCGTCTCCAGCGAAACCGAACGCGCGTCCGGCACGGCGCAGAAGCCCGGCCTGAGCCTGTCGTTCCAGGGCGACAGCTGGGTGCAGATCATTGCCGCCGACGGCACGCCGCTGGAAAAAGCCTTGTTGAAAGCGGGCGAGAAGCGCGACTACGCGCCGGGCCAGGTGAGCCGTATCGTGCTCGGCAATGCGTCGGCGGTCCAGGTTCAGCAATCCGGTAGTACCGTGGATCTGACCCCGTACAAGCGCGCGAACGTGGCCCGCTTTGCGGTATCCTCTGACGGTTCCGTGGTGCCAGCGTCCGAGTGACGGCGGCGCGGTTCCTCAATCTCAACATTCCATGTCCCGTCGTTGCGGCGGGGCGAGAGTACGCATGGCGATCGACGACCTGCTCGACGAGCACGAACAAAGCGAACGCGTCCGCACTTGGCTCAGGAAAAACGGCGCCGGCCTGATCGGCGGCATTGCCCTGGGCATCGGCGCGATCATTGGCTGGCAGTGGTGGACCAAGCAGCATTCCAGCGACCTGGCGCAGGCCAATGCCCGCTACGACGCCGTGCTCAAGAGCATCCAGGCTAACCAGCTGGACAAGGCGGGCAAGGACATGGCCGCGCTGCAGCAGGGTCCGGCCAACATCTACGCCGAACTGGCCGCGTTGCGCCTGGCCAAGGCGCATGCCGACGCCGGCAAGTACGACCAGGCCCTGGCGACGCTGCGCGGGCTCAAGACCGAGGGCGAGCTGAAGCTGCTGGTCGACCAGCGCGTGGCGCGGTTGCTGATCCAGACCGGCAAGAGCGACGAAGCGCTGAAGCTGCTGGCCTCGGCCGACGACAACCAGAGCCTGGAGATCCGCGGCGATGCGCTGATCGCGCAGGGCAAGCGCGATGCGGCACGCGAGGCGTACGCCAAGTCGTTGACCACCCTGGACGTGGCGGCGCCGCAACGGCGACTGCTGGAAACGAAATTGATGGATGCGGGCGGCACCGTGCCGAATCCTGCGGAGCCGATCTGATGAAGGTAGTCATGTTCAAGCGCATCGCGACGGTCGCCCTGCTGGGTCTGGCGCTGTCCGGCTGCAGCACGGTCAAGGGCTGGTTCGCGGGCAAGGATGCGGCCGCCAAGAAGGCCGCCGAGCCGGCCGAGCTGGTCGATTTCAAGCCGTCGGTGAAGGTTGCCAAGCTGTGGTCCACCGATGCCGGCAAGGGCGAGCAGCGCATCGGCGTGCGCCAGCATCCGGCGGTGGCCGACGGCAAGGTGTACTTGGCCGCGACCTCCGGTTCGGTCTACGCGCTGGACCTGCAGACCGGCAAGACGCTGTGGGAATACGACGCCAAGAAGGCGCGCAAGGAGCGGCTGTCGCAGGTCCAGGAGCAGCCGGAGAGCCAGGTCGAGGGCGAGTCCAGCAAGGGCCTGACCAAGGACGAGCGCGCCGCCTACAAGCAGCGCCTGCGCAACGAGAAGCAGCAGGCCAAGGAACGCAAGCGGCTGGAGAAGAACCGTCCGCTGCCGCGCTTCGCCGGCGGTCCTGGCGTGGGCGAGGGGCTGGTGGTGGTGGGCGGCCTGAATGGCGAAGTGGTCGCGCTCGACGCCGCCAGCGGCACCGAGAAGTGGCGCGCCAAGGTCCCCAACGAAGTGATCGCCGCGCCGGTGGTCTCGCAGAACATGGTGTTCGTGCGCAGCAACGACGGCCACGTCACCGCGTTCGACGCGGGCACCGGGCAGCAGCGCTGGTTCCACACGCAGGAACTGCCGACCCTGACCGTGCGCGGCAACGCGCCGGTGGTGTCCGGCCCGGGTGTGCTGTTCGTCGGCAACGACGACGGCACGCTGGCGGCGCTGGCGATGCAGGACGGGCGCGTGCTGTGGGAGCAGACCGTCGGCGTGCCGGAAGGCCGTACCGAGCTGGAGCGCATGTCCGACGTGGACGGCGCGCCGGTGCTGGACGGCACCACGCTGTACGCGGCCAGCTTCAAGAACCAGACCGTGGCGCTGGAAGGCCCGAGCGGGCGTCCGTTGTGGACCCGCGACCATGGCAGCGCCGGCGGTGTCGGCGTCAGTTCCAGCAGCGTGGTGGTAGCCGA
Organism: Xanthomonas sp. 1678; assembly: GCF_031455575.1. Lineage (NCBI taxonomy): Bacteria > Pseudomonadati > Pseudomonadota > Gammaproteobacteria > Lysobacterales > Lysobacteraceae > Xanthomonas > Xanthomonas sp. 1678. Next base: position 78,915 of record NZ_JAVDSZ010000011.1, on the reverse strand, counting down.
CAACGCCGGTTCGGTGTGGGCGCTGGACAAGGCCTCCGGCTCGGCGACCTGGTCGCAGCCGGCGCTGGCGCGGCGCTCGTTGACCGGCGTGGCGATCCAGGGCGACTACGCCGTGGTCGGCGACTACAAGGGTTATCTGCATTGGTTGAAGCTCGACAACGGCGAGATCGCCGCACGCGAGCGAGTGGGACGCAAGGCGCTGGTAGCGCAGCCGGTGGTAGCCGATGGCATCCTGCTGGTCCAGAACACGAAAGGCGACCTGACCGCGTTCCGGTTGGGTCAATAAAGGAAGGGAATTCGCGATGCTGCCGCTGGTCGCCCTGGTTGGACGGCCGAATGTCGGCAAGTCCACGCTATTCAACGCGCTCACGCGCAGCCGCGACGCGCTGGTCCATGACCAGCCCGGCGTCACCCGCGATCGCAACTACGGGGTCTGCCGGCTGGAGCCGGAAACCCCGTTCGTGATCGTCGACACCGGCGGCATCTCCGGCGAGGAAGAAGGCCTGGCCGGCGCCACTGCGGACCAGGCACGCTCTGCCGCCGGTGAGGCGGATCTGGTGCTGTTCGTGGTCGACGGACGCGAGGGTTCGTCCTCGCTCGACGACGAGATCCTGGCCTGGCTGCGCAAGCTGGCGCGGCCGACGCTGTTGCTGATCAACAAGATCGACGGTACCGACGAGGACCAGGTCCGCGCCGAGTTCGCGCGCTATGGCCTGGGCGAGGCGATCGCGGTCTCCGCCGCGCACCGCCACGGCATCGACGACCTGCTCGAGGAAGTGCTGTCGCGCTTGCCGGAAGAGGGCGCCGGCGCGACGCTGGACACCGATCCGGCGCGCATGCGCATCGCTTTCGTCGGCCGTCCCAACGTCGGCAAGTCGACGCTGGTCAACCGGCTGCTCGGCGAGGAGCGGATGATCGCCTCCGAAGTGCCGGGCACCACCCGCGACTCGATCGCGGTCGACCTGCAGCGCGACGACCGCCTGTACCGGCTGATCGACACCGCCGGCCTGCGCCGCCGCGGCCGGGTCGAGGAGGCGGTGGAGAAGTTCAGCGTGTTCAAGACGCTGCAGGCGATCGAGCAATGCGAGGTCGCGGTGCTGCTGCTCGACGCCACCGAAGGCGTTACCGACCAGGACGCCAGCGTGCTCGGCGCGATCCTGGACGCCGGCCGCGCCCTGGTGGTTGCCGTCAACAAGTGGGACGGGCTCACCGACTACCAGCGCGAGCAGGCCGAAGCCTTGCTGTCGCGCAAGCTCGGCTTCGTGCCCTGGGCCGAAGCGGTGCGGATCTCGGCCAAGCATGGCTCCGGCCTGCGCGAGCTGTTCCGCTCGATCCACAATGCGCATGCCTCGGCGACCCGTGTGTTCAGCACCAGCGAAGTCAACCAGGCGCTGGAAGTGGCGTACGAGACCAATCCGCCGCCGAGCATCCGCGGCCATGTCTCCAAGCTGCGCTACGTGCATCCGGGCGGCAGCAATCCGCCGACCTTCATCGTCCACGGCACCCGCCTGAAGGTGTTGCCGGAGTCGTACAAGCGCTACCTGGAAAACTTCTTCCGCAAGCGCTTCAAACTGGTCGGCACGCCGGTGCGCTTCATGTTCCGCGAAGGCGCCAATCCATACGAAGGCAAGAAGAACGTGCTGACCGAGCGCCAGGTCGCCAAGAAGCGGCGCCTGATGAAGCACGTCCGCGGCAAGTAGCGCCGATGGACGCGCGGCGCGAGGTCACGCTGGGGATCCTGGCCGGCGGCCGCGCGCAACGCCTGGGCGGCCGCGACAAGGCCTGGCTGCAACGCGACGGGCAACCGCTGGTACTGGGCCTGGCGCAGGCGCTGGCGCCGTCGGTGGCGGCGGTGCTGGTCAGCGCCAACCGCATGCTGCCGCGCTATGCCGCCGCCGGATTGCGCGCGGTGCCCGATCGGCTCGTCGCGCCCGCGGGCGCCGAACGTTCGCTGGGGCCGATCGCGGGCCTGGATGCCTTGGCCGCAGTCTGCGCGACACCCTGGCTGCTGACCCTGCCGGTGGACCTGTGCCGGCTGCCGCCGGCATTGCTGGCCAAGCTGATCGCCGCCAGCGGCCCCGGTGCCGGCGCCTATGCCGAGGACGACGACGGCGTGCAGCCGCTGGTGGCGCTGTATCGCCTCGACGCGTTGCGTCCCGCGCTGGCGAGGGCGCTGGCGACGGCGCGTTACGCACCGAGCATCCTGCAGCAGCAGTTGGCAATGGTTCGCGTACGCCTGCCCGGGGTGAGGCTCGGCAACCTCAACACGCCGCAGGATCTGCACGCAGCAGGTATCCTGCCGGCGCCATGAACGACTATCCCACCCGCATCGCCTATTCCGAGGCGCTGGCCATCGTCGCCGCCGTCGCCCAGTCGCGCCCGTTGCCGTCCGAACGCCTGGCGCTGCCGCGCGCCGACGGCCGCATCCTGCTTGCGCCGCTGGACGCGCCGATCGACCTGCCGCCGTTCGCCAACAGCGCGATGGACGGTTTCGCGCTGCGTCACGCCGACCTGGACCCGGATGCGCCGAGCCTGCTGCGCCTGGCCGGCGAGCAATTCGCCGGCGAGGACCTGCGGCAGGCGATCGGCGCCGGCGAATGCCTGCGCATCACCACCGGTGCGCCGCTGCCGGCCGGTGCCGATACGGTGGTGATCAAGGAGAACGTGATCGAGCGCGACGGCCAGGTGCAGGTGCGTGCCGCGCTGGTCGCCGGCGCGCACGTGCGCGTGCGCGGCGAAGACGTGCGCGCCGGCGAGCGGGTGCTCGAGGCCGGCGTGGCGCTGACGCCGTCGCGGATCGGCCTGGCCGCCGCGCTCGGCGTGGCGCAGCTGGCGGTGTCGGCGCGGCCGACGGTGGCGGTGTTCGCCACCGGCGACGAGCTGGTCGAGCCGGGCATGCCGCTCAAGCCCGGGCAGATCTACAACAGCAACCGCGACATGCTGATGGCGCAGCTGCGCCTGCTCGGCCTGGAGCCGACCGCGTGGCCGACGCTGCCGGACGATCCGCAGCGGATCGAACGCATGCTGAGCGATGCCGCCTCGGCGTTCGACGTGGTGCTGACCTGCGGCGGCGTGTCCGCCGGCGAAAAAGACTACCTGCCGCGGCTGCTGGCCGAGCGCGGCCGCATCCATTTCTGGAAGGTGCGGATGCGCCCGGGCATGCCGCTGCTGTTCGGCGAGCTGGACCGTGCGCTGTTCCTGGGCCTGCCCGGCAATCCGGTGTCGGTGCTGGCCACCTTCCTGGCGATCGGGCGGCCGTTGCTGGACGCGCTGCAACAGCGCGCCGAGCCGCGGCCGCAATGGCGCGCGCGGCTGGCCTCGGGCTGGAACAAGCGCCACGACCGCCTGGAATTCCTGCGCGGACGCATGCGCTGCGACGCGCACGGCCAACTGTGGGTGGAGCCGAACCCGGCCGACGGTTCGCATCGCCTGCGCGGCGCCGCCGACAGCGACGTGCTGCTGCGCCTGGACGAGGGCGCGCGCCAGTTCGAGGCCGGCGAAGTGGTCGAGGTGTTCGCGTACTGAGCCGCGTGCGCGGTCGCCGGCAGGTGAGCGTGTCAGGACGAGCGCGGGCTGCGCAGCGTCGCGCTAGCCAAGCCGACCGATTGGCGGTCTGCCGCTCTGGTGCGATCGAGATGGGCCGCGCCGTCGATGTCGGCGAAGTGGTCGAGGTGTTCGCGTATTCGTTCCGCCGTGGGCCCGTGGGCCGCCGAAAGGCGCACGGCGGGTCGCGCGCGTGAGCAGGCGTTGCGCCGACCGGCCCCGGCCGCTGTGCTGCGGCCTGGGTACCTCGAGGCGATCGAGATGCGCCATGCAGCGCTTGGGTGAGGCGGAGCAGGGAAGGGCGAGGCGGCTTCCGCCCATCGGCCCACGCACGATGCGCTCCCGGACGTCCTGGCGCGAACGACGCGCCGCCGGTTTGTGCCGATAATGGGCGCATGAGCATCAACGAACTGACCCCGCAGCAGGCCCGCGCGCGCATCGTCCAGGGCGCGCGGCTGATCGACGTGCGCGAGGAACACGAGCGCGCATCCGGCATGGCCGAGGACGCGCTCGGCGTGGCCCGCGCGCAACTGCAGGACGACCCGGCCACGCATCTGGGCGCGGCCGATGCCGAGGTGATCCTGATCTGCCAGAGCGGCAAGCGTTCGCACGAGGCGGCGCTGTTCCTGCAGCGGGCCGGGTATTCGAGAATCGCTTCGGTGCTGGGCGGCACCACGCGCTGGCAGCGCGACGGCTTGCCGCTGCAGCGGCCGGCGCTGGCGCCGGAGCAGCAGGATTTCTTAGAGCGCTATTCGCGCCACCTGCGCCTGCCCGAGGTCGGCATCGAGGGCCAGCGGCGGCTGCAGGCGGCACGCGTGCTGCTGGTCGGCGCCGGCGGGCTGGGCTCGCCGGCGGGCTTCTACCTGGCCGCGGCCGGAGTCGGCCAGCTGCGCATCGCCGACGACGACGTGGTCGACCGCAGCAACCTGCAACGGCAGATCCTGCACACGGAGGCGCGGATCGGGCAGCCCAAGGTGGCCTCGGCCGTCGCGGCGCTGGGCGCGTTGAATCCGGGCGTGACGGTCGAGGCGGTGCGCGAACGGGTGACCGCGGCCAATGTCGAACGCCTGCTGCAGGACGTGGACGTGGTGCTCGACGGCTCGGACAATTTCCCCGCGCGCTACCTGCTCAACGATGCCTGCGTGAAGCTGGGCAAGCCGCTGGTGTACGGCGCGGTGCAGCGTTTCGAGGGCCAGGTCAGCGTGTTCGACGCCGGCCGCCGGCGAGGCCAGGCGCCATGCTACCGCTGCCTGTTTCCGGAGCCGCCGCCGCCGGAGTTCGCGCCCAGTTGCGCCGAGGCCGGCGTGCTCGGCGTGCTGCCCGGCATCGTCGGCCTGCTGCAGGCCAACGAGGTGCTGAAGCTGCTGCTGGACATCGGCGAGCCCTTGCGCGGACGCCTGCTGTATTTCGACGCACTGGCGATGCGTTTCCGCGAAACCCGCCTGGCCGCCGACCCGCAGTGCCCGCTGTGCGCGCCGGGACGGGCCTTCCCCGGCTACATCGACTACGCGCAATTCTGCGGCGCGGAAACCTGAGCCGGACGCGGAGCCGCCTGCGCTGCCCACAGTTGCAGTCAGTTGCGCGCAAATGTCACGAAGCAAAAGCCCCTCTCCTCTCGGGAGAGGGGTTGGGGTGAGGGTACGGCGCGAAGCGTCTCGTGGTTTAGGTACACGAGGCTGCGCCCGTACACTCATCCGCCCCTGCGGGGCACCTTCCCCCAAAAAGGGGGCCATGGTCCCGCTGGGAGAAGGGAACAGCAACAGCCGACGCGGGCCTGCCTCCATGAAACACGAAGCGACTCCCGTCGCGACCACCACGCCACCATGTCGCGCGCCGGCGCATGGGCTGGGGCCGTCCCGGCCTTGTGCGTAGAATCGGCGCATGACCAATGCAGTCGACAGCAGTGAATTGATCAAGGTGGTGGCGCTGCTCGGCGCCGCGGTGGTGGCGGTGCCGGTGTTCCGTCGCCTGGGCCTGGGCTCGGTGCTCGGCTATCTTGCCGCGGGCCTGGCGATCGGGCCGTTCGGCCTGGGCTGGTTCGCCGATCCGCAGGCGATCCTGCATGTGGCCGAACTGGGCGTGGTGATGTTCCTGTTCGTGATCGGGCTGGAGATGCGGCCGTCGCATCTGTGGAGCCTGCGCAAGCAGATCTTCGGCCTGGGCACGCTGCAGATCGCGGTCTGCGCCGCGGTGCTGACCGGGGTCGGGCTGGGCCTGGGAATGCCGTTGCCGGTGGCCTTCATCGCCGCGTCCGGGTTCGTGCTCACCTCCACCGCGGTGGTGATGCAATTGCTCGGCGAGCGCGGCGACATCGCGCTGCCGGCCGGGCAGAAGATCGTCGCGATCCTGCTGTTCGAGGACTTGCTGATCGTGCCGCTGCTGGCGGTGGTGGCGTGGATGGCGCCGCTGCCGGCGATGCCGGACGCGCCGTCGCGCTGGGTCGGCATCGGCGTGGGCGCCGCGGCGATCGTCGGCCTGCTGGTGGCCGGACGCTGGCTGCTGAACCCGCTGTTCCGGCTGCTGGCCGCGGCCAAGGCGCGCGAAGTGATGACCGCCGCGGCGCTGCTGGTGGTGCTGGGCGCGGCGCTGCTGATGCAGCTCGGCGGGCTGTCGATGGCGATGGGCGCGTTCCTGGCCGGGGTGTTGCTGTCCGAGTCCACCTTCCGCCACCAGATCGAGGCCGACATCGAGCCGTTCCGCGGCATCCTGCTGGGGCTGTTCTTCCTCGGCGTGGGCATGGCCTTGAACCTCGCCGTGGTCGCGCAGAACTGGCCGCTGATCCTCAGCGGCGTGCTCGCGTTCATGGCCGCCAAGGCCGCCTGCATCTATCTGGTGGCGCGCGTCACCGGCAGCGGCAACGCGCAGGCGCTGGACCGCGGCGTGCTGATGGCGCAGGGCGGCGAGTTCGCGTTCGTGCTGTTCGCCGCGGCCGGCGCGGCCGGGGTCATCGATGCGCGGGTCAATGCCAACCTGACCGCGATCGTGGTGCTGTCGATGGCGTTGACCCCGCTGTTCGTGCTGCTGTACCGGCGCTGGGCGCCGGTGGAGGCGCCGTCGCTGGACGGCGTGGAAGCGGCCGACGGGCTCACCGGCAGCGTGCTGATCATCGGCTTCGGCCGCTTCGGCCAGGTCGCCAGCCAGTCGCTGCTGGCGCGCGACGTGGACGTGACCATCATCGACAACGACATCGAGATGATCCAGAGCGCGGCCGAGTTCGGCTTCAAGATCTATTACGGCGACGGTACCCGCCTGGACGTGCTGCATGCCTCCGGCGCGCACAGCGTGCGCGCGATCGCGGTGTGCATCGACAATCGCGAGGCGGCCAACCGCATCGTCGAACTGGCCACGCAGGAGTTCCCGCACGCCAAGCTGCTGGTGCGATCGTACGACCGCGAGCACGCGCTGAAACTGATCGCCGCCGGCGTGGACTACCAGATTCGCGAGACTTTCGAGTCGGCGGTGGAATTCGGCCAGGCCGCGCTGATCGAGCTGGGCATGGCCGAGGACGAGGCCGCGGGCATCGCCCGCGAGATCCGCCGCCGCGACGCCGAGCGCCTGGAGCTGGAGATCGCCGCCGGCGACGTGCGCGCCGGCAGCGGCCTGATGTACGGCAACGCCGTCCCGACCGTGCCCAAGCCGACGCCGTTCACCCCGCCGCGGCGCGAGAGCCGCACGCTCAATCCGGAAGCGGTGCCGGAAGACGCGCCGTCGGGGCGGGACGACTAGGGCAGGGCGCTGCCCGGCAACGGGACGCTGCGCTCCATTCCTCGGCGAGTGGCCGACGTTCAAGGATGCATCCGGAAAGAGGCCTATAAAGAGGCCTATTAGGGGCCGGGCCGAACAGAGCCCGCCGCGCCCGGCCTGCCGTCGGTGGAGATGAAGCCGGAGCCATTTCTTGAGTGTTGCGGAGAGGTTCCAAAAGCACAGGCGGCTCCTGACGGTTCGCCATTGCGCCAGCCTGAGTGCCCGCTTGGCCCACGCACCACGGCGCGTCGATTGGAACAGCGATTGACGGCTGCTGAACCTGTCTATAAAATGCGAATCATTCTTAATTGCACTCATCGGGCGCTCCACGCATCCGCACCGACCACGCGTCGCTTCCTGAAAGCCCGCCTGTCCGGTGCGAAGCCGCGCTCACCGCTTTACTCCTTAGCCCCCAGACAGGCCAATGCGCTCAAAGAATTCCAGTCGGCTGCAATCCGCGACGTACAAGAATCCGTCGTCCTTCATGCGCGGCCACCTGGCCATCGCGATCGGCCTGGGCCTGGCGTGCCTGTCGGGCGCCGTGCTCGCCGCGCCGCAGGACGCCGCGGCCGGCGCGCAGGGCGGCAGCGCCGACGCCGCCGCAACCGACCTGGACGCGGTGATGGTGGTCTCCCAGCGGGCCAGCCGGGTCAGCAACGGCGCGACCAACCTGGACCTGGACATCAAGGACACGCCGCAGTCGATCAGCGTGGTCAGCGCCGCGCAGATGGAGCAGTTCGGCACCGACAGCCTCAACGAGGCGCTGCGCCTGAGCACCGGCATCCAGGTCGAGGAATGGGAGACGAACCGCACCACCTTCACCGCGCGCGGCTTCGATATCGCCAACACCCAGATCGACGGCGTCGGCCTGCCCAACGGCTGGGGCATCGTCACCGGCGCGGTGGACACCTTCGGCTACGAGAAGCTGGAAGTGATCCGCGGCGCCAACGGCCTGTTGACCGGCGTGGGCAACGCCGCCGGCACGATCAACTACGTGCGCAAGCGCCCGACCAACGACCCGCGCGGGACGGTCGGCGTCAGCTATGGCTCGTGGGGCACCACGCGCGAAGAGCTGGACTATTCGACCCCGTTCACCGCCGACGGCACCTGGGCCGGCCGTGTGGTGGCCGCCCACGAGGAAGGCGGTTCCTACCTGCGCGGCAAGGACGACCAGCGCGATTTCTTCTATGGCGTGGTCGACGGGCAGATCGGCGAGAACGGCACGTTGACGTTCGGCTACTCCTGGCAGGACGCGCAGACCGACGGCAACATGTGGGGCGCGCTGGGCTTCATGTACAGCGATGGCACCCAGGCCGAATGGAGTCGCAGCGCCTCGACCACGCAGGACTGGACCTACTGGGACACCACCACTCAGACCGCGTTCGTCGAATACATGCACCAGTTCGGCCCGGACTGGCTGCTGAAGCTGTCCTACAACCGCCGCGACATCCGCAACGACGACAAGCTGTTCTACGCCACCGACCTGGCCGGCACCGGCCTGCAGCCGGGCACCAACCTGGGCTTGTACGGCTACCCATGGGGCGGCAAGGACGAGCTGACCGCCGACCTGGGCGCGGCCACGCTCAACGGCCATTTCCAGATGTTCGGCCGCGATCAGGAAGTGATGCTGGGGGTGAGCTGGTCCAGGAGCGAGAACACCAATCGCGAATACGCCCAGGCGATGTGCGGCGCCGCGCCTTGCGGCTATCTCGCCATGCCCAGCTTCCCATGGCCCGGCGACGCCATTGCCGAGCCGGTGTGGGGCGACAGTTCCGTGTACAGCACCCTGGACGAGCGGCTCAAGCGCGCCTACGGTGCGACCCGGCTGACGCTGAGCGACCGGCTCAAGGCCGTGGTCGGCGTCAACTATGCCCAATACCACCGCGACGGCGTCAACTACGGCGTGGTCTTCGACCAGACCGAGAGCAAGACCAGCCCGTACGCGGGGCTGACGTTCGACTTCAACGAACACGTGCTCGGCTATGCCAGCTATTCGGACATCTATCAGCCGCAGAGCCAGTCCGACGAGAACGGCCGCTACCTGGATCCGACCAAGGGTTCGAACTACGAAGTCGGCATCAAGGCCGACTGGCTGGACCAGCGCCTGCTGACCACGCTGGCCGTGTTCAAGGCCGAGCAGAACGGGCTGGCCACCGGCGCCGGCTACAACGCGCTCGGCCAGTTCTACTACACCGGCGTCGATGTCGAGTCCAAGGGCGTGGAACTGGAGGCGACCGGTAAGCTCACCGACGACCTCGACGTGGTGTTCGGCTACACCGCGCTGAAGCTGACCGGCCAGGACGGCGACGACACCTACCGGTGGGTGCCGCGGCGCACCGCCAACCTGATGCTCAGCGCGCGCCTGCCCAGCTACACCGCGCTATCCTTCGGGATCGGCGGACGCTGGCAGAGCGACATCTCCAACGTGGAGAGCAGCGGCTTCACCGTGCGCCAGGGCAGCTATGCGGTGTTCAACGGCTTCGTCGCCTGGGATTTCCTGCCCAACGCGACGGTGCGCCTCAACGCCAACAACCTCGCCGACGAGAAGTACATCAACACCTTGCGCTACAGCGGCTACTACGGCGCGCCGCGCAACTACACGCTCAGCCTGAACTGGCGGTTCTGACCCCGCTCCGACCCACGCACAGACCATCGCCGACGCCATGTCCCGCACCGCCGCAAGCTCCGCTCCCTTCGCCGCCCCGCGCCTGCGCCTGGCCTCGCGCATCGCCGCGGCGGTGCTCGGCGGCTACGCCTTCGCGTGGGGAACGGTCGCCGCAGTCACCGCCTTGCTGTTCGCGGCCGACATGGAGTTCCACGATGCCGAGTTCCTGGGCGCCATCGCCGGACTGCTCGCCTATCTGGTGGCGTTCCTGTGGGCGATCGCGGCGCGACGCCTGGCGCGGGTCTGGGCGGTGCTGCTGGGCGCCGGTGCGCTGATGGCCGCCGGCGCGTCGTACGTGCAATCGTTGCTGGCGTAATGTGCCGACCTTGAAACGGAGATAGTCGTGTTCCAGAGCTTCCGTCAATCCATGGCCTGGCTGCACACCTGGTTCGGCCTGGTCCTGGGCTTCGTGCTCATGGCCGCGTTCTTCTTCGGCGCGCTGTCGGTGTTCGACCGCGAGATCGACCGCTGGGCGATCCCGGCCACGCGTATCGAGCCGCAGCCCATGCCCTCGTTCGAGCGCGTGCTGCGCCCGGCGTTCGAGCGGATGCGGCCGACGCCCGAGGCCATCGACGCGATGCGCCCGCGCGTGAACGGCGCCATGCCCGAGCGCTTCGACACCGTGGTCAGCTGGAGCGCCTACACCACCCACCGCGACCCGGTGCTGGCGCTGTACGCCGGCTACGACGTGCCCAATGCCAAGGACCCGGAAGACGCCATCTGGGCCTACAGCACCATCGACCCGCGCAATGGCCGCGCGCTGCCCAACGACCGCCTCAAGCTCGGCAGCGAGTTCTTCTACCCGATGCACTACAGCCTGACGCTGGACTGGAAGAACCTGGGCATCTGGATCGTCGGGTTCTCGGCGCTGATGATGCTGGTCGCGCTGGTCAGCGGGGTGGTGATGCACCGCAAGCTGTTCCGCGAGTTCTTCACCTTCCGTCCGGGCAAGGCGCGGCTGCGCAGCGTGCTCGACCTGCACAACCTCACCGGCGTGGTGGCGCTGCCGTTCCACTTCTTCTTCGCCTTCACCGGGCTGGTGATCTTCGCCAGCAGCTACTACTTCCCGGTCGGCCATACCCAACTGCATGAGTTGCACGACCTGCACGAGCAGGTGGAAGCGCGCGAGACCGGGCTGCCGCACGACCGTGCCGGCGTGCCCGCGGGCCTGGCGCCGGTGGATGCGATGGTCGCCGAAGCCCAGCGCCGCTGGCAGGCCAAGGGCAAGGCCGGCGAGGTCGGGTTCCTGGTGCTGCAGCACGTGGGCGACGCCAACGGCTACGTCAGCGTGTACCGCGCCGGCACCGACCGCATCGCGCTGGTCGGCGACGGCGTGCACTTCAAGGCCTCGACCGGCGCGCTGATCAGGGAGGACCCGCCGACCACGCCGGTCGGACGCGTCAGCGAGTTCCTCACCGGGCTGCACCTGCAGCACTTCCGCCATTGGCTGCTGCGCTGGTTCTACGTGCTGGGTGGGCTGGCCGGCGCGGTGTGCATCGCGACCGGCTTCGTGTTCTTCGTCGAGAAACGCAAGCGCCAGCATGCCAAGCAGGGCAGCCAGGGCGCGCGCATCGTCGATGCGCTGGCGGTGACCACGGTGACCGGCATGGTGTTGGCGACGCTGGGAATTCTGCTGGCCAACCGCCTGCTGCCGGAAGACCTGCCTGCGCGCGGCGATTGGGAGCGCTGGGCGTTCTGGGCGACCTGGATGCTGGCGCTGCTGCACGCGACCTGGCGCAGCGCGGCGGTCGCGCAGGGACTGCCCAATCCCGCCTGGCGCGAACAGTGCTGGGCGATCGCCGCCGGTGCGTTGGCCGCGGTGGCGTTGAACTGGATCACCACCGGCGACCACCTCGTGCGCACGCTCGCGGCCGGCTACTGGCCGGTCGCCGGCATCGACCTGTTCCTGCTGTCCAGCGCCGCGCTGGCGTTCGTGGCCGCACGCAGGCTGGGACGGCGCGCGCGCGTCGCGCAGCCGCGTTCGTTGGCCGAGGAGCCTGCACGTGCCTGACGCCCTCTCTTCGGCTTGCCTGCTGGCGGCGGCCTTGCTCTCCAGCGTCGCCGGCATGGGCTGGCTGGCGCTGTCGATGCAGGCGCACGCGCAGCAGGTCCTGGGCGGCGTTGCGTCGCTGCGGGCGGCGCGCGTGTTGCGCTGGATGGGCGCATCCGGCCTCGTCGTCGCGCTGGGGCTGTGCCTGGCGGTCGATCACGCCTCCATGGCGGCCCTGGTCTGGGTGATGGCGCTGACCGGCGCGTCGCTGCTCGTCGCCTTCACCCTGGCCTGGCGCCCGCATTGGCTGCGCGTGCTCGTTCCGTGGGCGCGTCCGCTGCCGGCCCACACGAGCGAGGCACGCGCGCAGCGGCGCAGGGATCCTCTGCAAGACCGATAGGGCCAGACGCCGGTCCGTTGCCGCGTCGTCCGCAGGCCTCGCCGGCGACGCGTCGTTGCGGCCAAAGGAAAACTTGGTAGCCCGGGAAACGCACCTTTAGCGCAAAAATGCCCGCAACGCCTGCGCATAGCGCGGGTCGGCGCTGATGTCGTCGTGTCCTGCGCGGGGCAGGGAGACCAACTCGGGCGGCTGCGGCAACGCATCGAGCATGCGCTGCGTGCTCGATGCCGGCACCACCTGATCGCGTCCGGCGCGCAATACCAGCAAGGGGCCGCGGTAGCCGCGCAGCGCGCGTGCCGAGTCGTAGCGGTCGCGCAGCAGCCAGCGCACCGGCGCCCACGGGTAGTGCGCTTGCGCGGCCGAGGCCAGGCTGTCGAACGGAGTGACCAGCACCAGCCGCGCCAGCGGCCGCCGCGCCGCCAGCTGGCTGGCGACGCCGCTGCCCAGGCTGCGCCCGAGCACGGCGATCTCGGCTTGCGGCCGGGCGGCGCGCACGTGGTCGTACAGCGCCAGGGCGTCGCTGATCAGGGCGTCTTCGTTCGGCGTGCCGTCGCTGGCGCCGTAGCCGCGATAGGCCAGCAGGTACACGCTGTAGTCGGGCAGCAGCGGCGCCAGCTGCGCGCGGGCATGGCGCAGGTCTTCGGCGTTGCCGCCGAAGTACAGCAACACCTTGTCGCGGCCGGGGTTGACCCGCCAGCCGCGCAACGACAGGGCGGGGCTGCGCTGCAGGGTGAAATCGGTCTGCGCCGCAGGCACCCGGGTCGCCTGCGGGAAATACAGCAGTTCGCGCTGGCCGAGGTAGAGCAGGGCGCAGACCACCAGGTAGGCGACGATCGCGATGGCCGCCACGATGCCCAGATTGCGCAGCATCTATCCGTGCCGGCGCTGCGCGTCGGCGAAGGCCGCCAGTTGCTCCGGGGTGGCCTCGGCCTGGAACTGCGCCTTCCAGTCGGCGAAGGGCATGCCGTAGACGCGTTCGCGCGCCTGTTCCTTGCTCAGGGTCTCGCCTTCGGCGGCCGCGGCCTCGCGGTACCAGTCGGCCAGGCAGTTGCGGCAGAAGCCGGCCAGGATCATCAGGTCGATGTTCTGCACGTCGCTGCGCTCCTGGTTGAGGTGCTGCAGCAGCCGCCGGAACGCGGCGGCCTCGATGCGGGTGGTGTCGGTCATGGCGGAATCAGGGACAATGGGGTCCCCCAGACTCTACACCCGCTCGCCCTGATGACCGACTCCGCGCCCGTCTCCTCCGCTCCAGCCCGCATCCTCGACGGGCGGCGCATCGCCGACGGCCTGCTCGACCAGCTCAAGGCCCGGGTCGATGTGCGGCTGGCGGCCGGGCAGCCGCGGCCGGGCCTGGCGGTGGTGCTGGTCGGCGGCGATCCGGCGTCCACGGTGTACGTGCGCAACAAACGCCGCGCGGCGGAAAAGGTCGGCATCGAGGCGTTCGACTACGACCTGCCGGCAGGTACCGGCGAAGCCGAGCTGCTGGCGCTGATCGACCGCCTCAACGCCGACCCCAAGGTCCACGGCATCCTGGTGCAGCTGCCGCTGCCGGGCATTCCCGACGCCAGCCGGCTGATCCACCGCATCGACCCGCGCAAGGACGTGGACGGCTTCCACCCGGAGAACGTCGGCCACCTGGCGCTGCGCGAATTCGGCCTGCGCCCGTGCACGCCGCGCGGCATCGTCACTCTGCTCGGGCACACCGACCAGCCGGTGCGCGGGCGCAACGCCACCATCGTCGGAGTCAGCAACCACGTCGGCCGGCCGATGGCGCTGGAACTGCTGATCGCCGGTTGCACTGTCAGCTGCTGCCACAAGTTCACCCCGCCCGACGTGCTGCAGGCGCGGGTGCGCGACGCCGACATCCTGGTGGTGGCGGTGGGCCGTCCCGGCCTGATCCCCGGCGAGTGGGTCAAGCCCGGCGCGGTGGTGATCGACGTCGGCATCAACCGCCTCGACGACGGCCGCCTGGTCGGCGACGTCGGCTTCGACGCGGCCGCGCAGCGCGCCAGCTGGATCACCCCGGTGCCGGGCGGAGTCGGGCCGATGACGGTGGCCACGCTGATGCAGAACACGATCGAAGCGGCTGATGCAGCCGGGACTCGGGACTCGGGACTCGGGACTCGATAAAAGCTCAACAGCCAGGCGGAAGCGTCTGGCTGCCGATATTGCGTGGCTTTGCCGATGGACGTTCTCCGAGTCCCCGGTCCCGAGTCCCCGGTCCCGGCTTCTTCTCCCATAGCCTCAGCCCCCCATTTCCGGTTAAAATGCCGCGCTTCCCCACATTCGGGTCCGCCGATGCTGCGCATCCAGGCTGAAGCTCTTACCTACGACGACGTTTCGCTCGTCCCCGCCCATTCGATCGTCCTGCCGAAGGACGTCAGCCTGGAAACCCGGCTGACCCGCGACCTGCGCCTGAAATTGCCGATCCTGTCGGCGGCGATGGACACGGTGACCGAACACCGCCTCGCGGTGGCCATGGCCCAGCTCGGCGGCATCGGCATCATCCACAAGAACCTGACCCCGGTGCAGCAGGCCGCCGAAGTGGCCAAGGTCAAGAAGTTCGAATCCGGGGTGATCACCGAGCCGTTCACGGTCGGTCCGGAAACGACCATCGGCGAAGTGCTGAAACTGACCCGCGCGCGCAACATCTCCGGCGTGCCGGTGGTCGACGGCAGCGAGCTGGTCGGCATCGTCACCAGCCGCGACATGCGCTTCGAGAAGAAGCTCGACGATCCGGTCCGCCACATCATGACCAAGAAGGATCGCCTGGTCACCGTGCGCGAAGGCGCCAGCGACGAGGAAGTGCTGCAGCTGCTGCACCGCCACCGCATCGAGAAGATCCTGGTGGTCAACGACGGCTTCGAGCTGCGCGGCCTGATCACGGTCAAGGACATCCAGAAGAAGACCGACAACCCGAACGCGGCAAAGGACGCATCCACGCGCCTGCTGGTCGGCGCGGCGGTCGGCGTCGGCGGCGATACCGAGCAGCGCATCGAGCTGCTCGCCGCGGCGGGCGTGGACGTGGTCATCGTCGATACCGCGCACGGCCACTCGCAGGGCGTCATCGACCGCGTGGCCTGGGTCAAGAAGACCTACCCGCAGTTGCAGGTGATCGGCGGCAACATCGTCACCGGCGATGCCGCGCTGGCGCTGATGGACGCCGGCGCCGACGCGGTCAAGGTCGGCGTGGGCCCGGGCTCGATCTGCACCACGCGCGTGGTCGCCGGCGTCGGCGTGCCGCAGATCACCGCGGTGGACATGGTCGCCGAGGCGTTGCAGGACCGCATTCCGCTGATCGCCGACGGCGGCATCCGCTACTCGGGCGACATCGGCAAGGCGCTGGTCGCCGGCGCCTCCACGGTGATGGTCGGCGGCCTGTTCGCCGGCACCGAGGAAGCCCCGGGCGAGGTCGAACTGTTCCAGGGTCGCAGCTACAAGAGCTACCGCGGCATGGGCAGCCTGGGCGCGATGGAGAAGGGCAGCAAGGACCGTTACTTCCAGGACGCCTCCGACGCCGACAAGCTGGTGCCGGAAGGCATCGAAGGCCGCGTGCCGTACCGCGGCCCGCTCAGCGGCATCATCCACCAGCTGGTCGGCGGCCTGCGCGCCACGATGGGCTACGTGGGCTGCGCGACGATCGAGGAAATGCGCACCAAGCCGAAGTTCGTCACCATCACCGGTGCCGGCCAGCGCGAGAGCCACGTCCACGACGTGCAGATCACCAAGGAACCGCCGAACTATCGGATGGGCTGATCTGCCGTGTTCAGGGCGGCGCTGGCCTATCTTGCGTTGATCGCGCTTCTGACCGCATTGGCGATCGGGGTGTACGCGGTGTCGCCGGGGCTGTACGGCGCGACATTCTTCGGCTCGACGTATCTGTTGGTCGCGCTGTCCCCGGCGGTGCTGGGGATCGGCGCAGCCGCCCGCTTCCAGCGAGCGGCCACGCGCATCGCGATCGCCACGACGCTGGCGATCGCCGTCCATGTGCTGTTTCTCGTCATGGGCACCAATCTGTTGTGGCCGGGGGCGCTTTTCGCGCCGCTGCTTTCCCTGTTTCTGGAGTGGCGCCGGGCGCGCCGCCTTCGCACTGCGAGTAACCATGTCCGACCTGCATAACGACAAGATCCTGATCCTCGATTTCGGCGCGCAGTACACCCAGCTGATCGCGCGGCGCATTCGCGAACTGGGGGTCTACTGCGAGATCTGGGCCTGGGACCACGATCCGGCGCAGATCGCCGGCTTCGGCGCCAAGGGCATCATCCTGTCCGGCGGCCCCGAATCGACCACGCTGCCGGGTGCGCCGGTCGCGCCGCAGGAAGTGTTCGACAGCGGCCTGCCGGTGTTCGGCATCTGCTACGGCATGCAGACCCTGGCCGCGCAGCTGGGCGGCGCCACCGAGGCGGCCGACCAGCGCGAGTTCGGCCATGCGGAAGTGGACGTGGTCGCGCCCGACGCGCTGTTCTCCGGCCTCAGCGACCATCCCGGCGCCGCGCGCCTGAACGTGTGGATGAGCCACGGCGACCACGTCTCCCAGGTGCCGCCGGGCTTCACCATCACCGCGGTGACCGATCGCATCCCGGTCGCGGCGATGGCCAACGAGGCCAAGCGTTGGTACGGCGTGCAGTTCCACCCGGAAGTCACCCACACGCTGCAGGGCCAGACCCTGCTGCGCCGCTTCGTGGTCGACGTCTGCGGCTGCGAGACCCTGTGGACCGCGGCCAACATCATCGACGACCAGATCGCGCGCGTGCGCGCCCAGGTCGGCGAGGACGAAGTGATCCTGGGCCTGTCCGGCGGCGTCGATTCGTCGGTGGTCGCCGCGCTGCTGCACAAGGCGATCGGCGACAAGCTGACCTGCGTGTTCGTCGATACCGGCCTGCTGCGCTGGCAGGAAGGCGACCAGGTGATGGCGATGTTCGCCGAACACATGGGCGTCAAGGTGATCCGGGTCAACGCCGCCGACCGCTATTTCGACGCATTGGCCGGCGTCAGCGACCCGGAAGCCAAGCGCAAGATCATCGGCAACCTGTTCGTGGAAATCTTCGACGAGGAGTCGAACAAGCTGGCCAATGCCAAGTGGCTGGCGCAGGGCACGATCTATCCGGACGTGATCGAGTCGGCCGGCAGCAAGACCGGCAAGGCGCACGTGATCAAGAGTCACCACAACGTCGGCGGCCTGCCTGAGCACATGAAGCTGGGCCTGGTCGAGCCGTTGCGCGAGCTGTTCAAGGACGAAGTGCGGCGCCTGGGCGTGGAACTCGGCCTGCCGCGCACGATGGTCTACCGCCATCCGTTCCCCGGCCCCGGCCTGGGTGTACGCATCCTCGGCGAAGTGAAGCGCGAGTACGCCGAACTGCTGGCCAAGGCCGATGCGATCTTCATCGAAGAGCTGCGCAAGGCCGACCTATACGACAAGACCAGCCAGGCGTTCGCGGTGTTCCTGCCGGTCAAGTCGGTGGGCGTGGTCGGCGACGCGCGCGCCTACGAATGGGTGATCGCGCTGCGCGCGGTGGAGACCATCGACTTCATGACCGCACACTGGGCGCACCTGCCGTACGACTTCCTGGGCACGGTGAGCAACCGCATCATCAACGAACTGCGCGGCGTCTCGCGCGTGGTCTACGACATCTCCGGCAAGCCGCCGGCGACGATCGAGTGGGAGTGATTTTCGCCGATCCGGGCGTATCCGGCATGCGCGATGGACCTCGCCCATATTGATCAGCCGCAAAATCGGAAGTACCGTCTGGAGCGATGAGCGCTTGGCGGTATCTTTCGACATGAGTATCTGAGGAAGGTCATTTCCCGCCAAGACTCACTCCAAAATCGTATCCCGGTACTTTTGGAGGCGACGCGCAAATGCAGCCGGATGCCGCGATCGAGGCTCTGAAGCCGCGGAGCACGATGTGCAAGGTCGCGGCTCGAGACGGTATGTACGTGCGCGTCATGCCAGCCGTGCGATATCGAGGGCGCACCTACCCAAGGTGTCGTCCGGCACGACATGTCGATCCGAGGTGCAATCGTGAGAGTTTTGATTGTTGAGGACGAGACGGAATTCGCAAACGCGCTGCGAATTGCGCTCGAGCGAGAGCGCTTCATTGTCGATCAGGCGGACCGCCTATCGATGGCGCAGGAAGCGGCCATGTCGGGATCTTATGATCTGGTGCTGCTCGATCGCACTCTGCCGGATGGGGATGGGCTGTCGCTCTTGCCGATATTGCGTGAAACACACCCTGGGCTTCCGGTCATTGTGCTGAGCGCGCGCGGCGAAGTGATCGACCGTATTGCTGGCCTGGACCGAGGCGCTGACGACTATCTCATCAAGCCGTTCGATATAGACGAGATGTTTGCCCGCATCCGCGCGGTACGGCGGCGTCCCGCAGAGTTGGGGAGCGAGGAAATCCATGTCGGCGCGCTTGTGTTCGACGTGACCAACGACGAGGCGAGCGTCGGAGGTGCCAGGCTTGATCTTACCCGCCGAGAGTTGCGCGTTCTGACCGCGCTCGTGAAGCGTCGCGGCAGAACGGTACTGAGAGAGTCTCTCGAGCAGGCAGTCTATGGTTTTGACGACGAGGTGCAGTCGAACACGCTGGACTCCCACATCTCGCGTCTTCGCCGCAAGCTCGCCGAAGCGGGTGCGCAGGTCGAAATCCACGCCATCAAGGGCGTTGGCTACCTGTTGAAAGATCTGTCATGAAGCAAGGTTCGCCTTCGCTGAAACGCCCGCTGATCGTCAAACCGCTGATCTTCCAGCTCGCGACATTGCTGATCGCCTGCACATTCTTCATGACGTTGGCGCTTCGCATGGACAGCGGCGGCCTCTACACCGACGAGGCGATTACGCCGGTGATCGCGCGCGCGATCGTCCGTGATCAGAACGGGAGTCTTTCGGTGCGCGAGACACCGGAACTGGCCGAGCTTCGCGAAAAATCTCCGGATCTCTGGTTTGTGGCCGAGGACGATTCCGGCCGAAGCGTCGCATTTGGCAGCGTGCCGTCGCAATACGCATCGCTTCTCGGGCGGCTGCGTGATCTATCCTACGCGCAGCTGCGCGATCGGTCTCCACCTTACCGCCTGTCGGCGGTGATCCGGCGAGAGGTCGCCCCGGCCGGGACCTTGACGATTCTGGGACATGGCAAGCTGACCGACGTCAGTCTCGTCGTTCTTCTTGCGTCCAATTTTATCGTCATCCCAATCTTCCTCGCACTGGCACTGATCTCGCTGCTGGTGACGCCATGGATCGTTCGGCAAGCGCTCGCCGGTGTATCCAAGATCGCTCAGGAGGCCGAGCAGATCGACGCGAACCGGCGTGGGCGGCGGCTGAGCGAGGAGCATGTACCGACCGAAATCGCGCCGTTGGTGCGAGCCGTGAACGATGCCCTGCGCAGGCTTGACGAGGGCTATGAGCGGCAGCGGCGCTTCATCGCCTCCGCCGCGCACGAGCTGCGCACGCCCATCGCCATCCTGCGCTTGAAAGTGGACACCGCAGTCGAGCCGGCCACACGCAAGCTGAGTGGCGATGTGGCACGGCTAAGCAACCTGGCCGAGCAGATGCTCGATATTCAGCGGTTGGACGCCGACTGGAGCGACGAAAGCATCGATCTCGAAGCGCTCGCCCGGCGTGTCGCCGCGGATCTGGCGCCGCTACTGATTGCATCGGAGCGCTCGATCGAGTTGCAGATCGAAGGAAAACCGTCGCTTCGCGGTGATACGGGTGCGATCGAGCGGGTGATGACGAATCTCATCCAGAATGCAATCGAGCATGGCGGGCATCATGTCGTTCTGCGCGTGCTGGAAGCAGGCTTCGAGGTGGAGGACGACGGTCCGGGCATGCCACCAGAGGAGCGTGAACGCGTATTCGAACCGTTCCATCGCTTGCGACCGCGTTCGACCGGGAGCGGACTCGGCCTCAACTTGGTGCAGCAGATCATTGAAAGGCACGACGGACGGGTTTCGATCTCAAGCGCACCTGGCGGCGGCACGATCGTGCGTGCCGAGTTTGCTTCGCGCTGACGTTTTTTGCTCGAGCCCAGGTTCCCGCAATCTTGGCCTGCTTTCCTAGCGGTGTCGCCGATGACGGCACCGAAAGGAGTGCAAGGAAATGATCAGAAAAAATCCTATCAGCTTGTATCGATCCGCATTGATGACGCTCGCCGCGATTCTGGCCACTGCTGGCATCGCGGGCAGCGCATCCGCGATCGATTGGGGGCGCGAAGCCCACCAAGAAGACCGTAGAACTTGCGAACGGTTTGGGGCGGATCACGGCAGGGATTTCACGAGGTGCATGCTTGAACAGCAGCGCCGCCGCGACGATGCGTTGCTCAACGCGTCCGAGCAGCAGCGGAACAATGCTGAAGCCGCGCGGGACAATGTGGAGACAGTCCGCAGGATGCGGTGCAACCGCGAGGCCGAGCGAGCGCGAGAACGCGGCGAGCGGCCGGAGTGGTGCCGTTGATCTCCCGACGACGGTTCGGGAAAGCACTATGCGTGTCCGCCGTGTTGGCGGGTGCGCAGACGGCTTGCTTCGATGGTGGGAGCACGAAAGAATCTTCGCCCGGCCAGGACACCATGCAGATCGCGTACCCGGAGACAACGCGCGGTATGGTGGCCGACAATCGGTTCGGCGTATCCGTTCCGGATCCCTATCGTTGGCTCGAAGGGGATTCCCGCACCGACAAGCACGTCGCGGCGTGGATCCACGCGCAGCAGCGCTTGACGACGGCGTACCTTTCCAACCTGCCCGGCCGTGAGGTCTTCCGCCGATCGCTCGCCTCGACCTATGACTATGAGCGCCTCGGCATCCCGCAGAAGAGCGGGGGCCATTACTTCTTCACGCGCAAAGCGGGCGATCAGAACCAGCCCGTGCTGGTCATGCGCGACGGCGCGGGCGCCGAGCGCGTCCTGATCGATCCCGCGGCATGGTCGAAGGACGGCACCGTCGCGTTTGCGGAATGGAGGGCATCACGAGACGGGACGCGCGTGGCCTATGCCGTGCAGGATGGCGGCAGCGACTGGCGCACGATCCGCGTCCTCGACGTGACAACCGGGAAGGCGACGGGTGACGTCGTGCAGTGGGCACGGTTCACGCAGATCGCATGGGCCAATGACGGATCGGGTTTCTACTATTCCCGATATCCCGAACCCAGGCGCGGCGCCGCCGACGCCGCAAGTCTTCTCAATCACGCCATTTATTTCCATCGGATCGGCACGCCACAGGCGGACGACACGCTGTTCTTCGCGACACCATCGAAGCCTGGGCGGATCAACTCTGCCGGCCTCACCGCCGATGGCCGTTATGCGATCGTCTATTCGAGCGATGATCTGGTGCATGCCGACGTCTCGGTGGTCGACCTGGGGCGGCGCGGCCGATCGCCCCGCCCATTGATCGAGAACGCACGGGATCGATGGTCGGTCATTGGCAATGTCGGCACGAGGCTCCTGCTGATGACCGACAAGGGCGCCGAACGATCGAAAATCGTGAGCGTGGATCTCGATGCGCCGAGGCCAGTGTTCACGGACCTGCTGCCGCAGCAGGACGCCATCTTGACCGGCGGATATCTGTCCGGGGGGCGGCTCCTCGCAACCTACCTTGTCGACGCCAAATCGGAGATCCACCGCTTCAAGCTTGATGGCAGCGCCGAGGGCATCGTGAATTTGCCCGGCATCGGCAGCGTGAGCACTGTCGTCGGCGAGCCGGAGGATCGCGAAGCATTCTTCGTCTACGCGAGCTTCAACCAGCCCAATACGGTCTATCGATATGACGTCGCGAGCGGACGAGTGGGTGCATGGGTAACGCCAAAGATCGGCGCCGACCTGGCCTCGATCGCCGTCTCGCAACATTTTTATCGGTCGAAGGACGGCGCGCGGGTGCCGATGTTCATCGCACGGCGGAAAGGTACGTCTGGCCCCGTTCCGACCCTCCTGACCGGCTATGGTGGCTTCGCGATCAGCATGCCGCCGGGTTATTCCGCCATGCTGACTCCGTGGATTCTGCAGGGCGGCGCTGTCGCGTTCGTCAACATGCGCGGCGGCGGCGAATATGGCGCAGCGTGGCATGCGGCAGGGCGCGGCTTGAAGAAGCAGAACGGCTTCGACGACATGATCGGCGCGGCCGAGTATCTGCGCGCGAACAAGATGGCGCCGTCCGACGGCGTCGCGATCTATGGCGACTCCGCGGGCGGATTGATGGTCGGTGCGGTCGTCAACCAGCGTCCCGACCTGTTTGCGGCGGCACTGCCGAGCGTCGGCGTCATGGACATGCTGCGTTTCGGCAAGTTCACCGGCGGCGCCTTGTGGCTTGGCGAGTACGGCGATAGCGAGCGCGAGGCCGATTTCCGCAACCTCCTGTCCTATTCGCCCTATCACAATGTCAGGGCAGGCAAGCCGTATCCCGCGATCCTAGTGATGACCGCCGATGCGGACAATCGCGTCGTGCCGGCGCATAGCTATAAATATGTCGCTGCACTGCAGGCTGCGGACCTGGGGCCCCGGCCGCGGCTGCTGCGGGTCGATGCCCGAGCGGGCCATGGCACAGGCAAGCCGACCAGCAAGGTGATCGAGGAGGCGGCCGACATGCTGGCGTTCGCGGCGCGTTGGACGGGCCTCAACGTAGGAGACGAGAGCAAGCGATGGGTGGAATGACCCGGCCGCGATCTACGGTTTGTCTTTCGTGCATGCCTGGGCGCCGCTAGATGCATCCTGGAGCGCTATGTCGGTGGACGGCGAAACGGAACATGCGCTGCAGCTCGTCGAACGCCGGGGCAATGCGCTGTACTGGCTCGGTAAAGCTCGTCGTGAGGCTTGCGACTTCATGGCCGTTGGACTGCGGCTGTGCCGCCGGCGGGCTTTCCGGCGCTGGGAGCGCCAAGGGCCTTCGCCGAGATTGCGCTCGAGCGTGAGGGAGACGTGCCGGAGGGCGCTCTCATGGTGCACGCGACCGTCCCAAGGTCCATCGAGACGGTTGCGGATCTTCCGGCGTATCCGGACGAACTTTGCAGTTGCTGTTTTTTCGGGTCAGGAGCGCTGCCGTTGCGGGCGCTCCATCACCAGCAGGGTCGAGGTCGCGCTGGCATAGATGCGCGCGTTGGCGTCCTTCAGCGTCGCCTCGGCAAAGGCGGCACGGCGGCCGACGGACAGGACGCGGCCTTCCGCGCGGAGCGGGCCGGTGTCGGCGGTGATCGGGCGCAGGTACGAAACCTTCAGTTCCAAAGTGGTGTAGGCCTGGTCCGCTGACAACGTGGAATGTACGGCGCAACCGCACGCCGAATCGAGCAGCGTCGCGGCATAGCCGCCGTGGACGGTGCCGATCGGGTTGTAGGCGTGCATGCCGGGCGTGCCTGCGAAGACGGCCCAACCATCGCCGGCTTCGACGAAAGTGAAGTCCAGCGAATCGCCGATCGGCGGTCGGCCTCCGGCGGCGATCAGCGCCTGCAGGGTCTCAAGCCCGGAAAGGCCGGGGGCGATTTCGTCGACGAGATTCACTGGCATGTCTCCAATGTGGGCCGGCCGCAGGGCGCGGACGGCTTCGGCAAGATTGGCGTCTGCAGGGCGCATCGCCTTTCTGTTTATATGATGACCATAATATATGGCCGTGCCAAGCGGCGGCCCTGACGGGGGCGTGGCCGACATTTCGCGCGGCTGCATGGCCACGCGCTCCTCGGTCGGCAGCGAAGGCCATGCGGGACTCGGCGAACTGGTGAAATCGCCCGGGCGGTCACCCTGGACGCCTCGAGTCACGTCTGCGCCGTGCCATTGCCGATGCAGAGATCCCGGCACGACCGATGTCCGCGCTCTCGCCGCTTCGTCCAGACCGTGCAGACCGGCATGTCCATCTGGTCCGCGACGGTGCCAGCCACAAGGAACTGGAAGACGTGGCGCGGGTTGCCATGCTGGAGTGGGCCGCGCGCATCGCAGAAGCTCGTAGGCAGGTGCTTGCCCCCAACTCGGGACGATCGCCATGCTCGGAAGATCTTTCGATATTGGGGACTGAGGAAAAGCCGCGCCCCGATCGCCGGTCAGCAGGGCAGGGCGGCGGCAGCGCCGGCGACGCGCAGCGGAGGCTGGATCATTTTTGCCGCGGCGCGAACAGCGTCCCCAGTCGATCCGGCTGTCCCGCGATCCGTTCCAGGTGCGGGTAGCGCAGCGTGCCGCGGTACTCCAGGGTGCGAGTGACAGTGCGGCCGTCCTGCTCGAACGTCACGCTGATCGGAGCGTTCGCTGCATGGCGCACCGCTTCGATCAGCCCCTCGCCCGTGAACGGCACGCCGCCGACGGACACGATCTTCGTCTTTGGGCCGATGCCCGCGCGGTAGGCCGGCCCATCCCACGCGATCGAACGGACCAGCCCGCTATCGGCCACCGTCAACCCGATCGAGTAGGACAGATCGGTCACCTCGAGTTCCTTCTCGTTCTGGCGGTACGTTGCGGTCGCGGTGTCGCTGTAGGCCAGCCGCCATCCCTGGCGTGCCAGCCCCTCGGACACGTCGAGTTCCGCGTGGCCGTCGAGCCAGCGCCGGAGGAAGCGGGGCCAGTCATACGGCGCGACCGCGTTCAGCGCCTTGGCCACATCGTCGAATACATAGGTCCGCGTCGGCGCATCGGGCGCGGCGCCGGCGAAAAAGATCTTCGCAAAATCATCGATCCCGCGCCGTCCGCCGCTCTGCTTGCGCAACAGGGCGTCGACGTCGAGCCACAGCAGGACGCCCTCCAGGTAATAGTCCCGGCGGCGTTGCCAGTCGCGCCATGGAACCGCCTTGCGCAGCATGAACGCGGGATAGTTGACGTCGTCCGACAGCGATCGCCAGGCACGGCCCGGGCGGTTGGCGATTTCGGCCGCATCGAGCGCCAGCTTGTCGAGCGTCTCCTCGCGCGTGCGCAGCCCCGATCGCGCGGCCAGTACGCGACCCCAGAACTCCGTCTGTCCTTCGTAGACCCAGAGCAGGCTGCCGCCTTGCGGCTCATTCGGCGTCGGCGTCCACAGATCGGCGGGCGTCCGATAGAGGCCGTTCCAGGCGTGGACGAATTCGTGCGCGAGGATATCGCGGTTGTTGAGCTGTCCCTCCCAGTCGGAGAAGTAGTTCGAGGGCAGGGAAATCTCGCTCGACCTCCGGTGCTCGGTTCCCCCGGCCGACCCGTCGTCCTCCATGCGGGCGAGGAAGGCGTAGTGCCCGAACGGCGCCGCGCCGAACACGGCGCCC
The DNA here is from genome assembly GCF_031455575.1 of Xanthomonas sp. 1678. Taxonomy (NCBI): domain Bacteria; kingdom Pseudomonadati; phylum Pseudomonadota; class Gammaproteobacteria; order Lysobacterales; family Lysobacteraceae; genus Xanthomonas; species Xanthomonas sp. 1678. The sequence goes on along the minus strand of NZ_JAVDSZ010000011.1, from coordinate 53,377 downwards.
GCCTGCTCCACCATGCGGCTCAGGGCCTCGATGCGCTCCGTCGCGACGGCCAGATCGTCGGGCCGGCGCGCGATCAGGTCGACCGACACCGTCGCCGGTCCCAGCGCGGACAACGACAGCTGCCGAGCGTGGCGCGCAGCATAGACCGGCGCGTCGAGCAGGGTTTCGAGCGAGGCTGGCGCGAACCGCGATCTGCCATCGCGGGTGTCGAGCGCCACGAGCGAGGTGAAGGGCTGCAGTCCCGCCGGGAACGTCACGGTCGCGGCAATGGTCAAGTTGCGCGCGTACCAGCCGGCCGGGTACAGGATCAGCCGCTGCCAGGGCACGACCACCAGGTCCGGCGAGAGCTCATCGTCGGCGCCCACGATCTGGAACCGCACCTCGATCGTTCGCGTGCCGGCAGGCACCTCCAGATCGAAGGCGTGCGGATCGTGCGGATTGCGGCGCCATGCCAGCGGCCGGCCATCGGCCTCCACCTGCAGCCCGGCGAGATCGACTACTGAGAGGCTCGGTCCATGGCTCGCCGCTTCCCAGCGTGGGTAGAGCAGGGTCATGGCGCCCGCCTGCTGTACCGGGATGCGCTCGCGAACGACGAACAGCTTGTGCGCGATATCGGCCTGCTCGACGTCGAGTTCGATCGTGCCGGCAAAGACGTGGTCGACCGGCCGCGCGATCGATGGACTCTCCAGCGTCTGGACCGGAAGCGTCGGCGTGTGCGCGGCGGCTGTGGAGACGCCGACAAGACACGCCGTTGCGGCGACGAGCAACCGCCAGCCACTTCGCCAAGCGAACGCTGTCGCAATTATGTCAAAACTCCTTCCCGTCGTTTGCGCCGGCTTCTTGGTAGAAGCCAAACGCGGTTTCGAATGCGCCGGTCTCTTGCTCGCTCGACCTTCCAAGAGTTCGTCCGAGATCAGCGGCTCCAGCCACAGCAAATTGCGGCGAAGATTACCTGCAATGGCCTCGGCTTGGATCGCTGTGGATCAGGACATGCAAATCCCCATGGCCAAGGCATCGACACCGTGCGGCAGCGCGTGCCGGTTTTCGGATCTTCGTCGATCACGGACGAAGATCGCGCTGGCTATCCGCAAGCCGATCGGACCCGACGGATCCGATCGCTGATCCGATCAACGCGCCGGCTTCACGGCAGCGTTGTTCGAAGGCGTTGTCAGGATGGCGCTGGCGATCATGTTAAAGAGATGGTCGGCCTGCGGCGCGAACCCGGGGTTGGCCACCGAGCCCGCGCGCGCTGCGCATTCCCGCCGGCGCCGGCGCGGCTGGCGCCGACCGACGCCGGCCGAGGCGAAGCCCGCCGGCCAAGGCAATCCACCATGGCGGCCAGGAAGCCGCCGATGGCGATGCGCGACAGGACGTGCCGGAGCGGGCCGGTTGCAGCAAGCGCAGCCCCTAACGTCCCGCCGGCTGGCTGTCCTGCACCGGGCGCGGCAAGGGCGCGCGGGCGATTCGCTGCAACGGGGACGAAATCCACAAAAAACTAACAAATGGCTGGCTACTTTGAGTGCACTTCACAGCGCCACCTTGATTGAATGCGCATTCCGCTTGCGACCGAAGCAGACCGGCTGCTCCTGCAGAGCGTGACCGACTACGCGATCTACATGCTCGACCCGGACGGCTTCATCCTCAGCTGGAATACCGGCGGCCGCCACATCAAGGGCTACGAAGAGGCCGAGATCATCGGCCAGCATTTTTCCCGGTTCTATACCCCGCAGGACGCCGCCGACGGCTTGCCGCGGAAGGGGCTGGACACGGCCAAGCGCGAAGGCCGCTACGAGGCCGAGGGCTGGCGGGTGAGGAAGGACGGCTCGCATTTCCGCGCCAGCGTCGTCATCGATCCGGTGTGGAAGGACGGCGAACTGGTGGGCTATGCAAAGGTCACCCGCGACGTCACCGAAAAGTTCAACGCCGCCGAAAACCTGCGCAAGGCCGAACGCGCCCTGGCGCAGGCGCAGAAGGTGCAGGCCATCGGCCGCTTGACGCTGGGCATCGCGCACGATTTCAACAACCTGCTGGCGATCATCGTCGGCAGCCTGGACCTGCTGGCCAAGAGCCAGCACGACGCACGCAGCAAGCTGCTGATCGGCGCGGCGACCGACGCGGCCGAGCGCGGCAGCAGGCTGTCGCAGCAGATGCTGGCTTTCGCCCGCGGCCAGGACCTGGTGCCCGAGCCGAACGAGGTCAATGCGCTGATCGTCGAGGCCGCCGAGCTGTATCGGCGTGTGGCCGGCGAGAGCATCGCCTGCGAGTTCGCGCTCGCCGAGGCGCTGCCGACCGTCGTCGTCGACGCCAGCCAGTTCGAGGCGGCGCTGATGAACCTTGTCGCGAACGCGCGCGATGCGATGCCGCACGGCCGGATCGTGATTTCCACCCGGCTGTGCCGGTCCGACGCGACCCAGCACGTGGAAGCCAAGCCCGATCAGGACTACGTCTGCGTCGCGGTGCAGGACGACGGCCCGGGCATGTCCGAGGAGGTGCGGCTGCGCGCCATGGAACCGTTCTTCACCACCAAGGACGTCGGCAGCGGCAGCGGCCTGGGCTTGAGCCAGGTGTTCGGATTCGCCGGCCAGTCGGGCGGGTTCGCGACCATCGAAAGCAAGGAGGGGGACGGCACCCTGGTCACCATGTACATCCCCGTTGCGAATTGACGCCATGACCAACAGAAAGATCCTGTACGTCGAGGACGACGCGTTGCTGCGGATGGTGACGGTCCTCGCTCTGAAGGATGCCGGGTTCGAGGTGCTCGAGGCGGCCAACGGCATCCAGGCGCAGGCGGAACTGGCCATCGGGCAGTTCGACTGCGTGATCAGCGACATCAGCATGCCCGGCGGCGTGAGCGGCATCGAGGTCGCGCGGACCGCGCAGGCGATGAATCCGGACTGCGTGACGATCCTGGTGTCCGGCTACGCGCTCTCGCAGCTGCCGCCGTTGCCGCCCACGGCGCGTTTCCTGTCCAAGCCGTATCGCATGCACGAGCTGTTGGGGACGCTCGATTCGCAAGGCAGTGCATGACCTCGCCACCGCGCCCGGCGATGTCGTCGCCACGGCGTGCCGCGCCGATGCCGCGGTGCTTCGCGCCCGGCCGGCTCCAGTCAGTTTGTTTTCAGGGCCCGCATCGTCGCGACGGTATGAAACCAGGCCGGCGATCGGCGCCGTTTGTGGCGCGATTGCGCATGACATGAAGGCCGTTGGCGGCGCGTCCGACGCCGCTTGTGCCTACACAGAAAAATCACTTTGCCGAACGTAGTGTGCTTGGCGTCGATGATGCGTGAGCATGGGGCGTGCCCGTGGGGGCGTGCGCCGGCCGCACATCTGGACGAGGCGTGCTGACGCAGGGCGAACTCGCATCCGAGTCGCTGCGCGTGGCCCGCGGAACGCCGTGGGAGAGCACTGCCTTTCAATCCAAAATGCAACCAAAAAGGACGACCATGACACCCCAACCGCAGCCCGAGCACGTGAACAGCGATGACCTGCCACGCATCTCGACCGGCAGTGTGGGTCTGGACAACATCCTTGGCGGCGGCGTCGATGCCAACCGCCTCTACCTGTACGAAGGCCGGCCAGGCACCGGCAAGACCACCATCGCCTTGCAGTTCCTGCTGGAAGGCGCGCGGCATGGCGAGCGCGTGCTCTACATCACCCTGTCCGAGACCCAGCGCGAACTGCGCCTGGTGGCTGCCCGCCACGGCTGGAGCATGAACCAGGTCGAGGTGTTCGAACTGGTGCCGCCGGAGACCGCGCTGGATCCGGAGCGCGAACTCACCGTGTTCCATCCGGCGGAAATGGAACTGACCGAGACCACCAAGCTGATCTTCGACAAGATCGAACAGCTCAATCCCAGCCGCGTGGTCCTGGACAGCCTGTCGGAACTGCGCCTGCTTGCGCAGAGTCCGCTGCGCTATCGCCGCCAGGTGCTGGCGCTGAAGCATTTCTTCGCCAGCCGCCAGTGCACGGTGATCCTGCTCGACGACCTGTCCTCGCAGGAAAACGACTTGCAGCTGCATTCCATCACCCACGGCGTGGTGCTGCTGGAGCAGTTGGCCATCGACTACGGCGCCGAACGTCGGCGCCTGCGTGTGATCAAGATGCGCGGCATCCAGTTCCGCGGCGGCTACCACGACTTCACCATCGAAAAAGGCGGGCTGGAGATCTATCCGCGGCTGATCGCGGCCGAATACAAGCATCACCAGATCGAAGAAGTCGCTCCCAGCGGCAACGCCGAGCTGGATCGCCTGCTCGGCGGCGGGCTGGAGCGCGGCACCAATGTCCTGCTGCTGGGCGCGGCCGGCGTGGGCAAGTCCTCGCTGGCGTTGAGCTTCGCCATCGCCGCGGCCGAGCGTGGCGAACACAGCGTGTTCTTCGCCTTCGACGAGGGCCGCAGCACGGTGGAGGCGCGCGCCCGGACCTTGGGCCTGCCGCTGAAGGACAAGCTCGACAACGGGCTGATCCGTTTCCAGCAGATCGACCCGGCGGAGATGTCGCCGGGCCAGTTCGCCGCGACCGTGCGCCGCAGCGTGGAGGTGGACGGTGCGAAGGTCATCGTCATCGACAGCCTCAACGGCTACCTCAATGCGATGCCGGACGAGCGCTTCCTGATCCTGCAGATGCACGAGCTGCTCAGCTACCTGGGCCAGCAGGGCGTGCTGACCATCCTGGTGCTGGCGCAGCATGGCCTGGTCGGCCCGATGGAAACGCCGCTGGACCTGAGCTACCTGAGCGATTCGGTGCTGATGCTGCGCTATTTCGAGGTGAACGGTACGGTGCGCCGCGCGCTGTCGGTGGTGAAGAAGCGCAGCGGCAGCCACGAGAACACCATCCGCGAATTCCGCCTCAGCGGCGACGGCATCCACGTCGGTCCGCCGCTCAAGGGATTCAGCGGCATCTTCTCCGGAACGCCACGCTACAGCGGGGAGGATCTGCCGCTGCTGGATACGCTTGCATGAGCAGCAGCGACGCGACCGAGCACCGCGTCCTCGTGCATGCGCCGATCGGGCGCGATGGCGCGGCTTCGGTGGAACTGCTGCGGCGTGGCGGTGTGGTGGCCTACAACTGCGCGGACCTAGACGCGCTGGTGCGGGAGCTGGGCGTCGGCGCCGCGGCGGTGTTCGTCGCCGAGGAAGGCCTGTTCGGCAAGGATGCGGCGGCGCTGTATGCCTGGGCCGATGCGCAGCCGGCCTGGTCGGACCTGCCGTTCCTGGTGCTGACCAGCCATCAGGAACAACCGTCCGTGGTGGCCTGGCGCCGCAACCTAGTGGCCTCGCTGCGCAACGTCGCGCTGCTCGAACGGCCGGTGCAGGCCATCACCTTCACCAGCACCATCCGCGCCGCGCTGCGCGCCCGCGCCCGCCAGTACGAAGTGCGCTCGCTGCTGCAGGTGCAGGCCTCGGCGGCGCAGGAACTGGAAGCGCAGGTGGTGGCGCGCACGCGCGAGCTGGAAGAGGCCAACCGCCTGCTGCGCACGCAGATGGACGAACGCGCCCGGGTCGAGGAAACCCTGCGCCAGGCGCAGAAGATCGAGGCGATCGGGCAATTGACCGGTGGCGTCGCGCACGATTTCAACAACCTGCTGATGGTGATCTCCGGCGGCCTGGCGATGCTCGACACGCAGGCCGATCCGGCCATACGCAAGCGGCTGATGGACGGCATGCAGAAGGCCGCGCAACGCGGCGCCGGACTGACCCGGCAACTGCTGGCGTTCTCGCGGCGACAGGAACTCAAGCCAGAGCCGGTCGACCTGACCCGGCAGATCGGCGGCATGCGCGAGCTGCTGGACCGCAGCCTGCGCGGCGACGTGCACGTGGATTTCGATTTCGCCGAGGAGCTGTGGCCGATCGAGGTGGACCCCGGCGAACTGGAGCTGGTGGTGCTCAACCTCACGGTCAACGCGCGCGATGCGATGCCCAACGGCGGCACCATCGTGGTGCGGGCGCAGAACGTGGCGGGCGCCGGCAAGACCGATCCGGATTTCATCCGGCTGTCGATCATCGACACCGGCACCGGCATGGCGCCAGAGGTGAAGGCGCGGGTGTTCGAACCGTTCTACACCACCAAGGACATCGGCAAGGGCTCGGGCCTGGGCCTGGCGCAGGTGCACGGGTTCGTGCAGCAATCCGGCGGTTCCATCCACATCGACAGCGATGTCGGGCAGGGCACGGCGATCCATCTGCTGCTGCCGCGCTCGTTCCGCGCGCCGGCACCGGACGAGCGGCACCTGGTGGACGTGCAGGTCGCGCGCCGTGCCCCGGGCGAAGCCGGCTATGTGCTGCTGGTGGAGGACGACGACGAGGTCGCGGCCCTGGTCGGCGAGATGCTGCGCCAGCTGGGGTACCAGGTCACCCGCGTGGCCAGCGCGGCGGCGGCGCTGGGCGCGCTGGCCAACGAGCGCGCGGTGGACATCGTGTTCTCCGACATCATGATGCCCGGCGGCATGAACGGCCTGGAGCTGGTCCACGAAATCCGCACGCGGCGCAAGGCGCTGCCGATCCTGCTCACCAGCGGCTATGCGGAAGCGGCGAAGTCCGCGGCCGAGGCCGAAGGCGTGCAGATCCTGTCCAAGCCCTATCGGTTGGACGAACTGGCCGCCGCGCTGCAGCAGGTGCGGGCCAACGCCGGCACGTCCGGCAAGTCGGAGGCCGCGCCGCTGTGTTCGTGACCTGGCGCGTCGCGCTGTGCAGGCGGCGGCCGCGGCTCAGTGCAGCAGGGTATCGGCGAGCAGCTTCACGTTCAGCGCCACGATCAGCGCGGCGATCGCCCACGACAGCCTGATCAGCCAGCGCGGCGCCACCAGCGCGCCCATCTTGCGTTTGTCGGCGACGAAGCGCACCAGCGGGATCACCGCGAACGGCAACTGCATCGACAGCAACACCTGGCTCAGCACCAGCAGCTTGGCAGTGCCTTGCTCGCCGTACAGCCAGGTCACCACCACCACCGGCACGATCGCCAGGCCACGGGTCAGCAGGCGCCGCGCCCACGCCGGGATGCGCAGGTGCAGGAAGCCTTCCATCACGATCTGTCCGGCCAGCGTCGCGGTCACCGTGGAGTTGATGCCCGAGGCCAGCAACGCCACCGCGAACAGGGTCGAGGCCAGGCCGACGCCGAGCATCGGCGCCAGCAGTTCGTAGGCCTGCTCGATCTCCTCCACGTCGGTGCGGCCATGTGCATGGAACACCGCCGCGGCCAGCACCAGGATCGCGGCGTTGACGAACAGCGCCAGGCTCAGTGCGATGGTGCTGTCGGTCAGCGCCCAGCGCAGCGCCGAGCGGCGGCCCTGGTCGTTGCGTTCGTAGGCGCGGGTCTGCACGATCGACGAGTGCAGGTACAGGTTGTGCGGCATCACCGTGGCGCCGATGATGCCGATCGCCAGGTACAGCGCGGCCGGGTTGGTCACCACTTCGGCACGCGGGATGAAGCCGGCCAGCACCTCGCGCAGCGGCGGCGCGGCCAGCGCGATCTGCACCAGGAAGCAGGCGAAGATCACCAGCAGCAGCGCGATCACGAACGCCTCCAGCGTGCGGAAGCCGCGCCGCATCAGGTACAGCACCAGCAGCGCGTCGACCGCGGTGATGATCGCGCCGACGGTCAACGGGATGCCGAACAGCAGCTTCAGCGCGATCGCGGTGCCGATCACCTCGGCCAGGTCACAGGCCACGATCGCCGCCTCGCAGGCCAGCCACAGCAGGAAGTTGACCGGCCTGGAATAGTACTCGCGGCAGGCCTGCGCCAGGTCGCGGCCGGTGGCGATGCCCAGCCGCGCCGCCAGGCCCTGCAGCACGATCGCCATCAGGTTCGACAGCAGGATCACCGACAGCAGCAGGTAGCCGAAATGCGAGCCGCCGGCGATGTCGGTGGCCCAGTTGCCCGGGTCCATGTAGCCCACCGAAACCATGTAGCCCGGCCCGAGGAAGGCCAGGAAGCGGCGCCAGCCGAGGCCGCCGCTGGGCACGGCGACGCTGCCGTTCATGCGCCCGAGGCTGCGCCGTGGCGGGCCGCTGGCCTGCGGCCAGGCGGCGTTGGAATCGGGCAGGGGATCGGCCATGGCGGAAGCGCGCGAGGAAGGAGCACGAAGAATTATATAGCACTTGCTATGCTACTTAGCATTGGCAAATCGAATCGCGGCGATAGGCGCAATTTCGGCCAGAATAGGCGGCGGCCGGCGTGCGCCGGCACGGACAAGGGCGTTGCGATGCAGAAAAGCGGGAAGTTGACGGCGCCAGGGGCGGTGCTGCTCGACGCGCAGGTACAGGTCGAAAGCTTCCGCCAGGTGCGCGAGGCGCACCGCCTGGAGCTGATCGAGGACTATGTGGAGCTGATCTCCGACTTGCTGGCCGATGGCGGCGAGGCGCGGCAGGTGGACATCGCCGCGCGCCTGGGCGTGGCCCAGCCGACCGTGGCGAAGATGCTCAAGCGCCTGGTCAAGGGCGGCTGGGTGGTGCAGCGGCCGTATCGCGGCGTGTTCCTGACGCCGGAGGGCGAGGCGCTGGCGGCCGCCAGCCGGCAGCGGCACCAGACCGTGGAGCAGTTCCTGCTGGCCTTGGGCATCGACGAGGACATCGCGCGGCGCGACGCCGAGGGCATCGAACACCACGTCAGCGAAGCCACGCTGGCGGTGTTCGCCGAGTTCGTGCGCAAGCACGCCGCGGCGCGATGAACGGCGCGGACGACAGCGCCGCGCGCGACGAACGCTGGATGCTGCACGCGCTGGCCCTTGCCGACCGCGCCGAGCGCGAGTTCGACGAGATTCCGGTCGGCGCGGTGCTGGTCTCGGCCACGGACGAGGTGCTGGGCGAGGGCTGGAACCTCAACATCGCCGAGCACGACCCCAGCGCGCACGCCGAGATCGTGGCGCTGCGCCAGGCCGGGCGCCGGCTCGGCAACCATCGCTTGGTCGGCAGCACTCTGTACGTGACCCTGGAGCCGTGCGCGATGTGCGCGATGGCGGTGGTGCACGCGCGCGTGGCGCAGCTGGTGTTCGCGGCGGCGGATCCGAAGACCGGCGCCTGCGGCAGCGTGTTCGATCTGGTGGCCGATCCGCGCCACAACCACCGCGTGCAGGTGCGCGGCGGGGTGCTGGCGGCACCGGCCGGGCTGCGCCTGACCAACTATTTCCGCGCCAAGCGCGGCAGGCCGCTGCTCGGCGGCTGAGCGCTGCCGCCGGGCGTGAAGCCGCTGCGCGGCGCGCGCTATCATGCGCGACCGATACGAAACCCCCGCGCCGGCATCGCCGCCGCGAACGACTGGATGGTGCTATGGCGGAACCGCGCGTGGACAACGATCGTCTGATCTGGATCGATCTGGAAATGACCGGATTGGATACCGACAAGGATTCGATCATCGAGATCGCCACGGTGGTCACCGACACGCAGCTCAACGTGCTGGCCGAGGGTCCGGAATTCGCCATCGCCCATCCGCTGCAGACGCTGCAGGCGATGGACGAGTGGAACCGCAACCAGCATCGCCATTCCGGGCTGTGGCAGCGCGTGCTCGACAGCAACGTCACCCTGGGCCAGGCCGAGGCGCAGACCGTGGCGTTCCTGGCGCAGTGGTGCAAGCCCGGCGCTTCGCCGATGTGCGGCAACTCGATCTGCCAGGACCGGCGTTTCCTGCACCGGCAGATGCCGCGGCTGGAGCGCTTCTTCCATTACCGCAACCTGGACGTGTCCACATTGAAGGAACTGGCGCGGCGCTGGGCACCGGCGATCGCCTCGGGACTCAACAAGACCTCCTCGCACACCGCGCTCAGCGACGTGCACGACTCGATCGACGAACTGCGCTACTACCGTCCGTTCATGGGTGCGCTGAGCGGGCAGGGCGGCGGCGCCGCGCGCTGAAGTCCCGCGATGCAGCGCGTAGGACCGTGCCTGGCGGGCACGGTCTTGCGACGCGCCGGGATGGCCTCAACGGGCCAGCGGCGGGCCCTGCTTGGTCTCGCCGTCGTCGGTCACACCCTTCAGCAACAGCTCGGCGATCGGGCGGCCATCGGCATCGTGGTGGTACACGTGCAGATCGCGCTGCGGATAGGGAATGCTGAGCCCGTTCTCCAGCAGCTGGTTGCGGATGTTCTCGAGCGTGGTGCTCTTGGCCGCGCCGAAGTCGCCGTTCCTGGCGTAGGCGAACAGCATCAGGTCCACCGTGCTCTCGCCCAGGTTGGTGACCTGCACGAACGGCGCCGGCGTCTCCAGGATGGCCGGATTGTCCTGGGCGATCTGCAGCAGCAGCTGCTGGGCTTTCTTCAGGTCGTCGCCATAGCCGACGCCGACGGTGATCTCCAGGCGCCGGTTGGGCAGGGTGCTGTAGTTGACGATCGGCGCGGTGGTGATGGTGCTGTTGGGCAGGGTGATCATGCGCTCGTCGAAGCTGCGGATGCGGGTCTGGAAGATCCGGATCTCGTCGACGATGCCTTCCTGCCCGGCTATGACCACGTGGTCGCCGTCGCGCATCGGCCGCAGCACGATCAGCATCACCCCCGAGGCGATATTGGACAGCGAATCCTTCAGCGCCAGGCCGACCGCCAGGCCGGCCGCGCCGAGCACCGCGAACAGCGACGTCGGCGGCACCCCGATCTTCTGCAGCGCCGACACGAACACCAGCACCAGCAGCAGCGCATAGGCGACGTTGCGCAGGAAATTGCTGAGCGTGGTTTCCACCCGTGCGCGCATCAGCGCACGGTGCAGCCATTGGCTCAGGCGCTTGGCGATCCACATCCCCAGCACCAGGATGACCAGCGCCACGCCCCAGTTGAGCGCGTACTGCGCCCAATCCAGGTCCCGCCAGCTCAAGGATTGCCGCACCTGTGCCGGTGCGGCGGGGGCGGCCGCCGCGGCCGCCGCCATCAACGTTGCTGCCGTCGCCATCAGCCGGCGGCTTTCAGCTTGGCCAGGCGCAACCAGGTATCGACCACGGTGTCGGGATTCAGCGACACCGACTCGATGCCTTCCTGCATCAGCCACTCGGCCAGGTCCGGGTGATCCGATGGACCCTGGCCGCAGATGCCGACGTACTTGCCCTTGGCGCGCGCGGCCTTGATCGCCATCGACAGCATCTTCTTCACCGCCGGATTACGCTCGTCGAACAGGTGCGCCACGATCGACGAATCGCGATCCAGGCCCAGGGTGAGCTGGGTCAGGTCGTTGGAGCCGATCGAGAAGCCGTCGAAGATCTCCAGGAACTCGTCGGCGAGCAGCGCGTTCGACGGCACCTCGCACATCATGATGATCTTCAGGTTGTTCTCGCCCTGGCGCAGCCCGTTCTGGGCCAGCACCTCGATGACCTTGCGGCCTTCCTCGAGGGTGCGCACGAACGGGATCATCACCCACATGTTGTCCAGGCCCATCTCGTTGCGGACCTTGAGCACCGCCTTGCATTCCAGCGCGAACGCGGCCGAGAAGCTCGGATCGACGTAGCGGCTGGCGCCGCGGAAGCCGATCATCGGGTTCTCTTCGTGCGGCTCGTAGTTGCTGCCGCCGATCAGGTTGGCGTACTCGTTGGACTTGAAGTCCGACAGGCGCACGATCACCGGGTTCGGCGCCACCGACGCGGTCAGCGTGGCGATGCCTTCGGCCAAGCGGTTGATGTAGAAACTGACCGGATCGGCATAGCCGGCGATCTTCTCGTCGATCTTCTTCTTGGTCGCCGCGTCCTGCTTGGCGTACTCCAGCAGCGCGTTGGGATGGATGCCGATGTGCGCGGCGATGATCATCTCCAGCCGCGCCAGGCCGATGCCGGCGTTGGGCAACTGGCCGAAGTCGAACGCGCGCTCCGGGTTGGCCACGTTCATCATGATCTTCAGCGGCGCCGGCGGCATATTGCCCAGGTCGGTGGTGGTGCGCTCGAACGGCAGCAGGTCGGCGTAGATGAAGCCGGTGTCGCCCTCGGCGCAACTGACCGTGACCTCGCGGCCGTCCTCGATCAGCTCCATCGCGTTGCCGGTGCCGACCACCGCCGGCACGCCCAGCTCGCGGGCGATGATCGCCGCGTGGCAGGTGCGGCCGCCGCGGTTGGTGACGATCGCCGAGGCGCGCTTCATCACCGGCTCCCAATCGGGATCGGTCATGTCCGCGACCAGCACGTCGCCGGCCTGCACCCGGCTCATGTCGTCCAGGCTGCGCACCACGCGGGCCACGCCGGCGCCGATCTTCTGGCCGATAGCGCGGCCTTCGGCGATCACCGTGCCGCGCTTTTCCAGCGCGAAGCGCTCGATCTGGGTGGCATGGCCGCGCGACTTCACGGTTTCAGGACGCGCCTGCACGATGAACAGCTTGCCGCTGACGCCGTCCTTCGCCCACTCGATGTCCATCGGCCGCTGGTAGTGCTTCTCGATCACCAGCGCCTGCTTGGACAGCTCCTGCACGTCCTCGTCGCTGATCGAGAAGGTGTTGCGCAGTTCGGCCGGGGTGTCCTCGATGCGAACGCGCTCGCCGGGCACATCCGAATACACCATGCGGATCAGCTTGCTGCCCAGCGAACGGCGCAGGATCGCCGGCTTGCCGGCATTGAGGGTGGGCTTGTAGACGTAGAACTCGTCGGGATTGACCGCGCCCTGCACGACCATCTCGCCGAGGCCGAAGCTCGAGGTAACGAACACCACGTCGCGGAAACCGGACTCGGTGTCGAGCGTGAACAGCACGCCGGAGGCGCCGACGCCGGAGCGCACCATCAGCTGCACGCCGGCCGACAGGAACACGTCCTCGTGCTTGAAGCCGTGGTGCACGCGGTAGGCGATGGCGCGGTCGTTGTACAGGCTGGCGAAGACTTCCTTGACCTTGTGCACCACGTCGTCGGCGCCGGTCACGTTGAGGAAGGTCTCCTGCTGGCCGGCGAAGCTGGCGTCGGGCAGGTCTTCGGCGGTTGCGGATGAGCGCACCGCCACTGCCACGTCGCCGCCGCCGTTCTCGGCGCACAGCTGCGCGTAGGCGTCGCGGATCGCCTGGTCCAGCTCCGGCTGCAGCGGCGCCTCGGTGACCCAGCCGCGGATTTCCTTGCCGGCCACGGTCAGCGCGCCGACGTCTTCCACGTCCAGCGTCGCCAGCTTGTCGAAGATGCGCTGGTAGAGATTGTTGTGGGCGACGAACGCCTTGAACGCTTCGGCGGTGGTGGCGAAACCGCCGGGCACCGAGACGCCGAGTCCTGCCAGGTTGCCGATCATTTCGCCGAGGGAAGAGTTCTTGCCACCGACGCGGGCCAGGTCGGTCAAGCGCAACTCGTGCAACCAAAGGATGTTCTCGTTCAAGCGCGATGCTCCGTAGGGCCATCGCCCGAGGCGGGCAGAGTGGCCGCGTCCGTGGGGGAAGAAGCCGATATCATGCAGTGCGCACCCGAGTGGGCACAAGCTCAAGCGGGTGCATCCGTTGGGTTTCAGCAAGGAGAATGCAGGCTATGTCGACGATCCGACCGGTGTTCTACGTGTCCGATGGAACCGGTATCACCGCTGAAACCATTGGGCATAGCCTGCTCACCCAGTTCAGCGGTTTCAGCTTCGTCACCGACCGCATGTCGTTCATCGACGATCCGGAAAAAGCGCGCGAAGCGGCGCAGCGCATCCACGCCGCGGGGGAGCGTTACCAGGTGCGGCCGATCGTGGTCAACTCCTGCGTCGATCCGCAGCTGAGCATGCTGCTGTCCGAAAGCGGCGCGCTGATGCTCGATGTGTTCGCGCCGTTCATCGAGCCGCTGGAGCGCGAATTGAACGCGCCGCGGCATTCGCGGGTAGGGCGGGCGCACGGCATGGTCGATTTCGAGACCTATCACCGCCGCATCAACGCGATGAACTTCGCGTTGGCCCACGACGACGGCATCGCGATCAACTACGACGAGGCCGACCTGATCCTGGTTGCCGTCTCGCGCGCCGGCAAGACGCCGACCTGCATCTACCTGGCGCTGCATTACGGCGTGCGCGCGGCCAACTATCCGTTGACCGAGGAGGACCTGGAACACGACCGGCTGCCGCCGCGGCTGCGTCCCTACCGCAGCAAGCTGTTCGGGCTGACCATCGACCCGGACCGCCTGCAGCAGATCCGCCAGGAGCGGCGGCCGAATTCGCGCTATTCCAACCTGGAGACGTGCCGACGCGAGGTGTCCGCGGCCGAGACCATGTTCAGGATGGAGCGGATCCCGACCCTGAGCACCACGCATACCTCGATCGAGGAGATTTCCAGCAAGGTGCTGGCGACGCTGGGCCTGCAGCGCGAGATGTTCTGAATGCGGCGGCGCCAGAGGGAGGGCGCATCGGGCAGGCCGCAAAACGCCGTGCCGAGACCTCCAAGGTAGGCCGGCACGGGCGATCCGTCAATGCTGCCGCGCGGGCGTTTCAACGTGTAGCATCGGCTCCATGCAGCACGCCCTGACCCGCAGCGAACGCATCCCCCGGCTCAGCCGATTCGGCTGGCTGATGGGGCTGTACGCCGAGAACTACGTTCACCTGAATCGCCTGTTCGTCCCGTCGGACCTGGCCGTGGGCAGCTACCTGTCCTCGATCGGCGACGGCCTGGACCTGCGCCTGGACGTGATCGAGCACCACCGCTACACGGTGGAACTGCGCCTGACCTACGACCTGTGCGACCCGCTCACCGGCGAGCCGGACCCGTCGGCCTACGTGCGCATGTACCGCGATGCGCGCCAGGCCGAGACCACGCATTGCTACGTCGGCCGCCGCTGGCAGGACGTGATGGGGCTGTATCCGCCGCCGGCGGAACTGATCAGCCACCGCATGCGCATGAACACCTTCCTCAGCAAATGGCTGGAATACCTGGCCGAACGCGGCCATGGCGTGGCCACGCTGAAGCCGGCCGCGCCATTGCCGCGGCCGGCGCAGGACGCGCCGGTGCCGCTGCTGTAAGCGTGGTGGCATAGACCGCTCGCCGCGGCGGATGCGGCATACTGCGCGCCCGCCGACTCGCCCGACCGCCGCATGCCTTACACCCCGATCGTCGCCACGCTGGGCTACGTGCTGTCGCCCGACCGTTCCAAGGTGCTGCTGATCCATCGCAACGCGCGGCCCGGCGACCATCACCTGGGCAAGTACAACGGCCTGGGCGGCAAGGTCGAGGCCGACGAGGACGTGCTGGACGGCATGCGCCGCGAGATCCGCGAGGAGGCCGGCATCGAATGCGAGGCGCTGCAATTGCGCGGCACCATCAGCTGGCCCGGCTTTGGCAAGCACGGCGAGGACTGGCTGGGCTTCCTGTTCCTGATCAGCGCCTACAGTGGCGAACCGTTCGCCGAGAACGCCGAGGGCACGCTGGCCTGGGTGCCGGTGGCGGACATGCCATTGCTGCCGCTGTGGGAGGGCGACCGCCATTTCCTGCCGCTGGTGTTCGACGCCGATCCACGTCCGTTCCACGGGGTGATGCCGTATCGCGACGGGCGCATGCTGTCGTGGCGCTACTCGCGGGTCTGAGCGCCACCGCGCCTGCGCTGCGCTTGTCCACAGCGGCTGTGGATCGATCCTGCACAAGCCTGTGGGCAAGCGCGGCAAGTCGCTGATACGGCTGGCCGATTTTGCCGACTGGCGAAACTTTCGCCAGCCGCTGCCGCGCTTCTCCACAGCGGGTGTGGATGGAACCGACCGAAGTCTGTGGATAAGAGTGCGGCCGCGTTGCAGCGCAACGCCCGCCGCCGCATTGGCGAAAAATTCGCCAGCAAGGATCGCCGTTCCGCAACCCCATTGTTGCCGGCACGCGCCGTCGCGCTATTGCGCGGTCCAGCCGCCGTCGATGGCGATGGTCTGCGCGGTGATGTTGCGCGCCGCCGGCGAGGCCAGGAACGCGACGCAGCCGGCCAGCTCGTCGTAATCGATGAACACGCCCTTGGGCATCGGCTTGAGCATCACCTGCGCGATCACGTCGGCCTCGGAGATGCCGCGGGTGCGCGCCTGGTCGGCGATCTGCTTGTCCACCAGCGGCGTCTTCACATAGCTGGGGCACAGCGTGTTGATGGTGATGTCGGTATCGGCGGTCTCCAGCGCGACGGCCTTGGAAAACCCGACCAGGCCGTGCTTGGCGGCGACGTAAGCGCTCTTGTACGGGCTGGCGACCAGCGAATGGATGCTGCCGATGTTGACGATGCGGCCGAAGCCGCGCGCGCGCATGCCCGGCAGCAGCGCCTGGGTCAGCCGCGCCACGCCGGTCAGCATCACTTCGACCAGCAGGCTCCACTTGGCCATCGGGAAGTCCTGCAGCGGCGCCACGTGCTGCAATCCGGCGTTGTTGACCAGCACGTCCACCGGCCGCGAGATCGCCGCCAGGGCCGCATCGATGCTGGCCTCGCTGCTCACGTCCAGCGCCACCGCCTCGGCCGAGCCGCCGGCCTCGCGCAGTTGCGCGGCCACTGCGGCGGCCGCGCGCACATCCAGGTCGCTGACGACGATGTGGCGGCCGCCGGCGGCCAGTTCGCGGGCGATGCCGGCGCCGATGCCGCTGGCGGCGCCGGTGATCAGGACGGTCTGCATGGGAAGCACCTGTGGGCGAGGGGCGACAAGCGTAGCAGCGCGCCGCGACGCCGCCATGGCGGCGATCCTCGCCACTGCGCTGGCGCCACGCTACCCTGTGCCGGTCGCACCCTTCTCACGCTGGATCCGCCACGCTATGCCGATGAAACGCCACTTCTCCATGCTGCGCGAATTCCAGTTGGCCGACTGGTTCACCCTGGCCAACGCCTTCTGCGGCACCGGCGCGGTGTTCGCGTCGATGCGCTTCCTGCAGGAGGGCCGGCGCAGCGACCTGCTGATCGGCATGGCGCTGATCCCGCTGGCGTTCGTGTTCGATGCGCTGGACGGGCGCGTGGCGCGCTGGCGCAAGTCCTCGTCCACCCTCGGCCGCGAACTGGATTCGCTGGCCGACGTGATCTCCTTCGGCGTCGCCCCGGCCGCGCTGGCCTACGCCTGCGGCATGCAGGGCGGCTGGGACTGGCTGGTGCTGAGCTTCTTCGTGTGTTGCGGGGTCAGCCGCCTGGCGCGCTACAACGTCACCGCCGAGCAGCTGGCCGGCGACGGCGACAAGGTCCCGTATTTCGAAGGCACGCCAATCCCCAGCAGCCTGGCGTTGGTGATCGTGCTCGCGGTCGCCGCGTACCTGGGCCACATCGGCGACGCGCTGTGGTGGGGCCAATGGCGGCTGGGGCCGTGGCTGCTGCACCCGCTGGTGCTGCTGTTCGCGCTGTCCGGTTCGCTGATGATCAGCAAGACCCTGCGTATTCCCAAGCCCTGACCGGGTGCAGTTGCTATCATCCCCGTCTGACCTGGGAGGGTGGCGATGAAGGCTAGCGGCGGCAACGATGCCGGCGATTTCGAGGCGTTGGCGCGGCAGTACTGGGGCGCGTGGAGCGAGGCGCTGCGCCAGGGCGGGGCTGCGCCCGCAGCGCCCGCCGATGGCGCCGCTGGTCCGTGGCGCGAGGCGATCGACACCTGGGCGCAATGGCTGCCGCGCGGCGCCGCGCCTCAGACCGAGGATGCGGTGGCGCAGCTGCAGCGACAGGCCGGCAACTGGTTCGGCGCGATGCAGCAGGTGGCCGCGCAGTTCGCCGGGCGCGATGCGGGCAGCGCGGACGTGGCCGCGGCCTGGAAGCAGCAGGTGCAGGGCCAGCGCGAGCAGATGCTGCAATGGTTGCTCGGCACCGCCCGCGGCGCCGGCCAGGCCGGCGTGGATCCGTGGCTGCAGCAGGCGGCGCAATGGCTGCAGGGTTGGCAGCGCGACAGCGGGCCGTGGCTGCAGATGCCGGGCTTCGGCCCGGGCCGCAACCACCATGCGCGCTGGCGCGCGCTGGCCAAGGCGCAGCAGGACTACCAGGCGCAGCTGCAGGCGTACATGGGCCAGTTGCAGGGCGCGATCGACAACGCCTTCGGCGTGTTCGAGGCCAAGCTGCGCGAGCACGAGGATCCCGGCCGCCAGCTGACCAACGCGCGGGCGATGTTCGACCTGTGGATCGACGCCGCCGAGGAGGCCTATGCGGCTTCGGCGTTGTCGGAGGAGTTCCGCGAGGTCTATGCCGGCTTCGCCAACGCGCAGATGCGCCTGCGTTCGCTGCTGCAGCGCGAGACCGAGCAACTGTGCGAGCAATTGGGCCTGCCGACCCGCAGCGAACTGGATGCCGCGCATCGGCACATCGCCGATCTGGAGCGGCGGCTGCGGCGGCTGGAGCGCGGTGCCGCGCCGGTCGCGGCGACGGCGAACCCCCAGTCCACCGAGAACGCCGCACCCGCATCGCGTCCGCAGTCGCGCGGCCGGCCTGCCGCTGCTCCCGCGTCCAAGGCGGCGCCAGCCGGCACGCCGGCCAAGGCCGCCGCGAAGCGGCCCACCAAGCGCGCCGCTTCCGCGTCCAAGCCGCCGGTCAAGTCCAAGCCTGTCGCGCCGTCCAAACCTGTCGCGTCATCAAGGTCTGCCGCGGCGTCCAAGCCCGCCGCCAGGCCGGCGCGTGGCAAGCCGGGCGTGGCGCCGCGCCGGGGCCGCGCATGAAAGGGCCGTTGAGCTTCAGCAGCGACGACCTGCTGCAGGAAACCCTGGAGCTGCAGCGCAAGCTCATGGAAGGGCTGCGCGTGCTGCCCGGGCTGGACGAGGTGCAGTACGGCGTCACCGAGCGGCAGGAGGTGTGGCGCGACGGCAAGGTGGTGCTGTACCGCTTCGTCGGCAGCAAGCCGCCGACCGCGAAGGTGCCGCTGCTGATCGTCTATGCGCTGGTCAACCGCCCGTACATGGTCGACCTGCAGGCCGACCGCTCGCTGGTGCAGGGTCTGCTGGCGCTGGGCGAGGACGTCTACGTGCTCGACTGGGGCTATCCGGACCGGTCCGAGCGCTACCTGACCCTGGAAGACTATCTGCTGCGCTACATCGACGGCGCGGTCGACCACCTGCGCGCGGCCACGGCCGGCGCGCCGGTCAACGTGCTCGGCATCTGCCAGGGCGGCACCTTCTCGCTGTGCTATGCGGCGCTGCAGCCGGCGAAGGTGCGCAACCTGGTGACGATGGTGACCCCGGTGGATTTCCATACTCCGGACAACATGCTGTCCAACTGGGCGCGCCAGGTGGACGTGGATCTGTTCGTGGACACGCTGGGCAACGTGCCGGCGGATCTGATGAACGCCAGCTACCTGATGCTCAAGCCGTTCCGGTTGAACCTGCAGAAATACGTCGGGCTGCTGGACATCCTCGACGATCCGCGCGCGCTGGAGGACTTCCTGCGCATGGAAAAATGGATCTTCGATTCGCCCGACCTGGCCGGCGAGACGTTCCGCGAGTTCGTCAAGCAGTTCTACCAGGACAACGCGCTGATGCATGGCCGCGCGCGCATCGGCGACCACGCTGTGGACCTGGCCCGGGTCGCCATGCCGGTGCTCAATGTCTATGCCGAGCAGGACCACCTGGTGCCGCCGGACGCATCGCGCGCGCTGCGCGGCCTGGTCGGCAGCGAGGACTACGCCGAGCTCAGCTTTCGCGGCGGCCACATCGGCATCTACGTGTCCGGCCGCGCGCAACGCGAAGTGCCGGCGGCGCTGCACCGCTGGCTGGCCGAGCGCGATGGCGGAGAATAGACGCATGATGAAACCCACCACGCGATCCGCGCAGCGGCTCGGCATGCGCCTGTTCGCGTTCGGCCTGGCCTGCGTTTGCACGGTCGCGGCCGCAGCCGCGCCGTCGCCGGTCGCCGAGCGCGAAATCAACGCGCTGCTGGCGGCCTTGCAGGCTTCGCCGTGCCGGTTCCAGCGCAACGGCAGCTGGTATCCGGCGGCGGAGGCCAAGGCGCACCTGCAGCGCAAGTACGACTACCTGCGCAAGCGCGAGATGGCCGCCACCGCCGAGCAGTTCATCGAGCGCGGCGCCAGCCAAAGCAGTAGCAGCGGCAAGGCTTACCGGGTGGCGTGTCCGGGCCAGCCGGAGCAGGATGCGGCGGCCTGGTTCGCGCAACAGCTGGCGGTGCTGCGCCGTCACGCCCCGCCCGCGGCGCCGCGCCCAGACTGAGCGCGCATTTGCCGCAGGAGCCGCCGCCATGTCCCAGCCCAAACCCACCCGTACGCTGTCGCGCTCGCTCGACGATCGCATGATCGCCGGCGTGATCGGCGGCATCGCGCATCGCTTCGGCTGGAGCGCGACGCTGCTGCGCGTGGTCTACGTGATCGGCTCGATCGCCTCGGCCGCGTTCCCCGGCATCCTGGTCTATCTGATCCTGTGGCTGCTGATTCCCAACGAAGCCGATTGACGCAGCCGGCGACGGCGCTGCGCCGGGCCGGGTTCGTGCTGGGCGCGCTGTGGACCTTGCCCAATACGCTGCTGGGCCTGACCGCCGGACTCGCCGCGATGCTGGTCGGTGCCCGTGCACGCATCAGCCGGCGCGAGCTGGCGCTGGTGTTCGACCGGTTTCCCTGGGGGCCGCGCGGCGCATTGACGCTGGGCAACGTGATCCTGGTCAGCGCCGACGACCTGGACGTGGCCTGTGCCACCTACGAACACGCCGCCGGCCGCTGCCGGCACCCGAACGTACGCCTCGGCGATCACGAGCGCGCCCACGTGCTGCAGTACCTGGTGCTGGGGCCGCTGTTCCTGCCGGTGTACTTCGCCTGCGGCGGCGTCCATGTACGCAACCCGCTTGAGCGCGCCGCCGATCGCTACGCGATGCTCGGCCGCGGCTGGTGGCCGGGGCGGAGCTGAGCTCAGTCCAGCCGGGCGAAACCGAACAGCTGCTTGAGCGGATGCGCGCGGCGCTCGATGTGCGCACGCAACAGGCTGGCGCCGAGCATGCTGTAGGTGATGCCATTGCCGCCGTAGGCCATCGCGAACTGCATGCGCGGCCCGCGCTGCGGATGCGGGCCGAAGAAGGGCAGGCCGTCTTCGGTTTCGGCGAAGGTGCCGGCCCAGGCGAAGGTGGGCTTCAGGTCCAGGCCCGGCATCGCCTTGGCGATCTTGCGCGACAGCGTGCGCGCCTTGCCGTCGACGCGGGCGTCGCGGCGCAGCGGGATGTCCACGCCGTCGTCCTCGCCGCCGGCGACGATGCGCCCGTTGCCGGTGGTGCGCAGGTACAGGTAGGGGCGCGCGCTTTCCCACACCATCGTGTGCTTCAGCGCGCCGAGCATCGCGTCGTCCAGCGGATCGCTGACGAATGCGTAGCTGCTGCGGTTGCGGGCCACGCGCGGGTCCAGCCAGCGCTGGCTGGCGTAGCCGGCCGCGATCACCACGTGCCCGGCGCGGACCTGCAGGCCCTGCTCGGTATGCAGGGTGGCGCCGCGGCGGCTCAGGTCGATGAGCTCGACGCGGGTGCGGTCGTAGACCCCGACGCCGCGCTTGTGCGCGCGGCCGAGCAGGCGGTAGGTCAGGCGGTAGGGATCCACCCGCGCCGCCTGGCGGCTGAGGATCGCGCCGTGGGCGTCGATGCCGTAGTCGGCGCGCAGCGCCTGCGCATCCAGCCACTCCACCTCGAGTCCGTGGCGCGCGCGCAGCTGCAGCTCCTGCTGCAGTACGCGCACGTGACGGCGGCGGCTGGCGTAGTACAGGCTGTCGTTCCAGCCGAAGTCGACATCGCGCAGCGGCCGCGCCAGCGCCCGCAACTGCTCCACCGCCTGCGCGCAGGAGCGGTAGGCGAGGGCGGCGGCGTCCTCGTCGTAGCGCTTGGCCAGGTCGATCATGTGGGTGTCGATCTCGTACTGCAGCAATGCGGTGCTGGCGGCGGTACTGCCCCAGCCGACGTCGCGTTGCTCCAGCACGACGACCTCGTGGCCGTGCGCCGACAGTTCGTCGGCGATCAGCGCGGCGGTGATGCCGCCGCCGACGATCGCCACATCGCAGCGCAGGTCGCTGCGCAGTTGCGGGAAGGCCTGGATCAGGCCGTTGCGCACGGACCAGAAGGGGTAGCCGCTCTTGAGATCCATGCAGGTCCGCCAGGGAGGGGTGCGCGACTACCGGGCATGGGCAGTTAAGCCGGTGTGAGAAAGAAGTAAGTCATCTGCGGGCAAACAGCGACGATTAACCTGCGTGGAGAATCCCCTCACGTGGCGCTGTGTAGGCTGCGCGCCAGTTCCACGAATTCCCAACAGAGGAAGCGTCATGTCGGTCGTTCTGTATATCGGTGGCAGCAAGGATGGCGAGAAGGGCGTGATGCCCTACGGCTTCAGCAAGTCGATGAAGGAAACCGCCTCAGGGCCGGAGATCTACGTCGAACGCGTGCTTGCGGTGAGCGATCGGCAGGTGCGGATCATGGCGCTGGAATCGTTGCAGGACGAAATCGTCGTGGAACGGCTGCACAAGTACTATTCGCGTTGACGCCGGCGTGCGGACCCCGGTGTGGTCGCCCGCATAGGCGGGCCAGCAACGGTTCGCATGGAACTACGATCGACCATGCCAGCACCCGATACCCGTAAGCCATCGCGCGTCACCGTCCACGAAAACACCACCGCCGACCTGTCCGACCACCGCAGCGACATCTTCTTCGCCGCCGTGGAAACCACGCGCATGCCGATGATCGTCACCGATCCCAGGCAGGCGGACAACCCCATCGTGTTCGTCAACCGCGCGTTCGTGGAGATGACCGGCTACAGCAGCGACGAACTGCTCGGCAACAACTGCCGCTTCCTGCAGGGACCGGACACCGATCGCGATACCGTGGACAGCGTTCGCGAGGCGATCGCCACACGCAGCGAAGTGGCGGTGGAGATCCTCAACTATCGCAAGGACGGTTCCAGTTTCTGGAATGCGTTGTTCATCTCGCCGGTCTACAACGAGCACGGCGAGCTGGTCTACTTCTTCGGCTCGCAGCTGGACGTCAGCCGCCGCCGCGATACCGAGGACGCCTTGCGCCAGGCGCAGAAGATGGAGGCGCTGGGCCAGCTGACCGGCGGCATCGCGCACGACTTCAACAACCTGCTGCAGGTCATGTCCGGCTATCTGGAACTGATCGAGCATGCGGTGGAGCGCGAGCCGCTGGATCCGGCGCGGCTGCGCAAGAGCGTGGAGCGCGCGCGCGACGCCGCCGGCCAGGCCGCGCGGCTGACCCAGCAATTGCTGGCCTTCGCGCGCAAGCAGAAGCTGGAAGGGCGCGTGCTCAACCTCAACGCGCTGGTCGCCGGCATGAGCGACGTGGCCGAGCGCACGCTGGGCGACGGCATCACCTTCGCGCTGGACCTGGCGGCCGACCTGCGCAACTGCCGGATCGATCCGACCCAGGCCGAGGTGGCGCTGCTCAACATCCTGATCAACGCGCGCGACGCGATGGCCGCGCAGCCTGCGCCGCGCCTGGTCATCCAGACCCGCAACGTGTCGATCCGCGCCGACGAACCCACCACCTACGACAACCTGTTGCCCGGCCACTACGTCTGCGTCTCGGTCACCGACAACGGCAGCGGCATGTCGCCGGACGTGCTGGCCCACGTGCTGGATCCGTTCTTCACCACCAAGGACGAGGGCAAGGGCACCGGCCTGGGCCTGTCGATGGTGTACGGCTTCGCCAAGCAGTCCGGCGGCGCGGTGCGGTTGTATTCGGAAGAGGGCCACGGCACCACGGTGCGGCTGTACTTCCCGATCGACGACAACGTCGAGAACGTCTCGCCGCGCGATTCGCGCACCCGCCGCGCGTTCGACCGGCAGGGCGACGAGACGATCCTGATCGTGGAGGACCGGCCGGACATCGCCGAACTGGCGCGCCTGTTCCTGGAGGACCAGGGCTACGCCACCCACGTCGTGCACAACGCGCGCGAGGCGTTGGAACTGCTCGACACCGGGGTGCACGTGGACCTGCTGTATTCGGACCTGATCATGCCCGGCGGGCTCAACGGGGTGATGCTGGCGCGTGAGGCGCGGCGGCGCCGGCCCAGGCTCAAGGTGTTGCTGACCACCGGCTACGCCGAGTCCACGATCGAGCGCACCGATGCCGGCGGCGCCGAGTTCGAGGTGCTGTCCAAGCCCTACAACCGCCTGGACCTGACCCGCAAGGTGCGCATCGTGCTGGACGGCCCCACCGGCGTGAGCTGATGGCGACAGGCGGGCTGGTCGGCGTGCGCTGACGCCGACAGGTCGGCGCGCGCCTGTCAACGGGTTCCCCGATGGCCCGGGCGCTGCGAAAATGCCGGTTTTCCGCAAGGCGGCTCCGGCCGGACGCAATGCACGACACTCAGCTCGCCCAGCAGATCGCCCGTACCATCGCCGAGGAGATCGGCGCCCAGCCCGCGCAGGCGCGCGCCGCGATCGCCTTGCTCGACGAAGGCGCCAGCGTCCCGTTCATCGCGCGCTACCGCAAGGAAGTCACCGGCGGCCTCGACGACACCCAGTTGCGCAACCTGGAAACCCGCCTGACCTATCTGCGCGAGCTGGAAGACCGCCGCGCCGCGGTGCTGGCCAGCATCGACGAACAGGGCAAGCTCAGCGACGAACTGCGCGCGGAGATCGTCGCCGCCGATACCAAGTCGCGGCTGGAAGACCTGTACCTGCCGTACAAGCCCAAGCGCCGCACGCGTGCGCAGATCGCGCGCGAAGCGGGCCTGGAACCGCTGGCCGATGGCCTGCTGGCCGACCCGTCGCTGACGCCGGACAGCTTCGCCGCGAGCTTCGTCGACGCCGACAAGGGCGTGGCCGACGTCAAGGCGGCGCTGGAGGGCGCGCGCGCGATCCTGATGGAGCGCTGGGGCGAAGACGCGGCGTTGGTCGGCGAACTGCGCGGCTGGCTCGGCGACGTCGGCGTGATCCGCGCGCGCGTGGCCGAGGGCAAGGAGCAGGAAGGCGCCAAGTACCGCGACTACTTCGACCATGCCGAGGCGCTGGCCAAGATTCCCTCGCACCGGCTGCTGGCGCTGTTCCGCGCGCGCCGCGAGGAAATCGTGTACCTGGAACTGGACCCGGGCAGCGACGCCGAGGCCGGCCACCAGTACGCCGAGGGCCGCGTCGCGCTGCGCGCCGGCATCGCCAACCAGGGCCGCCCCGGCGACCGCTGGCTGCTCGATGCCTGCCGCCTGACCTGGCGCGCCAAGCTGCACATGCACCTGCTGCTGGACCTGTTCAACCAGGCGCGCGAGAAGGCCGAAGCCGAGGCGATCGCGGTGTTCGGCGACAACCTGCAGGACCTGATGCTGGCCGCGCCGGCCGGCGCGCGGGTGACCCTGGGCCTGGATCCGGGCATCCGCACCGGCTGCAAGATCGCGGTGGTCGATGCCACCGGCAAGCTGCTCGCCACCGATACCATCTATCCGCACGAGCCGCGCAAGCAGTGGGACCAGTCGCTGCACACGCTCAGGCAGCTGTGCACGCAACATGGCGTGGAACTGATCGCGATCGGCAACGGCACCGCCAGCCGCGAGACCGACAGGCTCGCCGCCGACCTGATCAAGCAGAACCCGCAGCTGAAGCTGGAGAAGATCGTGGTCAGCGAGGCCGGCGCGTCGGTATATTCGGCGTCCGAATTCGCGGCCAAGGAGTTCCCGCAGCTGGACGTGTCGCTGCGCGGCGCGGTGTCGATCGCGCGGCGCCTGCAGGATCCGCTGGCGGAACTGGTCAAGATCGAGCCGAAGGCGATCGGCGTGGGCCAGTACCAGCACGACGTGGACCAGTACCGCCTGGCGCGGGCGCTGGACGCGCGCGTGGAGGACTGCGTCAACGCGGTCGGCGTCCACGTCAACACCGCTTCGGCGGCGCTGCTGTCGCGCGTGTCCGGGCTGTCGGCCAGCGTGGCCGAGAACATCGTCCGCCACCGCGACGACAACGGCCCGTTCAAGCGCCGCAAGGAACTGCTGAAGGTGCCGCGGCTGGGCGAGAAGACCTTCGAGCAATGCGCCGGCTTCCTGCGCATCGCCGACGGCGACGAGCCGCTGGACGCCTCGGCGGTGCACCCGGAAGCGTATCCGGTGGTGGAGCGCATCGTCGGCGCCACCGGCAAGCCGATCAAGGCGCTGATCGGCGACGGCGGCTTCCTGCGCGCGCTCAAGCCGGACCAGTTCACCGACGAAAAGTTCGGCGTGCCGACCGTGCGCGACATCCTCAAGGAACTGGAGAAGCCGGGCCGCGATCCGCGTCCGGAGTTCAAGGCCGCGCGCTTCGCCGACGGGGTGGAGGACATCAAGGACCTCAGGCCGGGCATGGTGCTGGAGGGCGTGGTCAGCAACGTCGCCGCGTTCGGTGCGTTCGTCGACATCGGCGTGCACCAGGACGGGCTGGTGCACATCTCCGCGTTGTCCGACAGCTACGTCAAGGATCCGCGCGACGTGGTCAAGGCCGGCGACATCGTCAAGGTCAAGGTGCTGGAAGTGGACGTGGCGCGCAAGCGCATCGCGTTGACCCGGCGCCTGGACGATACGCCGGCGCCGGCGTCGGCGCGCGCCGGCGAGCGCGACGGCGGCGCGCGTCCGGCGGCAGGCGCGCCGCGTCGCGAACGCGATGCGCGCGGCGGCAATGGCGGCAATGGCGGAGGCAACGGCAAGCCGCGCGCCGCGGCCGCGCCGCCGCAGAACAGCGCCCTGGCCGACGCGTTCGCACGCGCCAAGCGCAGCTGAGCGGGCACAGCCGCGTGCTGCTGGCCGGGCCGCGGGCCGCGGGACGCACGGCGCGCAGCGTTGCCGCGCCGGCTCAGGCCGGTTCGGTCTGCGCGTTCGGATCCTGCTCGGCGGCGATCTGCGGCTGGGTCAGCGAGGCCGCCAGCGCGATCAGCTTGGCCGGGTCCACCGGCTTGCCCAGATGCGCGTTGAAGCCGGCTTCCAGCGCCAGCGAGCGGTCCTCGCCGCGCACGTACGCGGTCAACGCGATCGCCGGGATGCGGCTGGCCGCACCGGCACCGCGGGCGCGCACGCTGCGGATCAGACTGTGCCCGTCGCGGCGCGGCATGCCCACGTCGCTGACCAGCAGGTCGTAAGGACGCTCGCGCAGCAGGGATTCGGCGTCGTCGGCGGACACTGCGGCGTCGACCACCGCGCCGACTTGCTGCAGGAAGCGCTGGGTGACGCCGCGCGAATCCATGTCGTCGTCGACGACCAGCACGCGCAGCCCGTTCAGGCGGATCCTGCCGCGCTGCATCGCCGCGGCGGCGAGCGCCGCGCTGTCGCTGCGCCGCGCCGGATCCAGGCCTGGCAGGTCGTTGCGCGGCAGCAGCAGGGTAAAGGTGGCGCCGAGGCCGACCCCTTCGCTGCTGACCGACAGCTGGCCGTGGTGCATTTCCGTCAGTTGCTTGGCGATCGCCAGGCCCAGGCCCAGGCCGCCGGCGCTGCGCGTGCTGCTGGCGTCGGCCTGGCGGAAACGGTCGAATACGTGCGGCAGGAACAGCGGGTCGATGCCGGCGCCGCTGTCGCTGACGCTGATGCGCAGATGGGTGGCGCTATGGTCGAGCGTCACCGTGACCTTGCCCCCGCTAGGGGTGAACTTGATCGCATTGCCGATCAGGTTGGTCAGCACCTGCTGCAGGCGCACCGCGTCGCCGAGATAGGGCAGGGTGGCGCTGTCGCTGCACGGGGTCAGGACGATGTCGATGCCTTTGCGCTCGGCGCCGGGCCGGGCCGTATCGATCGCTTCGCCCGCCAGCGCGCACAGGTCCAGCTCGGCGGGTTCCAGGCGCACCTTGCCGGACAGGATGGCGCTCATGTCCAGCAGGTCGTCGATGATCTGCGCCTGCGCATGGGCGCTGCGCTCGATCACCTCCAGGCCCCGGGTCAGGTCCTTCTCGCGTACCGCCTCGCCCTGCATCAGCCGCGACCAGCCCAGGATCGCGTTGAGCGGGGTGCGCAGTTCGTGGCTCAGCGTGGCCAGGAATTCGTCCTTCATGCGGCTGGCGCGCTCGGCCTCGCCGCGCGCGCTCTGCTCGGCAGCAAGCAGCTGCTGCAGGCGCAGGTCAGTCTCGCGGCGTTCGATGATGATGCCGGCCAGGTGCGAGGCCGAGCGCGCCAGGTCCTGCTCGTGCGCGGTCGGGTAGTGCACGAACGGGTAGTACAGCGCGACCACGCCCAGGACCTGGCCGTCGCTGGCCAGGATCGGGGTGGAGCAACAGGCGACGATGTCCGCTTCGGCCGCCATCACCAGGTACTGCTGCCAGTTCGCGTCCACCCGCACATCGCTGCACAGCACCTGCCGGCGCAGGAACGCGGCGCGTCCGCAGCTGCCGCTGTGCTCGCCGATCGGCAGGCGCTGCACCGTCTTGCGGAACACCGCGGGCATGCTCGGCGCGGCGCCTTCCAGCAGGCATTGGCGGTGTTCGTCGACCAGCATGATGGTGCAGCGCAGGCCCACGTCGCTTTGCGCCTCGATGCCGCGCGCGATGGCTTCGAGCACCGCGGTCAGCGGCTTGCCGGTGGTGATCATCTCCAGCGCCGCGCGTTCGGCGGCGGTGGCGTTCTCGATCCGCTTGCGCTCGGCGATGTCCATCAGCGAGCCGATGAAGCCGAGGAACTGGCCGGCGGCGCTGAAGCGCGGCGTGGCGGTGTCCACGCACCAACGGTATTCGCCGTCGTGGCGGCGCAGCCGGTATTCGATGGTGAACGCGCGGCGATCGGCGGCGGCGCGGGTCAGCGCATGGCCGACGGCGGCGACATCGTCGGCATGGATCTTCTCCATCCAGCCCGATCCCATCGCCTCCTGTTCGGTCTGCCCGGTGAACAGGAACCACTGGCGGCTGACGTACTCGCAATCGCCGTCGGCGTTGGCCATCCAGATCAGCACCGGCGCGTTGTCGCACAGGTTGCGGAAGCGCAGTTCGCTTTCCTGCAGCCGTTGTTCGACCACGCGGCGATCGTGGATATCGGTATTGGTGCCGATCCAGCGCACGATCCGGCCGTCGCCGTCGCGGATGGGTAGCGCGCGGCCCAGATGCCAGCGGTAACTGCCGTCGTGGCGGCGCAATGGGTACTCGATCTCGTACGGCCGGCCGCTGTGTACGGCCTCCGGCCAGGCCTGCATCACCCGCGCCAGGCCTTCCTCGGTATGCACGGCGCGCCAGCTGTCGGGGCCGCGGTCGCCAGGCGGCAGCCCGGTGTACTCGTACCAGCGCCGGTTGAAGTAGTCGACATCGCCCTCGGGCGTGGCGGTGAACACGATCTGCGGCATCGCGTCGGCCAGTTCGCGCAGGCGCGCCTCGCTGCGTGCCAGGTCCGACTGCGCGCCGGCGCGCTCCATCGATTCCCAGCAGCGCGCCGCGACCAGCCGCACCAGTTCGATTTCCGCCGAGGTCCAGACCCGCGGCTGCACCTGATGCACGCCGATCGCCGCCACCAGGCGGCCGGCCTTGTGCAGCGGTGCGGTCAGGATCGCGCGCATGCCCAGGCGCCGATAGCCGGGATCGTCGAAGCGCAGTGGCGGCGAATGCGCCTCGGTGTCCTGCACCACCCACGGCCGGTTCTCGCGCACGCAGTCGAGCAGGTCGCTGCCGAAATCGCTGAAACGCGAGCGGCCGGTCAGGTGCGCGGTACCGTCGACGTAGTCGGCGCGCACGTCGAAGGCGTCCTCGTCGGTGTCGACGATCGCATAGGCGCAGCGGTTCGCCTGCAGGTGCTGGCCGAGCAGCGCGGCACCGGTTTCGCAGATGGCCTCGACGCTGTCCAGGTTCTGCAGCGCATCCTCGAGCATCAGCAGGAAGCTGTCGTGCGCCTGCGCGCGCGCCTGCTCGGTGCGGTCGATCCCGTGCACCAGCACGCCGGTGACGTTGCCCTCGGCGTCGCGCATCGGCTGGTACACGCATTCCAGCGTGGTCTCCGAGACCGCCTCGTGCGGCGTGCGGCGCAGGTTGAAGGTCATCGATTCGCCGGTGAACGGCTGGCCGCTGGCGCGCACGTTGTCGAGCAGGTCGATGAAGCCCTGCTGCAGGATCTCCGGGATCGCCTCGGCCAGCGGCTTGCCGACGACCTCGCGCGGCCCGACCAGTTGCTGGTAGCGCCGGTTGACGCTCTCCACAACGTAATCCGGGCCGCGCAGGATCGCCAGCGCCGCCGGCGACTGCTCGAACGCGTCGGCCATCTGCGTGCGCTGCGCGTCCAGCGCCTTCAACAGCGCATCGCGCTCGCGTTCCAGCCTGATCTGCGCGGTGTCCTCGGTACACACGCACAGCACGCCGCCAATGCCGCCGTGGTCGTCGAAGATCGGGCTATAGGAAAAAGTGAAATACGCCTCTTCGTCGTAGCCGTTGCGCGTCAGCACGAACGGCACGTGCGCGTTCCAGGTCGGCTCGCCGGTCGCCAGCACGCGTTCGGCCTGCAACCCGACCGTGGGCCACACGTCCGGCCACACCTCGGCCGAGGCGCGCCCGAACGCGAAGGGATGGCGCATCCCGAGGATCGGAATGTAGGCGTCGTTGTACAGGTTGATCATCCGCTGGCCCCAGCGGATCACCATCGGGAAGCGCGAGTTCAGGCACAGCGACAGCGCCGAGCGCAGGCTCTGCGGCCATTCCTGCAGCGGCCCCAGTTCGTGGCCGGACCAATCGGTGGCGCACAGCAACGCTCCCGTGGCGCTGTTGGCGGGCAGCCAGACAGGTGGGGCCGAGCGGTCATGGGCGTCGATGGCGGTGTTCCTTGAGTCTATCCCTGCCGTGGGGCAGGCTCCCGACCCGGGATTGTCAAGGCCGCGCGGTCATTTTCGCGTGAGCATCGAGCAGCGCCTTGATCAGCTGTTCCGACAGGTAAGGCTTGGTCAGCACGACCCCGGCGGCGAAGCCGGCAGGCAGCGATTCGGCGGCGACGCCGGTGGCCAGCACATAGGGGATCGCATGCTCGGTGAGCGTGCGTGCAACCGCTTCGCTGGTTTCGCCGGCGGCCAGGCGGAAATCGAGCACCGCGCGGTCCGGCCGCTCCTGCTCGATCAGCGCAAGCGCCTGCCGTACCGACTCGGCCGGGCCCAGCACTTCGGCGCCGGCCTGAGCGAGCTGCAGTTCCAGCAGCGTGGCGTTCATTTCGTCGTTCTCGACCACCAGGATGCGCAGGCCCTGCAATGCCGACATCGCTTGCTCGTTAAGGTTTGGGAACAGAAATTATAGCGGCAGCGGCGACGGCCTCGGCTAGACCCCGATCCCGGCGAAGATGAAGGATTTACCCCTGTCGCAGGCCGATACGGTCGGCTATACTTCGCGGCCGCGCCGAAGTGGCGGAATCGGTAGACGCAGCGGACTCAAAATCCGCCGCCCTTAAAAGCGTGTGGGTTCGAGTCCCACCTTCGGCACCAGGACCTACGGCAGCTTCGGCTGCCGTTTTTTTTCGCCGCACGTGTTGCGGCGCCTGCGGCGCTGCCAGGCAGCGCCGGCCACGCAGGACAGGATGGCCTCCGCGTTTCCTGGGCGCCGAACGTTCTGCATTGACGGCAGGGCGATCGATCGCGCGCGCCGCGCGCGATGGCGTGCAGACGTGCGCCGCTTGCAGCTACGGAACCCGCTGTCGCTGCGGATGCGTGTTCGCGCGCAGATGCATTCCTGCGCCGCAGGACCAGGGCCATATGCAGGACCGAAACGGGAGTTGGCCAGCTGCTTGGAATGCGGCGCGCCTGTGCGTCTTCGGTCCGGCGCATGGGTACAACGCATGCGGCATCCGGGTTTTCCAAGGCCGCAATGGATCGCGTTCGACCTGTCGAGCAGGGCGCGATCGACGCTTGCGCCTGCGCACGCGCCGATCGCGCGGCTCGCCGCAGTGAAGAAACTTCAAAAAACGCTTGCGCGTGCCAGGCGCCATCGCTAATATTCCGCTCCTCGCAGCACACGTGGGGCCATAGCTCAGCTGGGAGAGCGCTTGCATGGCATGCAAGAGGTCGCCGGTTCGATCCCGGCTGGCTCCACCAACTTTTTCGGGCACTAGGCCTGTCCGCAAAAGCTACATCGTTATCAGCGTCCCCATCGTCTAGAGGCCTAGGACATCACCCTTTCACGGTGGCGACCGGGGTTCGAATCCCCGTGGGGACGCCATTTTATTTGCAAGACATCTGAAGTCCGGCGCTGCCGGACTTTTTTTGTGCGGGATTTGTACATTCCGCGGGAATCGGGTACGATTCCGCTTCTGCCAGTACACGTGGGGCCATAGCTCAGCTGGGAGAGCGCTTGCATGGCATGCAAGAGGTCGCCGGTTCGATCCCGGCTGGCTCCACCAAGTTTTCGGACATAGGCCTGTCCGCAAAGCGGCAACACCATCAGCGTCCCCATCGTCTAGAGGCCTAGGACATCACCCTTTCACGGTGGCGACCGGGGTTCGAATCCCCGTGGGGACGCCATTTCGCAAGAAGACACCCGGCACTGCCGGGTGTTTTTTTGTCTGCGACGCGCCGTGCGTTTTCTTCAACGCAGCAGCTTGCGGATTTCCAGGATGGCTTGCGGAGTTTCCTGCACGCTGTGCCCGGAGGTGATGACGGTTTCCGACGCCGCGCCGTCCAGATGCGCGCTCCAGTAGGGCACGAAGCCGTCGTCGGATCGCGCCAGCGGCATGCGCGGATCGCGGCGGGCGATGATCGAGTGAAAGGTCACCTTCGGCGAGATCTTCAGGTCCGCCGCGGCCTGGACGAAGTCGTCGTGGTCGCTGAGGTTGTCCATGCTGGTCGGCAGCTTGCCGACCAGGCCGGTGCCGGTGATGTCCTTGAACTGGTCGAGGATGCGCGCGGGCATGCCGATCAGGCCGCCCACCAGGCTGCCGAGCATGCCGCTCGCCTGCGGGGTTCCGCGATGCGGCGAGGCAAGGAAGATCGCCTCGGAGACTTCGGCCATCGGCTCGAAATGCAGCATCGGCGACAGCCTGTTTCGCAGTGCCTGCTGCGCCTGCGGATCGAGCGCACCGTCGCCGAACAGGCGCTGCCACAGATGATCGCCGCCGCTGGAGGACACCATCAACCGCGCCAGCACGCCGCCCATGCTGTGCCCGACCAGCACCATGCCGTGCGCCGAGGCGCTGCGCCGGTGTGGATCGAAATGGTCCAGCGCCTGCTGCAGGCCCTTGCGGATCTCGATGTGGTTGTAGGCGATCGGCAGGTTGGTCGGGTAGTAGACCAGCCAGATCTGATAGCGGGCGCGCAGTTGTTCGTCGCCGAGCAGCTCGTTGGCCAGGTTCACCCAGGCCTCGGGGCTGCTGGCCAGGCCATGCAGCAGCACCAGCACGCGGCGGTTGGGATCGTAGGGCTGGGTCAGGAAGATGTGCGGCCGGTCGATGCCACGGGCCATGCCGAACAGCGTGCGCAACGACTGCGCGGCGAAACCGGAGCGCGCCATCCACACGCCGTGGCCGGCGCTGAAGTTGCCGGCCAGCGGCACGGCGTGGCCGCCCAGCGTGGCGTCGGCGCTCAGGTACGGATCGTAGGCTTCCACCCGCACGGCGCGACTGGCCAGCACCTTGGCCGGGCTGTCGCCATCGAAGCGCAGCAGCACGGTCAGGCTCGGCGTCGGCATTTCGCTGTAGGCCGGGCTCGTCTCGTCAGGCGCGCTTGCCGCGTCGCGCAACGAGGCCGCGTTCGGCAGTACCGCGACCATCTCCGCACCGAACCCGTCGCGTCGCTAGACGCTGCGCAGCCCGGTGAAGCGCAGGCCGCTGGCGGGCAACATCGTGTCCGGCATCGGCATTTCCTGCAACGCG
Organism: Xanthomonas sp. 1678; assembly: GCF_031455575.1. NCBI lineage: Bacteria > Pseudomonadati > Pseudomonadota > Gammaproteobacteria > Lysobacterales > Lysobacteraceae > Xanthomonas > Xanthomonas sp. 1678. The sequence goes on along the minus strand of NZ_JAVDSZ010000011.1, from coordinate 19,899 downwards.
CCCAGATGGCCTACATCCAGCATGATCCTCCAGCCGGGCAGGGCCGACAATTCCGCCGCGTTGCCGGCGAGCTGGCCCTGTTGCCGATAGCGCACGAACAGCGCCGACACTGCCTGTTGCACCGCGTAGTTGTAGTAGTCGCGTACTTGGGTCTGGCGATCCTCGAAGGCGCGTTCGCTGGGCGCGCGAGCGCTGAAGAACAGGTAGGCATAGGCGTAGCGTGCGGTTTCCAGCCATGCGCTCAGTTCGGCGTCGCTACGCGGCTGGCGCTTGGCCAGATGCAGCGACGCCTGCAGCCACAGTTCGGCGACGGTCGCCAGCGTGCGCTCCTGCGCTACGCCATCGTTGTCGAGCAACTGCTCGGCGCAGTAGCGGGTCCGGGCGCTGCAGGCGCTTTCGCTCAGGCCGAGCATGGCGAGTGTCTCGATCGCCGGGGCGCTGAGATGGCCGGTGGTGAGCGGGTCGCCGCGCTTGGCCTGGATGTACTCGGCCGCGCTCACCGACTTCAGCTTGACCATGGCGCAGCCGCTTGCGCCCAGCGCCAGGCACAGTACGGCGAGCAAGCGCCAGGCCCGGCCGGGCTTGCGCTGGCCGATCACGCCGCGGCCGCCCGTGCCGCGCTGCGGCCGGTGCGCAGCGCGAACAGCAGTTCGTACAGCACCGGGATCACGCCGAGCGTGACCAGCGTGCCCAGCGCCAGGCCGCCGATCATGGTGATCGCCATGCCGGTCCACAGCGGACCGGCGAACAGCATCAGCGGGACCAGGCCGACGATGCAGGTCAGCTTGGTCATCACGATCGGGCGCAGGCGCTTGACCGCCGCCGCGACCACCGCGTCGTGCAGGCTCAGGCCGTCCGCAAGTTCGGCATCGATGCGCTCCAGCAGCAGCACCGCGTTGTTGACGATGATGCCGGCCAGCGCGAGCAGGCCGAAGGTGGCCATGAAGCCGAACGGATAGCCGGTGAGCAGCAGCGCGAGGGCGGCGCCGATCAGCACGAACGGCACGCTGGAGACGACGATGAACAGCTTGCGGAACGAATTGAATTGCCAGATGAACAACAGCAGGATCGCGCCAAGCGCATGCGGCATGTATTGCAGCAAGGCCTGGTTGGCCTCGGCCGAATCCTCCAGCTCGCCGCCCATTTCGATGCGGTAGCCGGGCGGCAGGCGCAGCGCGGCGATCTTGTCGGCCAGGGCGGTCACGACTTCGTCGGTGGTCATGCCCGGGTTGCGCCCGGTGACGGTGATGGCGCGGCTCAGGTTACGGCGCTGGATCGCCGACGGTTCGGAGGACAGGGCGATCTCGGCGATCGCCGACAACGGCACGGCGGCACCACCGGATGGTGGGTAGAGCAGGGTGCTGCCCGGATCGCTGGCCGCGTCGCGTTCGCCGGCGCCGCCGCGCAGCACGATCGGCACGTTGACGCTGTCGTCGCGAATCGCCGAGGCATCGATGCCGCTGTAGCGCAGTTGCAGCGCCTGGGCGATGTCGTCGCTGCCGACTCCGGCGCGGCGCGCCTTGACCTGGTCGACGCGGACATCGACGCGGGGAATGCGGATCTCCCAGTCGTCGCTGACGTCGATGGTCCCGGGCAGCTGCCGCAAGGCCTGGGCGATGCCGGCGGCGATCCGGCGCAACTGCGCTTCGTCCGGCCCGACCACACGGTAGATCGCCACGCCGGATTCGGTCGAGCCCATCGAGAAGCGCTTGGGCTCGGCGCGCACGGCAGGATAGCCCTGGCGCATGTGCTGGCGGACGCGGGCGATGAGCGCGTCGAGGTCGGTGCCGGGGCGCACGCTGACGGTGAAGTAGGCGATGTTGGCCGCGGCCTGTGGCGGATTCAGGCCCAGCACGATGCGCGGTCCGCCGTCGGCCACGTAGCCGATGCTGTCCACGATCTCGGGGTAGCGTTCGCGATCGGCCAGCCAGCGGCTGATCGATTGCACGGTGCGCAGGGTTTCGCGCGCATCGCTGCCTGGTTGCAGGGTCACCGGCATCTGGAACTGCAGGCGGTCGGACTTGGGCAGGAAGCTGTAGGGAATCGCGCCCAGGATGGTGGCGGCCACCGCCAACAGCAGCAGCATGCTGCCCAGGAACAGCGCCTTGTGTTCAAGCAGGGTTTCGATGATGCGCCGGTAGCCGCGGTACAGCCTGGAGTCGTAGTGGTCGGCGCCTTCGGCATGCGCAGTGCCGTGTGCGCGCGCGAAGTACATGCACAGCAGCGGGGTCACGGTGACGCTGAGCAGCCACGAGCCGAGCAGGGTGACCGCCAGCACGATCGCCAGCGAACGCATGTATTCGTTGGTGCTGGTCTGGCCGAAGAAGAACGGCGAGAACGCGAGCACGATGACCAGCGAGGAGGTCAGCAACGGTAGCGCCAGCGTGCGCCCGGCCGCTTCGCAGGCGTGCCGGCGCTCCTCGCCGGCGGCGAGGCGGCGCTCGATGTCCTCGGCGATGACGATGCCGTTGTCCACCAGCAGCCCCAGCGCGAGGATGATCGCGGCGATGGACACCGTCTGCAGTTCCACGCTCAGCGCACGCATCACGATCAGTGTGCCGAGGATGGTCAGCGGCACGATCGCACCGACGATCAGGCCGGTGCGCCAGCCCAGGAACAGCATCACCACCGCCATCACGATGAGCACGGTCTCGCCCATGACGTGATGCATCTTGCCCATCTCGCGCTCGACCACGTCGGCCTGGAATGTGACCACGTGCTGGGCAAAGCCGACCGGCAGCATCCGCGCGGTCTCGCCGAGCTTCTGCCGCAGCGCCTGGCCCACTTGCGCGACGTTGTAGCCGGGCGCCATCGACACCGCCACCACCACCGCCGGTCGGCCCTGGTAGATGGCGGCGCTCTCCGGTGGATCGGCCGGCATCAGCTCGACGCGGGCCAGCTGCGACAGCGGGATCTGGCGTGCGCCGTCGGCGCCGGGCACCGAGATTAGCGTGTCGCGCAGTTCCTCCAGGCTACGGATCTCGCCGGAGGCGGTGACGGTCATCGCCAGGCCGGAGGCGGCGATCTGGCCGCCGCTGGCGACCACGTTCTGCGTGCGCAGCTGCTGCGCCACCGCGCTGGGCGTCACGCCGGCCTCGCTCAGCCGGGTGCGCTCGAAGGCGACGTAGATGCGGTCCTCGCGCAGTCCGTGGAAGCTGACGCGCTCCACGCCGGGCACGGTGTACAGCTGCTCGCGCATCTGCCGCAGCGGCGCGCGCATCTCGCTGGTGGTGAAGCCCGGCGCGGTCACCGCAATCGAGGCGATCGCGACGCGGCCGAAATCGTCGTCGACGAACGGCCCCTGCGTGCCCGGCGGCAACTCGGCGCTCGCGTCGGCGGCCTTGGTGCGCACCCGCTGCCATAGGGCGGGCAGGTCGTCGACGTCGTCGCGCGCGGTCAGTTGCACGATCGCGCTGCCCGGCCGCACCGTGGTGACGATCTTCTTGATGCCGCTCAGTTCGCGCAGGTGTTCCTCGAGCGGGCGCGCGATCATGTTCTCGACGCGCTCGCTGGGCATGCCCGGAAACGCGACCTGCACCACCGCGTCGCGCACGGTGACGCTGGGCTCCTCCTGCGAAGGGAAGCCGAGGAAGGTGACGATGCCGCCGATCAGGATCAGCACGGCGGTGAACAGCGCGAAGCGGCTCGAAGCGAGGGTGGCGCGGGTCAGGTTCATGGCGAGGCGTTGCCGGTCAGGCGGGTAGCGGGGCGGAAAGGGACGACGCGCTGTCCGTCGCTGAGGAAGGCCGCGCCGGCAGCGACAATGCGCTCGCCGGCGTCGAGGCCCTGGTGGATCTGCACGCGGCCGCCTTCGGCATCTCCGGTCACCACCTGGCGGCGGCGCACGGTGGCGTTGCCGTCCTGGTAGACGAACACCATCGGCTTGCCGTTGCCCATGCTCGGCACCACGGCGCTGAGCGGCACGCTCAATGGCGGTGTCCGCTCCTGCGGCAGCGCAAGCAGCAGGTTCTCGCCGCTGCGCAGGTGGGCGCTGTCGTCCGCGGCGCTTTCGAACAGCGCCTGTACGGTGGCGCCGCCGTCCAGGCGATCGGATACGCTGCGCAGTCGCAACGGCAGCGCCTGTCCGGGCCCGTCGGCCCGATACGCGGCCGCCGCCTGGCCGGGACGCAGCGACGCTGCCAGCGCCGCCGGCAGCGCGACCGTCACCTGCGCATGCCCGCGGCCTTCCAGTTGCAGCACCGGCTGGCCCGCGGCCACGTTGGCATCGGGCTGCTGCAGCCGCGCCACCACGCTGCCGTCGAACGGCGCACGTAGATCGGCCTGGCGCAAGCCGCGGCGTGCCAGCGCCAGGTCCGATCGCGCACTGCGCAGGCGTGCTTGCGCACTGGCGAACGCGGTCTTGGCGGCGGTCAAGGTGGTCGCGGATGCGGCGCCGTCCTCGAACATGGCCTGCTGCTGGGCCAGTTGGGTCTGCTGCTGTTGCAGGTCGGCGGCCGCAATGTGGACGTTGGCCTCGGCCTGCTCGGCGCGCAAGCGGTTCGGTTCCGGATCCAGCCGGGCCAGGATCTGGCCCTGGCGCACCGTGTCGCCGACGTCCACCTCGACAGAGGCGATGCGGCCGCCGCCTTCGAAGCCGAGCTCGGCACGCTGCGCCTGGCGCACCTGGGCAACGAAGCGATGGCCGTCGGTGTCGTCGCGGCTGCCGACGGCCTCCAGCTTCACCGCGCGCGGCGCTTCCGCAGGCGGCGGCGTGTCGCGGCTGCAGGCGGTCAACGACACTGCAGCCAGTGGCACGCAGACGCAAAGGAACATCGCAAGACTCGGTTTCATGGGCGTTCTACGTGGCGGGTCAGAAGGTGTAGGTCACGGCGCCGATGGCGCTGGCGAAGGCGCGGCGCTGCACGATCGGGCTGCCGTCGGCGTTGTCGACATAGCGCGTGCCGGCGACCGTCAGCGAGGTACTCCAGTGCCTGGACAGCGCGTGGTCCCAGTTGGCCTCGACCGAATAGGCGTACAGGCCGGAGCCGGCGTTGTAGGCGGCCAACCCGCTACGCGCGCTCTGCGCATCGGTCACCCCGAAATAGGCCTGGTTGTAGCGGTGGTCGCCCCAGTGCGCGTCCAGGTTCATGGTCAGCGTGTCGCTGTCGTTCTGCAGCAGGATGAACTTGGCCCCGGCGCGATAGTTGTTGCGGCGCGCGCCGTCCTTCACGGCGAATTCGGCTTCGGCGTCCAGCATCAGATACGGGGTGAACTGCTGTGCGACCATGGTGCGGCTGGTGATCGAGCCGGGCACGTCGCCCATGCCGGCCAGGGTCCTGGAACCCGGGCGCCAGCTGCTGTTGCGGTCCAGCCGGCCCAGGTCGTAGCCGAACGACTGGCTGACGTAGAAGCCGCCATCGCTCTGGAATTGCGCGCCGAGGCCACGCACGCTGTCGAAGAACAGCACGCCGCTCTGCGCCGCGATCAGCGGGGCGAATTGCACGCGATCGTCCCTGGAGCCGAAGTAGCGCGGCGCCGCCACTGCGGCGGCACCCACGCTGAGTTCGGTCTGGTGGCCGAACAGGCGGAAGCCGGATGCGTCCGCATCTGCGGCGTTGGCCGCCAGCGGTGATGCGGCGCAGGCCAGGAGCGGAAGCAAGGCGATGGTTTTCATGAGCGGTCTCTTCGACGTGGGGATCAGGATGCGTGCGGCAGTTGCACGCCATAGAACGCGCGGAACAGCGCGATGCGGTTGAGGATCAGGTCTTGGCGGGCTTGCAGGTGATCCAGTGCGGCCTGCTCGGCGGCGATGCGTTCGCCGAGCAGCGCGGGCCGATCCTGCAGGCCTTGCGCGATGCGCCGGCCCATGCGCTCGATGCGTTGCCGTTCGCGATCGCGATTGGCCTGCTCGCGCTGTTCGCGTTGCTGCAAGGCAGGGCCGGCATCGAGCGCATCGGCCACTTCGCGGAAGGCGGATTCGATCGCCTTCTCGTAGTCGGCGACGCCGGCCTGCTTGCGCAGCTGCGCGATGTCCAGGTTGGCCCGATTGCGGCCGAAGTCGAAGAGCGGCATGGTCAGTTGCGGAACGAAACTCCAGGTGCGGCTGCCGGCCTGGAACAGACCGCTGAGGGTGTCGCTGGCAGTTCCCAGCGATGTGCTCAGGCGGATCGACGGGAAGAACGCGGCACGTGCGGCGCCGATGTCGGCATTGCGCGCGCGCAATTCGGCTTCGGCTTGCTGGATGTCCGGACGCTGCAGCAGTACCGCCGAATCCAGGTCGCGCAGGGCGATGCCGCCGGCATCGGTCGGCAGCAATTCCTCAAGCTCGCCGGCGCCGGCCGGCGCGTCGTAGCCGGCGACCAGTTGCAGGGCGCGGCGTGCGGCGGCGTGGTCGCTGGCCGCCTGCAGGGCGCGGACCCGGGCCTGATCGGCTTGGTGGCGTTGGCGGTCGAGCGTGTCGGTGGAGATCAGCCCGACATCGTGCTGATCGCTGGCGAATGCGAGCAGCGCTTTATTGTCGTCGGCAATGGCCTGGAAGCGCGCCTGCGCCTGCGCGGCGGCGCGTTCCAGCGTATAGGTGCGCAGCAGCTCGGCGACCAGCGCGCCGCGCGCGGCCTGCTGGCCGGCGCTGGATGCCAGATAGCGCTGCTGTGCGGCAGCGGACAACGAGGCCAGCTTGCCGAACAGGTCCAGTTCGAAATCGTCGACGCCGACCGCCGCGGTGACCAGCTTCTGCCCGTAGCGTTCCTGCTGTTGCGAAGCGTCGTAGCTCTGCCGGGCCTGCTGTGCGTCGATCCCGATCTGCGGCAGCTGCTGCGCGCGCTCGATCCGGTATTGCGCGCGCGCCTGCCGCACCTGCAGCACCGTGTTGCGGAAATCCGGGTTGTGCGCCAGCGCCTGGAGCACCAATGGCGCCAGGTCGTGGTTCGGCGAGAACGCATGCAGGAACTGCTGTTCCTGTTCGGACAAAGTCGCCGTGGCGGCCGCTGCCTGCGGCGCCGGCGCTGCGGACACGCCACCCAGCGTGCGCGGCACTACGACCTGCGGGCGCTCGTAGACCGGCGCCAGCGAGCAGCCGCCGAGCAGTGCGACCAGCGCGGCGAGGAGGAGGCGAGGGCGGTGCGGACCCTTGCCTGCGGGCGATAGAATCATGGTGGTCAGTCGGTGGCCAATCTCGAGTGATAGAGTCGGTCGGCCAGTTCAAGCTGGCTTCTAGGAATCTTCAAGATTTCGTCAAGACGCACGACAAGGGCTGCACCGGGCATGAGTTCCAAGAAGATTCTCGTCGTCGAAGACGACGCCGACAGCGCCAGCATCCTCGAGGCGTACCTGCGCCGCGACGGATTCGACGTCGCCATTGCCGGCGATGGCGAGCGCGCGATCCAACTGCACGCGCAGTGGAAACCGGACCTGGTGCTGCTGGACGTGATGCTGCCCAGACTGAGCGGCACCGAAGTGCTGTCGAGCATCCGCCGCAGCAGCGACACGCCGGTGATCATGGTGACCGCGATGGGCGACGAGCCGGAAAAACTCGGCGCGCTGCGCTACGGCGCCGACGACTACGTGGTCAAGCCCTACAGCCCCAAGGAAGTGGTCGCACGGGTGTATGCGGTGCTGCGCCGCGCCGGCCCGGCCAGGACGAGCGAGGAGCCGCTGAAATACGAACGACTCACGGTCGACACCAATGCGGTCCTGGCCACAGTGCAGGACGGCGACGGCAACCCGGTGCCGCTGGACCTGACCCCGACCGAATTCAACATCCTGGCCACCTTGCTGAAGACGCCGTTCAAGGCCTATACGCGCAGCGAGCTGCTGGAAATCTGCCTGCCGGAAAGCGACGCGCTGGAGCGGGTGGTGGACGCCCACGTGCACAACCTGCGCAGGAAGCTGGAAGGCGAACGCATCACCGGCGTGCTGGTGACGGTGCGCGCGATCGGCTACCGCTTCCGATGAAATGGCCATTCGCTCGCCGCACCGCGCACGCGCCGCTGTGGCAGTGGGTCGGCCTGCGCATGAGCGCGTTGGCGGTGGTCACGGTGCTGGCCATCGTGTTCGGCATGTGGCTGCGCTTTGCGATCTGGGACATCGTGACGCTGAACAAGCTGCCGCCGGCGGCACGCCAGGAAATGATGGAGCTGCGCCAGGACCCGCACAGCAACGAGCAGCGCCTGTGGCAACTGTTCGAACGCTACTACGACGTGGCCGACTTCCTGCCCGGCCTGGCCAGCCGCGACTGGCTGCTGCTGGCGGTGCTGGTGATCTCATCGATCCCGGTCATCGTGGTATGCGGGCTGCTGGCTTCGCGGCCGTTGTCGCGCCAGTTCTCCAACGTGGCGGAGGCGGCCCGGCGCATCAGCGACGGCGACTTCTCCGCACGCGCCAAGGTGATCGCGCGTGCGCCGGACGAACTGGCCAGCTTCGCGATGGACTTCAACGGCATGACCGCGCAGCTGCAGCAATACGAGCGCGAAATCCGCGATTCCAGCGCGATGCTCGCGCACGAACTGCGCACGCCATTGAACGCGGCGATGGGCCGAGTGCAGGGCATGCTGGACCGGGTCTTCCCTTGCAGCGACGAACAATTGCAGATGGTCCATCGCCAGCTGGAGCAGATCAATCGCCTGGTCGGCGACCTGCACCTGCTGTCGATGGCCCGCGCCAACCAGTTGATGCTGGAGCCGTACAGCTTCCCGATCGACGTCCTGATCCACGAGCGTCTGGCCTGGCTGGCGCAGCCGCTGCAGGCCGCGCAGATGGACGTGGAGCTGCGTATGCCGGCCGGACTGTCGATCAGCGCCGACCGCGACCGTATCGGCCAGGTGCTGTCGGTGCTGATCGACAACGCCTTGCGCTATGGCGCTGCCGGCAAGCGCCTGCTGATCGAGTTGAGCGCCGAGTCCAGCGAGGTGCTGGTGTGCGTCTGCGATCGCGGCCCCGGCGTGGCCCCCGAGGTATTGCCGCGGATGGTCGACCGCTTCTGGCGGGCCGAGGATTCGCGCGCCCGGCACTCGGGCGGCAGCGGCCTGGGCCTGTCCATCGCCGCGGCGATCTGCCAGGCGCATGGCGGTGCGCTGGAGTTCAGCAACCGCGAGGGTGGCGGGTTGTGCGCGCGGGTGCGCTTGCCGCGTGGGTCGTAGGGCGTGCGGTTCGTACTGAAACGTCGTGCACGACGCGGCCGGGTTGTCGTAAGTCTGTCGAGCGAGGCGGGCTCGCATCTGCGCAGGCGACGCCGCAATAATATGTGACGCGAACTCCTTTTTTATCTTCAAAAAAATGGATCGGCGGGTATCCGGGATCCGATTCTGGAATGAAGTTCATGTGCGTTCGATGCGCTCCGCGACGACCATTTGAAAAAGTGTCTACATGCGTAAACATTTCGTCTGCCATCAGCGCAGCGAAAAATATGCGAAAACCCCGCTGCGGGAAGCCTTATTGGTCGCTTCAGACGCGTGCGTTGTATGCCAATCAGTGCGATTGACACGTTGAAATTGCAAGCGCAATAATCGATAAACGCAGCCTGTACGAGATCTTAAAACGAGGCGTGCGACAGGGAATTGTTGATTTATTTCTCCCAACCGGATTCGCAGGGTGGGTGGGGTTTAATTGCTTTTATTTCGCTGCGTCGGGCAAGCCGCTCGATGCATTGGATATGCGAAAAATTTGGCCGCCAGCAACAGTCTTGTATCTCAAGGCGATCATTCGCCCGTCAGGCGGAACAATCAGCGCCTGCACGATCACTTTGTGTGGGTCGTGCATTCGCAAGGACATGGACGTCGTTTACAGATGCTCAAGAACACACAGGCAATGTTTTCTCGGCATGCGCGGCTGCAGCCTGTTGGAGATAGAGGCATTCCTGTAACGGCACAGCAGGCGGGTGTCTGGTTACATTGCCAGATCGCCTCCGAGCAGGGCCTGTACAACCTGGTCTACGTCCGCGACTTCGGTTGCCATATCGACGACGTCGCGGGAAGGAGGGCGGTTCAGGACATCGTCGCCAGGCACTCGGCGCTGCGTGTCCGGTTCAATGTGGTCGACGGCAAAGTGGTGCAGCTGCCTGTGGCAGACCCGGAGGTGCCGTGGTCGTTTCGGGAAGGCACCGCCGATGGCGAGGCGGGCACCCAGGCCGGTCTTGATGCCTGCATCGACGAATGCCTGGTGCACGTCTTCGATCTCGCGCATGGGCCGCTGCTGCGCATGATCCACTTGCGGTCCGGCGATCGCAGCGTGTTGGTCTTCACCGTTCATCACATCTGTTTCGATGCGCTGTCGCTGGGGATATTCGAACGCGAGTTCGATGCGCTGTTGGGATTTCACTCCTCTGGAGGATTTCCGCCCCTGCCGGAAGCTCCCGCCAGCTATCTGGATTTCTGCAGGGCGCAGCATCTTCAGCACGGGACCCAGGCGTACGCAGGGCAACTCGAGTACTGGCAGCGCAAGCTCAGCGGGCTTTCCGCGTCGCACGGACTGCCGCTCAGGCAGGCACGGCCGGAAGAGCGCAGCTACCGCGGCCAGACGTTCATCTGCACGATGGAGCAGGCGCATTCCGCGCAGCTGCGCACTTTGTCGGCGCAGTTGAACGTTACGTTGTTCACGTTGCTGCATGCGCTGTTCGCGATCGTGCTCGCGCGCCATGCGAACAACAGCGACGTCGTCATCGGCGTGCCGTTTGCCAAACGTATCGCCGCCGATGGCAGTGGCGTGGGACTGGACAACGTGATCGGGCTGTTCGCCGATCCGGTCGTGCTGCGGCTGGAATGCCGGGCCGGGCTGAGTTTCCGTCAGCTGGTGGCGGAAGCGCAGCGGACCAGCATCGAGGCCTTGGCCAACAGCGACGTGCCGTTCAGCCATCTGGCGAAAGCACAGCAGCAGGGACGCTCGGGAGCTGCTCCGCCGCTGTTCCAGATCATGTTGAACATGGTGGATGAAGATGAGGCCGCAGAGACCGGCTTCCAGCTCGTCGCAACCCCGCTGGCGAAGTACGACCTCAATCTGCACGCGTCCGGACTGCGCGATGGCCGCATCGAATTCCACTTCAACTACAGCGCCGATCTGTTCACCTCGGAATGGATCGAGCGCCTTCACCGCCACCTGGTCCAGTTGGCGATCTCGGCGGTGTCCGATCCGGACGCTGAGATCCACGCGCTGACCATGCTGGAGGCGCCGGAGCGGGAGCGGTTGCTGGCGTACTCGCGTGCCGGTGGCGACAGCACCGAACCGTTCCGACCGCTGGTCGATCGGTTCGAAGCGCATGCGGTGCGGCAGCCGCAGGCGATTGCCATGGTCGATGCACACGGCGAGATCAGCTTCGGCGATCTCGCCGTGCGTGTTGCGGCGTTAGCCGGCGCCATCCGTGGCGCCGTTGCTGCTGCGGCTGCGGCTGGGCTGGAGCCGATCGTGGCGGTGCATGTGACCCGCGGCATGCGCACGCTGCTTGCGATGTTGGCGTCGCTCAGGGCGGGCGCGGCATTCCTTTGCCTGGATGATCGAGCGCCGGCAGCACACAACCGCCGGCTGCTGGAGGCCGTCATGCCGGCGGTGCTGGTCGCGGACGATGTGGGTCGTGTTCGCAGCACCTTCGGTGCGCGCTTCGCCATTGTGGACGTCGATGGACCCTGGGATGCCGTCGACCCCGCAGCCGTGGGTACAAGCGGGCCGCAGGACCTGATGTACGTCGCGATGACGTCCGGCTCCACGGGCCAGCCCAAGGGCGTGATGGTGGAGCACCGCCAGTTCGCCGGATTCATGGCCGGCTTCGCACAGCAGTGCGCAACGTTGGGGGCGGCACTGCCGTCGACATGGCTGGTCAGTCATGCATTCACCTTCGATCCGTCCCTGATCGGGCTGGGTTTGCTGTGCGAAGGGTCGAAGGTCGTCGTGCTTTCCCGCGAGCAGATGACCGACCCGCCCGCGGTCGCCGAGCTTGTCCGTGCGCATGCCGCGCCCGTGTTCAAGACGTCGCCTGCGTTCGCCGCGGCGCTTGTGCCGCACCTCTTGGACACGCACCACGCGCCGCACCTGATCGTAGGCGGCGACGATACGTCTGCGTCCACCTTGGCGCTGTTGCAGCGATACCGCGCCCGCACCGGCAGGCGCGTCGTCAACGCCTACGGTCCCACCGAGACCACGGTGAACTGTACGTACGCGGAGCTCGACGACGTGGTCACCATCGGTGGCCCGATGCAGGGATGCCGCGTGCACGTGCTGGGAGAGGGGCGGGAACTGCTCCCGCTCGGATCGATCGGCGAACTCCACGTAGGGGGCGACTGCGTGGCGCGGGGCTACTTCGGCCGCGCCGATCTCACTGCGACGGCCTTCGTTGAAGATCCGTTCCAGGCCAGGGGACGCCTCTATCGCACTGGCGATCTGGTCCGCTGGCGCGACGACGGCAGGCTGCAGTTCGTCGGCCGCCGCGATGCCCAGGTCAAGGTGCGGGGATTCCGTGTCGAGCCTGGTGAAGTTGAGCACGCGATCCTCGCGACGGGCGCCGTCGTCGACGCGCGGGTCGTTCTGAATCCGCAGACGCAGCAGCTCGTGGCCTTCCTCATCGCGCATTCCGGCGACGCGACCATTGCCGATACGCTGGAGCGGGTACGTCAGGCGGTCGCAGGTCAACTTCCTGAGTACATGCAGCCCTCGCGCTACGCCAGCGTTGCAGCGTGGCCGCTGACAGGCAACGGCAAACTGGACCGCGTGGCCTTGCTTGCCAATGGCACCTTCATCGACGCGCAGGAAGGAGGCGAGCTCACCGATGCGGTCGAGGAGCAACTGGCGCAGATATGGTCGAGCCTGCTAGGTGTGGAAGAAGGTTCGGTCCGATCGCACAGCTGCTTCTTCATGCTGGGTGGACATTCGCTGATCGCCATCCAGCTCAGCGGCCGGATCCACGAGCGGTTCGGTTGCGTCCTGCCGGTACGCGACGTATTCGAACATTCGCGGCTGGCAGCGATGGCGTCGCGGATACGCGCTGCGATGAAGCGTGGCGACCTGAGCGCGATTCCCGTGCTTGCCGACGGAGCCGTACGGGTTCCAGCGTCCTACAGCCAGAACAAGTTCTGGTTGGTCGACAACGTCACTGGCCAGGGCGACCGCTTCAACCTTCTGGTGTCCATCGCGCTGCCGGCGGGATCGGCAGATGCCGATGTGCGCGCCGCGCTTGAGCTGATCGTGCAGCGCCACGCGGCGTTGCGCACGACCTTCGAATACCAGGATGGCCTGTGGCAGGTTGTCCACGGGCAGTGTGATATCGCCATGCTGACGTCGGATCTGCGTGATGTCGCTGACCCGCAGCGCGGCGGTGTGCTGGCGCGCCTGATTCAGGCTGAGGCTGGCAGGTTTCGCGATCTGGGCAGGGGACCGTTGCTGGACGCGCAGCTGATCAAGCTTGCAGAGCGCGACTGGGTGTTGCTCAACGTGCATCACATCGCCACCGATGCCTGGTCGAACGAGGTGTTGTCGACGGAACTGCGTCAGGCGTATGCGGCAATCGCGGCCGGCCGGACGCCGCAGTTGCCGCCGTTGCCCGTGCAGTATCGCGACTACGCCGCATGGCAGCGTACCCGCGTCGGCGAACGGCTGCCGGTGCTGGAAGCTTACTGGCGCGGACGCCTGGATGGGGCGCCCGCCACCCATTCGCTGCCACTGGATCACGTGCGGCCGTCGATTCCCAGTGGCCAGGGCGCGGTCCATGTTCATCGCATTGAAGCGTCGGTTCAGCAACGATTTTCCGCATTGCTGCTTGAGCACCGGGCCACGCTGTTCGTTGGATTCCAGGCGGTGTTTTCCGCCTTCCTTGCCCGTTGGGGCGGCGAGCGCGATGTCGTGATCGGCACCGCCACGGCCAACCGCGACCACCCGGATACGCGGTACATGGTCGGTGCATTCGTCGATACGGTGGTGTTGCGCAACGAGGTCGCTACCGCGTCTTCGTTCGTTGAGCATCTGCGCAACGTGCGCGATGACCACCTTCGCGACCAGTCTCATTTCGACATGCCATTCGAAGAGCTGGTGCGCAGCCTCAATCCTGTGCGCGGCAGCCACAGCCCGTTCTTCCAGGTGGTGCTCAATCTGGTCTATTCGGGACACGACGGACTGGCGCAGCTTGCCAATGACGCCACTTCGTCAGAGCCAGGCCCGCCGGCCAGCGTCAACTACGATCTGACGCTCTATGCCAGGCCGACTCCGGAAGGAGTCGAACTGGAATGGTGGTATGCCACGGACCTGTTCACGCCGGCGACGATCGCGCGGATGGCGGACAGTTTCCAGACGCTGTTGCAGGCGGCGGTGGCCGATCCTGCCGCGCCTGTGCAGGCGCTGCCGATGGTGGGCGAGGCCGAGCTGGCGGAGCTGGCAGACTTGGCCGAGGGCGCGCCGTTGCAGCGGCCGGCGCCGTTGCTGCCGCACTGGTTGCGCAGCAACGCGCAGCAGCGCGGGGCACAGCCGGCGGTGCTGCTGGAGGACCAGGCGCTGGATCATGCCGGGCTGGATGCGCGCAGCAACCAGTTCGCACGCGCCCTGGTCGCCGCCGGGGTCCGTCCCGGTGACCGGGTCGGGGTGTGCCAGCAACGCACGCTGGACATGGTGGCCAGCGTGCTCGGCACGCTCAAGGCCGGGGCGGTGTACGTGCCGCTGGATCCGGGCTATCCGGATGCGCGCCTGGCCTTCCTGTTGGCCGATGCCGGCATCGGCCACGTGCTCGCCGAGGAGTGGTTGGCGGCGCAGTTGCCGCTGTCGGGCCAGACGGTGGTGGCGGTGGAGGCGGCCGACGCGCAGTCGGCGGCGGCGTTCGACAGCCCGGTCACGCGCGAGAGTGCGGCGTACATGATCCACACCTCCGGATCGACCGGGCAGCCCAAGGGCGTGCTGGTCGAGCATGGGGCGCTGGCCGACAAGCTCGCGGCGCTGGCGCAGCAGTACGGGCTGGGCGAGGACGAGCGCGGCCTGCTGTTCGCCTCGATGAGCTTCGATGCCTCGCTGAGCCAGTTGCTGGCGCCGCTGTGCGTTGGTGGCAGCGTGGTGCTGCGCCCGGACGGGATGAGCGAGCCGGAGGCGGTGCTGGCGCATGTGCGTGCGCAGCGGGTGACCTGGCTGCACGTGGTGCCGGCGTACCTGCGGCAGTTGCTGGAGGTGGGCGACTGGTCGGGCACGGCGCTGCGGCGGGTGAGCTGCGGTGGCGACGTGCTGGACCGTGGGCTGCAGCAGGCGTGGTTCGGCGCCGGGCGCGCGGGGATCGCGCTGTACAACTCCTACGGTCCGACCGAGATCACGATCACCGCGAGTGTGCACGAGGTGAGCGCGGCGCAGGCGGTGGTGCCGATCGGGCGGCCGTTGCCGGGGGTGCGCTACTGGGTGCTGGACGGGCAGGGCCGGGTGCTGCCGCGCGGGGCGGTGGGCGAGCTGTGCATCGGCGGGCGATCGCTGGCGCGCGGCTACTGGAACCGGCCCGAGCTCAGTGGCGAGCGCTTCGTGACGCTGGAACCGCTGCCGGGTCGTGGCGAACGGATGTACCGCAGCGGCGACCGGGTGCGCTGGAATGCGGCGGGGGAGCTGGAGTTCGTCGGGCGCAGCGATCACCAGGTGAAGGTGCGCGGGCATCGGATCGAGCTGGGCGAGGTGGAGGCGGCACTGCAGGCATGCCCGGGGGTGGCGGCGGCGGTGGTCAAGGTGGAGCAGGACAGCCTGTGGGCGTACGTGGAGTTGGCGGGGTCCACGGCCGGGCAGGTGGAAGCGGCGCTGGCGGAGCGGCTGCCGGCGCACCTGTTGCCGAGCGGGTACGAGGTGGTGGGGGAGTGGCCGTTGACGCGTAGCGGCAAGCGCGACCGGGCGGCGTTGGTGCGGGGTCAGGGGGCTGCGGCATTGCGGCGTGGTCCGTCCAATGCGGTGGAGCAGGCGTTGCTGGAGATCTGGACGGCATTGCTCAAGCGCGAGGACATCGCGGTGACCGACAACTTCTTCCAGAAGGGCGGTCACTCGTTGCTGGCGACGCGGCTGGCGAGCCAGATCCGGCGCCGGTTCGAGGTGGCCTTCACCCTCAAGAGCCTGTTCGAACTGCCCAGCATCGAGGAACAGGCAGCGTTTATCGAGGTTCTGGTCAATCGCGTCGAAGGAAAAGGCGCAGTGGAGGAGTTCTCGCTATGAAGCTTGCCGAGATCCTCGCGCTATGCGCGAAGGAGGGCATCGAGCTGTCGGTCGTCGAGGGGGCGCTGCGGGTGACCGCCATGCGCAACAAGGTGCCGGATTCGATCAAGGACGTGCTCAAAGCGAACAAGCTGCTGCTGATCGCGATGCTCGGCAGGAACAGTATCGCAGGCGACGAGGGCGACAATCTGGTCGCCGATCCTTCCCGTTTGCAAGGGCCTCAAGTCGTCTCGTTCGCACAGCGACGCATCTGGCTGGAGTCCACGCTATCCGAAAAGGCGATCTACAACACCCGCCTGGCTGGATCGATCCGCAGCGCGATTTCGGTACCGGCGCTCACGCAGGCGCTGCGGGCGCTGGTGCAGCGCCACGCCGTGTTGCGGACGGTCTACATCGACGACGATGGCGAACCGTTGCAGCAGGTGCTGCCTGCTGCCGGCTTCGACGTCATCGAACACGACCTGCGCCATCTCGCGGCGGAAGCGCAACACCAGTTTCATGCCGCGCTCCTCGACCAGGAGATGCTGCATCCGTTCGATTTGGCGGCGGACATGCCGTTTCGCGCGCAACTGCTGCTGTTTGCACCGGAGCATCACGAACTGGTGCTGACCATTCACCATATCGCCACCGATGGGTGGTCTACCGGCATCCTGCTGCGCGAGCTGGACGAGCTCTACGGCGCATTCGTCGCTGGCACGCCAAGCCCGCTGTCGGACAACGCCGTCCAGTACGTCGATTATGCAGCCTGGCAACGCGGACAGCTCTCGGGTGCGCGCGTGGAGGCATTGCTGGACTATTGGCGCGAGCGTCTGGCCGATGCGCCGACCTTGCATACCCTGCCGCTCGACTTTCCTCGCGCATCACAGCAACGGCATGCAGGCGGATACCACCTGCAGCTGATCGGCCCCGACCTGCAGGCCGGGATCCGCTTGCTGTGCGCAGAACTCTCGATCACGCCGTTCGTGATGCTGCACTCGTTGTTCTCGCTGCTGGTGGCAAGGTGGAGCGGCAGTGGGGACGTCCTGGTCGGATCGGCCAACGCCAGCCGTGGCGAAGAGTCGGCGCAGTCCCTGGTCGGCTGCTTCCTCAACAACCTCGTGCTGCGCACCGAAGTGTCGGGCGAGACGACGCTTGCCGAGTTCCTGAACGCCCAGAAGGTACGTTTTCTTTCCGACCTGGAGCACCAGCAGGTTCCGTTTGAACTGCTCGTGGAGCAGATCAATCCGGAACGTTCGTTGGCCTACCACCCGCTGGTGCAGGTGATGTTCGGGTACGACTTCCGCGCCGGTGGCGATGCGCCTTCCGCCAGCCTGGGATTGCAGCGTCACGAACTGGACTACAGCGTCAGCAAGTTCGACCTGTCCCTGCACGCAGTGCCAGTCGATGAAGGCATCGAAGTGAATTGGGGTTATTCGGCCGACCTGTTCACGCCGGCGACGATCGCGCGGATGGCTGACAGTTTCCAGACGCTGTTGCAGGCGGCGGTGGCCGATCCCACCACGCCTGTGCAGGCGCTGCCGATGGTGGGCGAGGCCGAGCTGGCGGAGTTGAGCGCCCTGGCCGAGGGCGCGCCGTTGCAGCGGCCGGCGCCGTTGCTGCCGCACTGGCTGCGCAGCAACGCGCAGCAGCGCGGGGCGCAGCCGGCGGTGCTGCTGGAGGACCACGCGCTGGATCATGCCGGCCTGGACGCGCGCAGCAACCAGTTCGCACGCGCCCTGGTCGCGGCCGGGGTCCGTCCCGGCGACCGGGTCGGGGTGTGCCAGCAGCGCACGCTGGACATGGTGGCCAGCGTGCTCGGCACGCTGAAGGCCGGGGCGGTGTACGTGCCGCTGGATCCGGGCTATCCGGATGCGCGCCTGGCCTTCCTGCTGGCCGATGCCGGCATCGGCCACGTGCTCGCCGAGGAGTGGTTGGCCGCGCAGTTGCCGCTGTCGGGCCAGACGGTGGTGGCGGTGGAGGCGGCCGACGCGCAGTCGGCGGCGGCATTCGACAGCCCGGTCACGCGCGAGAGTGCGGCGTACATGATCCACACCTCCGGGTCGACCGGGCAGCCCAAGGGCGTGCTGGTCGAGCATGGGGCGCTGGCCGACAAGCTGGCGGCGTTGGCGCAGCAGTACGGGCTGGGCGAGGACGAGCGCGGCCTGCTGTTCGCCTCGATGAGCTTCGATGCCTCGCTGAGCCAGTTGCTGGCGCCGCTGTGCGTTGGTGGCAGCGTGGTGCTGCGCCCGGACGGGATGAGCGAGCCGGAGGCGGTGCTGGCGCATGTGCGTGCGCAGCGGGTGACCTGGCTGCACGTGGTGCCGGCGTACCTGCGGCAGTTGCTGGAGGTGGACGACTGGTCGGGCACGGCGCTGCGGCGGGTGAGCTGCGGTGGCGACGTGCTGGACCGTGGGCTGCAGCAGGCCTGGTTCGGCGCCGGGCGTGCGGGGATCGCGCTGTACAACTCCTACGGTCCGACCGAGATCACGATCACCGCGAGCGTGCACGAGGTAGATGCCGCGCAGGCGGTGGTGCCGATCGGGCGGCCGTTGCCGGGGGGGCGCTACTGGGTGCTGGACGGGCAGGGCCGGGTGCTGCCGCGCGGGGCGGTGGGCGAGCTGTGCATCGGCGGGCGATCGCTGGCGCGCGGCTACTGGAACCGGCCCGAGCTCAGTGGCGAGCGCTTCGTGACGCTGGAACCGCTGCCGGGTCGTGTCGAACGGGTATACCGCAGCGGCGACCGGGTGCGCTGGAACGCGGCGGGGGAATTGGAGTTCGTCGGGCGCAGCGATCACCAGGTGAAGGTGCGTGGGCATCGGATCGAGCTGGGCGAGGTGGAGGCGGCGCTGCAGGCGTGCCCGGGCGTGGCGGCGGCGGTGGTCAAGTTGGAGCAGGACAGCCTGTGGGCGTACGTGGAGTTGACGGAGTCCACGGCCGGGCAGGTGGAAGCGGCGCTGGCGGAGCGGCTGCCGGCGCACCTGTTGCCGAGCGGGTACGAGGTGGTGGGGGAGTGGCCGCTGACGCGCAGCGGCAAGCTCGACCGGGCGGCGTTGGTGCGGGGTCAGGGGGCTGCGGCATTGCGGCGTGGTCCGTCCACTGCGGTGGAGCAGGCGCTGCTGGAGATCTGGACGGCGTTGCTCAAGCGCGAGGACATCGCGGTGACCGACAACTTCTTCCAGAAGGGCGGTCACTCGTTGCTGGCGACGCGGCTGGCGAGCCAGATCCGGCGCCGGTTCGAGGTGGCCTTCACCCTCAAGAGCCTGTTCGAACTGCCCAGCATCGAGGAACAGGCAGCGCTGGTGCTGGCGCAGCGTAGCGCCGACGCCAGCGGCGATGCGCGCCTGCCGACGATCCCGCGCTTGCAGCACGACCGTCCGGTGCCGCTGTCCTTCGCGCAGAACCGTCTATGGCTGCTCGCGGAACTGGAGAATGCGAGCTCGGCGTACAACTCGCCCACCGCAATGGCGATCGACGGCACCTTGGACGAGCCGGCGTTGGAGCGGGCGCTTGCCGCGCTGGTGCAACGGCACGAGGTGTTGCGCACGGTGATCCGCGACGGCGACGGCGACGCGGGGCCGGTGCAGGTGGTGCTGGAGCAGGGCCGGTTCCGCCTGGCGCGCGAGGACGTGAGCGCGCTGGCGCCGGAGGCGCAGCAGCAGCGGATCGCCGCGCTGGTGCAGCACAGCGCGGCGCAACCGTTCGACCTCAGCGCCGATCTGCTGTTGCGCGGCTGCCTGGTGCGATGCGCCGGCGACCGCCACGTCCTGGTGCTGACCCTGCACCACATCGCCTGCGACGGCTGGTCGATGGCGGTGCTGGCACGCGAGCTCAGCGCCCTGTATGCGC